>CACIEO010000002.1:0-280282 GCA_902585665.1 uncultured Pelagibacteraceae bacterium | reverse complement strand
ATTTAAAAAATGTACTTAATAGAAGTTATTCAACACCCATTTTATTTAGAGGAAATAATGAACAAAAAAAAGATTTACTTAAAATCGTAAAAAATATTGGTTTGTCTCTTCACGAGGGTGGGCGTGTGATGAATATTTGCGATAATGTAAGTAAACTCAAAGCAATGAATAGAGTTATTAAAATAATTAAAAAAACTGAAGATGAAATTAAAACAATTGGTGTTGGCGATAATTATAATGATCTAGATATGTTAAGAAATAGTAACATTGCATGTCTAGTATTTAACGATCAATTTCTTATGGAGCCAATAAATATAAATAATTGCTTAGTTTCGAAACAATCTGCTCCACTTGGATGGGAAGAAGTTGTCAAAATGGCGCTAGAAAAAGTTAAATAAACGGATTAAAATTTATTATGAGTGATTTTTCCCAGAATGGTATTATTTCAAGTTTGCATGATTTCGGCACAAAATCTACTAAGGACATAGAAAAAGATTTATTAAAATTTTCTAAAGAGAGAAAAATGGAGTTAATTCTTCCAAGTCTTTATTCAGAACTTGAAGGAGATGCATTACCAAGAATTGTTAGTGAAATAAGTAAAGTAAATTATCTAAGTCATATAATTATTGGTTTAGACAGAGCAAATAAAAAACAAGCAGATAAAGCTCATAAATTCTTTAAAAAACTTAAAACTCCTTTCTCAATTTTATGGAATGACGGACCTAAGCTTAAAAAACTTCATAATGAATTAAAAAAAAAAGATCTTGCACCTAATGAACTTGGTAAGGGAAGAAATGTTTGGTATTGCCTTGGCATGTGTATTGCAAGAGATGAAGCAAGATCAGTTGCTCTACATGACTGCGATATTAAAACGTATGATCGAAGGATGCTAGCTAAATTATTTTATCCTGTGGTTAATCCACTATTTAACTTTGAATTTTGCAAAGGATATTACCCAAGGATAGCTCAAGGAAAAATGAATGGCAGGGTTGCAAGATTACTTGTGTTTCCATTAATAACAGCTTTAGAAAAAACAATTGGTAGAAGTGATTATTTAGAATTTATGAAATCATTTAAGTATCCATTAGCTGGAGAATTTTCTTTTAGAAGAAATATATTACCAGAGTTAAGAATATCATCAGATTGGGGTATTGAGGTTGGAGTATTATCTGAAATGCAGAGAAATTTTTCTCCAAACAATGTTTGCCAAGTTGATCTAGCCGATACCTATGATCATAAACACCAAGAGCTTTCGATTAGTGATGATAAAAAAGGACTTTCGAGAATGTCGATAGATATTATTAAAACATTGATTAGAAAACTCGCGACACAAGGAAATTCATTCAGTCTTGAAACTTTTAGATCTTTAAAAGCTACTTACTATAGATCTGCATTAGACTTAATAGATACATATAGAAGTGATGCTGAAATGAATGGCTTAAAGTTCGACTCTCATACTGAGGAAAAGGCAGTTGAATTGTTTGCTCTTAATATAATGAAAGCAGGAGAGTCATTTTTTAAAAATCCAATGGATACACCTTTTATACCAACGTGGAGCCGAGTTAAAAGCGCAATACCAGATTTTCTAGAAAGATTAAAACATGCTGTTGATGAGGATAATAAAAAACATAAATAATGAATTCCTCAGAAATCCGAAATCAAATTAATCTTAAATTAAGAAAAATTTATAAACCAATCTTTACTAATAAAGAATTACTAAGCTTCACTGATGACATAGTTAAAAGCATTAATAAGTCTAATAAAATAAAAAATTCAAAGAAAAATTTTAATTTATCAGAAAAAACATCACTCTTAATTTGTTATGGGGATAGTGTTTTAGGCACAAAAACGAATAAATCTATTGCTGAGTTTAAAAAGTTTCATAAAAAATACTTAAGTAAATTCTTCAACTCCGTTCACTTTCTACCCTTTTATCCATCAAGCAGCGATAGTGGTTTTGCTGTAAAGGATCACTACAAAATTGATCCAAGATTAGGTAAATGGAGTGATATTAAAGGTTTTTCAAAAAAAAGTTTTATTATGGCTGATGTTGTAATTAATCATTCATCATCGAGAGGTCTTTGGTTTAAAAACTACTTAAGAAACAATTCACCAGGAAAAAATTATTTTTTTACTGTCAATAAAAAATTTAATTCTAAAAATGTAGTTAGACCAAGAGAACATCGTTTATTAAAGAAAGTAAATATTTTTGGTGAAAATAGATATCTTTGGCGAACATTTAGTAACGATCAGATTGATTTAAATTTTAAAAATCCAAAAGTTTTAATTAGATTTATCAAAATTATAATTAATTTGATTAATCATGGAGTAAATATATTTAGATTGGATGCTATAGCTTATCTATGGAAAGAAAGCGGAACTAAATGCATAAATTTAAAACAAACTCACGAAATTATTAAAATATTAAGAATTGTTTGTGATAGCTTAAACAAACCAGCAATAATTGTAACCGAAACAAACTTGCCTGAAAAAGAAAATATTAGTTACTTTGGTAATAATGATGAGGCAAACTGGATTTATAATTTTTCATTACCTCCCCTTTTGGTTCATTCATTATTATTTGAAGATAGTAGAAAAATAACTTCTTGGAGTAAAAAATTGCCACAAAACAAACTAGGCAATAGTTATCTAAATTTTATTGCATCACATGACGGTATTGGTATGAGGCCAGTTGAAGGTCTTTTAAATAAAGATGCCATCAATAAAATGTTTAAAAGACTTAAAAAAAATGGTGGAGAATTTTCGTTTAGAAAAGTCCAAGGAAAATCAAAAAAGGTATATGAGGCTAATATTACTTTGTTTAATGCATTTCAAAAAACTGATACCGATCCTAAAGGAAAGTATCATTATGCAAGATATCTATGTGCTCATGCAATAATGATTTCTTTTGAAGGTATTCCAGCAGTTTATTTTAATTCAATGTTTGGAACTTCAAATGACGTTAATAAATACATTATTTCAAATAATAAAAGAGATTTAAATAGATATAAATGGAGTGCAGAACGTTTGAATAAATTATTAAAAAATAAGAACTCAAAGCATTATTTAATCTACGAGGAAATAACAAACTTACTAGGCATTAAACAAAAAAATAAAGCTTTTCATCCCAATGCATTGAGGAAAACTATGAACCTTGGACCAAAGATATTTGCATTTAAAAGAATAAGTTTAGATAAAAAACAAACTGTAATGTGTATTTCAAATTTAAGTTCAAAAACTCAAAGTATTAAAATTCAACTAACAAATAAAAAGCACAAAGAATTAATAATTGGAGCTACGGTTAGTAAAAATAATATTACTTTAGATCCTTTTCAAACTATTTGGCTATCCAATTAAAATTTATTAGATATTTCTAAATTTGCACCATAATCTGGGATTTCACCCATAAAATTATAATTTGAACTCATTTTGATATCAAAACCATTTAAGTCACGATTATAATTCAAAGATGCTTTATCATTATCAAAAGTCAAAGCATATTCGCTGTTATCATCAGGTATATAACCAAATCCTAAATATAAAGTATCACTATGAGAATTATCACTCTGATTTCTCTCATAGATGGTCATTATGGATAAACCGTCCTCAGTTATTAAATCAAATCCTATGTTTGCTCTTATGTTCTTTGAATCTTGGTCTATAGACTTTGTGTATTCTGTAGTTTCAGAAAGATAACGATACGTGGCATCTGATGAGGGGCTAAAATCTAGTCCAATCTCTAATCCACCGTTTGGCTTAAATGTAAGTGAATCAAAATCAAGGACATCACTAACCGTAAAACCAGTAGATATCATTCCAGTTTCGATAATTTGATTTTTATAAACTAATGCTGTACTTCCAGTTTCTCTATATTTAGATAACTCTGTATAACTAAGATCAATTCTTAAGTTCGGAGCAAAGTTAAATTTCTCCTTTTCATATATTGTAAAATAATTAATTGACCCAAAAACTTGTGCGCCATCTCTTTCACCAGTATGGTAGTTTAATGTAGTTTTTCTAAGAGTATCAGTTTTTAGTGTACCTATACCAAGAATTCCTTCGATAAATCTTTCATCATCTTGAGGAAATGTTCCATAAAATGACAAACTATTTGAAGTGGTATCTAACCAAGATCCAGATGAACCAACATCAACCCTATCTCTGCCAAGTCGAAGTGCATAGCCGTATAATTTGTTTTTACTTATCTTTTTATCCATACCAATTGTAACACCTTTGCTACTAATATCTTTAGAGGATGATGTAGATGTATCACCAGTCTTACCAATACTTACACTACCCTCACTCCAAAAAGACCAATTATCAGATAATTTATTCAGAACCTCATTTGTTTTATTAGATACTGGGACAACTTTTGATAAAGATGCCATCATTGAATTTGAAAAGTTAAATTTAATATTTTGATTACTTAATTTATCATTAGCTCTATGACGTCTTAACCAATACATTCGATTAAGAACTGGTGTTGTTGCATGTATAACAATTTGTTTTGCTGTTGCAGTTTGAGACTCGATTGAGCTTAAAATATCTTTACCCCCATCAGTAGTAGTTATTGGATCATCACAAGCACCATCAATTACACTCCAATCACAACTTAGGTTAAATTCATGAACTTTATCATTATCATCATCAATGATAAACATTTTACTTCCATCATTACTAAACACAACTTCTCTTGAATCTCCACTAACAGAACTTACAGTATAAGTGCCTTCAAGTGATAAAGTAGAAACATCATAAGGTGTAGTTAATTTAAACTGATACATCAAATCTAGTGCTAAAGATGGAACATCGGAATTCATTAATGTAATGGTATACATTTTAGTACCATCGTAATTAAAAGTAACTCCATCTATGTGATTTTGAAAAGAAATTAGGTCTTCAGTATTAAGTTGAGTAACTCCTGAGCTAAGATCAAATGCTGTATCTAGTGAAAATTCATGAACACGCACTTGTGAATCATTTCCTACACCAGCAATAAACATTCTGGTACCATCATTATTAAATGCAATTGAATTAGCTCTTTGTTCTTTACCAATGAGACTATATTCGCCATCAAATGTAGCAGTTGAAACATCAAATGCAGTGGTTAGTGACCAGTAATCTACTGTCCTTCTACCAGCATGGTTAACAATAAACATTTTTGTTCCATCGTTATTGAACACTACTTGTGTTGGTACATGAGAGTCGTTACCTCCACTTACATGTACTACTTTAGTATTATTTACGGTTGCCGTTGAAATATCATATGCGGTAGTTAATGTATGTTCGATAACTGCATCGACTTTTAATTCACTTCTTAAAGTATACATTTTTGTTCCATCATTATTGAACGTTAATCCAAAATAAGTGGATGCCTCGATTGATTTGCTTTGCACAAAGCTTGGTTCGGCTATTGCTTTAGAAAAAAATAGTGAAAAAGAAAAAAGTAAAACTATAAAAACTGAACAAAGATTTTTTAACGCCATTAAATACTCTCAACATTATTTTTAATAATTTATGGATAATTTGTTTTAAATGTAAAGTTTTAATGACAACTAATATTGAATTTCTTTAATCTCCAATAATTATATGGCCAAGGGGTTAAAAACCCTATTATAAGCATAATCGGTACGACCCACCATGTAAGTATTGCGCCACCAGTAAGTAGATAATCAGTAAAATTCATTGCAACTTCCATACTGATCATAGAGATAAAGCTCATTCCTAATGCTGTTTTTAGAGCATTAGAAAATTTAAAATTTTGTCGTAACAAAATTATAGTTTCTAAAATAATACTTGTTATTAATCCATTAATGATTGCAAGTGTCATAATTCCTAGAACAGGAAATGGTATTTTAGTTATTTGAAAAAATAAAATTGTTCCAAAGTCTCCAATTGCACAACCAAGTAAACACCAAGCGGTATTTTTTGCACTTCTTCTCCAAGTATGTTTACAATTCCAATTAAATTTAATAGCTTCAGAACTCATTGTTAAAAAACTTTAGTCTAGATTAACTGCTGCAATCATGCCAGCTTGATAATGTCCAGGAACATTGCAAGCAACTTCTATATCAACAGCATTTTCAAATTTCCAAATCAAAATTCCTTTTTCTTTTGGAGCTAATAATACACTATTGCTGTGGGAATGACCCATTGATTTATCCATTGCTGCCATTTTTTGCATTTTATCTTTATCAATTTTATCACCTAATAATATTTCATTTTCAACCATTCTCTCCATTTCTGGCTGATGTTTAATATGCATCATTGCATTAGCAATATTAAATTCATGCACTAATTCGCCTACATTTATAACTTCAAATTTAATGGTTTCGCCTTTTTTAATATTGAAAGAATTAGGTTCATAATAATTATCATACATTTTAACTTGAATTGTTCTTGTTACATCTTCCATTTTTCCCTTAGAGCCAATTTTCATATTTTTATCTGCTAAGGATAAGGAGTTCATTAAAGTTAATGTTAATATAATTAAAAATATTTTTTTCATTTTTTTAATTCCTCATTTGAATTTTTTATCTCTACTTTTTCTTCAGTCATATTTGAAGTCTTTTTAATGCTAGTTCTGCTATCTATTAAATTTGCAAAATTATGGTTAACGTCTCTGTGGCCTGCTTCATCATCTCTAATAACTCTTACAACATCTTTTAAAGTAGAGTTTAGTGGTAAGTTCCAATAATTTATTGCTATATCTGGTGCTGGTTGATCTTTAATCTTACCAGTTTCAAGCTCGTGCAAATATTCAGTATAACTTCTCACAGCCTCTTCCTCAAAATATCCAACAATTCTATGAGCGGTTCGTTGAGAAATTATATAAATTAAAGAGTATGTAACAATAAATATTGCTTGTGCTATTAATATAATAAATCTTTCAATCCAGTTTGGTTTTGCAATATGAATGAAAGTCATTAAATGCATTCTCTCATTTTCAGCCTCATCTAAAAGAAGCTTTATCCAACCTCTATCATCTTCCATTTTACGTAATGATTTAAAGTGTATTAACATACCAGCAACCATGCCAGGTACAGCTGCAACTGTTTCTAAAACAACTGCTCTATGTCCATACCTCTTTTTAAAAAAGGTATCAGCAAGAAATCTCAGGAACTTTGTAAAATTTAATGCAAACTTGTCACTAAAATTTTTAGGTCCCAAATGTGTGTTTAGATCAGACATACTCAAAAATTAGTATGATTTTAAAAAATTTCTATGTGTTAAAAAGCCTCTTAAAAAAGAGGTGGAATCTAACAGCTTTTAATTGAAGTGGAGATGTTTTTGATAAGATCGAAATAAAGAGTTTTTCCACTATCAAGTGTGGCACCTAAAGGATCTAGAACCCCAGAACTGATGTTTGTATCTTTTGCAATAGTTTCAACAATGTCAGGATTAAATTGAGGTTCAGATAAAACGCATGTTACTTTTTCATGTTCTATTACTTCTCTGATTTCAGCAAGCTGTTCTGCACCTGGTAAGACGTCTGTATTTACGGTTAATGCACCAATAATATTTACCTTAAATCTTTTTTCAAAATATTGATAAGCGTCATGAAATACTACAACTTTAGCATCTTTGTTGACATCTGATTTAACTTCTTTAATCATTTGATCTAACTCTTTTAAAGCTTTCTTGGAATTTGCTTTATAGATTGAACTGTTTTCTTTATCTAATTTTGATAATTGGTTTGTAACCTTTTTAACAATAGTTTTTGCATTCATTGGATCTAGCCAGATGTGTGGATCAAACTCACCATGTCCGTGTCCATGGTCGTCATGTCCGTGATCATCATGATCATCTTTTTTAGCTTTTTTATCATGATCGTGATCATCGTGGTCATCGTGATCTTCTTTTTTAGCTTTCTTATCATGATCATCATGGTCGTCATGGTCATCTTTTTTCTTTTTTCCGTGGCCGTGATCGTCATGGTCATCATGATCTCCAAAAATATTTCTTTCTCTAAACTTCAATTTTTTAATTCCACTTTGATCCATTAATTCAAATTTTACAGAGTTCTTTGATATAGACTCTAAAGGTTTTTCTAAAAATTCCTCAATTCCCTCTCCTACGTAAACAACCATATCTGCTTCTTGCAACATTTTTGCGTGAGATGGTTTTAGACTAAATCCATGTGGAGAATTATAACCATCAACTATTAAATCTGGTGTTCCAACTCCATCCATAATATAGCTTACAAGAGAATGTATTGGTTTTATTGATACAACTACCTTTATTTCAGCTTTTAATGAAGAAAAGTAAAATAATATTGAAACTAGTGATAATATAAAAGGGATTTTTGATTTAATTCGCATAATTATTAAATTGTTATATTATAACAATGCGTAATATTATAACAAATTATAATAGTCAACTATTAAATTTGAGATATGAAAGAAAATAATAACACTCTCGTCAAATTAGAAAATACTGGCGTACAAGTTGATAAAAAATGGCTTGTAAAAGGAGTTTCCTTCGAGGTTCAAAGAGGAAAAATTGTAACTTTAATAGGTCCAAATGGTTCTGGAAAAACTACTACCGCTAAACTTGCTCTAGGGATTCTTAAGAATATAGAGGGAAAAGTATATAAATTTACAGATAAGATCGGTTACGTTCCACAAAAAATTTCAATTGATTGGACTTTACCTCTTAGAGTATCAGATTTTATGCTTTTAACTGAAAATCTTAAAAATAATGAAATCGATACTGCATTAGACCTAACCGGTGTCAAACACTTAAAAAATAACGATTTAAGAAATTTGTCTGGTGGAGAATTTCAAAGAGTTTTAATTGCAAGAGCAATAGCTAAAAAACCTGATCTTCTAGTACTAGACGAGCCTGTTCAAGGAGTAGATTTTAAAGGAGAAATCGCCCTTTATGAATTAATTAAAAAAATTTCTGAAAAATTAGGTTGCGGTATATTATTAATTTCACATGACTTACACGTAGTAATGTCAGCTACGGACTATGTAGTATGTTTAAATGGTCATGTTTGTTGCTCAGGAACTCCACAAGCTGTTGCTAATGATAGTAAATATAAAGAATTATTTGGTGATCGAGCTTCAACAATATTGTCAGTTTATGAACATGACCATGATCACACCCATTCTACAGATGGATCAATAGAAACTAAAAAATAAATGTTTGATGATTTTTTCATAAGAGCACTTGCTGCCGGTCTTGGTTTAGCGTTTGTTACAGGACCCCTAGGTTGCTTTGTTATCTGGAGAAGATTATCTTTTTTTGCAGGTACATTAGCCCACTCAGCATTGTTAGGGGTAACACTCGCTTTTTCTTTTGATATAAATATTTCTTTCTCTGTTTTATTAGTTTCATCTGCAATAGCTTTAATTCTATTACGGTTGCAGAAAACTACAAAACTACCCGGTGATGCTTTATTGGGGCTATTAGCACATTCATCTTTGGCAATTGGATTGGTAGTAATTGGATTTCTATCTTACATTCGTTTTGACATAATGGGCTTATTATTTGGTGATATACTAGCTGTTAGTAAAAAAGATTTGTTAGTTATATGGGTCGGGGGAGCAATAATATTATTGATACTTAAAATTATTTGGAAACCTTTATTCGCATCGACGGTAAATTACGAGCTAGCAGAAGCAGAAGGAATGCAACCAGAAAAAGTAAATATTATTTTTACAATATTAATGGCTGCAATTATTGCTATATCAATCAAAATGGTTGGGATATTATTAATTACTGGCATGCTGATAATACCAGCTGCAATGGCAAGAAATTTAGCAAACAATCCTCAGCAAATGGTAGTTTTATCTATTATAGGTGGTATATTAGCTGTTTTAGTTGGGTTGTTTTCTTCAATGCAATTTAATTCAGCATCCGGCCCCTCAATTATAACAGCTGCATTACTTTTATTTATTTTATCATTTTTAAAAATAAATAAGTTAAGACAATTGAAAAAATAATATGGACTTGGTAAAATAGAATATGACTCAAAAAATCGACTTCCTATCAAAAAACCAACAAATAGTTTTAGAAATTATTGAAAAGGCTAAAGAACCTTTAAAAGCTTATTCAATTTTATTTAGTGTCCAAAAAAAAGGAATTAAAGCACCCCCGCAAGTATATAGAGCGCTTGATAGATTAATTAAACTTGGAAAAATTCACAAAATTGAAAGTAAAAATGCTTTTGTAGCATGTAAAAATGATAGTTGTACCATATCTAACGCAACAGCTTTTTCAATATGTGATAGCTGTGAAATGGTTACAGAAATAAGCAATCCGAAACTTTCTAAATATTTAGCTAATTTTCAGGATGAAACTGGTATGAGATATAATAAGTATAATTTAGAATTTTTTGGATTATGTAAAAAATGTAAAAAGTAAAACATGATATTTTTTACATTTAAAGTAATCTTAGCAGCATTAATAATAGCTTTTTCTAGTTGGTTGTCTGGTATTTACCCAAAATTAGCAGGATTTATTATTGCATTACCAATCGTCTCATTAATAGCAATTTTATTTTCATACTACGAATACAAAGACGTAGATAAAACTGTAACTTTTACTAAGAGTATATTAATTGCGATTCCAGTAAGTTATTTATTCTTTTTGCCTTTTTTCTTTTCAAAGTCTTTCGGTATGAATTTTTATTTAATTTATGGATCAGGAATACTGTTATTGGTAGTTGGCTATTTAATACATAAATATTTTGTTTCTTTTATCTAGTATTCTTTAAAGCAGTAATTAAATATTTCATATCTAATTTACAATCTTTATAACCTCTTTTTACTACATTTAAATATCTTTCGGTTGGATACCTAAATTCAGTTTTATCAACCATGGTATAGGTCATCATTTTTTTATTATAATAATTGATATAGATTTTTTTATATAAAATTGGAAAGTCTTCATAAATATCTAATTTTTTTTCATCACTTTTTGAAATTTCAAAAATACCACCTGGAACAATTGAATTTTTTTTTCTTTCTATATCTGCGGCTCTATATTTGCTTCTAAAAGTTAGTTTAAATTCCTTAAGGTTATATTTTTTTAAAAATATTGAATCTTTACACCTTCTCTTCATTTGAAAGTGATTTAAATTACTTCCGTAAGCAAAATAAAGCATCAACTATTTTCTACTAGTTCGATATTTTTTTCTTTTACAAATTTAAGTATCTCTGAATTACACTTATCAATTTTTTTTTGCTCGGGTGATCTTAAAACAATCGATACTCCTAATTTTCCTGCTTTAAAAAAAGGATAACTGCCTATGTCAACATCTTTATTATTATCTTGAACGTTTGATAAAGATTTTGCAATTTCACTTTCTACAGTTCTTAAGCTGAGTGTGTGACTAATAATTGGATCTCCACCAACTAGTTCGTTTGTTAAACCTCCAATCATAGATTTAAGTATAGATGGTACACCTGGCAAACAATAAACGTTTTCAACATTAAAACCTGGTGCGCCACTACTCGGATTATAAATTAATTTTGCTGAAACAGGCATCCATGCCATTTTCTGTCTTCCTTCAGAAAATTCCCCTGGTTGATAATAATTTTCTAAAATTTTCATTGCTTCCTTGTGTGGTCCGTATTCAATATTAAAAGCTTTTGAAACTGATTGAGCAGTAATATCATCATGTGTTGGTCCAATACCACCTGAGGTAAAGACATAATTAAATCTTTTTTTAAACTCATTAACAGTATCGATGATTGTTTTTTCTACATCAGCTATGATTGTTACCTCAGTAACCTTAATACCAATAGTATTCAACCATAAGGATATAGTTTTAGTATTAATATCTTGGGTTCTACCAGATAATATTTCATTACCTATGATTATAATTCCTGCAATTATTTCTTTTTTATTTGTCATTTACAAATATAAATAAAATTCAATGAAGTTTACCAATAGTTTAATTAAAGGCAAATTAATCAAAAGATATAAGAGATTTTTTGTAGATATAAAAGTAAAAAATACAGTCATTACCGCTCATTGCCCCAATACTGGTTCAATGCAGGGATTGTTAGATAAAGGTAATGAAGTTTGGTTAACAAAAAACGATGATCCAAATCGTAAACTTAAATTCACTTTAGAAGTTATAAAAGTAAGAAATAATTTAGTTGGAGTGAATACTCATAAAGCAAATAAAATTGTAAAACATGCACTTGAGAATAAATTAATGGAGGAATTTAAAAATATTAAGAATATAAAACCAGAATTCAAATACTCGACGGATACTAGGTTTGATTTCTTGTGCGATAAAAATTTAATAGAAGTTAAAAATGTTACTTTAAATCGAGAAAGAGAGATAAGTGAATTCCCAGACGCCGTAACAAGTAGGGGATCAAAACATCTGCTTAATCTTAAAGAATCAATCAAAAAAGGCTATAAACCATACGTCTTATTTTTAACTCAAATCCAAGGTATAAAAAAATTTAAGATTGCTAAAGATATTGATGAAAAATATTATGAAAACTATCTTTTTGCTAGAAAACATGGTGTAAAATTTATTGCTTATAGATGTAATATCAGCAGCAAAGAAATTAGAATTGAAAAAAAAATAAAAATTATTGATGAATAATTACTCTGAAAAATT
Source organism: uncultured Pelagibacteraceae bacterium (assembly GCA_902585665.1). Classification (GTDB taxonomy): domain Bacteria; phylum Pseudomonadota; class Alphaproteobacteria; order Pelagibacterales; family Pelagibacteraceae; genus Pelagibacter. The sequence continues at coordinate 267,693 of CACIEO010000002.1, read as the reverse complement.
TGAAAAAATGAGAATTGCTGGAAAACTAGCATCTGAAACGCTAGATATGATTACTGATTATATCAAACCAGGTATCAGTACTCAAAAAATTGATGATCTATGTTTTGAATTTATAAAAGATCATGGTGGATACTCTGCTCCACTTTTTTATAGAGGTTATAGGAAATCTGTTTGTACATCTTTAAATCATGTAATTTGTCATGGAATTCCATCTGACAGGACATTAGTTGAAGGTGATATTTTGAATATTGATGTTACAGCAATAGTTAACGATTATTATGGCGATACAAGCAGAATGTTTATCGTCCCAGATATTTCTGTTAAAGCAAAAAATTTAATTGATGCTACTTACGAGTCTCTTATGAACTCTATTAAAATTTTAAAACCTGGTAAAAAATTAGGCGACATAGGTTATGAAATTCAATCTTATGTAGAAAAAAAAGGTTTTAGCGTAGTTAGAGATTTTTGTGGTCATGGAATAAGTAATGTATTTCATCAGCCTCCTAATGTTTTACATTATGGTAAAAAAGATACTGGAAATGAATTAACACCAGGTATGACTTTTACAATTGAACCAATGATTAATGTAGGCAAATTCGAGTCAAAAGTGTTAAATGACGGATGGACTGCTGTAACAAAAGATAAATCACTTTCCGCACAATTCGAGCACACTATAGGAATTACAGAAAATGGTTATGAAATTTTCACAGAATCTGTTAAAGGTTATACGAAGCCCCCATATTAAATGATATCTCGATATTCAAGAAAAGAGCTCGTAAAAATTTGGTCAGAGGAAAATAAATATAAAATTTGGTTAGATGTCGAAGTTGCTGCAGCTGAAGCAATGGAGAAATTAAAAATAATACCAAGAGGCGTATCAAAAATAGTAAGAAAAAAAGGGAGAATAAACGTAAAAAGAATTCATCAAATAGAAAATAAAGTAAAACATGATGTTATTGCTTTCTTAACATCTATAACTGAAAAAGCTGGAATTAAAGCTAGATACTTGCACCAAGGTATGACTTCATCAGATGTTTTAGATACAAGTTTTAATATTCAATTAGTCCAATCAGGATCAATACTTCTAAAAGACATTGATAAAATTTTAAGTGTCTTAAAAAAAAAAGCAAATAAGTATAAATTTACTCCTTGTATTGGAAGAAGTCATGGCATCCATGCGGAGCCGATTACATTTGGGCTTAAATTGGCATCTTTTTATGAAGAGTTTAAAAGAAATAAAATAAGATTGGAAAGAGCAATAAATGAAGTTTCTACATGTGCAATATCTGGTGCAGTTGGAACATTTGCAAATATAGATCCAAGAGTTGAAATTTATGTTTCAAAGAAATTAAAATTAAAACCAGAACCAATATCAACTCAAATAATCCCAAGAGACAGACATGCTTATTATTTTTCAGTTTTAGGTATAATTGCAGGATCAATTGAGAGAGTGGCTACTGAAATAAGACATTTGCAAAGATCTGAGGTTTATGAATTGCAAGAATTTTTCTCAAAAGATCAAAAAGGCTCATCAGCAATGCCACACAAAAAAAATCCTATTTTAAGTGAAAATTTAATAGGCTTAGCAAGAATTGTTAGAAGTCATGTAACCCCTGCATTAGAAAATATTGCACTTTGGCATGAAAGAGATATCTCTCATTCAAGTGTTGAAAGAAATATTGGACCGGATTCAAACATTACTTTAGATTTTGCATTAGTTAGATTATCTAACCTTTTAGATAACATGATTGTTTATCCAAAAAATATGTTAAAAAATTTAAATCTGACAAAAGGAGTAATTTTCTCTCAAGAGTTGATGTTAGAGTTAACTAAATCAGGACTTGCACGGGAAAAAGCCTATAAAATTATTCAAAAACACGCAAAAAATAGCTATTCTAAAAACATAAACTTAATGGAATTAATAAAGACTGACAAATTAATTGTTTCAAAACTATCGGAAAAGAAATTAAATAATATATTTAAATTTTCTAAACACCTTAAAAATATAAATTTTATTTTTAGAAGAGTTTTTAAATAATGAAAAAAGGTAAAAAATTATATGAAGGTAAAGCAAAAATTATTTATTCTTGTAGTGAAAAAAATAATGTAATTCAACACTTTAAAGATGATGCCACTGCTTTTAATAATCAAAAAAAATCTGTAATTGATGGTAAAGGTATTTTAAATAATAGAATTTCAGAACATATTCTCACATGCCTAGCACAAGCAGGTATTAGAAATCATCTTATAAAACGAATTAATATGAGAGAACAATTAATCAAGCATGTAAACATTATACCAATCGAATTTATAGTAAGAAATATTGCAACTGGTTCTTTAACTAAAAGACTTGGGATAGAGGATGGAACTGTATTAAATGAACCTTTGATTGAATACTGTTTAAAAAATGATGAACTTGGTGATCCGTTAATATCTAAAGAGCATATTTATGCTTTTAATTGGGCAACTAAAAAAGAAATTGAGAAAATTGACAAACAGTTACATAGAATAAATGATTTTCTGGTAGGAATGTTTAGAGGAATAGGAATAAAACTAGTTGATTTTAAAGTTGAATTTGGAAGATTAAAAAATAGCAACAAAAATGAAATTATCTTAGCAGATGAAATTAGTCCAGATACTTGTCGCCTTTGGGATACTAATACAGAAAAGAAACTTGACAAAGATCGCTTTAGAAAAAATCTTGGAAATCTAATTGAAGCTTATCAAGATGTGGCAAGAAGGCTCGGTATTCTTCATGAGCATTCAAATATAAGGCCATTGAAGTTCCCAAAACCAAAAGAAGTAAAAATAAAAAAAAAGTAAATGAAAATAAAAGTCGTTGTTACTCTTAAAAATGGTGTTTTAGATCCACAAGGAAAAGCAATACAACAAACATTAAATGGGATGGGTTTTTCATCTGTAAATGAAGTTAGACAAGGCAAATTCTTCGAGGTTGACGTTAATGAAAAGGATGAAGCTAAGGCGAAAATTAAAGTTGAGGATATGTGCAAAAAACTTTTAGCAAATCTAGTAATTGAAAATTTTGAAATTTTATAATCAATAATGAATTCATCTGTAATTATTTTTCCAGGCTCAAATTGCGATAGAGATATGGACGTAGCACTAAAAAAATTTGGCTTTAAAAATGAAATGGTATGGCATGACGATGAACAACTTCCTAAATCAGACTTAATTGTCCTACCAGGAGGGTTTTCATACGGTGATTATCTGAGATGTGGAAGTATAGCTGGTAAAAGTAAAATTATAAAATCTGTTATAGATTTTGCAAAAAAAGGTGGATTAGTTCTTGGTATTTGTAACGGTTTTCAAATATTAACTGAAACAGGTCTCCTGCCTGGTGTTCTCCAACAAAATAAAAATATTGAATTTATATGTAAAAATGTGTTCGTAAAAGTTAACAGCAAAAATAATAAATATTTTAATAGTATAGATAAAGATGTTTTAGAACTCCATATTGCTCACAATGAGGGGAATTATTTCTGTTCTAGTGATGAGCTAAAAATGCTTGAAGATAATAATCTTATAGCAGTTTCTTATTGTAATGAAAAAGGTGAAGTAAATGAGAAATCAAATCCGAATGGAGCGCTGCATAATATTGCTGGTATTTTTAACAAAGAAAAAAATATTTTAGGTATGATGCCTCATCCTGAAAGGATGATTGATAAGTATCTTTCAGGTGAAGATGGATCAATTTTTTTTAAAAATTTATTAAATAATCTTAAATGACAACAGTAAACGAACAGGTAGCTATAGATCATGGATTAAAAAAAGATGAGTTTAAAAAAATTTGTGATCTTATGAAAAGAACACCAAATCTAACTGAACTCGGAATTTTTTCAGCTATGTGGAATGAACATTGTTCATATAAATCCTCAAGAAAACATTTAAAAAATCTCCACACACAAGGCAAAAGAGTAATACAGGGACCAGGTGAAAATGCAGGTGTCATCGACGTTGATGATGAAGATGCTATTGTTTTTAAAATTGAAAGTCACAATCACCCTTCATTTATAGAACCATATCAAGGTGCTGCAACTGGTGTAGGAGGTATCATGAGGGATGTTTTTACAATGGGCGCAAGACCTATCGCTAATTTAAATTCAATTCATTTTGGATCAACTCAACACAAAAAAACTAAAAATTTATTAAGAGGAGTTGTTAAAGGAATTGGTGGTTATGGAAATTGCATTGGTGTTCCAACAATTGGAGGTCAAACATGTTTTGACGAGTCTTATAATGGAAATATTTTAGTAAATGCAATGACGCTTGGATTAGTAAATAAAAAAAAGATATTTTACTCAAAAGCAGCTGGTATTGGTAAACCTGTAATTTATGTGGGATCCAAAACTGGAAGAGATGGAATACACGGTGCTAGTATGGCGTCAGCAGTATTTGATGATAAAATTGAAGAAAAAAAACCAACAGTTCAAGTCGGCGATCCTTTCACAGAAAAACTTTTACTAGAAGCATGTTTGGAATTAATGGCTGATGATTCTATTATATCAATTCAAGATATGGGTGCAGCAGGATTAACATCTTCAAGTGTCGAGATGGCATCAAAAGGAAAATTGGGAATAGAATTAGATTTAAGTAAAGTACCTTGCAGAGAAGATAAAATGACGCCTTACGAAATTATGTTATCAGAAAGTCAGGAAAGAATGCTAATTGTTCTTGAAAGTGGGAAAGAAGAAAATGCAAAAAAAATATTTGATAAATGGGATTTAGATTTTGCAGTAATTGGTAAAACAACAAACTCTAAGAAAATTGAAATTTATTTTGAAAAAAAACAAGTTGCAGATATTCCAATCGATTTTCTAGCTGAAAATGCTCCAGAGTACGATAGAAAATGGAAAAAAGCCAAACTTCCTCAAAAAATTAAATTTAAAAAAGAAAATTTTAAATCTCTTAAAATTGAAAATTGTCTTAAAAAGTTACTTTCAAATCCAAATATTTGTGAAAAGAAATGGGTATGGAATCAGTACGACCATACTGTTATGGGGGATACAATACAAAAACCTGGTGGTGATGCTGGTGTTGTAAGAATTCATGGTACTGAAAAAGCAGTTGCAGCAAGCGTAGACTCCTCAGCAACTTATTGTTACGCACACCCTTTAACAGGTGGAAAACAAGTTGTTTGTGAAAGTTGGAGAAATATTATTTCAGTAGGGGCAGAACCCATAGCAATAACTAATTGTTTAAACTTTGGGAATCCTGAAAAAGAAAAAAATATGGGAGAATTTGTGGAGTGCGTCCATGGTATTTCAGAGGCAAGTAAATATTTAAATTTTCCAGTCGTTTCAGGAAATGTTTCTTTTTACAACGAAACTAAAGATAAAGGAATTAAACCTACACCATCAATAGGTGGTGTTGGATTGTTAAAAAATTATAAAAATATGGTCACTATGGATCTTAAAAATGAAGGTAACATGATTTTTGCAATAGGAAAAACTGAAGGGCATTTGGATCAAACCGTATTTGCAAGAAATATCTTAAATGAAAAAAAAGGACCTCCGCCTGAAATAAATCTTTTTAATGAAAAAAATAATGGTGCAACAGTAATGAAATTAATGAAAAATAAACTAATACTATCTTGTCGTGATGTTTCTCTTGGGGGTATCCTTACAACCATATCAAAGATGTGTATTAAAGGGAAAAAAGGAGTGAAATTAAATAATTTAAAAAGTTTGATTAATAAGTTTGAATATTTTTTTAGTGAAGACCAAGGAAGATATGTGGTTGAGGTTTCTAAGAAAAATCTTCAAAAAGTTGAAAATATCTTAAAAGAAAACTCAGTTCATTTTGATTTATTGGGTGAAGTTCAAAAAGATAATTTTATATATGTAGATGAGGAGAAGATATCAGTTGACGAATTAGCTAAACATAATAAAAATTGGTTAATGAATTATATGGTTCAATAATGACAATGAATTTTAAAGAGTTGGAGAGTTTAATAAAGGAAGCGTTTCCAGACGCTACTCTTGAAATTAAGGATTTAGCAGGAGATGAAAATCATTACTCTGCGACAGTAATTTCATCAAAATTTAATGGAAAAACTAAAATAGAACAGCATAAAATGGTATACAATGCTTTAAAAGGAAAAATGGGAAATCAGCTGCATGCTTTAGCTTTAAAAACAAAGGAAAAAAATGGACCAACAACTTAAAGAACAAATTAGTAATGAAATTAAAACAAACGATGTTTGTTTGTTTATGAAAGGAACTCCAGACTCACCCGAATGTGGTTTCTCAATGGCTGTGGCTAATATATTAAAACTTTTAGAGGTAAAATTTAAAGGTGTTAATGTTTTAGAAAACCAAAATCTTCGAGAAGGTATTAAGGTTTACAGTGATTGGCCAACGATTCCACAACTTTATGTTAAAAATGAATTTATTGGTGGATGTGACATAATTAAAGAAATGTTTGAAAATGGAGAATTGAAGAAAATTTTTCAGGAAAAAAATATTCCACATAAATCATGAAACAATTCATATACAAAACTATAGTAGCAATAATTGCTATAGTTTTGGTTTACGAGTTAACAATTGCTAAACAAATAAAAGAATTTACGTCCCAGAGTGAAATTATATTGACTAAAGAAGGTCGCAAAGATGGTGTCGAAAAAATAAGAGAGGAATTAAAAAAAGCAATTAAAAAGGAAAGATATTTATCAAAAGAAGATGCCAAGTTGATAAATCAATTTATTAGAAAAATCAGAAATGAACTTAGAGAAAGTTCTGATTAATCACAATACCAAAGACTACCTAAGTTAATTTCTTGTTTGCTCAAAATATAATTGTACTTTTCGTTTAAAATCAGAGAGCAATCTTTTGGATTTGAACGTTTAACATTTCTAACGTTTTTAATTACATAATAAGGTCTATTTTTTGCTCCATCCAATTCACTGTAAGATTTGAAACATTTAAATCCATATTTTTTTAAAAAAACCTCTGCATATTGACCTCCATAAATACAGTTTTGTTTAATGAATTTTTTATTTACATAATCTTGCTCAATTTTTTTACTTAAATTTTTATTGCTAATACCCCAATAATCTGTCTCAAAGTTTTTATTAATATCAAATATTTTTGCTGAGGAGTTCATCCATGTATACTGATATGGATTTATATTAATATTTTCTAAAGTAAAAAAAATAACTGTAAATGAGCCTAAAACAATAAATATTTTTCTATTAAATAAGTAAAGAAATGAAAATCCTGTAATTAATATTAATGGAATTAAAAACATTATATGTCTTAATTCATCATATAAAGAAATATTCAAAATAATAAATAGGACTAAAATAGAAAGAATAGAAATTAAGACTGAAATAAGAATAATTTTAGAAAATTTATTTTGATCAAGTTTATTCTCAATAAATGGAAATAAGAAAATTCCAAATATTACTAAAATTGGAAGTTTAAAAAATAACCAAATAAAATAATAGCTTGCAGGAAGATTTAATGCCTTCATACAGTTACCTAGGGTGATAGTGCAAACATTTTGTTGGTACTTTCCCATCCAACTTACAGATTTAACTAACTCTAAAGGATTGTGCCAAAGTATAGGATTCATTAAATATATTAATACTGCGGTTGTAACAAAAAATATTAATAAATTTTGAAACTTAGTTTTAATAAATTGAAATGTATTCAATTTTTTAATTTCCAAATAAACAATTATAAAAACAAGATATTGAAGAAAAATTATTAAACCTAATGTTCTTATTGAGACTAAAAAGGCTGTAAAAAAAGACAAAGTAATTAATAATTTTAAATTGATTTTTTTATTAATTTGTAAATTTTGTAATATTTTAATTAAATAAAAAGTACAAATAATCCATACAGAAAGAAAAGGTATATCTTTAGGATTAAATAAAGAATGTCCAAAAAGATATGGGTAGGTAAAATAAATACCTACAGATATTAAAGCAAATAATTCATCGTTTTTAATAATAAGGAGAATTTTGTACAAAAATAATCCGGAAATAAAAAAAATTAAAAAGGTTGCTATGTGTTTTGAAATTAATAAACCACCATATTCGCTAATATTTAAACTACTAGCAATTACATCTGAAAATAAAAATTGTATAGGTTGACTAAAAAAATGAAATCCTATGCCATGATATTTGTCCTTATAATTTAAAAGATCATTGTATTCACCGCTTATAAAAAAACTTTTTATTGCTTCGAGATTAACATTCCAATTTTGCTGTTCATGAAATTCATCATGTGAAATACCACTATTAACTGCCAGATAAACACCAGTTAAAAAATATAGAAGAGAGATTAATACTGAAATTTTTTTTAAAGATAGTTTCAATTATCTTGAATAATATTCAATAACAAGGTTTGGTTCCATTACAACAGGATAAGGAACCTCCTCAAACTTTGGAACTCTTACAAATTTTACTTTTTTATTCTTTTCATCTACTTGTAGATATTCTGGGACTTCTCGCTCTTTATTGGCAAGAGCAACATCTATAAAGGCAAGTTGTTTTGATTTATCTCTTATTTCAATACTATCTTCTTCTTTAACTTGGTAACTTGAAATATTTACTTTTTTTCCATTAACTTTTAAATGTCCATGATTTATCAATTGTCTTGCCGAAAAAATTGTTGTTGCTAACTTTGCTCTGTAAACAATTGCATCTAATCGTCTTTCTAATAAACCAATTAAATTTTCTGCACTATCCCCTTTTTTCATAATTGCTTTTTTATATACATTTCTAAATTGTCTTTCGTTCATGTTTCCATAATAACACTTAAGTTTTTGTTTAGCTTGTAATTGAATACCAAAATCAGATGGTTTTGCAGATTTACTTTGTCCGTGTTGACCAGGCGGGTAACCTCTTGTGTTGAAAGGACTCTTTGGTCGTCCCCAAAGATTTACTTTTAATCTTCTGTCAACTTTATGTTTTGAGTTTAATCTTTTTGTCATTTAATAAGTGGGTTTATAAACTTACTCTTCATTTTGTCAATCGACCTTTTTTAGCTAAACTTGCAAATACACTTGATAAAATACGTGTTTCCTTATCTGAAAGTTCCATTCTGTAAAAGATGTTTCTTAAATTTTCAAGCATTATTGGTTTTTTTTCTTTATGCTTAAAAAAATTAATTTCATTTAGATTACTTATGCATAAATTAATCATTGATTGAATTTCCTTTTTAGAAGCTTTCTTTACCTTTTTGGATTTTTTAAAATGATTAGATTTTGAGTTTAAAAAACTTGATATGAATTGTGCAATAATTATTACACTATGCGATAAATTTAGAGATTTAAAATTAATATTCGTTGGAATTTGTAAAGTGTAATTTGCATAACTAATCTCTTTATTTGAAAGTCCTGATGCTTCTGAACCAAATAAAAAACCGATTTTTTTTCTAAAATCTATTTTCTTTAAATTTTCTAGATTAATATGTTTTACATTTTTATTTCTAAATCTTGCTGATGTTGCAATTAATATATCGATATCTCCTAGAGAACTCTCTAAATTATTAAATACTTTACTTTTCTTTATAACATCTTTTGCTCCTACCGATGTTGTTAATATTTTATCATTAGGAAAAATTGGCTTTGGTTCAATTAGATATAACTTTTGAAAATTAAAATTCTTAATAGCTCTTGCGCAAGCACCAATATTTTCAGAAAGTTGAGGTTTGTGTAAAATAAATGTAACTTTATTATTATTCATTTATTTGATGCCATGATTTCTATTATAATTAGACGATGTCGAAGGATTTATTCCCGTTAGGAATTTTTTATCTACATCCCAAATTGAAACTTTTAATGGGTAGCATTTTGCAACATCAGATGAATGTTCTGATCCACAGTCTCCACCTGGACAAGCAGATAAAGCTCCTAGTAAATCTGTTTCTGCAAAAAATTCTAAATAATCACCAGGTCTTACAGGACTAGACTTCATAAAGTATTGTTTAGTTTCGTTAGTAAAACCAGTGAGCATAAATACATTTAATACATCGTGTACGATTTTTTCTGCATCATCTAATTTTATGTTTTTTTCTTTAACCAAAGCTCTAGTTAAATTTGAATGACAACAGTAATGATAATCATTATTTGATGTTAGCTTATATGTGTAGGGATCACATCTTGTACCTATGACATCGTGAACTGAACCCCCATCTTTATCATAACCGTACCAATCTAATGTATCCCAAGTAATTGTAGCTAATGATCTTAAATATGGAAAGCTACTAAGCATTTTATCCCCAACAGAAATATGTGTTCCATAAAGAGCTCTAGTTTTACCGGAATAAAACTTTTCTTCTAAATTATCAGCTTGAAATAGATTTAAGTCTCCAACTTGTGGTCCTTCAATACTTTCTATTCTAAAAAAATTACCTGATTTAACTTTAAAAGTTTTTGCATCTCTTGGTGGGACTATGATCTCATCAATTTGTTTAATATGTTTTCTTGCTTCATGTAGAATTTGAAGATTATCATTTATATTATCATTTGAGTAGCAAACAACAGGTTCAGCTCCTACCCTGCTATTAATGTCAGTAGGTTTTTTTGAAAACTTCTTAATTTTCATTTATTTACTTGCGGGAGCTTTATCCTTAAATAATTTGAAATCTAAACTATCAATAAGAGCTTTAAACGATGCATCTATTATGTTCGGTGAAACTCCAATAGTAAACCAATTCTTACCTTTAGAGTCTGTGCTTTCAATTGAAACCCTAGTAGTGGCCTCAGTTCCTGTATTTAAAATTCTTACCTTGTAATCAACTAATTTAAGATCTTTTAAATATTCTGAATATTTTTCTAACCTGGTAACATTTTTTCTAATAGCGTTGTCTAGTGCATGAACAGGTCCATTGCCTTCTCCTTCGCAGACAATCTGCTCTCCATCCACCTCTAATTTTGCTTTTGCTCTAGAAATGATTTTATCTTGATCATTTTTTGAAACTGAAACGTCATATTCTTTTATAGATATATATCTTGGAATTTCTCCTATTACTCTTCTAGCTAGTAGTTCGAATGAAGCATCAGCTCCATCATAACTATAACCAATAAACTCTCTATCTTTTACTTCTTCTAATAGTTTTTTGACTTTCGGGTCATTTTCCTCAATTTCTATTCCAATTGTTTTTAGTCTAGATAAAATATTTGATTTACCTGACTGATCTGAAACAACTATGTTTCTTGCGTTGCCAACATCTGAGGGATCAATATGTTCATATGTTTTTGGGTCTTTTTGCACTGCTGAAACATGTAGGCCACCTTTGTGCGAAAATGCTGCAGCTCCAACATATGGTAAATGCTTATTTGGTTTTCTATTTAAAATCTCATCAAGTAATCTTGAACATTGGGTAATGTGCTTAATATTTTTTTCTTTAATGTTTATTTCAAATTTATCCGATAATTCTTTTTTAAGATGGAATGTTGGAATAATTGACATTAAATTCGCATTTCCACATCGTTCACCTAATCCATTAATAGTACCTTGTATTTGTCGAGCTCCAGATAAAACAGCAGCAATTGAATTTGCAACAGCATTGCCAGTATCATTATGTGCGTGAATACCTAAATTTTTTCCTGGTATATGTTTTGATACCTCTTTTACTATTTCAGTTACTTCATGAGGCAATGTCCCACCATTAGTATCACATAGAACTATCCATTTAGCTCCATTATCATAGGCTGATTTAATACACTCTAAAGCATATTTCGGATTTGATTTATAACCATCAAAAAAGTGTTCTGCATCAAACATGAACTCTTTATTATTTTTAACAAAGTGTTTAGTAGTTTCACTTATATTTTCTAAATTTTCTTCTTTTGAAATACCAAGTGCTACATCAACATGAAAATCCCATGCTTTTCCTACAAGACAAACTGATGATGTGTTTGAATTTAAAATTGCCGATAATCCAGGATCATTTTCAGCGCTACGTCCTGCTTTTTTAGTCATTCCAAAAGCAGTGAAGGAAGAATTTTTTAAATTTAGACCTTTTTGAAAAAATTCTGTATCAGATGGATTAGCACCCGGCCAACCTCCTTCTATATAATCTACACCTAGATCATCTAATGCATGAGCAATTTTAGTTTTTTCATCAAGAGAAAAATGTACACCTTGGGTTTGGGCCCCATCTCTTAACGTTGTATCAAATATGTATAATCTTTCTTTACTCATTTAATTTTCCAGGTTGTTTTACCATCTTTATCTTCAATTAAAATACCTTTGTCTAATAACTCATTTCTAATTTTATCAGCTAATTCATAATCTTTTTTATCTCTTGCTTTATTTCTTTCATTAATTTTCTTCAAAATATCTTTTTCAGAAAGTTTCAGATTTTGTTTTTTAAAATTGTCCCACTCTTCTTTTGACTGATCTAAAAGGCCAATAAATTTACATGCAGTTGTAAATATTTCTTTCTCTTCTTTCTTTCCTTCTTTAGCTTTATCATACAGTTTGTGAAGTACAGCAATAAAGCCTGGCGTATTTAAGTCATCATATAAAGGATTTAAATCATCATCTTGAATTAAAATTTTTTTATTTATAGGCACATAGCAATTGTACCATTTGTCTAAAGTTCTCTGACATTCATCCATTAGTTTTTCATTCCAGTCTAATGGTTGGCTATAATGAGCACTCATTAAAGCTAGTCTTAAAACCTGGCCATTATATTTTTTTTTAAAATCGCTTATTTTCAAAATATTTCCCTGTGACTTTGCCATTTTCTCTTTTGACATTGTGATAAAATTATTATGAACCCAATAATTTGCAAATTTTTCAGTTTTATTTGCACACACTGATTGAGCAATTTCATTTTCATGATGAGGAAATATTAGATCCCTTCCACCTCCATGAATATCGAAAGTATTACCTAGATATTTTTTTGACATAACAGAACATTCTAAATGCCAACCAGGTCTTCCCTTTCCCCAAGGAGACTCCCATGATGGTTCATCATCATTTGAGGGCTTCCATAAAACAAAATCCTCGGGATTTTCTTTTTTATCAGATAATTCTACTCTTGATCCTGCAATTAAATCATCAAGATTTTTATTTGAAAGTTTTCCATAATCTCTAAAATTTTTAACTTTAAAATAAACGTGTTTTTTATTTTCATATGCAAATTTATTTTTTAATAATTCCTGTATCATGTTCACCATCAACTCAATATTTTCTGTTGCTTTAGGTTCATGAGTAGGAATTTCACAATTTAAATACTTGCAATCATCATGGAATTTTTCAGTAATATTTGATGTTAACTCAGATATTGAAATATTTTTTTCTTTTGATGATTGAATAATTTTGTCGTCAATATCTGTAATATTTCTTACATATATTACAGATTTATTACCATATTTACATTTTAGAACTTTAAATAGTAAATCAAAGACGACTAAAGGTCTGGCATTTCCAATGTGTGGATCATCATAAACGGTTGGTCCGCAAACATACATACGAACTTTTTTTTGATCCATTGGGATAAATTTCTCTTTTTTATTTCCTAAACTATTAGATAAAAAAATATCCCTATTCATTTAGTTCCAATTTCTAAATCCACTTGTAAGTGGAAATCTTCTGTCTCTACCAAAAGCTTTCGATGTTACTTTTGGCCCCGGTGCAGATTGAAATCTTTTATATTCGGATCTAGCTAGTAAGTGTGCTGTCCTCTCTACAATTTCTCTTTCAAAACCTTTTGATACAATCTTTTCAACTGAAATCTCTTTTTCCACAAGACCTTTTAATATCTCATCCAAAATTTCATATTCTGGTAAACTATCTGTATCTTTTTGATTCTCTCTTAATTCAGCAGTTGGTGCTTTGGTAATAATATTTTCTGGAATAACTCTTCCTTTGGGTCCTTTAAATAATTCAGAAAAATTTTCATTTCTCCACCTGCATAATTTAAAAACATCTGTTTTCCATACGTCTTTGATTGGTGCAAAACCACCACACATATCACCATATAAAGTTGAATATCCAACGGCATACTCTGATTTGTTACCAGTTGCCAATACCATATAACCATAACGGTTTGATAATGCCATAAGTAACAAACCTCTTAGTCTTGACTGAATGTTTTCCTCTGTAATGCCTGGTGAAAAACTTTTTCCGTTAAATTTCCCTAGAGTTTTATCAACTATTTTCATAGCTTCATTAATTTCTAAATTTGAAAAATTAATTTTTAAAAGATTTGCGGTATCTTTAGCGTCATTTAAACTATCTTGCCCTGTGAAGTTACTTGGAAGCATAATTGATTGAACCATGCTTGGTCCAAATGCATCAGTTGCAATTGCTGCAACAAGAGCAGAGTCAATTCCACCTGACAAACCTAGAACAACTCCAGGAAATTTATTATTATTGACATAATCCCTTAGTCCGAGAACCAATGCTTTATATAGTCTCTCAATTTCTGATGAACTTTTAGTTATATTTCCATTTCCTTTCCATTTCCCGTTTTTTCTCTCAAAATCTAAAATTGAAATCTCCTCTTCAAATTCTGCGGAACAGAAAAATCTATTTCCATCGTGATTCAAGGCAAAAGATGTGCCGTCAAATATCAATTCGTCTTGCCCCCCTGTCCTGTTTAAATATATGAGTGGAAGCTTGGTCTCTTTAACTCTTGATAAAGCTATGTGATTTCTCTCAGAACTTTTTGAAATCGTAAAAGGTGATGCATTGATTGCAATAATTATCTCTGCTCCTGATTTAGATAAATTATCTAAAACTGTTTTTTCCCAAATATCTTCGCAAATAGGCAATCCAAAATTAATATCTTTTATTCTTACACAATCTTCTAATTCACCCTCAGTAAATATTCTTTGTTCATCAAAAACTCCAGTATTTGGAAGCTCATATTTATCTTTAATGGCCTCTATTTTTCCATTTTCGACTACATATACTGAATTTTTAATTAATGTATTATCTCTTCTGGGAGCGCCAAATATTATTGCTGATTTTCCATCTTTTGTATTTTCGACAAGCCTTTTTATCTCAACTTCTACTAAATTTAAAAAATCCTCTCTCAAAACTAAATCATCTATTGGATATCCAGAAATATAAAGCTCTGGAGCTACCAATAAATCAACATCATTCTTTAATTCAGATCTGATTTTTAATAATTTATCAACATTTCCCGAAACATCTCCAACCAATGGATTTAATTGAGCTAGTGCAATTTTAAGTTTTTTATTCATATTTAAGATATAGTCACTTTAATTTTATATTGTATTGATAAATAGTTATACTTAATAAGCTCATCAGTTTAAATAAGCTATTAAGAAGCTGCTTTAATAATGTTTTTAGCGTAATTAGAGTTTTTCTTAATTTCATCAGAAATTAAAAATGCCAGTTCAATAGATTGATCTGCATTTAATCTTGGATCACAATGTGTGTGGTATCTGCTAGATAAATCTTGATCTGAAATATTCTTTGCACCACCTGTGCATTCTGTCACATTTTGTCCTGTCATTTCGATATGAAGACCTCCAGCATATGATCCCTCGCTTTGATGGACTTGGAATACATTTTTAACTTCATTTAAAACATTATTGAATGGTCTCGTTTTAAAACCTGTTGAAGACACTAATGTATTACCATGCATAGGGTCACAAGACCAAATTACATTTAATCCCTCTTTTTTAATTCCTCTAATTAATTTAGGTAAATATTTTTCAACTTTTTCATGTCCAAATCTAGAAATTAGTGTAATTTTACCCTTTTCATTTTTTGGATTTATTAATTCACATATTTTTGCAATCTCTTCTGGTTTCGATGTTGGTCCACATTTAATTCCTATAGGATTTTCAATACCTCTACAGAATTCAACATGTCCACCATCTAATTGTCTTGTTCTATCACCTATCCAAACAAAATGAGCAGAAGTGTCATGATATTGTCCTGATGTTGAATCTACTCTTGTCATTGCTTCCTCAAAAGGAAGTAGTAAAGCTTCATGCGATGTCCAAAAATTTACAGTTTTTAGTCTTCTGTTAAATTCTGAATTTATTCCACATGCATCCATAAATGCTAGGGCATCAGCAATTTTATCTTCTAATTCTTTAAATTTTTTAGCTTGCGGACTTTTTTTTATATAACCAAGATTCCATAAATGAACTTTTTTTAAATCAGCAAATCCACCATGACAGAAAGCTCTTATTAAATTTAATGTAGATGCGGATTGTGAGTAAGCTTTAAATAATCTTTTAGGGTCTGGTCGCCTTGCTTTCTCAGTAAATTCAATTGAATTAATGTTGTCTCCTAAATAGCTTGGAAGTTCTTTATCACCTATTTTCTCAGTAGGCGCACTTCTAGGTTTAGAGAATTGACCGGCAATTCTCCCTAATTTTACAACTGGCAAGGAAGCTGAATAAGTTAAAACTAAAGACATTTGTAAAAAAACTTTGAAGTAATCTCTAATATTGTCTGGGTGAAATTCTGCAAAGCTTTCAGCACAATCTCCACCTTGAAGTAAAAAAGCTTTACCATCAACTACTTCAGCAAGTTGTCTCTTCAAGTGTGTAGTTTCACCTGCAAAAACTAAAGGCGGAAAAGTTTTAAGTTTATTTAAAACTAAATTCAATTCCTTATCATCCTCATACTTTGGGATGTGTTTAACAGGATGTTTTCTCCAACTATTAATATTCCATTTTTTCATATTCAACCTAAGAGTGTTGTAGCAGAGTTTATTAATTATTCAACTGTAACTGATTTAGCCAGATTTCTAGGTTTATCTATATCATAGCCTTTTTTTAAAGCTGTGTAATATGCTAACTTTTGCAAAGGTATAGTTACTAAAAAAGGATACAAATCATTTTCTATATTTTCAATTTCGATTTTTTGCCAAATATTTTCAGATACTACTTGGTCATCCTCTTTGTTAGTAATCAGTAAAACTTTCGCACCTCTTGCTATCACTTCTTGCATATTTGAAATAGTTTTTTTGTAATGCTCGTCTTTTGGAGCAATCACTACAACCGGCATTCCATCTTCAATTAATGCTAATGGACCATGTTTCATTTCACCTGCTGGATATCCTTCGGCATGTATATATGCTAATTCTTTCAATTTTAAAGCTCCTTCAAGTGCAATAGGATATGAGTAACCTCTACCTAAAAACATTGATCCTTTTGCGTTAGCAAAAGTATTACAAATTAATTGAATTTTATTTTCTGCAGAGATTGTTTTATTAACTAAATCAGAAAGTAATTTAAGATTTTTAATTTTTTCAATATATTTGTGTTTATTAATATCACCTTTGAAAAATGAAATTTTTACACATAATAAATAAATTACCAACATTTGTCCTAAAAATGCTTTTGTGGATGCAACGCCAATTTCTGGACCACAATGAATTGGCAGTACAAATTTAGAGTCTCTTGCTATAGAGCTTTCTACTACATTTACGATACTACACGTTTTCATGTCATTTTTATTACATAAATCTAAAGCAGCATAAGTATCTGCCGTTTCACCAGATTGGGAAATAAAAATATATAAGCAATCATTGTTGAACTTATTTTTTCTATATCTAAATTCAGATGCAATATCTACTTGGACATCTAAATTAGTTAATTGTTCAAACCAATATTTACCTACTAAACAAGAATGAAATGCTGTGCCACATCCAATAAGTTTGATTGATTTAATTTCATCTTTTTTCCATGGAAAATTAAGAAGATTTATTTCGTTATTAATTTTATCAATATATTCATTAATACAATTTTTAATTGTAATTGGTTGCTCATCTATTTCTTTTGCCATGAAATGTTTGTACTCACCTTTTTCATAATTTTGATC
Source organism: uncultured Pelagibacteraceae bacterium (assembly GCA_902585665.1). GTDB lineage: Bacteria > Pseudomonadota > Alphaproteobacteria > Pelagibacterales > Pelagibacteraceae > Pelagibacter. The sequence continues at coordinate 249,899 of CACIEO010000002.1, read as the reverse complement.
ACTCGCTGATAAATGTAATATTTTTTTATTTACTTTTTTCCCTTTGGAATCAAAGAAATCGATTTCTTTTTTTCTTATTACACAAAACTCGCCATCATTAAGATAAGTAATTTTATTTGTCATTGATTTTAAAGCATATGAATCAGAACCTAGATAATTTTCATTTGGACCATATCCAACAGCTAATGGTGATCCTCTTCTTGCGCCAATAATCAAATCGGGCATTTCTTTAAAAATTATACCCAAAGCGAAACTTCCATCTAAATTATTTAAAGTTTTAATAATTGCTTCGTTTAATTCATTTTTTTTTAAATATTCAGTTAACAGATGAACAATAACTTCAGTGTCTGTTTGTGATTTAAATTTATGTCCTTTTTCAATTAATTGTTTTTTTAAAACAGTTGAATTTTCAATTATTCCATTGTGAACAACTGAAATACTTTCAGTCGAATGAGGATGTGCATTAACTGTACTTGGCATACCATGCGTTGCCCATCTTACATGACCAATTCCAACATTTCCTAAAAGATTAATTTGTGAAATATTTTTTTCTAATACATCAACTCTACCCTGGCATTTAACTTCATTTATTAAACCTTCGTTTATTGTTGCTATACCAGCAGAGTCATACCCCCTGTATTCAAGTTTTTTTAAGGAATTTAATATCGATGAAGAGACAGGTTTATTGCTAGTAATTCCAATAATTCCACACATTATTTTTTCTTTCTTTTATAATTTTTTTTTTCGATCTGGTTAGGTCTAGTTAAAGCTAAACTATTTTTATTTACATTTTTTGTAATAACAGAACCTGCTCCGATGACAGCGTTTCTCCTAATTTTTAAGGGAGCTACTAAAGATGAATTAGATCCAATAAAAACATTATCTTCAATTATTGTTTTATTTTTACTCACACCATCATAATTACAAGTAATAGTTCCAGCACCAATGTTTGACGACTTTCCAACTATACTGTCACCAATATAAGAAAGATGATTTACTTTAGAATTTTTTTTAAGTGTACTTTTTTTAATTTCAACAAAATTTCCAACTTTAGAATTTTTTTCTAATTTTGTTCCAGGTCTTAATCTGACAAAAGGTCCTATTACACAATTTTGCTCTATAACGACACCTTCAACATGAGAAAAGCCTAAAATTTTTACATTATTTTTAATTTTTACTTTTTTACCGAAAACTACGTAAGGTTCTATAATTACATTTTTACCAATTTTAGTATCTTTTGAAAAAAATACAGTTTCAGGAGCAATCATTTTAACTCCTTGTTTAATAAATTTTTCTCTTAATTTTATGTTTAAATTTGTTTGTCTCATTTAGTTTTTTCTTATAATTAAGTATGTATGATCTTTAATTCACAAATTATTTCTTAATAATACTTTTAAAATGAGTCAAAAATATACAATTCTATTTGATCTAGACGGCACATTAGTTGATACAGCACCTGACTTAATGGCTGCACATAATCACGTAATGAAAAAATTTGGGTATAGTACAAAAAGTGTTGATGAAATTAGGAACTTGGTTGGCAAAGGAGCTGCTGTTTTAATTGGTAGATCAATTTGGGGAGCTGCAAAAAAAGAGTTTTCAAAAATAACAGATGAAAAAATTAAAAATGAAATGGTAAAGGAATTTATAAATTTTTATGGAAAAAATTTAGTTGTTGAAAGTAAGTTGATTAAAGGTGTTCAAGAATTTTTGGATTGGGCAAAATCTAAAGATATCTCAATGGCAGTATGTACAAATAAGCAAGAGCATCTTGCAATAGACTTGTTAAAAAAAATTAATATTTATAATTATTTTGAGTATGTGGCCGGAGGTAATACATTTGATTACTGCAAACCTGACCCAAGACATTTAACTAGTATAGTTGAAATAATTAATGGAAAATTAGATAAGTGTTTAATGTTTGGTGATAGTGAAAATGATGCAGACGCTGCAAGGGCTGCTAATATTCCAATGATTCTTTTAGAAGATGGTTATACTGATAAAAAAATAGAACAAATTTATCACAATCATCTTATAACTGATTTTGTAAATGTTGATAAAATTGTCTCCAAATACTTAAATGGTTGATACAAATTTAATCTTTGCGCTAATAAGTTTTTACTTTGTCATGTATGTAACTCCAGGACCAAATAATGCTATGGTTCTTGCTTCAGGATTAAAATTCGGTTTTTTAAAAAGTATCCCTCACATGACTGGTATAACTATAGGTCACGTAACTCAATTAATTTTAGTTTGTCTTGGATTAGGAAAAATTTTTCAAATATTTCCAGAGTTACAGAATATACTGAAAATACTATGCGCAATTTACTTAATTTATCTTGGTTATAAAATTATTGGTTCATTTAGCAAAATTACAGATGATGATTCCAGGCCACTGAAATTCTATGAGGCAGCTTTATTTCAAATAGTAAATCCAAAAGCGTGGACTATTTCAAGTATGGCCGCTTCTGGTTTTTTGCCAAAAGACGGTAATTTGATTTTATCTATATTATTTATCTCATGTATTGCGCTTATAATTTGTCCAATTTCAATTTCTCCTTGGGCAGCCTTTGGATCAGCTATTAAAAATTTGGTAAAGAATAATAAAATAAAAGTAATAATAGAGTTTTTTTTAGCATTTTTACTTTTGATAACCGCCATTTTGATTGTAATTGATTAATAAGTCATTATTACTGTATGAGAATTTAAGGAGATAATTTGATTATACATAAAGTAAAAGTTTATCCATCAAAAAAAGATTGCCCCAAAAAAAAACAATTAGCATGGAAAATTGCTGAAATAGCAAGTGATAATGCTAAACTAAATAAAGAGTCTGTTGAGATGGTTATTAACAGAATTATAGATAACGCAGCTGTAGCTATTGCATCTTTAAATAGAAAACCAGTTATTTCATCAAGAGAAATGGCATTCAAACATCAACGAAAAAATGGAGCAACTTTATTTGGTGTTAATTCTAATCTAAAATACGATTGTGAATGGGCTGCATGGTCAAACGGGACAGCTGTAAGAGAATTAGATTTTCATGATACTTTTTTAGCTGCAGATTACAGTCACCCAGGTGACAATATCCCTCCGCTTCTAAGTGTAGCTCAACAAAAAAAAAGAAGTGGTATAGACCTTTTAAGAGGAATTATTACTGCATATGAAGTCCAAGTAAATCTTGTTAAAGGTATATGTTTACACAAACATAAGGTTGATCACATAGCCCATTTAGGACCGAGTGTTGCCGCAGGGATTGGATCAATGCTAAGATTAAACACTGAAACAATTTATCAAGCAATACAGCAGGCTTTGCACACAACTGTTTCAACAAGACAATCTAGAAAAGGCGAAATTTCAAGTTGGAAAGCATTCGCTCCTGCACATGCAGGTAAACTTGCTATTGAAGCAGTAGATAGAGTTATGCGTGGAGAAGGTGCTCCTAGTCCAATTTATGAGGGCGAAGATAGTGTTATTGCGAGAATATTAGATGGTAAAAAAGCTTTATACAGAGTTCCATTACCAAAAAGGGGTGAATCAAAAAAAGCAATTCTAGAAACATACACTAAGGAATATTCAGCTGAATATCAATCTCAGGCATTAATTGATCTAGCAAAAAAATTTAAAAAGAAAATTAGAAATTTAAATCAGATAAAAAAAATTGATATTTTTACGAGTCACCATACTCATTATGTAATAGGAACCGGTGCTAACGACCCACAAAAAATGGATCCAAATGCAAGTAGGGAAACTTTAGATCACTCAATTATGTATATTTTTGCAGTAGCACTAGAAGATGGGGATTGGCATCATGTAAAATCATATACAAAATCTAGAGCTAATAAAAAATCAACAATAAAAATTTGGAAATCAATACAAACACATGAAGATAAAAAATGGACAAAGAAATATCATGATCCAAACCCAAAAAGAAAATCTTTTGGAGCAAAGGTTGTGATTACTTTAAATAATGGAAAAAAAGTCACTGACTCACTTGAAAGAGCCGACGCTCATCCATATGGAGCTAGACCATTTAAAAGAAACAATTATATAAATAAATTTTTAAATTTAACTAAAGGTATCCTTGATAAGAAAGAAAGTGATAGATTTATTAAAATTGTTCAAAAACTGAAAAAAATAAAGTCAGGTCAACTTGGAAAATTGAATTTAGTTGTTAAAAAAAGTAAATTAAAAAGAAATTTTAAAAAGGCTATATTTTAATGCATTTTGTTGAAAAAGATCCTGGTCAAAAAAGAATAGATTTTGATAATAAATTAAAATCTAAAAAAATTATTAGAGCGCCAGGTGCTTATAATCCTTTAACAGCAAAATTAATTCAAGAAATAGGATACGACGCTGTTTATGTTTCTGGTGGTGTAATGGCTAATGATCTTGGATTTCCTGATATAGGATTAACTACTATTCAGGATGTAAGTACAAGATCATATCTCATTTCAAGGGTAACCGACCTTCCAACAATTGTTGATATTGATACTGGTTTTAAATCTTGTAAAGAAACAATCGAGACGTTTGAAGAATTTGGTCTTGCAGCTGTACATTTGGAAGATCAAATTGAGAGAAAAAGATGTGGTCACTTAGATAATAAAGAACTCATATCAAAAGATGAAATGGTAAAAAAAATAAAAGATTGTGTATCAGCAAGAAAAGATGACAATTTTAAAATAATTGCAAGATCCGATGCAAAAAGTGTTGAAGGTATTGATAAGATGATTGATAGATGTAAAGCATATATTGATGCTGGAGCTGAAATAATTTTTCCAGAAGCGTTAGCAGATGAAAAAGATTTTGAAAAAGTAAGGAAAGAACTCTCGTGTTATTTATTAGCTAATATGACAGAGTTTGGAAAAACAAAACTATTAAACTATAAACAGTTAGAAAATTTAGGATACAATATAGTAATTTATCCAGTAACAACGCAAAGATTGGCCATGAAAAATGTAGAAGACGGTCTTAGAGACATTTATTCTAATGGACATCAGAACAATATTATAAGTAAAATGCAAACTCGAAAAAGATTGTACGAACTCGTTGAATACGAAAAGTACAATTCTTTAGATGAAAAAATTTATAATTTTAGTACAAAGGACCACGAATAATGAGTGATGATATTAAAAAAGGTTTAATGGGCGTAACAGTTGATGAAACTTCAATCTCAAAAGTTATGCCTGAAATTAATTCTCTCACTTACAGGGGTTACGCGGCTCAGGATCTCTGCGCTAATTGTGATTTTGAAGAAGTAGCATATCTCATTTTAAATGGGGAATTACCAAACAAAAATCAATTACAAAAGTTTGTAAAACAAGAGAGAAATGAAAGAAAACTTTCTAAAACACTTTTAAATGTAATAAAAGAAATGCCGAAAAAATCCCACCCTATGGATGTTGCAAGAACAGCTGTTAGCGTCATGGGTCTAGAAGATAAAGAGACTTCAGATAACTCACCTCAAGCAAATTATAGAAAAGCTATGAGAATATTCGCAAAAACTCCTGTGGCATTAGCTGCGTTTTACAGACTGAGAAAAGGGAAAAAAATAATACCACCAAAGAAAAATTTGTCGTTTGCTGAAAATTTTTTTCATATGTGCTTTGGAAAAGTTCCAAAAAGTGAAATTGTAAAAGCATTTGACGTATCTTTAATACTTTACGCTGAACATAGTTTTAATGTTTCAACCTTTACAGCAAGAACTATTACAAGCAGTTTGTCTGATATACATGGAGCAATAACCGGGGCTATCGCAAGTTTAAAAGGACCACTTCATGGAGGTGCAAATGAAGAAGTAATGCATATGATGAATAAAATAAAGAAACCTGAAAATGCACTTAAATGGATTAACAACGCTTTAGATAAAAAAGAAGTTGTTATGGGATTTGGTCATAGAGTTTATAAAAGTGGAGACTCAAGGGTTCCTACAATGAGGAAATATTTTGGAAAAGTTGCAAATATTAAAAAAGATAAAAAATTTGAAAAAATATATGACATTGTAGAAAAAGTTATGATTGATAAAAAAAATATTCATCCAAACGTAGATTATCCAACTGGACCTACCTACCATTTAATGGGGTTTGATACTGATTTCTTTACACCAATTTTTGTAATTTCAAGAATTACCGGGTGGTCTGCACATATAATTGAACAACATTCTACTAACAAACTTATAAGACCCTTGGCTGCTTACAATGGTAATAAGCACAGGCAGGTCTTATCAATTAATAATCGATAATTAACTAAAAGCTTCTGTCCAATTTCCTCTTGTTGACGCTTTAGAATATTCTGTTGCTCTTCCTTCAAAGAAGTTCATGTGCTCAACAGCATTTAGCATTGTGTCTAACCAAGTTAGCGGATTTTTATCAACTTTGTAAATTGGTTCTAATCCTAATTGAGATAATCTTCTATTACCAATAAACCTAATATAGTCTTTTACTTCTTGGGCAGTAAGTCCTTGCATAGGTCCCATTTCAAATGCTAGATCAATAAATGCATCCTCATGCTCAATTATTGTTCTGCAAGCCTCATACAACTCTTTCTTAAGTTGAGGTGTCCAAACCTCGGGGTTCTCTTTAATAAACTCCTTAAAAATTCTTATCATAGAGTTGCAATGTAAAGTTTCGTCACGAACAGACCAAGTTACGATCTGACCCATTCCTTTCATTTTATTGAATCTCGGAAAGTTTAAAAGAATTGCAAAACTAGCAAACAATTGAAGCCCTTCAGTAAAAGCACTGAACACAGCAACAGTTTTTGCAATATCTTCTTTTGAATTTACATTAAAGTTTTGCATATAATCGTACTTATCTTTCATCTCTTTATATTTCATAAATGCAGAGTATTCCGACTCCGGCATTCCAATTGTATCTAATAAATGTGAGTAGGCAGCGATATGAACTGTTTCCATTGCTGCAAAAGCAGTCATCATCATTAATACTTCTGTTGGTTTAAAAACTGTGGTGTAATGTCTTAAATAACAGTTGTTTACCTCAACATCTGCTTGAGTGAAAAATCTAAAAATCTGAGTTAATAAATTCTTTTCAGCTTGAGATAAGTTTTTTTGCCAATCTCTAACATCATCACCTAAAGGTACTTCCTCTGGAAGCCAGTGAATTCTTTGTTGTGTTAGCCATGCATCATAACACCATGGATATCTAAATGGTTTATATACTGGGTTCTCTACTAGAAGACCCATTTTTTTTGGTTGAATAATTTCTTTTTTTTCTTGTTTAATTACTGACATGATAAACACTCCTCGTATTCTGGTTGATCGTCTTGTTGTTTGTTTGATTTATAAACGTTGGCTGTAATGTCAGTTGATTTTGCATCATTAACATTTTCAGCACGTTGAATTGATTTTGACCTACAATAATACAAGCTTTTCAAACCTTTTTTCCAAGCTTGAAAGTGAATTTGATGTAACTCTTTTTTATGTACATCTGCAGGTAAAAATATGTTTATTGATTGTGCTTGTGATATATGTGGTGTTCTGTCAGCACTTAATTCAATTATCCATTTTTGATCAAGTTCAAAAGCTGTTTTGAATACATCTTTTTCATTTTGAGTCAAAAAATCTAAATGTGAAACTGAACCTTGATTAGTTGTAATGCTCGACCAAACCTCATCATTGTCTTTATCATATTTTGCAAGGATTTGTTTTAAATGTCTATTCCTCACATTAAAAGACCCTGATAAAGTTTTGTGAGTATAGCTATTAGCAGCTATTGGCTCAACACCTGGTGAAGTTCCACCGCAAATGATAGAGATAGATGCAGTTGGAGCAATAGCAGTTTTGTTTGAAAATCTTTCATTAATCCCATACTCATCAGCATCAGGACATGGTCCTCTTTCCTCAGCTAAGTCTTTTGATGCTTTATCGACATGTTTATGAATGTGTTCAAATATTTTTTTGTTCCAAGCTTTGCTCATAACAGATTCTAGTGGGATCATTTTTTTTTGAAAGAAAGAATGAAGGCCCATCACACCTAAACCGACACTTCTTTCTTTAAGTGCAGAGTATGTTGCGTCACTAAATTGTTCCGGTGCATTTTCAATGAAATCTGTGAGAACGTTATCTAAAAATCTCATAACATCACCAATAAAATTTTCATCATCTTTCCACTCATCATACTTTTCTACATTCAGAGATGATAAACAACAAACTGCTGTCCTATCTCTTCCCTCTTTATCTATACCAGTTGGTAAGGTAATTTCGCTACAAAGATTAGAAGTTTTAACCGTTAAACCTGCCAGTTTGTGATGTTGTGGTATCATTCTATTAACTGTATCAATATAAATTATATAAGGTTCTCCAGTTTCAATTCTAGCAGTTAGAAGTCTAATCCATAAATTTCTTGCTGATACTGTTCCTTGAACAGCTCCATCTTTTGGACTTTTGAGCGCCCACTGCTCATCCATTTCTACTGCTCTCATAAAAGCATCTGAAACTAAAACACCATGATGTAAATTTAATGCTTTCCTGTTAGGATCGCCTCCAGTTGGTCTTCTCATTTCTATAAATTCCTCAATCTCAGGATGATCAATTGGCAAATAACACGCCGCTGATCCTCGTCTTAAAGATCCTTGGCTGATTGCCATTGTTAAAGAGTCCATAACTTTAATAAACGGAATTATTCCAGAAGTTTTACCTACTCTTCCAATTTTTTCACCAATAGATCTAAGGTTACCCCAATAACTTCCAATACCTCCACCTCTTGCAGCAAGCCAAACATTCTCACTCCATAAATCTAAAATTCCATTTAGACTATCTCCCGCTTCATTTAAAAAGCACGAAATAGGAAGACCTCTCGATGTTCCGCCGTTAGATAAAACTGGTGTGGCTGGCATAAACCAAAGTTGGCTAATATAATTATAAAGTCTTTGTGCGTGTAAATTATCATCTGCATAATGACTTGCTACTCTTGCAAATAAATCTTGAAATGATTCATTTTCCCCTAAATACCTATCGCTCAAAGTTGCTTTACCGAAATCAGTTAAATTACTATCTCTAGATCTATCAATTTTGATGGTTACCCCTCTAGAGTTTTGGAATAATTCAGTATTATTGTTTAAGGAGAATAGATCGGGTCTTTTATCCTTATTAATCAACTCCTGGTTGTTATTGCTATATTCTGAGACAGCTTTCTTTATTGCCTGAGACACTAATTTATTCATAAATCCCTTAAAATTTGTTAAACAACTATATGTTGTATGAAGATATCTTTAATACACTATATGAATTAAAAATCAACAGAACATATATAGAACATTGTAAAAATTTTAGCAATAAAAAAATAAAAAAAATATACAAATATCAACATGTCTAATCAAAAAAAAATAGATCCTCTAGGTTTTAGAGAATATGACGCAAGATGGTTATTCCCTGAAAGCATCAATGAACAGGGAATCGAGTCGGTTGGAAAAGGCTTTGGAACTCAAATTATATCCCAAATAAAAAATCCAACTGTAATAGTAGGACATGATTATCGATCATATAGCGAAAATGTAAAAAAAAATTTTATAAAAGGATTGTTATCTACTGGATGTAATGTGAAAGATATTGGATTGTGTCTTTCTCCTACAGTTTATTTTTCTCAATTTAAATTAAAATCAGATGCGGTTGCAATGATAACAGCTAGTCATAATGAAAACGGCTGGACTGGAATAAAAATGGGTATTGAAAAAGGTTTGACGCACTGTAAGGAGGAAATGTCAAATCTAAAAGATATTGTACTGAATGAAAAGTTTTTAAAAGGATCTGGAAAATTAGAAGAAATTAAAGATTTTAATAAGATTTATATAAGCGAGCTATCTAAAAATAAAATAAAAAAAAAAATAAAAGTAGTTGCCGCATGTGGTAATGGAACAGCAGGAATATTTGCACCTGATATTTTGAGAGGAATAGGTTGTGATGTTATAGAATTAGACTGTAAACTAGATTATACCTTTCCAAGGTATAATCCTAATCCTGAGGATATGAAGATGCTTCATGAAATTGCAAAGTGTGTTAGAGAAAATAAAGCAGATGTTGGTTTTGGATTTGATGGAGATGGCGATAGAGTTGGTGTTATTGATAATAATGGAAATGAAATATTTGCAGATAAAATAGGTTTATTAATTGCAAGAGATATTTCTAATATACATAAAAATTCAAAGTTTGTTGTAGATGTTAAATCAACAGGATTATTTATGAAAGATGAAGTTTTAAAAAGAAATAATTGTGAAACTATTTATTGGAAAACTGGACACTCGTATATCAAGAGAAAAGTAAATGAAGATAATGCAATAGCTGGATTTGAAAAGAGTGGTCATTTCTTTTTTAATAAACCACTAGGTTATGGGTTTGATGATGGAATTAATTCGGCAATTCAAGTATGTAAATTGTTAGATAATCAGAATGAAAATTTAGATGACTTAATCAGTGCTTTACCGAAAACATATCAAAGCCCAACTATGGGTCCATTTTGTAAAGATAATGAAAAATATGATGTAATAGACAATATAACTTTGAAAATTAAAGATTTAAAAAATAAAAATATAAAAATAGAAGGTCAAGAAATAGTTGATATTTTAACAGTTAATGGAATAAGATTTACTCTAAATGATGGCTCTTGGGGTTTAATTAGAGCATCATCAAATAAACCCTCGTTGGTTATTGTTACCGAAAGCCCGACTTCTGATAAAATTAAAAAAGAAATTTTTAATTTTATAGATAAACTTCTACAAGAAACTGGGAAAATTGGAGAATATGATCAAAAAATTTAATTAGATATTAAAATATCTATAAATAAATATTGTCCCAACTGTATATAAAAACACTCCAAATAATCTTTGGGCTTTTGTTTTATCCATTTTATATACTGTATTTGCACCCACTCTTGCCATTAAACTTGTAATGGGAACAAATAAAATAAATGCAGGAATATTAATAAATCCAATGCTAAAAGGTAAATTTACATCAAAATAGAATCCAGAAATTAAAAAGCCTATGGATCCTGTAAAAGATATAAAAAAACCAATCGCGGCAGCACTTCCAATACATTTACTGATCGGGTATCCCAAGTATCTAAGTATTGGAACATTCATCATTGCACCAGTAATACCCATTGGTGCTGAAATAAAACCAGATAATAAACCAAATATAATACGTGGAGAAAGTGATGAATTTGGCCTAATTTTACGAATTCTTTCTTGAGCTAACATCAGATAGGCGCCAAATACGTATACAACTATTGAAAAAAACAGAACTAACATTTTAGTCTTCATAACAGATGCAAAAGTGGTGCCAATCAGAACTCCAATAACTACGAATATACCAAAAGTTTTAACCACACTTAAATCCACTAATTTGTTTTTGTGGTGAGTAATTACTGAAACTGTTGATGTAAAAATAGTAATAGTAAATGCTGTACCTACAGTTAAATGCATTAAATAATTTTTATCGAAATTTAATGTTTCAAAAATAAAGAAAAGACATGGGACAGAAATTAAACCACCTCCGATCCCAAATAATCCTGCAAAAAAACCAACAGCAGTAGCTGCGAATATTATCAATAATAAGAAATACCAATATTCGTTTATGAGGTATGTTAGTGACAGAAAATCCTTTTAATTAAGTTATACTAAAGTATTCAAAAAACGATCTAGCAGATACGATTAGTAAAAAACTGCCAAATATTCTACTCAATAATTTTTTGTCAATTTTATACACAACCTTAGCTCCTATTCTGGCCATAACCATTGTTACTGGGACAAACACAGCAAATCCTAAAAGATTTATATAACCAACGCTATATGGTGTATTAACATTATCAATTATATTTCCGCCTATTATCATTGTAGTTGTGCCTGTCACAGCTATTAAAAATCCAACTGCAGCCGCAGTGCCTATAGATTTTCTGATATCATAACCAAAGGTTCTCATAAATGGTACCATTAATGAACCACCGCCAATTCCTAAAGGGACAGAAATAAATCCAATTAATAAACCTGAAATATTTTTAATTGTATTTGATATTTTTTTTGGGCTTTCAACGAATTTTTCTCTTAAGAAAATAAAAAATAATCCTACAAAACACGAAAAGATAGCAAAAAATAAAACTAATGCTGGAGTTTTTAAGTTTACTGCTAAAAAAGTTCCAGCCAAAACACCTAAGACAATTAAAATACCAAAAGTTTTTACCATTTTAAAATCTACCGCATCATATTCCATATGAGTTTTTGTTGAGATTATTGAAGTTGGAATAATTATTGCAAGAGATGTTCCAACAGACAAATGCATTCTTGTTACAATATCAAAATCAAGAACACTGAATGCGTAATAAAGAGCAGGAACCATTATTATTCCTCCCCCTACTCCAAGTAATCCTGCCATAAAACCCGCAACAGCTGCAGCAATAGCTAATACCGTTAAAAGATTTATTATGACCCCTGAATCTATATTTTCCATCAGGCAGTTAATTGATTTGCTTTTTCATTATTTTGAGCAATATCCATAATATGTTTTGCTTTTTGGAAGTCAGAATCTCTTGCCATCATATTGTCACTCAAATATTTTTTCCATTCTTTCGAACCTGGTTGACCATAATAAAGTCCAACGGTATGTCTCATTACTTGATTTACTTTGGTTCCAGTTTTAAGTTCCTTTTCAAGGTACTCTAGAATCTGTTTTACAATATCTTCTCTCGATGAAATATTTGAATTATTAAATATTTCGTTCTCAATATCTTTTAAAAAATAAGGATTTTGGTAAATTGCTCTACCAATCATCACTCCATCACAATAATTTAAATGCTTTTTAATCTGTTCTGTTGTTGTAATTCCTCCATTAATTATAATTTCTAAATCTGGATTTGCTTTCTTAATCTCATAAACCATTTCGTAGTTTAATTTAGGAATATTTAAATTTTGCTTTGGGGTTAGACCTTTTAATATTGCTTTTCTAGCATGTAAAATAATAGTTTTACACCCAGTTTGTTTCATTTTATTAACAAACATATTTAAATAATCAAATTCCTCTGTATCATCAAACCCTATTCTTGTTTTGGCTGTAACAGGAATATTGCAAGATTTTTTCATTTCAGCCAAACATTCAGATACAAGATCTGGCTCTTTCATTAAACAAGCCCCAAAAGAATTTTTTTGAACTTTTTTACTAGGACAACCTAAATTTATATTAATCTCATCATAACCAAAATCTTCAGCAATTTTAGCAACTTCTGCTAATTCTTTTTTATCAGAACCACCAACTTGTAAAGCTAATGGTTTTTCTAACTCATTAAACTTAAGTAATTTTTGCTTGTCACCACGTAATACTGCTTTGGTAACAACCATCTCCGTGTAAAGCATTACATTTTTACTAATAAGTCTTAAGAAATATCTATCATGACGGTCAGTACAATCCATCATTGGAGCAACTGAAATTTTTCTATTAATTTTTTTTTTAATATCCAAGAGCTTTACCCATTACTTTATCAGGTAACCATGTAACAATCTCTGGAAAAACACATAGTATTAGAATTGCTAAAGCCATTATTATCATGAAAGGCACTGACCCTTTTAAAATTTCTTTCAAGCTAACATCAGGTGTGATCCCTTTAATTATGTAAAGATTAAGGCCAACTGGTGGAGTAATTAAACCAATCTCCATATTAATTGTAAATACTATAGCAAACCAATAAGGATCAAAGCCAAGAGTGGTAATTACTGGCAATAATATTGCTGATGTCATAACAATTACTGCAACAGGAGGTAAAAAGAAACCAGCTATTAAAAGAAAAATATTTATTAAAATAAATATCACCCATTTATTTGAACTTAACTCTACCATGCTCTGAGCTAAAGATTGAGTTACATAAAGTTGTGAGAGAGTAAATGCAAAAAGATAAGAAGCTGCAATGATAAACATTATCATTACACTTTCTTTCATTGAAACTTTAACTATGTTCCATATTTTTTTTGGTTGATAAATTTTATAAACAACCGCTATCATCACAAAAACCAAGAATGCTCCGACTCCTGAAGCTTCAGACGGAGTGGCTACTCCTCCATATAAAACATATAAAACTCCAGCAATAATTGCTAAAAAAGGAAAAATCCTTGGTAGCACTTCAAGTTTTTCTTTTAGTGTTGGACGCTTTCTATTCTTTAAAGCTTTAGCTGCATCTTTGTCAATAAAGTAACTATGGATTAGTGCCCATATTGCAAACATACCCGCAAGCATGAAACCTGGAATTAAACCACATAAAAATAATCTTCCAATTGAAGTACCAGTGGCTATTCCATAAACGATAAGAACTATACTTGGTGGAATTAAAACTCCTAAAGTTCCTCCAGCTGCAATAGTGCCTGTAGCAATTTGGTCAGAATATCCTCTCTTTCGCATTTCAGGTATTCCCATTGTTCCAATAGCTGCACAAGTTGCTGGACTTGATCCACTTAAAGCTGCAAAAATAGAACACGCGCCGATGTTAGAAATAACTAATCCACCTGGAACTCTCCATAACCATCTATCTAAACCAATATATAAATCTTTACCCGCTGGTGAATTAGCTACCGCCATTCCCATTAAAATAAACATTGGTATTGAGAGTAAGACGAAAGAATTAAGGCCTGCATAGAATGTTTCAGCAAAAACATCTAACATTTGGAAACCTTCAAAAGAAACAAGTAGTGCTATCGAGACGAAACTCAAACCAAAAGCAATTGGAATTCCTGAAAATAGAACTATCAAAGTAAAAACTGCAACAATCAATGCTATTATTAGTGGATCCATTACTTGTAATCCTCATCATCAACTAATTTTATAATTTCTGCTATGTATTGAAGTATCATTAAAATAGCTCCAATCATCATTGAAGAATACGGTATCCAAAGTGGCGGATCCCAAACAGTTCCTGTTGAGTAATTCTTTGTAAAAGCTTCTTCAACCATTAAAAATCCAAAATAAAATAGAATTAAGAAGAAAAATAGGCTTAAAAAAGATGTAAAGATTTTTAATCTAATAATATTTTTATTAGATAAAAAATCATATATCCATTCCATACTGACATGTGCTTTTTCACTTAACACATATGCACTACCAATAAATGTTGATGCAACCAAAAGCATTGTTACTAATTCTGTTTGCCAAGTAATCGCTCTTTGAAAAAAGTATCTTTCAAATACTAATTCTACAATAACCAAAATAGATAATAATAATGCTAATACAGCAAACGCTCCACAGGCTTGCGCGATAAGATCGCAAAACTTTAAATATTTTTTCTTCATAAAAAAAACCCCTATTTAAAATTAAATAGGGGTTCTTCTTTATATATTTTTTTACTTAACTGATAAAGCCATTTCCATTAGCTTGTCGCCACCTGGAACTTTTTCAGCAAATGCTTTGTGAGAAGATTTTTTTGCAATCTCTACCCAGGCTGCATGATCTTTTGCATTCATATATACTAATTTTACACCTGCTGCTTTATAAGCGTCTTCAAATTTTTTATCTAAATTTTCGACTTGAGCGGTCATATATTTTTCTGCAACTTTTCCAGCTTTCATTAAAGCATCTTGTTGTTTAGAGTTTAATTTATCAAAACTCATTTTTGACATTAAAATTGGCTCATACATAAACCATAATCCAAACTTACCTGGAGGAGTTGCACAAGTTACTTGTTCATAAATCTTATAACTTACAAAACTTCCTGAACTTGTATTTGCACCAGTAAGTACTCCAGTTTGAAGACCAGTATAAATTTCAGATGATGGCATACTTTGTATACCTGCACCAGCTGCCTCTAACATTTGGTTAAATGCTTTACCAGCTGCTCTCATAACTTGTCCTTTAGCATCACTAGGATTTTTAATGCATTTCGTTTTAGATGCAAAACCTCCACCTAACCAAGCATCAGATAATACAACTACGCCAGCATCATTAATAATTTTTTTAATCTCGGTCATCATTGGACCTTTATTAAATCTCAATGCATGATCGTGATTTTTAACTGTTCCTGGCATTAAAGTTGCATCAAATTCTGGATGAAACTTAGATGCATACGCTAATGGAAAAGCAGATATATCCAATTGACCAGTTGTCATTGGTTTCCACTGTTCTTTAGGTTTGTAAAGTGATTTTGCAGGATAAATTCTTATATCTACCCCTACATTTGCTTTTTTCATTTCATCAGCAATTATCTGTACCATTTCGTGTCTTGGATCATAAGAACCATCCGCTCTAGGCGTACCTGGCCATTGATGACTTGCTTTTAGTGTAACAGCATAAGCCGATCCAATTGTAGTTAGGACAAATACTAATGAAGTTAAAAATAAAGATATTTTTTTAAACATTTTTTCCCCTTCTTTAGTTATTAAAAAGAGTGTATTAAAGATAAGATATGATTAAGAGTCAAGTTCGCTATTAACTCATATATATTGTTAATTTATGGATGGACCTTTAAAAAACTTGCTAGTTGTTGACTTAACAAGAGTATTAGTGGGTCCTTATTGTACAATGATGCTCTCAGATATGGGTGCAAGAGTAATAAAAGTAGAAGCTCCAGGAATAGGTGATGACTCTAGAAAATTCGGTCCTTTTGTAAAAGATAATTCAGCTTATTTCATGTCATTAAACAGAGGAAAAGAAAGTATTGCCTTAAATTTAAAAGATGAAGAAGATAAAAAAATATTTTTAAATGTATTAAGTAAAGCAGATATCCTTGTTGAGAATTTCAAGCCTGGAACATTAGAAAAATGGGGTTTTGGTTGGAAAGATATGTGCAAGAAATTTCCAAAATTAATTTATGCTTCTGCATCTGGTTTTGGTCAAACTGGACCATTAAAAGAATTACCAGCTTACGATATGGTGGTTCAAGGAATGGGTGGACTTATGAGTGTTACTGGACAACCTAATTCTGAACCAACAAGAGTTGGAACTTCTATTGGAGATATCACAGCCGCATTATTTACAACAATTGGAATTAATGCAGCACTTTATGATAGGGAAAAAACAGGTAAAGGTATGTTCATAGATGTTTCCATGCTTGATTGTCAAATTGCAATTTTAGAAAATGCAATTGCACGTTATTTATCAAAAAACGAAATACCAAAGCCAATGGGGTCTCGCCATCCATCAATCGCTCCCTTTGAAGCATTTAAAACTAAAGATAGTTACATAATTATTGCAGCTGGAAATGATAAGCTTTTTGAAAAATTATGTAACGTTCTTAGCTTGAGTGATTTACCTAAGGATGAAAAATTTAAAGACAATTCATCTCGATGCGAGAATATGAACGAACTTAAATCTATTATGGAAGAAAAACTTAAGTCGCATAATACAAAAGAATGGATAAATAAAATGGAGAAAGATAAAATTCCATGTGGTCCAATTTTTAATATTAAAGATGCTGTTGAGAATCCTCAAGTAAAGTCTAGGAATATGATAGTCAATACATTTCATAAAGTTGTTGGTGATTTTAAAACAGCGGGAAACCCAATCAAAATGTCTTCTTATAAAGATGAAACTAAAAGAGGAGATATACCTGACTTAGATGAGCATCGGGAAAAAATTATTAAAGAGTTTTGTAATTAACTCTGAGTTGTATCTTCACTAGATTCTTTATTCTCTTGTTCTTTTAAATCTTCTACAGAAGCATCATCAGTCTCACCAGATGGTTCGGATTGCTCAGTTGGTTGAGTTGGAGCACTTTCTGCTATGTCTTCTTTTGAAAAAGCTTGAGTTTTTTCAGGAATTTTTCTGGCCCTTTTTGATGGTAATATCGGAGTACCACTTTTTGAGATTTCTCCTTTATATAAATTTTCAAAATCATCTCCTACATCTTCGTCCTCAGAAAGATTATCATCTATTTGTTCAACGTGTTTTCTCAATTTATAAACAGCGCTTTCAATTAAATCTGGAACTTTAATATTTTCGTCAGCTATTTCCCTTAAGGAAATTACAGTATTTTTGTCGTTATCTATGCTTACAGTTGGTTCAACACCTGAATTTAATTGAGTTGTTCTTTCTTTAGCAACCAAAACTAATTCGTAAGGACTTTCAACTTTATCAACGCAATCTTCAACAGTTACTCTAGCCATGCGGGGTATTTATACCTGCTGATAAATAAAATCAAGATATTTCTATACTGGAACCGGGTTCAGTTTAGATCTAATTATAAAAAGCATGACCAAAGATAAAGATATATAAACCCCAGATATTACAGCAATTTCTTCAATTGAAAAACCGTTATCAATTAAAATACCAAAAAAAGCTGTTCCAAAAGCAGTAGAAAATACCATCAATGCAGTTGTTAATGCTTTAATCGATCCAATATGCTTAACACCATAAATCTCTGCCCAAGTTGAAGATCCTAAAACGTTTGCAAATCCATTTGAGATACCAATTAAACCTAAAAAGATAAATGCTGTAAATGGATCATCGTAATAAATTATAACTAGTGTTGCTAAAAGAAGAGGGATATTCATATATATTAATATTTTTCTACTAGTAAATTTATCAATTAAAAATCCAGATACAAATAAAGTGACTACAGACATTAATGAATAAACCATGAATGACTGTGCTATAACATAAGGTCCCCAATTTTTTGACTCTAGGATGAAAGATTGGTACACGAAAGTACCTGTAGCAATCCATGGCATAGCAAGCATATTTGCACTTATAATATAAAATCTATAATCTTTTAAAACTTCTATTCTTTTCCAATCCTTAATTTTTTTACTAGATTTATTTTTTTCTTGTTCAGTCTCTCTTGATTCTAAATTTAAATTCTTCACTAAAATAAATGAGGCAATTGGTAAAAAAAAAATTACTATTAATGATATTGTTATCCAAATATGTCTCCATTCATAAATTGTTAAAAGATAAATAATTAGTACAGGTAAAATAAATTCTGATGTTGATAAACCAAACCACGATGTACTTAATGCTTTTCCTCGAGATTTAGTAAAGAATCTTGATATAGTTGTTGAAGCTGTATGAGACATCATACCTTGGCCTGAAAATCTCATAAAGAGAATTGCAAAGAATAAAATATATATTGAAGATATCTTTGAAAAGAAAAAACAAGAAAATGCTAATAAAATTATTACTATGTAAGAAAATTTGAGAATATTAATATCATCAATTTTTTTTCCAAACCAAACTAGAATTAAGCTACTAATTAATGTTGCCGATGCATATATTGAGCCAAATTGTCCATGAGTAATCGAAAGCGTGTCTCTAATACTTGAATTGAATAAACCAAGAAAAAAACTCTGTCCAAAACTTGAAAAAAATGTAAAGATAAAACCGAATAAAATTACTTTTATACTTAAATTTTTAAACATAAAAAATTATGACTTGTAATGTTACTTTCATAGGTCTTGGTGTAATGGGTTATCCAATGGCTGGATATATATCAAAAGGTGGACATAATGTAACTGTTTTTAACAGAACACAGTCAAAAGCAGAAAAATGGGTAAAAGAATTCAAAGGCAAAATGGCTAAAACTCCAGCAGAAGCTGCAAAGGATGCAGAATATATTTTTACCTGTGTTGGAAATGATAATGATTTAAGAGAAGTTACCTTTGGTGATAATGGTGCATTTAAGACAATTAAAAAAGGGGCGATATATGTTGATAACACAACAGCTTCCGCAACAATTGCAAGAGAAATATATGAATATGGAAAGAAAATTGGATTTGGTGCATTAGATGCTCCAGTATCAGGTGGTCAAGCTGGTGCTGAAAATGGTGCTCTTACAGTAATGATTGGTGGAGATCAAAAAGATTTCGATAAAGCGAAAGATAAAATTGACTGCTATAGCAAAAAAATGAAATTGCTTGGAAAAGCTGGCAATGGACAGCTAGCGAAAATGGTAAATCAAATTTGTATCGCAGGCTTAGTTCAAGGACTATCAGAAGCTATCAATTTTGGAATTAAAGCAGGATTAAATATGGAAGACGTAATAGAGGTAATTTCTAAAGGAGCAGCTCAATCCTGGCAAATGGAAAATAGATATAAAACAATGATTGACGATAAATTTGATTTTGGATTTGCAGTTGATTGGATGAGAAAAGATTTAAAAATCGCAATGGAAGAGGCAAAAAATAATGGTTCATTATTACCTGTAACAGAACTAGTAGATAAATATTATGGTGAAGTTCAAGAAATGGGTGGAAACCGGTGGGATACATCAAGTTTAATTAAAAGATTTAGGAAGTAAAAAAGTATGCAACCAGCATACTACGAAAATTTAGAGGAAATTCAAAATAAGTATTGGTCTATGTTAAATGATGCTGTGACTAATAGAGGTTCTCCTTTCAGAATTCCTGTTTTTATTTGTTCTCATCAAGATGAGGTTGATGGTAGAATTGTTGTCCTAAGGAAATCAGACAGAGAAAATAATTTATTACAATTTCATACCGATTTAAGATCTCCAAAAGTAGATATTGTTAAAAAAAATAAGAATGCCTCTTTAGTTTTCTACGATAAAGAAGAAAAGATTCAGTTAAGAGTGAAGGTTGAATGTGAGATTAATAACCAAAATTCAACTACAAAAGAGTCTTGGAAAAAAACTCAACATATTAGTAGAAGATGCTATTTAACAGATAGCCCTCCTGGAACTATCTCAAATAGTCCAACATCTGGGATGATATCGGAATTGGAAGATTTTGATTATACTATGGATCAAAGTGAAGAAGGTTATAAAAACTTTACTGTTATTAAATGCCAAATTAAATCAATTGAATGGCTATATCTCGCAGCAAAAGGTCATCGAAGAGCTCAGTTTGATTTTAAAAATAACAAAAATACCTGGTTAGTTCCTTAGTCCTTAATTTTTCTGATAAGTAAACTGGTCATAGCTCTTTTTTTACAAAACTTATAGTCATTATCTGCCAATTTTTTTCCAGTTGCGTCATCAAACAATTTCCAATTATATTTAACACAACTTGTTGATTTTTTTCCTAAACTTAATATTTTCAATTCTACAGTTCTTGCTCCCCGATCTGTAACTGAAAAGGTTCTGGTTTCACCTTTTTTCCACAAACCTAAGGGAAACTTACATCCATTTTTAATATATTTAGTTCCTGATCTTCTTTGATCGTAAACTCGTCCCATACACTGACCATCATTAGTAACAGTAAATAATTGCGTTTTTCTTACTTTGCCAGATTTATTTTTTTGTGTTCTCTTGTAAACTTTAATTATCTCATCAGTTCCTGGATATTTCCAATCAATAGGGCCAACAATTTTCTTTCTACGTTTTTCACCAAAAATTGTATTTGCAGGGGTATATATAATTTCTTGGTCATCTCTAATATCGCCACCTGTGAACAGTTCTAAAGGAATAAATCTTTCATTGGCAATAGATATATTTGGTAAAAGTAATATTGTAATTATTATAAAAATAATTTTTTTCATTGAATAATGTTATATCGCTTAAAATCTAAATAAAAGTATTCTTTTTAATAAATTATAAATAAACAAAAATAATGTAAAAAATTTATAAAAAATTTTATATTTTACAAAATATCTGAAATGGTTTCCAGATCTGTTTGATTTTTCTTTAAATTTCATATTTTCGTAAGAATGGTTAATCACCTCTCTACTTAATTGATTATTTTCACCTTTTTTTATAAAAACCATATTGTGATAAAATGAAATATTTGTAATTTTTCCATCATATTTGTTTTTTATATAAAAAGGATTAGCTATTTCTTGATAATTTAATCTATCTGTTAAATTCTTAAAAAAATTCATATGTGAATTTGAATATTTTAGATCAAATGGATTACCACCAAAAAAATGGTTATAGCTAGTCTGCATATCTTCAACGATATACAATCCATTATCCTTTAATACTGGAAAGAGTAGCTCAAAGCTTTTTTTAACATCTTTAGATAAATGACTTCCGTCATCAATAATTATATCAAACTCTTTATATTTATAGATAATTTCATTAATAAAAGATTTATCACTTTGCGATCCTTGGTGAACTTTAATGTTACTTCTATCAAGCTTTTTTTCTTTAACATCAATCTTATGAATATCAATTCCAACGATAATTGAATTTTTAAAATAATCACTCCAAGTTAATAGAGATTTTCCATCTGCTATGCCAATTTCAAGTATTTTTAAATTTCCATTCCTTATTTTTTCAAAATAACTTTCATAATTTTGAATGTATCCATGCTCAATTTTGTCTGATTTATAAATCTCTGCAATTGATTTGAGATTTTTAGTTTCTGACATTTCTAAAATATTGACTTAGAATATTTTTTCCAATTATCTTGATAATGTTTAGTATTTTCTGAGACTGCTTTTTTTTCATCTTCAGTGACTTCTCTCACTACTTTGCCAGGCGATCCAATTACAAGTGAATTATCTGGTATCACTTTATTCTCAGTAATTAATGCTTTTGCACCAATTATACAATTTTTTCCAATCTTAGCATTATTTAAAATAACTGCTCCAATTCCAATCAGACTGTTGTCACCTATTGAACACCCGTGAAGCATAACCAAATGACCAACTGTAACATTTTTTCCTACCTTTAAGGGATAACCTGGATCAGTATGAAGTACACATCCATCTTGCACATTTGACCCCTCGCCTATATGAATATTTTCTAAATCACCTCTTAAAGTTGCATTAAACCATATACTTGTATTTTTTTCTAAAGTTACATCTCCTATTACAACTGCATTCGGGGCTACCCAATTTTCGCCAGAGTTTTTTGGTTTTTTATCTTTTAAATCATAAAACATAAATTATATATTGTTGTACCATGGCTCTTACAAAAACTCCAATATGCGATTTTGGAAAAAAAGCTGAAGATTTCAAACTGAAATCTACAGATAATAAAATAATTTCTTTAAATGATATAAAAGGTGAAAAAGGAACATTGTTAATGTTTATTTGTAATCACTGTCCTTACGTTAAAGCGATAATTGAAGATTTAGTTCAAGACTGTAAAAATTTAGAAAAATTTGGAATTAATTCAGCTGCAATATGTTCTAATGACGTAAAAAATTATCCTGAGGATTCTTTTGAAAACATGATTACTTTTTCAAAAGAAAATAATTTTTCTTTTCCATATCTTCATGATGAAACTCAAGAAGTAGCTAAAATATATAATGCTGTTTGTACACCAGATTTTTTTGCATATAATGGAAAATTGGAGTTACAGTATAGAGGTCGAATTAAACAGCTTAAAGATCTAAAACCAATAAACAGTGGTGAAAGTGAATTATTTAAGGCTTTAAAATTAATTTCAAAAACCGGTCAAGGACCTCTAGAGCAACATCCAAGCATGGGCTGTAATATTAAATGGATTAAATAAATGTTCTTAATTCTAACAAGAAATTTTCCACCTGAGATTGGAGGCATGCAAAATTTAATGCATGGCCTAACAAAGTCTTTATCTAAATTAAATATTGTAAAAGTTTTTGCAGATTATCATGAAAATTATTCTGTTTTTGATAATAGTGTAAATTTTTCAATAGAGAGAGTTGGTGGACCTAAATTACTAAGAAAATATAGAAAATCTTATTTAATCAACGATTTTTTAAAAAATAATAAAAATGTTAATTGTATTATAGCTGATCATTGGAAAAGTCTTGAACTTATAAAAACAAATAAAAAAAAGATATGTTTGATTCACTCTAAGGAAATCAATCATGAAAAAGGCTCAAGACTAAATAGAAAATTAATAAATATTTTAAATAATGTTGATCATGTAATTTCAAATTCATTGTTTACAAAAGAGTTAGCAATAAGAGTGGGTGTTAGTGAGGATAAAATAAGTGTTATTAATCCAGGCATTGATGATGCTATAGCAATTTCTAAAACTGACGATGAGGAAGCTGAAAAAATATTTGAAGGTAAATCGAATAGATTAATAACTGTCTCAAGGTTAGATAAAAGAAAAAATCACGAAAAAGTGATTATGGCTTTAAGAAATTTAAAAGAACTTTATCCAAATATAATTTATGTTTGTATTGGATATGGAACAGAAGAAGAAAACTTAAAAAAATTGGTTAATGAGCTAAATTTAAACAAACATGTTCTATTTCTAAAAAATATTAAAACAGGTCTCAAAAATGCTTTATTATCAAAATCAAATATTTTCATAATGCCTTCAATTGTTCATAACAAATCTGTTGAGGGTTTTGGAATTGCTTATATTGAGGCAGCTCAATATGGTGTTCCTTCAATTGGTGGAAAAGATGGTGGTGCATCTGATGCTATCATACACGAAAAAACAGGTATTATTTGTGATGGCAATAATCTTGAAGAAATATATTCATCCATAGATAAACTGCTTAAAGACCACAGATATAAAGAGTATGGAAAAGCTGCGAAGGAGTTCTCAGAGAATTTTAATTGGAGAAAAATAATCAAAAATTATCAAAAAATTTTATAAATTTATTTTTTCGAATACTTTTCTTGCGCTAAGTTTACTTAAATCTTCAACTTGAATTGCTTTAAAATTTTCTCTTTCAATACTTACTTTATATGCTGTAGTATGAGATCCAAATAATGCAACACCTTTCGCATCAAGATGAGCAGAGATATGTGCTGGCCCTGTGTCGTTAGCAACTACAAATGAACTATTTTTTATAAGAGACGCCAGTTGAGGAATATTGAGAGATTTACCATTATCTAAAATACATTCTGCATTAAAGTATTTTGACTCTTTAAGTTCATTTGGTCCAGGTGCAATTACAACTTTATATTCATTTTTAAATTCATCATGTATGATTTTTATAAGTTCATTAAAGTACGGCCACTTCTTAAGCTTTAGATGTGGAGAGCAAAACGGAAACAAGATAATATATTTTTTGAGTTCGAATTTATAATTAATTTCAGATATATCAGTACATGACCAATTAAAATCAGGTTTAAGAGTAAATTTTGTATGTAATCCAGAAGTCTTTAATTGATGATCAAATCTTTCTAAGACTGGTAATTTATCAAACTCCAATTTACTTTTATTTGTGGGTAATGTTGTATTGGAAGATGACCATGAATATTGATTTGAATTTGGAAATAAAATTTTTTTATAAAATGATGTTCTTGATGAATTTTGTAAATCAAAGACTTTAACAAATTTTAGTTTTTTTATTTTTCTCATTAACAAATATAAATAAATGAGATTAAATCTTGATAATCTCTTATCTAAAATAACTTCAGTAATAAAAGGATTTTTTTTAAACAAATCAAAATAAGGTTTGGAGGTCATAATATAAAGGTTATGTTCCTTGTTGTTTTCATAAATATCTTGAATTGCACCACTTGCTTGGGCTATATCACCTAAAGATCCATGTTTAATAATTAAAATATTAGACATATTTTAAACAACTTAACATAATATAAGAATTTATGAATAAAATACTTGTTGAAGTTTCGGTTGGTGAATTATTAGATAAAATTTCTATTTTAGAGATTAAAAAAGAAAAGATAAAAGATCAAAGTAAACTAAAATTTATAAACGAGGAATTTAAGTTATTAAAAGATCAATATGATAAAAATGTAAAACCAGATGATAAAATCAATAAACTATTTAGTGCACTTAAAGAAATAAATAATAAATTATGGAATATTGAAAATGAAAAAAGATTATGTGAAAAAAATTCAGATTTCGGCGAAGTTTTTATTAAAACATCGAGGGATATTCATTTCTTGAATGATGAAAGAGGAAAAATTAAACTTGAGATGAATAATCATACTGGATCTAAAATTAAAGAAATTAAAGAATATACATCGTATTAATAACTGTATTTTTTCTCTAAAAACTTTATGACATTATGGATAATAAAAGTCATAAATAGATATATGCCACCCGCAACTATAAAAACCTCAATTGGTTTGAATGTTGTAGATATTATGTATTTTGCAACACCTGTAAGATCCATCAGAGTAACAGTACTTGCCAAAGAAGTACCTTTCATCATTAAAATGATTTCATTACCATAAGCTGGCAAAGATTGTCTGATAGCAATAGGAATTTGAATTTTATAAAAAATAATCTTATTTGATATTCCCAAACTCTGACCTGCTTCGATTATTCCAGGTTTAATTGTTTGAAATGCAGATCGTAATATTTCAGATGTGTAAGCTCCAGTATTCAGTGAAAAAGCAATTATTGCACACCAATAAGGTTCTTTTAAAATTACCCATAATACTGTTGATCTTAAATACTCTATCTGACCTAAACCAAAATAAATAATAAATATTTGGACCAATAGAGGTGTTCCTCTAAATACATATGAATAACCATAGGCGAATTTATTTACAATTGGGTTTTTATTAACTCTTAGAATCGCAAAAAAGAGACCAATAAATAATCCAAAAATTAATGATGCAGACAATAGTTTTAGTGTTATTAAAGTAGCATTCAGAAGTTTTGGGAAACTACTTATCATTAGTTCAAAATCCATCAATAACCTCTGCTGTATCTAATTTCTAATTTATTTATTAACTTCATACTTAAATATGTAAGCAATAAATATAAAACTGCTGCAAATGAATAAAAAAATAAAGGATCTCTTGTCGATCCAGCTGCAATGTAAGACTGCCTCATTATTTCAACTAAACCAGTTACTGATATAAGTGAAGTATCTTTTAATGTAATTTGCCAAACATTGCTTAAGTTAGGAATGGCAAGTCTTAACATTTGAGGCATAATCACTTTAAAAAAATGAACTGGTTTTTTTAAACCTAAAACCTTTGAGGCCTCAAATTGTCCTTTATCAATTGATTGAATTGCCCCCCGAAAAACTTCTGTCGAGTATGCTCCTGAAATAATACCGATTGCAAATGATCCAGTAATAAATGCATTAATTTCAATATATTCATTATATCCAAAAATAGAAGCTACATACATAACAGCACCGCTACCACCAAAGAAAAATAAGTATATAACTAATAATTCAGGAACTCCTCTGATAACTGTGGTGTAACTATTGCCAATAAGATTTAAAAATTTACTTTTGGATAATTTAAGTGGGGTAAATATTAAAGCAAAAAGAAAACCTATGATCATAGCTGTTATAGAAACAGCAATTGTCATCATTGTTGCGATTAAAAGTTCATCGCCCCAACCAGTTTTTCCGAATGAAAGAAGTTCCATACAGACTGGCGACTATATATCATAGTCGCCAAATCTAAAATTATCTACATAGATGCATCGAAGCCGAACCATTTAGTAGCAATTCTACTAATATCACCGTTCTTTCTTGCTTTATCGATAGCTTTATTAAAAGCGTTTAGTAACTCTGTATCATCTTTTCTTATACCAACACCTACACCATTACCAAATGCACCGCCTGAAAAAGTTGGTCCAACTAATACAACTGGTTTACCAGATTTTTCTGCGTAGTCACTAAATGCTACAGCAGCTGCTAAGGCAGCATCACATCTACCCGATGCTAAATCTAAGTTTACCTCGTCTTGAGTTTTGTATGTTCTAACATTTACTTTTCCAACATCACCTGAGTCTAAAAAGTTTTGATGAATTGTTGCAGTTTGTACACAAACTGTTTTACCCGCTAGTGCAGCAGTAAGTGTTTTAAGTGCTTTTTTTGCTGCAGCATTTGGTTTAGTAAGATTAATTCCTGCGGGTGTATCCATACCCTCTAAATCTGAACCTTTCATTACAGCTAATGAAGCAACTTCGTCAGCATAACCTTGAGAAAAACTAATCGCTTTTTGTCTTTCAGCAGTAATTGACATACCTGCCATTATTGCATCGAATTTTCTCATTATAAGAGCTGGTATCATTCCATCCCAATCTTGCTCAACTATTTCACATTGTTGACCTATATATCTACAAAGTGTCCAAGCAAGTTCAACTTCGAAACCAATAAGTTTACCAGAAGCATCTTTTGAATTCCAAGGTGGGTATGCTCCTTCTGTACCTATTTTAATTTTATCAGCATTAGCAGAAAATGATAAAAATAAAGTAATCAAAACTCCTAAGCTAAATTTTTTTATAATATTCATATCGCCTCCAATATTTTTTTAAGAAGTATTTCACAAATTAAAAGATTTAAAAAGAAATTATTTATTTAGTGAGGAAGCAAAATTCCAAGAACAGTCAAAGCTCGGTATATAAATTCTATCTAAAGATGTATTACCGAAGCTTTTTTCAAACAAACTGAGCCATTTTTTAACTTGTTTTGGTTTTTTATCTTGGCTACCAACTTGTGCTGTAATTGTTCCATTTGGCTTCAAAATTCTTTTAAGTGAATTTATATTTTTTGCCGCAAGGTCAATACAATACTGATCATCATTAAGGTCTACAAATATTTTATCGTATTTATTATCCTCAATTTTTTTAATACTTTCAAAAGCATCTCCCCAAACACATTTAACTGAATTTTTTGTAGTGGCTTTTTTACCTATTTTACTTAGATGTTTTTCACATACTTCAACCACTTCAGGATCCAACTCAAACCAGTCTATATAATTAAATCCTTGCGATATGCACTCTCTTGCAACGCCTCCATCACCACCGCCTATTATTGCAGATTTATCTTTTTGAGGATTTAGTTTAATACCAGAATTAACGAATGTTGAACTATACAAGTGTTCGTCACTTTCTGCGACTTGAAGTTCGTTATCAATAAATAAAGATTTTCCAAACTGTTCAAGATTTAAAATTTCTACATGCTGACCAACTTTAGAATTGAAATCTTCCAAAACATCTTTTACCAAATAATATTTTTTAAGTCCTGGTGAACTATAAATATCATCATAGTAAATAATATTATCTCTATTAAATTCTTTTTTAACAATTTTTTTATGTTTAATATCTTTTTTAATAATCTCTAAAGCAACTATAGGATTTACCTTCCCACATGTAAAAAAATCAAAACTTATAATTCCTTTTTCAGGGAAAGTGTGAAAACTAATATGACTTTCAGCTAAAAGAGCTACTAGGGTAAAACCCTGAGGTTCGAATTTATATTTTGATATTTCTAAAACTGTTACCTTCGCTTTTTTCGCAATTTTATATACCAATTTCTCAAAAAACTTTGGCTCATACTCTTTATCAGTGCCGATGATATCCAACGTAATATGTTCACCAACTTTTGTCATAAAAAAATGTTAATTTTTTTTATAATTTTTAGTTTTTTCTAAGATTTTTTTCATTTCATTATCTGAAAGAATCTTAGGCTTTCCTAACTTTATTGCATTTACGTATTGATGACAAATATTTTCAATCTCTTGAGCAAGTTCAAATGCCTCATC
Source organism: uncultured Pelagibacteraceae bacterium (assembly GCA_902585665.1). Lineage (GTDB taxonomy): Bacteria > Pseudomonadota > Alphaproteobacteria > Pelagibacterales > Pelagibacteraceae > Pelagibacter. The sequence goes on along the minus strand of CACIEO010000002.1, from coordinate 220,654 downwards.
AAGAGATTTGCCAAATGCAACCTGGCCATGATTAGACATAAGGCAAGCTTTTCTCTCCTCAAGTGCCTTAAGAATATTTTCAGAGAGTTCTTTTGTACCAAAGGTTGCATATTCTGCACATTTAATATTATTTCCACCAGCTAATGCGACCATATAATGAAATGCTGGTATATTTTTTCCGTGTGCTGAAACAGCTGTAGCATTTGTTGAATGAGCATGAACTATTGCTTCGGCATCTATTTTTTTAATATAAATATCTTGATGAAAACGCCATTCTGAAGATGGATTTATAGTTTTGTCTGAAATTTTTTTTAGATTGTTTGTTTCGTTTAATTCAAGAAAAACTATACTTTCAGCTACTAAATCTTCATATTTAATACCCGAAGGTGTAATAAAGAAACCATCTACTCCATTATTAGTTCCTCTGATTGAAATATTACCAGATCTCAAAGGCGAAAGGTTTTCAGTATTAAGTTTTTTTGCATACTTAATTACCTCTTTCTTTATTTCTAACATTATTTTTTAAGTTTTTTGTTAATTTCTCTTTCACAAAAAGATTTGATATCATCAATATTTTTACTCTTATCTAATTTTTTTTGAGCAATAATGCATGCTTTTATTGATTTATCTAAACTATGGGATCCGTATTCAATTCTCGATATATAAAGCATAATAAAGGCTATAATCAAAAAAAATTATAAAATATAAATTTTTTTTCATATGAATAAATTTTTAAGCCCCTTAGTTGATGCATCGCAAACTCCTTTTTCAGTAATCAAACCTGTTACATATTTAGCTGGAGTTACATCAAAAGCTAGATTCATTGATTTGCTTTTTTTAGGATAAATTTGTAATTTTTTAACATTCCCTTTATCATCTAATCCCTCAATATATGATAATTCCTCAGAATTTCTCTCTTCTATAGGAATATCTTTATGATCTTTAGTATTCCAGTCAATTGTAGAACTAGGTAGTGCTACATAAAAAGGAATATCATTATCTTTTGCTGCTAAAGCTTTTAGATAAGTACCAATTTTATTACATACATCTCCATTTGCTAAAGTTCTGTCTGTTCCAACAATACACATATCAACTTTTCCTCTTTGCATTAATAATCCTCCTGTATTATCTGCAATTACTGTATTTGGGACATGCTCTTCATTAAGCTCAAATGATGTAAGATTTGCTCCTTGATTTCTTGGTCTTGTCTCATCCACCCATACATGCAACGGAATTCCTTTCTTGTGCGCGTGATAAATAGGAGAGGTTGCTGTTCCCCAATTTATTGTAGCAAGCCAACCAGCATTACAATGTGTTAAAATATTAATAGTATCTTTTTTTTTATTATGAATCTCCTCAATTATTTTTAAACCATGCAATCCAATTTTTTCACAAAATTTTACATCTTCTTCACAAATTTCTTTTGCTTCATTTAAAGCGATTTCAAAAATTTTATCGCTATTCATTCCTGAAATCTTTTTCATCATTCTATCAACAGCCCACTTTAAATTAATTGCTGTAGGTCTTGATTTAATTAAGTCATTTGCTGAGTTTTCCAAAAAAGATTGATCTTTATTTTCTAAAATAGATAATACAAGCCCATACGCAGCTGTAGCACCTATTAACGGCGCGCCTCTCACCTCCATTGTTTTAATCGCATTTATTGAATCCTTTATAGTTTTAAGATCCTTAATTACAAATCTATGTGGTAGTTTTGTTTGATCAATTATTTTTACAATGTTATTTTCAAACCAAATTGTACGATATTCCTTTTGCTCAATTTTCATTTTAAATTCTATCTAAACTTTTTTTTGGCCAAATTTTATCTCTGTCATAATATTTATCATAACAAATTTTCTTATTACTTATTTCTATCCATGGATCTTTGTCTTTTACAAAAATATGAGCTTGAGGTGTAATCGGATTTTCTAGAGTTTGAGTTCTAATAGCAATTCTGCCTTCAGAAATGTTATATTTACAGTAAACATAAACGCCACAAATAATACAAAAATACGCATTCACCCCCTTTCCACTTCCTGTCTGTAATTCTATAGATGCAACATCCCCTTTGACTTCTAAATCTTTATCTAAAACCATGGTATGAATTACGAAGGATGATCCTGTAGAAATTTTACAATCTTTACAATGACAGGCTTGAGTAAATAACGGTTCATCTTTAATAGTATACTTTACATTCCCACATCCACATTGACCCTTCAATTCTTTCTTTTTTATCATTTACCCAAAACTCTCCCTGCTACAAATTTAAGTTTATTTTTAGTTTTTTCTGTTCTTTTTTCCGGAGCAGTTATAATTGCAACATCTAAACAATTATTAGTTGGATCATTGGGCTCTATGCTCTTTTCATAACAATCTATTAAATTTTTAATCATGTCCTTTGCCTTAGCAGCGTTTTCTAAAAGGACTTTAATCACTTTCTGGACATCAACATTTTCATGATCTGGGTGCCAACAATCGTAATCTGTAACCATTGACACGGATGCATATCTTATTTCTGCTTCTCTAGCTAATTTTGCCTCAGGCATGTTAGTCATTCCAATAACATCAGCATTCCAGTTTCTGTATAAATTTGACTCAGCAAGTGTTGAAAATTGTGGTCCTTCCATTACAAGATATGTTCCTCCTCTTTGGTAATCAATACCAGATTTTTTTATAGACTCCTCACAAGCATTCATAAGACCATTTGAAGTAGGATGAGCCATTGAGACGTGAGCAACTATCTCTTCGTCAAAAAAGGTTTTATTTCTAGCAAATGTACGATCAATAAATTGATCTACAATTACAAATTTTCCTGGATGCAGATTTTCTTTTAAAGATCCTACAGCAGAAATAGATACAATATCTGATACACCAAGTTGTTTTAAAGCATCAATGTTCGCTCTGAAATTAATTTTAGATGGTGAAATATAATGCCCTTTTCCATGTCTTGGTAAAAAATAAACTTCTTTACCCTTATAGTTGGTTTTTAATATTTTATCAGATGGATTTCCCCAAGATGTTTTTACATCTAAAAATTCTCTATCTTTAAATTCTTCCACATCATACAACCCACTTCCACCAATAATTGCTAATTTATTTGTCATATTATTTAAAATGCTTTAATTATTTATAACTTAAAAATATATGGATTTAAAAGATTATATTAGATCGATACCTGATTATCCGAAAAAGGGAATTTTATTTAGAGATATCACAACATTAATCGAAGATGAAAAAGCATTTGCTCACTGTATAGATTTAATATTTCAAAAATCTCAAAATTTCGATTTCGATAAAATTGCTGCAATTGAGTCTAGAGGATTTGTATTTGCTTCCGCTGTATCATATTTAGCTAAGAAACCTTTTATTATGCTTAGAAAAAAAAATAAACTTCCATCTGATACACACTCTGTTGATTTTGAGCTCGAATATGGCAAAGCTACTATTGAAGTGCATAAAGACTCGATAAAAAAAGATGACAAAGTATTAATTATCGATGATTTAATTGCTACTGGTGGGACGGCTGAAGCAGCAGCAAAACTGGTAAATATATCTAATGGAACAGTTGCAGGTTTTATTTTTGTAATAAATTTGTTTGATTTAAGTGGCTCTGATAATTTAAGAAAACAAAATTACAAAGTCGAAAATCTAATTGAATTTCCTGGACACTAATTATCTATCCTAAAACTAGATTTTTTTCCGATTAAAGACGCAAAAATTCCACAAAGTCTCATTTTGTAAATCTTTTTTTTGTGTGAATTTAAAAGAAATGAATAAATTAAATATTTAAAACATGCAGCACTAAAGTTTAAAGATATTTTTGAAATAGCGTTAAAGTAACCATAATGCTTTCTATTAAAATAAAACTTTGACCACATCCAGTGCCAGTTTCTCAAATACTCAAGTTTATCATTTATAGAAATACTTCCTTTATGATTAATTAAAGAATTAGTAACAATATAAATTAGTTCCTCCCTTTTTTTGATTCTCAAGCACAAATCATCATTTTCTAAATAAAGAAAAAAATTTTCATCGAAAAAATTTTGGTTCTTGAACTTTTTTAAATTAAATAACATAGAAAATCCATCGATACTATCTACAGATAAAATATTTTCAGCAGTTTTGGTCGAAGGATTAGATTTTTTATAATTTGGAAAATTTTTGTTATCATTTAAAGGCGATACCAATGTAAAATCATTTATATTATTCAGTGTTTGAATAAGATTTTTGAGAGTATCATCATGAAATTTAGTGTCTGGGTTTAAAACATAAGCATAACTCGTTTTACAAGCTTTTAAACCAATATTATTTCCTGCTCCCATGCCTATATTGCTTGAGAGAATTACCTCAATATTGTCATATTTTTTTTTTAATTCTTTCTCTAAATTAATGTTATTTGAGTTTTCGATAATAATTTTTTTGGATTCTGTTGGAAGCGAGTCTAAACAGTTTTTAATAATCTTATCACTTTGATAGGTTACAATTATAAAAGTTATATCGTTTAAATTTAGTTTCATTAGAATTTAAAAAGTATACTTAAATAGACAATTATTGTAAAAAAAATAATGAAAAAAGTTATTGTTACTGGAGGTTTGGGTTTTATAGGTAGTAATTTAATAAAAATTCTTCTAAAAAAAAAATACTTTGTTATTAATTTAGATAAAGTTACCTACTCCTCAAATTTTTATAACATCAAAGATTTTTCAAAAAATAAAAATTATAAGTTTTTCAAGGTTGATATAAATAACGAAAAAAAAGTTCTTCAAATTTTTAAAAAATATAAACCAAATGCAGTATTCAATCTTGCAGCTGAAACACATGTAGATAGATCAATAGATGAGCCAGAAAATTTTATTCAAAGTAATATTTTAGGTGTTTTTAAACTTTTGCAAGCTTTCAAAAAATTTATAAAAAAAAATAAAAAATCAATTTTGATACATATCTCAACTGATGAAGTTTATGGTGATATTCTGACAGGACGATCTAAAGAAAATGATAAATATAAACCTAGTTCACCATACGCAGCTTCAAAAGCTTCTTCAGATCATTTGGTATATTCTTATATACGAACATTCAAAATTCCAGCGATAGTTACTAATTGTTCTAATAATTATGGACCAAGACAACACCCAGAAAAATTAATTCCTAAATTAATTTACAATATATTTAATAATAAAAATTTACCTTTATATGGAAAAGGATTAAATTCAAGAGAATGGATCTATGTTGATGATCATTGCAACGCTTTAATAAAAATTTTTGAAAAAGGAAAAAAAGGAAATTTTTATAATATTGGATCAAATTTTAATCTTAACAATATAAATATATCTAAAATTTTAATAAATATTGCAAAAAATAAAATTGATATTGGAAAAAACGTAAAAATAAAATTCGTAAAAGATAGACCTGGCCACGATATAAGGTATGCTTTGAATAGTAATAAATTAATTAAAGATCTTAAATGGAAACCAAAAATTAATATTAATGAGGGTTTGAAGATGACTTTTAATTGGTATTTAAATAATCAAGAGTATTACTCCTTTTTAAAAAAAAAAGATATTACTGTCCGATTAGGGAATAAATCAAAATGATTAAAAAAGGTATAATATTATCAGGGGGTATGGGGACAAGAATGAGTCCTTTAACTAAGGCAGTTAATAAACAACTGCTGCCGATATATGATAAACCCCTTATTTTTTATCCTCTTTCAATACTAATGTTAGCCGGTATTAAAGATATTTTAATTATTGTTAATAAAGGTCAATTAAACCAATATAAAAAAATTTTACCTAATGGAATTAATTTAGGTATTAAAATTTCATACGCAGAACAAAAAAAACCAAAAGGATTGCCTGATGCTTTTATACTTGGTGAAAAATTTATTGGTAAAGATAACGTTGCTTTAATTTTAGGAGATAATTTTTTTTATGGTCAAAATTTAACAAGTCAACTGCTTGGAAATACAAAATTATCTTATGGAGCTAAGATAATGCTTCATAAAGTAATTAAACCTGAGCTATATGGTGTAGCAAAAATAATTAAAAATAATAAAGTAGTATTAATTAAAGAGAAGCCAAAAAAATTCATATCAGATCTTGCAATTACTGGATTATATTTTTTTGATAATAAGGTAATAAAATTTTCTAAAGAACTAAAACCTTCAAAAAGAGGAGAGTTAGAAATAGTTGATTTAATAAATAAATATAGGAAAATAAATCAGCTTAAAGCAGATATCATTGGAAGAGGTGGGGCGTGGCTGGATACTGGTTCAATAGAGGATTTTTATAAAACAAGTTCATTTGTTTCAGCGATTGAAAATAGGCAAGGTTTTAAAATTGCTTGTATTGAAGAAATATCATTAAATAAAGGTTGGATATCAAAAAAACAAGTAATAAATTCTATAAAATTTTATGGTAGTTGTGAATATTCAAATTACCTAAAAAAATTAATTAGTTAAAATTTTAATTCTAAAAATTAGTTTTTATCTCTTATCTTATTTTCTGCTTTTTTTAATAAAAGATCTAATGACTTATTTGGTCTGATTTCTAACAAAATCTGATAAGAAAATAATGATTTCCAAATATAAATAAAAAAATTATTAATTTTTAATAATATGTTACTTAAAAAATTATTCCCGAGTGCCAAAGGAAACGGTGCAGGGATACCTTTTACTGAAATAATTTTAAAATTTGAATCTTCAATAATCTTTTTAAATGAATCAAAAGTGAATAATCGTGTGTGCGTCTTATCTAAAATACCTCTTTTTCCATAGTTAAAATATCCAAACAAAAGCATAAATCTCATTACAATAAATGAAATATTTGGTGTAGAAATTATAATTTTTACTTTTTCATTGTTAGACGTCTTATCATATAAATTTTTCAGAAACTCCTCGGGATTTTGTAAATGTTCTATGACATCTAAAAAAATTACATAATCAATATCCTCATAACTTATTTCAGGTAAATTTTTATTTAAATCATGTACTAAATATTTTCCTAATTTATTATTTTCAGAAATATTAAAATTATCAACACCAATTACTTTACATTTCTTCTTTTCAGCCAAATGTTCTGTAATTTCACCTTCATTACATCCTAAATCTAAGACTATTGAGTTATCTTTTATAATATTAATTGCCATTTGATGGGTGCTTAAAAAGTTTTTTTTGAAATGATAATTTTTTTCATTTACAACTAAATCGTATTTTTTCTCGTAAAAAATACCAAACTTTTGTAATTTTGCTTTTATGCTCTCTATGATAATCCTATATGCATAATAAAAACCATTCACATAAGATATTTCTTCACCGTAAAATGTTGGAATAGACTCTTCTGAAATTTTTAAATTAGAAAATAAAAATTGAATTATTATTTCAGTGTCGAATGTATAGTCATTAGAGTTTAAATGAAAAGGAATTTGTTTTAAGGCACTTACTTTGTAAATTCTATATCCAGAATGGAATTCAGATAGATTAGAATTTAAAATTTTATTTTGTAAAAAAGTAAGAACCTTATTTCCAATAAATTTATATAAGGGCATCCCATTTTTTAACGCTCCAAATTTACTTATCATTCTAGAGCCAAAAAGAGCCATGGAATTGTTTTTTATAGCCGAGTCTACAAGCTGATTTAAAATTTCGGGAGCGTACTGACCATCTCCATGTAATAAAACCACATAATCATAATTATGTTTAATTGAGTAAAAATATCCTATTTTTTGATTTCCGCCATAGCCTAAATTTTTAGGATTTGATAAAATATTGAATTTTACTTTAGTATTGTACTTTTGTTTTAAACTTTTAATAATATCAAGGGTTTTATCTGTCGAAAAGTCATCATTTATAAGAATCTCAGTCTCATAATTATTGAATATACTTTTATTAATTCTGTTAATTGTATTTTCAATAAATTGTTCATGATTATAGGTTACAACGTAAATTAATAACTTTTTCATAAATTATTCATAAGTTTCATAATAGCTACAGTTTAAAAGTTTTGGCATAGGTGATTTATACTTAAATTCAATTAAACCGACCATTAAAGAAGTAAAAAGTAAAGTTCCAGTAATTCCTTTTAAAAGTAAATTTTTTTCGATTATAAATATTCGATAAACAAAAAATATTAGAATCACACCTGGAATAACGGCGTATCTTCCACCAGCAAAATTAGAGTATAGTGATCCAATTAAAGAAAAAATAGATATGAATACAAAAGACGCTATTATTAAATTCAATATCAAATCTTTTTTTTTGATAATATAGAATAATAAAAAAATTATTAAAAAAATAAAAATTATTAAAATTACAAAATTGAAATATTTTAGTTCTATTAATTTACTCTCCAGAAATAAAAATTTTGGAATTGTGCTCCCAAAAAAACTTCTTACGGGAACATTATATAAAAAACTATAAATTTTTGACATTTCAATTTGAAATCTGCCAGTTGATACGGGGTTTAAAAAATAAGTATAAATAATGATTATAGGATGTATTAAGGATGAGAAAAATGATGATATAAAAAATATTAAATTATCTTTATTTTTATAAAAATAAAATTTCATAAAATAAATTGGTGTGAGTACTATTGCCCAAACACTGCTTAAAAAAGAAATTATAATTAAGATATTACATATAAATTTATTTAGAAAATTCTCGTTTTTTGAATCATAAAATAATAAAATAAAAGCAAAAATCCCAAAATATTCTCTGATATGTGCACTCCCCATCCAAATCTCAGGTGTCATTACTGGGGAAAAAAGTATTACAAAAATTGCAAAAATTTTATGTTTTATATTTAAAAAAAGTAAAGATTTGAAAAAAAAAATATAAACAAAAATTAACAAGTAAATAGTTAAACTAAAGTATGATGTTATTATTTTTGCTGTATCAATTGAGAATGGTGATGCAGCCGCATTTGCTATATTTGTCCATAACTTAAAATAACCTGCACCAGGATAAATAAATATCAGACCTTTTAAAATTCCATTTTCTTTTGAATATTTATAAAATTGATATTCATTTATCTCAAATATTCCTTCAGTTAAAAAACAAGGTCCTCTATAAAATATTAAACCCATTATAAGAAAAAAAAATAATAGACAAAGTATTATATTTTTTAAATTTGTATTCATTTTAATAATTCTTTATTGTTTTTTTTTAGAATTAGTTACAAATGTAAATCCAGATCTAGCAAGAGAAAATAACATAATATTTTTAATTTTATTCTTTTCAAAATAATCCTTAACGTCTTTATTAGCAGAAAGTTTTAATTTTTAAGTTATCCATAGTAAAATCTTATGGTAGCGGGAAGTGGGATCGAACCACTGACCTCGGGCTTATGAGTCCCGCGCTCTAACCAACTGAGCTACCCCGCCATTAAATTATAGTTGATTTATACAACTTATTTTTCTTTCAAACAAGAAATACTAAAGATTAATTTTAAATTTAGAAGGTTTCCATTCTTTTGGTGCTAACTCCAAATCCTTGAATTCAAAAGCAGGTGCAACTGTACATCCAATTAAACTGTATGGACCAGATGATTTCATTGCAAACCAAGTATTTTTTTTTATATTAAATATAAAATTATTTTTAGATCCAATTTTATTGGTTTGATATTCCTTACCATTTTTTGAAGTATAAATTATTAATGGGCTTCCAGAATAAAAATGTAAAGTTTCATTTTTAGAAATCCGATGCCAGTGAGAGTATTGGTGTTTCTCTAATAAAAAATAGATATGACTTACATCCCTAGTCTTAAATATTTCTACATAATACCCTCCCTCTGGATGATTTATCATTTTGTGCTTTTTAATAAGTGATTTAATTTTATTCATTTTATACTTCTATATAAATAAAAACTATTTCTTATTACAAAAAATCCCATTAGGTCCAATTTTTTCAATTAATGAGTAATTATAAGTTGATAAAAAGTCTCTAAAATATTTTTCATTTATGTTTAGCTTCGTATCAAATAATTCAATACATATAAGTTTAGGCTTATATTTAGTCAAATTGAAACCCTCTATTACCTCATAATCGTGACCTTCAACATCTATATTTAAGAAATCTATGCTAGGGATTTTTAATTTGAAATGCTCAACAATTTTGTCAAAAGTAAATTTTTGTATTATCTTTTTTGAGTATTTATTTTTTGAAATATTTTTATAACTTAAATCAGAAAATTCTTTACTAAGGGTATTTACTGGACTTAACATATGATCAAAATAGAATTCTGTAGTTTCGTTTTTATTAGATACAGCTGCGCAAATATTTTTATCTTTTTTTCTCGCAATATTAAATAAATCGATTGAAGTTTGATTTAAATCGATATTTACTCCAGTCCAGCCTCTATTATAAATAAGTGCTGTATTGCTGTATTTAACTGGATGATAACAACCAATATCTACATAAAAACCAATGGATTTATTTTTAAAATAATTATTAATAAACAAATCCTCTTTAAATTGTGAATATGAGGTCCTTTTTTTGTGAATTTTATTACGAATGTATAAATTATAATATAAGTAAGGTTTATAAAATAACTTAATCATTATTTGATTTACTCTTTAGTCTCATATTACCTAAATAAAACAAAAGAAAACAGTATTGCAGAAGTGCATATATAGTTATTGGAACAAGATAAACGATTTCGGTAAAAATTAAAGCTCCTACAACAAACCCCATTGCACCATTTTGCAATAAAGCTTCAATTCGAATTGCTCTTTTTGATTTTATATCATCTACAAAAATTTGAGTAATTATAAATGAAGATAAAAAAACCATTGCTAAAATTAAACTCATTGTCACTCCAACATCGTCGAAGTAGCTTATTAAATTATCTTTTTCAGTATAAATTGCTATAAAAACTATAATCAAAAAAGTTATAAATGCCAGCCTATCAAGAGTGAAAGTATATTTTTTTACAAAACTACTAAATTTTTCTCTCAGGTAAATTCCAATAAAAACAGGGAGCGTAATAAATAAAAAAGTCTTTAGCGAAAAAGTAAATAATTCTAAATCAAAACTTTGATTGTAAAGAAAATCAGAAAAAAAATTAAGATATAGTGGAACAGTTATAAATGAAAATAATGCACATGTTGATGTTAAACAAATCGATAATGGAACATTGCCATCAGCAATTCTAGTTGCATAATTTGACATTGCGGCTGAAGGCATAATTAATAAAAGAAATATTCCAATTTGAAACTCTTTATCCAAAGGAAAATAATAAATAGTTAGTAAACCAATTATAGGTAGTAGAACAGTTTGACATAACAGTCCCAGAATGAAATCTTTTGGTTTGCTAAATACTCTTAAAAATCTCTTAATATTCAGATTGAGTCCCAATGCAAACATTATGAAAAAGACACCAAATGGACCTACTAATTTTACAAATTCCATAAATTATTTTACATATTTTATTTTTATTACTAAGTTAAATATTTGTAAAAATAAAAATGTCAAAGGAAAATCGATTAAAATTTTCAACCGAAGTCAGTGTACACGACGTTTATAACGTACTTACTAAAAATTACATTGAGGTCATCACTGATTATTTTGAACTTCAAAGAATATGGTTAAATAACGCTTATGTAACTTTTAAAGACTTAGATAAATATTTTATTTTAATGAGTCTTGTTAGTAAAACTTTTGATAGTTATGCAGAGTATTTTATAAAGTATGATTTTGATCAATTTTACAATGTCGACCAATATGAACTAAGAAAATTTAATATTGTTAATATATCAAAGGAATTATCTATATCTAAAGAGACAGCAAGAAGAAAAATTTTGGAATTAGAAAAAATTGGGATAATTAATAAAAACAAAAAAGCAGTTGTTATAAATAGAAAAGCATACAACTTACAAAAACCAGTAACCGCAATACATTTAATATCCAAATTCTTAGCAAATTTATCCAAGCATCTTCAAAAATCAAATATTATTAGACAACAAATTTCTTCATTAGACTTAGAATTACTTATAAAAAATAATTATACACACTGTTGGAATTATTTTTTAAAATTTCAAATTGAAATGTTAACAACATTTAAGCAAAAATTTTTTAAAGATTATGAAACAGTACAAATTTGGGCAATGATTGTTTACAATCAAAATTTAGCTTTAAATAAAAAAATTAAAATTTCAGCTAAATATCCTGATAAAGTAAAAGAAACTTATTTAGATGAACTTTTATCTTTAACAGAAACTCTTGGCCTGAATGCTATGACTATTTCAGATTTGACAGGGATACCAAGACCAACTGTTATAAGGAAATTAAATTTTTTGATGAAAAATAAGTTTGTAGATAAAAATAAAAATGGTTTATATAGTGTATCAAACTCAAATAAAGTAAAAGAAATTGATAAGCATAGACTTGAAAATGTAAATAAAATTTCAGAAATGTCTTGTAAAATATTTAATGCAGCAAGGATTTATAAAAGCTAAATTTAAAAAGACGCGATTGCGCCAGTTATCAAGACAACCGAAGCAATTAAACCTAAAAAAATAAGGTTTTCTTTTTTCTCTTTTTTTTTCTCTTCTCTAACTCTATCCATGAGTAAATTTATATTTACTTTTGGAGATCTTTCTTTTGAAGTGTTTTCTCTTACCTCATCTAATACTTCAAAATCACCTGCATCTGTGTCTAATACAAATTCTGGATCTTTTTTGGCTTTAGCTGCATGTGTTGACATAATTTAATTAAAGCATGCCCGAATCAAATTTACAACTCTGAGGTTGTTCAATTTGAGGTTTCAATTGAAATTTACGGACTCAATTTTAAATTGATTTATAATTATTTTTGATCAAACACTCCGACTGCAATTCTGCCGCATATTTAGTCTTAGCAACCTCAACAAAAATTTTCTCTTTTTGCAATTTTTCTTTTGAAATATCGCCAGCCACATAGCCAAAAGTTAAATTTTTATTGAAACAAAAAGAATAATTACCAGAAGTTGTTCTTCCAATAATTTTGTTATTTAAATAAATTGGTTCATCATGCAGAAGAAGTGGTTCTCCAGGTTTATTTTCTTTTAAAGTTAGCATTATAAACTGCTTAGAAGGAGATTTTTCTTTAAATTTTAATAAAGCTTTTCTCCCAATGAAATCTATATTTTTTTTGTAACTAACAGCAAAACCTAGACCTGCTTGATATTGATTTTCCTCAGGAGAAATATCATGACCCCAGTGCAAAAAACCACTTTCCATTCGCATAATATCCATAGCATGCATTCCACAATGGGACATTTGAAAGTTTTTTCCTTCCAAAGTAATTAAACTATATAGCTTTTTTGCATGATTATTTTTAACGTAAAGTTCATAACCTAGTTCACCTACGTAAGATAACCGTTGTGCCCATACATCTATTTCTCCAACCTTGATAAATTTTGCAGCACCAAATTTAAAACTTTCATTAGTAAAATCATCCTGGCTTAACTTAGCCATCATGTCTCTACTCCTAGGACCAAATAAACCAAAACAGCAAATATCCTCAGTTACGTCATAAAGCTGCACGTTATTAGTCAAATGTTTTTGAATATGTATTTTATCGTGTTCTCTTGTTGCTGCAGAACTTACTATTCTAAAATGATTTTTATTAATACAAACAACACTTAAATCAGTTTCAATACCACCATCCTCATTTAGCATTTGAGTATAAGTTGTTTTGCCTGGTTCACATTTAATATTTGCAGTACATATTTTTTGTAATTCATTGTGTACTGTTTCACCTTTAAGTTCAAATTTTGAAAAAGATGATAAATCAAAAAGACCAACATTTTTTCTTGTATTTATTGTTTCGTGCTTAGCCGAGGGATACCAATTTTGATAATTGTAACTATATTTATATTTTGGATCTTTTCCATTCAAAGAATACCACATAGGTCTTTCATAACCTGCTGTTGCACCAAAACATGCACCAGCATCTTTTAATTCATTGTGATAAGGAAGAAGTTTTTGATTTCGAGAAGTAGAGTGTTGTTTGTAAGGCCAGTGCATACCATATAAATCACCCAAAGACTCTGTTATTCTATTCTTTATAAATTTAATTTCTGAGTGAAATTTTTGAAATCGTTTTATATCATAATTAAATATATCCTCGTTTATATGTCCATTCATCATCCATTCAGCTGTAACTTTCCCTACACCACCAGCACTTGCTATCCCTATACTATTTAGACCACAGCATACAAAAAAATTCTTAACTTCTGGCACTTCTCCTAAAAGTGAATTCGTATCAGGCGTAAAAGATTCTGGTCCTGCAAAGAATTTTCTAATTCCAGTTTTTTCAAGAATTGGAAATCTTTTCATGCACGCATTTAGATAAGGTTCAAAATGTTCTAAATTTTCAGGAAATTCTCCAAAAGAAAAATCTTCAGGAACTTTATTCGTTCCATCAAAGGCTGGTATTGATTTACCTTCAAAAATACCCAACAATAATTTACCTGCATCCTCTTTAAAATAAGTTCTACTATCAAAGTCTCTTATTACAGGTAAAGTTTTTGGGATTTCTTTAATTGGTTCAGTGATGACATAAAAATGCTCAGCTGGATAAAGTGGAATACTTACACCAACTTTTTCTCCAATTTGTCTAGACCACATTCCAGTTGCTAAAACAATATATTCACAGTCTATTTTCTGACCATTTACAACAACTCCATCTATTCTTTTATTTTTAATTAAAATGTTATCAACTGGTGAGTCTTCAAATATTTTTGCTCCCTCTGCTCTTGCTGCTTTTGCAAGAAGTTGTGTTATTCCAGATGGATCTCCGGATCCATCTCCTGGCATAAATATTCCACCTAGTAAATCATCATTTTTTATTAAAGGAACTTTATCTTTAATTTCATCTTTGTTTAAAATTTCAACATTAACATCATAGAGTTGAGCAGTCGTTGCTTGTCTCTTTAATTCCTGCCATCTACCCTCTTCTTGAGCAATAGATATAGCGCCATTTAAACGAAGTCCTGCTGAATGGTCTACTTTTTTTTCAAGTTGTTTATATAAATCTAAAGAATACTTTCTTATTTTAGTTATAGTTGCAGATGGTCCTAATTGGCTGACTAACCCAGCAGCGTGCCAAGTAGTACCTGATGTAAGTTTGTCTCTTTCTAAAAGAATAACGTCTTTCCAACCAAATTTTGCTAAATGATAAGCGCATGAACAACCAACGACACCACCTCCAATTACAACCACTTTTGTACTTTTTGGAAGTTCTTTTTTCATTTATTAGGAAAAATTAAATCATTTGTAATCCAACACCAGTTTTTGGATATGTATAAAGATTATAATTTGCAGTTAATTCACTTCCAGCTTTAATATCTTTTGCAGCAACCATAAAAAAATATTTTGCATCGGGTTTTTCTTGTAAATTAAAAAATACATTTTCGCCATCGTTATCATTTCCAGGAAATTTTTTTGTGGTAGCATCTACATCTAAAACATCTCCAAACTTTAGTTTTGGTAAAGAATCTGTTACCATTCTAACAACAGTTGGGTCATCAGAATGATTGTAAAATCCTCCTAAAGGAGTTCTGATGTACTTATTTTCAAATTGTTCGTCTCTTATATGGGTGACACCTATAAATGTATTTTTTTTTATATCAACATTGGTGAACAAACCTAATCCTTCAATAGGTGAATTTTTTATTGTTAATCCGTCTGGCAAAGGTCTATACATTTATTACCCATTTTTAATTATTACTTGTTTAATCAATTTATTGCTTTATCAGGTGAAACATAACTGTGTCCAAAAACGTCTGCCACTGCTTTATATGTCACATCGCCCTTACAAACATTTAGCCCAGCAAGAAAATTTTTATCTTCACTAAGAGCTTTTTTATATCCATGTTTAGCTAATTTATTTAAAAAAGGTAGAGTTGCTTTGTTAAGTGCGAAGGTTGAGGTTCTTGGAACTCCTCCAGGCATATTCGCAACACAATAGTGTACAATATCATCTACTATATATGTAGGATTTGCATGTGTTGTTGGTTTACTTGTTTCAACACATCCGCCTTGATCAATTGCAACGTCAACAATAACTGAACCACGTTTCATATTTTTTAACATTTTTTTTGTTACTAATTTTGGTGCTTCTGCGCCAGGTATCAAAACTCCACCAACCAACAAATCACACTCCGCAATTAATTTATTTAAGTCGCACTTATCACTAAGTTCAGGTATGATTTTATCACCAAACATATTGACTAATTGATCAAGTCTATCTTGAGATTTGTCAACAACATGAACTTTTGCTCTCATCCCAGTAGCAATAATTGCAGCATTTTCTCCAACAACGCCACCGCCAAGAATAACAACATCTGCAGGATCTCCTCCTGGAGCACCACCTAATAAAACACCTCTGCCTTTTTGATTTTTTTCTAAACAATGTGCACCAGCTTGAACTGACATTCTGCCAGCCACTGCACTCATAGGTGCTAACAATGGTAGCCTTCCATTATTATCTGTAACAGTTTCATATGCAATACAAACACCTTTTGATTTTATTAAGCCATTAGTTAAATCTTTTGCCGCCGCAAGATGTAAGTAAGTAAAAATGATTTGATCTTCTCTAATCATTTTTACCTCATTTGCTAAAGGTTCTTTTACTTTAACTATAATTTCAGAGTCGTTAAAAATATCCTCAGCTTTATTTACAATTTTTGCACCGGCGTCTTCATATTGTTTATTCTCGAAACCTGCCTCATAACCCCCATTTTTTTCAACCAACACCTCATGACCATTGCTAATAAGATCTTTAACACTTTCTGGAGTGAGTCCAATTCTGTTTTCTTGTGGCTTTATCTCTTTAGGAACACCAATTTTCATATCCCTCCAAATGAAAATTAATTTTTTTTACTTTTTGAATAGCTTGTAATCCCTTTTCTTAATTTATCTATGATTTCATCAATATGTTTTTTTTCTGAAATAAACATTGGAGCTATTATCAAACAATCTCCTGTAGCTTTAAAATTTACTCCTGCTTCATAACAATGCTTAAACGTAGTAAGACCTGCAATACCAGGTTTTTTATCCATTTTAATATCAATTCCACCCATCATTCCGTATCCTCTAATATTGTCGACAACATCAATATCTTGAAGTGAAAATAATCCTTCTTGAAAGTAACTAGACATTTCTTTTGCTCTTTTAAATATATCATCTTTCTCAATAATATCTTGAACTGCTAGCGCAGCAGCGACTGAGATTGGAATTCCAGAGTAAGTATAACCATGAAATAACTCGATTGTCCCTTTTGGGGCGTTGTCTACTATTCCGTCATAAATTTCATCTTTGCAAGCCACAACACCCATTGGACTAATTCCATTAGTTGTTGCTTTTGCCATAGTCATAATATCTGGAGTTACACCAAACTCTTGTGAGCCAAATGGTGATCCCATTCGTCCCCAGCCAGTAATTACTTCATCAAAAATTAAAAGTATCCCATGCTTATCACAGATTTCTCTTAACCTTTGTAAATATCCTTTTGGTGGAACAAGCGTGCCAGTAGATCCTGCAACAGGTTCAACAATGCATGCAGCAATATTCTCTGCACCAAAATTAATACAAATTCTCTCTAAATCATCAGCCATCTCAGCACCTGTTTCTGGTTGACCGCTAACAAATTTATGTTCTGGTAAGTGAGTATGTCTCATATGTAAAACACCAGGCATTAAAACGCTTGCAAAAGTTTTTACGTTGTTAATCATTCCGCCTACCGATGTTGCACCAATATTCATGCCGTGGTAAGCTCTTTCTCTACCAACAAATCTATATCTATGACCCTCTCCTCTTGCTTTATGGTAAGCGATAGCAATTTTTATTGCTGTTTCCACAGCTGTAGAACCACAGATCGTATAAAATATTTTATTTAAATTTCCAGGAGTATGTTTAGAAATTTTAGTTGCTAAATCAAAAGATCCACCAAAACCTTGTTGAAATGGTTGACAATAATCTAGTACCTTGAGTTGATTTGTAATTGCATCAATAATTTCTTTTCTACCGTGCCCTAATGGGTTACAAAATAATCCAGAGCTAGCATCTATCATTGTTTTACCCTCATGATTTTTTAAATAACAACCCTTAGCTTCTGTAATTAGTCTTGGTCTTTCTTTAAAATCCTTATTAGAAGTAAATGGCATCCAGTGCTCATTCAAAGAATTAGGAATTTTAGTTTTATTATCAGTACTCATAAATTTCGTAGACACTTAGTTTTTAGACTAATTATTAATTTTACACTAGAAAATTTTCCTAGTTTAACACTATGATTAAATTATACAACCTTAGATTGTTTAATCAAATCTGTAGGCTTAAATTAAACTAAATGATCATTTACATCAGTTTAATTTTGAATTTAAATATGCTTATAAATAATAATGAAAAAGGGGAAAAATGAAAAAAATAATTAGTTTTCTTCTAGGTTGTTTTGTTGCTCTAAACTTAAGTATTTCTACTGCAAATTCTGCAGCTAATGAAGTTAGAGTAGCTTACTTTCTAGAATGGCCAAGTCCTAATTTAGAGGACATGATGAAAAAAAACTTTGCAAAAGCACTAGGTGTACCAGTTAAATGGACAAACTTCACAAATGGTGGAGCTATGACAGATGCTATGCTAGCAGGTGACATTGATATTTCTTATTCTCAAGGATTAGTACCTTTTATAAACGCTGTTAAATCTAAAGCTCCAATCAAGCTTGTAGATATAGCAATGGAATATGGAATGGGTGGAACAACTTGTGTAACTTCTAATGCATCTGGTATTACAAAAGCGAACGCTACTGAATTAGAAGGTAAAAAAGTTGCTGTTCCTCTAGGAACAATGGCTGAGTATGTGTTTGATGAAAGTATGAAAGTAGTTGGTGCTGATAGAAAAAAAATGGATATCATTCAAATGGATCCTGAAGAAGGAGCTGCTGCTTTAGTAAGCGGTGATGTTGTAATGGCATGTTTATTTGGTGGTAACTCTATTAAAGCTGCAACTGCGGTTGGATCTAGATTACTTACTGTTCAAGAAGCTAGAGACGCAGGTATCTTGGGAATAGATATTACTTCAGTAACTACAAAGTTTATGAAGGAAAACCCTGGAATGCTTAGAACTTTTATTGAAGTAACTCACGAAGCAAATGCTAGATATAGAGCTGGTAAAAGCGATATGAACTCAATGTCAAAAGCTTCTGAAATGAAAGTTGCTGATATGAAAGAAACCTTAAGTGGCTTCAAATTTCTAACACCTGAGGAAACTAAACAATCTATGGAAAGTGGAAATCTTGATGCATTCCTAAAAGGAATGGGAACACCAAGAGGAAACGTAGATACTAGTTTTTTACCTTTATAATCTAAGGGTAACTTAAATTTTAATAGGCGCCAATTGTAATAAATTGGTGCCTATTTTTTTATTTAAAATTCAAATATAAAGTCTCTATTATGAGTGATCTTATTTCACAAAATCTAAACATGATTTTTAAAACTCCTAAAGGAGAAACTGTACACGCATTAAAAGATTTAAACTTTACTCTCAAAAAAGGAGAGCTTCTTACAGTTCTTGGGCCGTCTGGTTGTGGAAAAACCACACTACTAAACATTACTGCAGGATTTATTAGACCAACTTCAGGAAGTATTACTCTTAATAATAAAGAAATAGATGGACCAGGAGTTGAGCGAGGAATGGTTTTTCAGCAAGGTGCTTTATTTGAATGGCTTACGGTTGCTGAAAATGTGAATTTTGGATTAAGAATGAAAAAAGAAGATCCAGTTGAAACTCAAAAAAAAGTTGATGAATGGTTAGAGATTGTTGGATTAAAAGGTTTTGGAAACACTCCAACTTATCAATTATCTGGTGGAATGCAGCAAAGAGTTGCTCTTGCAAGATGTCTTATCAATAACCCAGATTTAATTTTAATGGATGAACCATTAGGAGCTCTTGATGCTCTTACAAGAGAAAAAATGCAGTCTCTAGTTTTAAAAATTTGGAAAGAAACTGGTAAAACAATTATTCTTATTACTCACTCGGTTGAAGAGGCTTTACTTCTTGGTGAAAGATTATATGTGATGGCTCCAAGGCCAGGAAGGATACATAAAGAATATAATCTACCATTTGCCTCAATGGGATTAAAAGAGGACCTAAGGGAAATAAAAAAAAATAAAGATTTTTCTCAAAAACGAGAAGAAATCCTTGAAATGATCTGGAACATGGAAGAGGAAATTATGGGGAAAGATAATTAAATGCTAACTCAAATATTAACTTTTCTAATATTCTTTGCTGTAGTTGGCTGTATTCTTTATGGGCGAAGATTAATAAGAACTGAAAAAGTAGATGCAGTATTTGGAAATCCAGAAAGAGCTTTAGGTGGTACTCACTGGGTAATTGTTGGAAGTAGCTTCTTACTTTTAATTTGGCTCTACTATTCTTGGGATATTGCTAAAGGATTTTATCCAAAATCTGCAAATGAGCTGTGCCAAGTTGCAAAAGTGAATGACTCTCTTCTCGGATTGAAATATCAATTTCCAATTGAGGAAAGAGAGTTCAAAAGCACTTCACAAATCAAAAAGGAGAATAAAAATTTAAAATTAATTCAAAATGAAATTCAAAATTCTGAGGTACTAAATAGCCAACAAAAAACAATACTAATTAGTTACATAAGTAAAACTAATCAACTCATCCCATTACTTACAAATGAAGATTTATTAGAAATTGAGACCCAGCTAAAAATAGATGATATCACTGGAAAAATTAATCTATTAACTGAAAATTTCCAAAAACCTGATTACCCGTTTGAAACCGAGCAAGAGTTAAATGAAAGACTGAAAGCTGTAAATAAAGAAGGTGGTTGGGGTATCACTAAAGTAGATGCAGGGTCAGGATCTATTGAAAATACGTTAGAGGTACCTTTGGTGCCTGCAACATCTAGGGGTTTAAAGTTTCACACCGCCGCCCAAGAATTAAATTTAATAAGTGATGAATTTTTTAAGTTAAGAAATCATAACCCTCAATTTAAAAGCAGGATTAAAGAACTAAAAGAGGAAATTAAATCTTATAGAAAAGACTTAAGTGATAGTGAGGAAGTAGCTTCAACATACGCAAAGAATATTGTTAAGATTGCTAGAAGAATTGAATTTGCAAGTATCTATCCTCCAAACTCATTAGATAAGATGCAGGCGGCAATTGTCAAATTTGATAATGCTCAAAAAAAAGAACAAGGTGGATTGAGATTAATCGATATTTTCTTATTTCCTGCAGGAACTATCGTTGCTAGCGGTCCTAGTTGTTCAGAACAAGGATCAGGTAGATGGCTACCTAAACCATCCGATACTTTTAATAAATTCATATTAATGTCAAAACCAAGTGTGGGTTACAAAGATATTCCTCTACTGTGGATACAAATGGTTGATGTGAGTAAAATGATTGGCTTCATTTTACCAGACTGGATTGCAGATGTTTTACCGGGTGAATATCCTGTTCACACTAAAGATGGAATAGTAAAACAGAACTTCAAAGGTGGAGTTCTAAAAATTGTAACTGGTGATTTTAATTTGTTTAAAGTACCAGTGCCTTATGGACATATTTGGGATTCTTTTTTAAGAGTTTTTCTTGGATTAGTTTTTGGAATATTAATTGGTGTACCTCTTGGTCTATTTATGGGATTAAATAGATTTGCAAAAGGATTTTTTGATCCTTTAATTGAACTTTACAGACCTGTTCCTCCACTCGCATGGGCCCCACTTATTATTTCGGTTTTAGGAATTGATAATACAGGAAAAGTTTTTTTACTATTTATGGTATCATTATCCATAATGATAATTTCAGCAAGAGCGGGAGCATCGGGGACTCAATTGTCTAAGATACATGCCGCTCACTCATTAGGTGCTTCAAAAAAACAAATATTAAGACACGTAATATTTCCAAATTCCTTACCTGAAATACTTACTGGTATAAGAGTAGCAGTTGGTATGTGCTGGGGAACGTTGGTTGCAGCAGAATTTTTAGCTGGAACAACTGGAATTGGATTTGTTGAAAACGTTGCAAAAAAATATTTTCAATATGAAGTGATTTGGATAACAATCTTTATAATGGGGATGTTGGGACTTTTATTTGATATTACTCTACGAAAAATAATAGATAAAACAATTCCATGGAGAGGAAAAGGATAAAAAAATATATCCCTTAATGAGAATTTTTGATTGCACCACGTATTATGATGAAGAATTAATGATGGATATAAGGTTTAATACCTTAAATGATCAAGTAGAAAAGTTTATAGTTGTAGAATCTTTATTTTCACATAGTGGAAATAAAAAAAAACTAAATTTTGATATAAATAATTACTCAAAATTTAAAGATAAAATTATTTATATTGTTATAGAAAACGAGCCTAATAATCTAAAAAAGGAGATAAACTCAATCAATCAGAAAAAAGAATGAATAGTCTTAAAAGAATTGAACAATCCTATGATAGCATGTCAGATGGGATAAAGGATGCGGGTGAGAATGATTTGATTATATTAAGTGATAATGATGAAATACCTAATTTAACTTCAGACCAATTTTTAAATTCAAAAAAAAATATAATTATCTTTAAACAATTGCTTTTTTATTACAAATTTAATTTAAACTACGAAAATTTAACATGGTTTGGTTCAAAGGCATGTAGAAAAAAAAAATTAAAGAGTATGACATGGTTGAGAAATCTTAAAAATAAATCTTATTCATGGTGGAGACTGGATGTTTTATTTTCAAATTACAAAGAAAGAGATCTGGAAATAATAAATGATGGGGGTTGGCACTTCACAAATATGAAAACACCAGAAAAACTTTATGAAAAGCTTAAAAACTTTGGTCACCATGATGAATTTGATGAAAGTGGAATTGATTTAAATTTTATAAAATCAAAAATAAATAACAAGGAAGTTTTTTATGACCATTTTTTAGATAAAAAGGATCCAAATAAATGGAGATCAAATTATAAATTAAAAAAAGTAAGTAGTTCTGTTTTACCAGAATATCTGGCTAACAATCATCAAAAATATCAGAATTGGTTCGATTAATCATGAGAGTAACTCAATTAAAATCAATCATAAAAAAAATATTTATTAAACACAAACTAAGCAATGAACATGCAAATGTTTGTACTAATGCAATTATAAATGCTGAACTAGTAGGCGCAAGCTCACACGGTGTTTCAAGAGTTAAAATGTATTGTGATAGAATAAAAAAAAAATTAATAAATCCACAACCTAAAATTAAATTTAAAAAAATATCTAATTCAATTTTTCATGTTGATGCTAACAATGGTATGGGTTTTATATCTGCAGACAAAGCAATTAAAAAAGCTATTTATTGCGCAAAAAAAACTGGGTTTAGCTTAGTAGGAATTAAGAATAGTAGTCACTATGGATTATCGGGATACTACGCAGAACAAGCTGTAAAAAAAAATTTAATAGCTTTATGTTTTACCAATGCTCCTCCTGCAATTGCACCATTTGGTTCTAGGAAAGCATTTTTTGGTACTAACCCAGTCTGTTTTGGTGCTCCATCTGGATCTAAAGTGCCTTTTATATTTGATGCTTCAGTTTCAAAAATTAATAGAGGTAAAATTAGATATGCTGCAAAAATAAATAAAAAAATACCTCTAGGTTCCGCGCTTGATAAAAAAGGACAACCAACAACTGACCCAAACAAAGCTCTCCAAGGGGTTCAATTACCTATTTCAGGTTTTGTAGGATCTGGTCTTGCATGGATTGTGGACATATTAAGTGGTGTTATTACAGGTGGCAATCATGCGGGAAAAGTTAAAGATCCTTTTGATGATTTAAGTGGGCCACAAAATGTAGGACACTTATTTATTGTCTTTAAACCAAATCTCTTTGTAAAAGATTATAACAAAAGAATAAAAGAAAATATAAGATTAGTTAAAAAGCTACCTAAAATAAAAGGAACAAGTGATATTTTGTACCCTGGCCAAAATAAATTTCAAAGATATAAAAAAAATATGAAAAAAAATATTAAAATACCAAAAAGTATTTTAGATGATCTTAAAAATCTATGAAACAGTTTTTAAGTTTAACTATTTTTTTTATACTTATTTCTTCCTTAAATGCTTCTGAATATAGTCTTAAAAAAATTATTAAGCTAAAAGAGCCATGGGGTTCAACCTTTTTAGATAAAGAAAAATTATTAATAACTGAAAAATCAGGATCTATAAAAGTCGTTAATTTAAAAAACAACAATATAGACGTTATAAAGCACAATTTGAATGTTATTGAATACGGTCAAGGGGGTTTGTTAGATATTATTTTTCAAAATGGTAATGTATGGGTTTCGTATACGGAGGACAGAGGAAATTATAAAACCAGTACATCCATAGCTAAAGGGAAATATAATTCAAAAAAAATTGAATTTAAGAATATCTTTCAAGCAGATCCGCCTATTGACTCACCTTACCATTTTGGATCAAGGTTGGGAATTAAAGGAAATTTTTTATTCGCATCAGTTGGTGAAAGAGGTCAGGGAATGATTGCTCAAGATGCAAGTAAACATCCAGGAAGCATAATTAGAATACATCTTGATGGTAAAATACCGAAAGATAACCCAAAATTTTTAAATCAAAGTGATTGGTTGCCTGAAATATTTCAGATTGGCGTAAGAAATCCTCAAGGTCTTGTCATATCACCTTTTGATAGTAAAGTTTACATAAGTAATCATGGTGCAAAAGGTGGAGATTGGTTCGGTGAGGTAAAAAAAGGAGAAAATTATGGATGGAAAATTTTAGGTTGGGGTGGAACAAATTATTCTGGAACCAAAATTGGTCCAAAGTGGAAACCGGGATTTACAAAAGCCATAAAATATTGGGTCCCTTCCATAGCAACTAGTGCGATTACTATTTACAAAGGAAATGAATTTGAAAAATGGAATGGCCAAGCATTGATTACTTCTTTGAAAGACATGTCTTTAAGAAAATTAGATTTTAGCAATTTAAATGATGTGAATGAGGAGATTATTTTTAAAAATGAGATTGGAAGAATTAGAGATATACAAATACATCCTTCTACTGGTAAGATATATTTGCTAAGCAAGGATGCATTATGGATTATGCAAAAAAGTTAAAAATAGTATTAATAGTTTTTTTTTTCTTTTTTTTAACAATTTACCTACTTAACTCTAACTTTCTTTCAGAAATAATTTGGAAAAATCCATATTTATTTGGTGATTATAAAATAATTTTATCTTGGTTAGAATGTAACTACTTAGGTTTTGATGTATACAAAATAGACAGCATTAAAAATTGTCCAAATTATTATAGAGTATTACTTTATGGTCATATGTGGCTTTCAGTTCCTTTTAATTCATTTTTAAAAATCTTTTATTTAAATTATTTACCATACTTAACTATAGCGCTATTTTTATTGTCAACTGTATTAATCATAAACCCTAAATCGTTCACAGAATATTTATTACTATCTCTTTGTATATTTAATCCCTCAACTTTTTTAGCTCTAGAAAGACTTGGCTTTGATTTATTTGTTTTTTTATTCACAATATTTGTCTGCTTTAACAGGATTTATATACTAAATTGGTTAATTATTTTTTTTCTTACATTTGTAAAAATTTATCCTGCAATTTTAGGAGTAAATATTTTTTTAGAAAATATTAAAAGAGGTTTTAAAAAAAATTTAATTATTATATTAAGCATTACTATTGTCTCATTTATTTATCTTTATTTTAATTTCGATAAATATAAATTATCATTATTTGATAGTGGAATTGATGCGGGAGAAGCTGGTTACCACTATTTATTTTCAATAAAAGCACTTCCAAAAATATTAAAATATGTTTTCAGTTTAAACTACATATTACTTTTAGTTATTTTCTATTTTACTTTTATATTTATAGTTTACAAATTTTACAAAAAAATTGACAAAAATTTTACTCAGATAACTAATAATACTTTTTCAACAAATGGAAAATTATTCATATTAGGTGGATATATAAGTTTTATTTGTTTTATAACCTACTCCAATTATGTTTACCGAGAAATTTTTATTATACTAATGTTGCCTTATATTATTGATCTATATAGAAAAAATATTACAGGTCTAGCAAATTTATTAATTCTTTTGATTTTAATACGTTACTTTTTTTTATTACCATACGGTTTTTTTAATGTACATGACGGTATAACCTATGTCGATGGTGTAAGAAGTTTTTCAAATATATTTTTATTAATAATAACAATTAAAGGGTTTTTTGATTTTGTTTTAATGGCGCTATTATGCTCATTTTTATTTTTAAATACAAAAAGTATAATTAATAATATAAATAATAGGTAACTTGATAATGAACTTTGATTATTTAATTGTAGGTGCTGGTTCAGCGGGATGTGTTCTTGCAAATAGATTGTCTGAAAATACAGACAACAAGGTTGCTATTTTTGAAGCAGGCGGTTCAAGTGACTTATGGAAAGTAAAAATGCCACTTGCTCTTTTATATACAATGCATGATCCAAAATATAATTGGAAATATTTCTCAGAACCTGAACCATATTTAAATAATAGAAGAGTTTTTTGCCCGAGGGGTAAAATGATAGGAGGTTGCTCTTCCCATAACGGAATGGTTTTTGTTAGAGGAAATAGAGATGATTATTCAAGATGGGAAAGTTTTGGTTTAAAAAACTGGTCTTACGAAAAAGTATTGCCATATTTTAAAAAAATTGAAACTTGGTCAGAAGGTGAAAATCAGTATAGAGGTTCTTTAGGTCCTCTTCCCATAAATTTATCTAAAAACCCAAACCCATTATTTAAAGCTTTTATTAATGCAGCTGGACAAGCTGGTCACAAAACAAACATTGATATGAATGGTGAAGAGCAAGAAGGTTTTGGTATGTTTGATACAACAATGCATCAAGGTGAAAGAGCTGGTGCTGGTAAATATTATTTAAATCCAGTTAAAAATAGAAAAAATTTAAATATTTTAAAAAATTCTTATGTAGAAAAAATATTATTTGATGGGAAAAAAGCTATAGGTGTTCAAGTAAAAATAAAAAATGAAGTTAAAAAAGTTTACGCAAATAAAGAAGTTATACTTAGCGGTGGCTCAATAAATTCACCACAATTGTTAATGTTGTCAGGGATTGGTGATGCAAATCATCTTAAAGAAAAAGGTATTGAAGTAGTAAATGATGTAAAGGGCGTTGGAAAAAATTTACATGATCATTTAGAAACTTATATACAACAAGAATGTAAAACACCTAATACTTTATATACATATACAAAACTAATACCTAAAGTATTAGCAGGTATACAGTGGTTTCTGTTTAAATCAGGGCCATGCTCTAAATCATTTTTAGAAGCTGGTGGATTTGCAAAATCTTCGCCAGATAGAAAAGTTGCTAATATTCAATTTCATTTCTTTCCTTCTTTTGTAATAAACCATGGACTAGTGGATCCTGATACTCATGGTTATCAATTACATGCAAGTCCTAATCACCCTAAAAGCAGGGGACAAATTACTTTAAACTCTTCTGATCCATATGAGTATCCAAAAATATTGTTTAATTATTTGAAAGAAGATGAAGATTTAAAACAAACAAGAGAGTGTATTCATGTTGCAAGAAAAATATTATCTCAACCTGCTCTCTCAGAGCATGCTGGTAAAGAAATAGGTCCTGGCTCAGAAGCTCAAACAGATGATGAATTAAATGAGTATATAAGATCTAAAGCTGACACAGCTTATCATCCATGCGGAACTTGTAAGATGGGTATTGACGATATGGCTGTGGTTGATGAAAACTTAAGAGTAAAAGGGATAAAAAATTTAAGAGTCATTGATGCATCAGTAATCCCAGAGATACCAAGTGCAAATTTGAATGCACCTGTTCTGATGATTGCTGAAAAAGGATCAGAATTAGTTCTTAATTGATTTAACTTAAGCTTGATTAGAGCAGATATCTTTAATTACTGGGGTATTAGCACAATCACCACACTTAGTAACTTTTACGATACAGCCGTCATCAAGTTTTTTAACATCAACAACTCTATGACATTTTGAACATGTTGCTGATATTGTTAAACCACATTTTCTGCAGTTGTGTGTTTCTAGTTCCATGTGAATAAAATAAGAAAAAAAAATATTTTTTCAACATTTTAAAATTTTTTGATAATAAATCTCAAAACTAATGATAATCATTATCATAAAAAAAATGCATAAAATTGATAAAAAAAAATTTAGTTGGTAATGATTATCATTAACAAAAAATAAAATGAAAAAAAAAGATACTTCAAAACCATTAATGCTCTATTTACCTGAATCTATTTATTTACAATTAATTAAAATAAAAGAATTAGAACCAGGTATAACAAACGTTGAACTTATAGAAAGATTTTTAGCAACTAAAGAATTTGATGAAATTAAAAAGGGTAATTTTCATGATAGTCTTTTTTCTAAAATAAAAGACAATAATTTCATTAATCAAGAAACAGGAATTAAAATACCAAAAGAAACTATTGATTTACTTAATTTACAAAAGAATACTGTTATTAAACAATTTCAAGAAAATAGTGAAACTTATTTTGCGAAAAGTTCCTTTCCGTTGTCCAGTTCACAAAATGCTTTTGGTCTAGTTTGGAGAATGTGTGAAACTTATGAACTTTGGTGTAAAGAAATAAAAAGAGAAAAATTGATTAAGCTTAATTTTATAGATTAATTAGATGGAATAAAGATTAAACAAAGACCGTTATTACAAAATCTTTTTCCTGTTTCTGAAGGTCCATCATCGAATACGTGCCCATGATGTGCGCCACAATTCGCACAATGATATTCAATACGTTTCATTCCAAATGAATAATCTACTTTTGTTTTAAATGCACCCGGAAGGGCTTCAGAAAATGATGGCCACCCTGTCCCACTATCAAACTTTGCATTAGAGGAAAATAGTTTAGCATTACAATTTGCACAGTGATAAAAACCTTCTCTAGTCTCATAATTCAAACTGCTTGTAAATGGTCTTTCTGTACCCTCTTTAAACATAATTTTCTTTTGTTCTTCAGTAAGTGAATTGTTAATTATTTTTTTTTCCACTTTTGCCAGTAGAGATTTTGGTAATAAAAAAAGTAAAGCTAAAGTTGAGAATATTGACTTAATAAATTTTCTTTTATTCATTTAAATTATACTTATTCCATTCATGTAAAATACTATTGCTAATGCAAAAACTAGAATTAAATAAATTATAAAATAAATTATATATTTAAATTTTTTTTTCATATTGAATTTACTTTTTCTATCAGATTTGAGTTATTATTTTGTGGTTTATTTACTTCTTTTGAAATTTCATAAAATTCAAAATTAGGTTTATTTCTTTTAATTAAAAATGGTGTTATATCTTCATTACTCTCCAAATATTTTTCTATATCTTGTTCATGTAATGAAACTGGTTGCCTATGGTGAATTTGGCTTAAATTATCTTGTGCTTCTTCAGTAATTAGACAAAACTCGTCATTACTAAATATTCCAGCAACGTACATTGTAGCTTTATCATCTCTAGTGAAATAATGAGGTGTTTTAATTGTACCCTCACGCTTCCATTCATAAAATCCATCCATCACAGATACACATCTAGTTTTTTTTATCAAATTTTTAAAAGAGACTTTTTCATTAATGGTTTCTAATCTCGCGTTGATTAAAGCTTTGAAATCTTTTTTTTTTGCCCATGATGGAATAATACCCCATTTTGCTTTTTCAAGTGTAAGACCATTAGAGTATTTTTTTATTATTGGGAGTTCTTGGGAGGGATGTGCATTATAATTCACATCATTTTCAACTTTAATAGATGTTTTAACAATTTTTTTTGTTTTATTAACTGGATTTGTAACAACGTATCTTCCACACATAAATTTAACGAGCTAATTTAATAAAAATATCTCCCATTCCTGACTGTAAACTTTCTACAGGTGTATTATTTCTTATATCACAATATTCGCCTGTCACTTCGTTTTTAGCAATGTAATTTATATTTTGTTCATTACAAGGTTTTGCTTTATGTAAAAAGCCAATTACTAATTTACCATCTATTTCAAATACTTGATTTGTATCTAATTTATCATCTTTACAAAAGTAATCTTTATTTACTCTTTCTGGAAAGTCTACTTTTCCACAAGGATTGTCTATAGTGAGAACAAAAATATCTTTTTTTACATCTTTAAATTGGTAATTTATTTTTTTAACTTTCGAATATTTCATAACATCACAAGAACATGGGATACAACATCTATAGTAATACCCACAAATCTTTGTATTTGATTTATCTTGATTTACATAAAGAAATTCAGGCATACTTCCTGGGCTTATCAATGATCCACTAACTGCACAATAAAGCTTATTATATTCAACAAATTCTTGGTAATTCATATCTTGATCAATAATAAACTTAAAAAACTTTGGTCCTGCAGCATTTCTATTTTGATCAGGAAAAATTTTTGACCAATTTGAAACTAAATTTTCATAATATTCCTTACCAGATGCAACTACGGATGATTGATAAGTGATTAATAAAATAATGATTGTGATAGACTTTGAAAATCTTGACATATCGAATTTTAAGATTGTGTTATTTTTTGACTTAAAAACCCATTTTTGACCAGTTTATTTTATCCTGGGATTTATCCTTAAATTTTTTAATCTCTTTATCTGACGGTTTTCTAAATACAAAAGCAATTAATCCAACAAATGCAATAACGATAAGAGAAAATAAACATGAAGTCATAATAACTTAATACCAAAAAATTAAAAATTAGTACTGGTCACAATTGTCCTAGCTAAATATTTGCTATTTATTGTTTTACTTTAATTGTTTTATTTATTTTTGATATCTTAAGACTTTTTTTCTGTCCATTAGTCCATTGAATAACAACACTTCGAATCTTCTCACCTTTTCGTAAACCAAAATGGGCTACAGGTTCCATTTGACACAAGTATCCAGATCCAGCATCAATAGTTTTGGAATGTTTTCTTAAATTAGAAATTAAAGTAACAGTAGCACCTCTTGCTGGCGCACCAAATTTATTTAATGGTTGAATTCTAATATAATTGAAATTTTCTTTGATATCTGCTTTATAAAGACTCAATGGCTGCAAGCCACTTTCACCATGAGAAACTAACAATTCTAATATGCCATCATTATCAATATCAGCAACTGCCGCTCCTGTGCCTAAACCAAAATATTCTAAACCTACTTGTATATCTATTTTTTTTAAAACTCCATTATCTAAAATCTTAAATAATTTATTTGGTTGGCCAATATTATTCATAAATATTTCATCAAAACCATCATTATCAAAATCTGCCGATATAACTGTTCTTATACGAGTTGGTTCGTTAAAATCAGGTTGAGCAATATCTCTAAATTCATTTCCGTCTAAAGCAAATATTCTATGATTTCCATTCCAGTTTGAAGTTACAATATCTAATTGTCCTCTATAAAAAACATCAGAAAGAGTTGTTCCTCTCCCATTTTCATATTTGTCTTGAACCTCATACTCATTTGATAATTCTGTAAAAGAACCGTTATTATTTTTGTATAAAAAATTTGATCCTCTCTCGTTTGCAGCAAAAATATCAGTATTATCTGATATGATGTGTCCAGCTACAACTGCTCTTCCACCAGTAACTCTATCAATTTTTAATTTCGGTGCTTTATCGATTAGTAAATTGTTATTTAGTTCATAAAATCTGGTAGGGCCACCATAATTTGCAACATAAAATCCATATACACCGTTACCGTTACGATCAACGCACACAACAGATCTTCCAGCGGTAAGATTTAATGATGTTTTATTTTCCTCTATTTCAAATAAATCAAAGAATTTTTTTTGTTTTTTATCAAGAAGCCTGTCTGAATATTTTTTATCTCCACTATAAGTATCTGTATTCAAAAAATAAACTTCCTCGAATCCGTCTTTATCAATATCACAAGCTGCAACACCAATAGTTTTTCTTTCTGCATCATTGAATATTTCATTATCTATCGTATTTACCAAATTATTATTCTCAAAACCTAAGGCTAAGTTTTTATATCCAAACCCAGTAACTACAAACTCAAATTTATTATCATTATTTACATCTGAAACTGCCACTCCGTAACTAAGTCTTGGTTCATTGTTCTCAATAATATCTGATATATCTTTAAAAAATTCTGCTGCAGCAAAAGAAGAGTAAAAAGTAAAGAAAAATATATAAATTATAAATTTTTTAGCTACTGTCATGATTTTTAATAATTGCTAATCCTTCCTTGTAAAATTAGATTTTTGTCCACAACAACAATCTCACCTGAGCCTGATCCCACGCCTAAAATAGAATTAATAACAACGTAATGAGTAACTAGAACTAAGTTTTTATCACCTCTCCATTTTTTTATGAATTTTTTTAAATTTTTAATTTGTTTATCCTCATTAGCAGCAAACTTTTCATCATAAAAAGAATTAAGAGCATCAAAGGTTTTAAAATCACTAAAAGCATAAAATGCGGTATCCTTACACCTGCACCATTCACTACTTAGAACTAAATCTATAGGAATTTTATTTTTTTCAAAAAATTTTCCAATTTTTTTCGATTGGATTATTCCTTTTTTATTTAAATTTCTTTGAGTTGAACAATCACTTAAAATAAATCCTGAAGGGTCACCATTACCTGGTGCTAGTGAGTGTCTGATAAAAATAATATTTTTACCTTTTTTAAGTGTATTTATTAAATTTTCTTCAGTTTGAGATTGGTTTGGAATGATGAAAAGAATTAAAAAAAAAATAAATATTTTTTTTTTAAAGTAAAACATAAAGAAGAATAAAAATTTGTAAGAAGTTTATAATCACAGAAGCTGCATGCAAATATTTAAATTTACTCTCTTTTTTTTGATCTCTTGCATTATTAATCATCGGCATTAATACAAATAATGAGATAGCAAAAAGAATTGCAATAGAAAGGAGAAGATAAAAATCAAAATTTATAAAGTCTTTATAAAATAAAAAAATACAAACTAGAGAAACAAATATTAAATTTATGCAGTAATAATAAGGAAAAATCGTTCTCACAAACTTTCTTGCATCATTTTCTTTAAGGACTTTAAAAATTATAGGTGCAACCGCAAAAGAAAAAAACAACATTATGCCTAAAATGATTGACGGTAAAATTATTTCAATTTGCATGATTATGTGTATAGCAACTTTTTTTCATTCAAATAGATGCAAAATGTCCTGGATTTAATTTTTGTTTCTAATAAAAATAACAAAAAATATCGATGTGATGAACATTATTAGTGCATATGATGCTGTAGGCACAAGATAAATCACATCATTAAAAATTTGAGATGCAACAAATACAGCCAATGTTCCATTTTGTAATCCACATTCAAGTGAAATACATCTTCTTTGTTCCATGCCCGATGCAAATAACTTTGCTATAAAATATCCAATAGTCATCATAACTATATTAAGTATTAATGTAATAATCCCTGCCTGTTTAAGATAAGTTGTAATATTTTCCCATTCTTCAATCCAAATTGCCAAAAAAACAATAACAAATAATAAAAGTGAAATCCTTTGAATTAATTTTTGATTTGATGAAATAAATATTGTAGCAAATTTTCTAATTAACATACCAATAATTACAGGTAAGGTTACAACCAAAAACATTTTAATTGAAATTCCAATCATTGAAATTTCTTTAGTTGAATAATTTACTTGTAAGAGATCTGCTGATTTAAAAACTATAAATGGAACTGAAATAATACTTATTAAACTAATAATTGCTGTTAATGACACTGATAACGCAACATCACCATTGGCAAATTTAGTTAGTACATTTGAGGTTACCCCACCCGGAGCAGCTGCTATAATCATCACACCTAACGCTAATTCTAAAGGTGTTTTAAATATTTTGATTAATATAAAAGCAACAATTGGAAGAATAATTAATTGACAAATAACACCTAAAAGAAAATCCTTTGGTTGACTAATAACTCTTGTAAAATCTTTGATTGTTAGTCCTAATCCTAGAGTGAACATTATCAAAGCTAATGCAATTGGTGCAATTTTAGTTACAATTTCCATTTTATGCCATATTAACTTACTATATACACATCGTAAATATATGTAAAAAAAACTTATGCTTTCAAATAAAGAAATAATTTGTCCAATTAACCTTCTAGATGTTGCACATAAAAAAAAAGATATTCCTGCAGGAATTGTAAATGCTGGAAAAATGCTTCCCATGCTATCAGTAATAGATGCTGTCAAAGAAAATTTGATAAATCCTATTTTAATTGGTGATAAAGATGAAATTCAAAAATGTGCCGAGGAATTACAATTTGATATTTCAAAATATGAAATTATCCATGAACCTAAAGAAAACTCGACAGCTAAAATAGCTGCAAAACTAGCTTCTCAAGGAAAAATAAAAATTATAGTTAAAGGTCATATCCATACAGATGTTTTAATGAAAGAGGTAATTAAGAAAGAATATAATTTGTTAGGAAAGACTAGACTAAGCCATATTTGGCACATGACATTGGAAAAGAATGATCAGCCAATAATAATAACTGATGGCGCTTTAAATGTTTCTCCAAACGTAAAAACAAAAATGCATATTTTAAAAAATGTAATAAATTTTTGTCACAGAATTGGTATTGAAAAACCAAAAGTTTCTGTTCTTTCTGCAACCGAAGAAGTTTTAGACAGTGTTCAAAGTTCTATTGATGCAAAAGAAATAACAGAGCTTGCTAAAAAAGAAAATCTTAAAGCAGATGTATTTGGGCCATTAGCTTTTGACAATAGTGTGTCTAAAAAATCATCTGGAATTAAAGGTATTAAAAATTCAGTCGCTGGCCAGGCCGATGTTTTGTTGGTTCCTAATGTTGAGGCTGGCAATGCATTAGTAAAAATGATGATATATTTTATGGGTGCATGTGCAGCTGGAGTTGTGGTTGGTGGAAAAGTTCCAGTAGTAATAACAAGTAGATCTGATGAGGCAACTGCTAGGATGGCATCTATAGCAGCTGCAGTAGTTGCATTAGATTAATAATCAAAATATAAATACTGCCAAAATGGGAATTCAATATTTAAAAAAAGCTGTCAAAACTGCGTCAACAGATGATACAAAAACTAGAGATATTGTTCAAAAATTGTTATCTGAATTAGAAAAATCTAAAGAAGATGGTTGTAAAGAACTTACAAAAAAATTTGATAAATTTGATGGAGAGATAGTTGTTTCTAAAGAAAAAATTAATGAAATAAATAAGTCGCTAGATCAAAAAACTAAGGATGATATTCAATTCTCTTATGAAAGAGTAAGAAAATTTGCAGAAGCACAACTGAAAAATTATGGACAGGATTTTGAGGTAGAGCTTTCAAAAGGGCTTTATGCTGGTCAAAAATTAGTTCCCGTTAATACTGCAGGATGTTACATACCTGGTGGAAGGTATGCCCATATAGCATCAGCTGTTATGAGTGTAACAACTGCAAAAGTTGCAGGTGTAAAAAATATAATTGCTTGCAGTCCTCCAAAAGAAAAAATGGGTGCGCATCCAGCTATTATATATACTGCAAATCTTTGTGGAGCAGATGTAATTTTAAATCTTGGTGGCGTTCCAGCTATTGCTGCAATGACTTATGGATTGTTTGGAAATGAACCTGCAGATATATTAGTTGGACCTGGTAATCAATTTGTTGCTGAAGCTAAAAGAATTTTATTTGGAAAAGTTGGTATTGATTTGTTTGCTGGACCAACAGAAATTGCAATTATAGCAGACGAAAGTGCTGACCCAGAAATTGTTGCTGTGGATTTAGTTGGACAAGCAGAACATGGATATAATTCACCAGCATGGCTTTACACGACAAGTAAAAAACTTGCTGAGCAAGTTATGAAAAGAGTTCCCGAATTAATTTCTGAACTTCCAGAATTACCACGAACAAGTGCCGAAGCTGCTTGGAAAGATTATGGTGAAGTAATTCTTTGTGACACTGATGAAGAAATGGCAAAAATAAGTGATGAATATGCTCCAGAACACTTAGAAGTACAAACAAAAAATCTAAAATGGTTTCATGATCGTCTAAAAAACTATGGATCATTATTTATTGGTGAAGAAACTACTGTTGCTTATGGAGATAAGTGTTCAGGTACAAATCATATTTTACCAACAAAAGGTGCAGGAAAATATACTGGTGGTTTATTTGTGGGAAAATTTATTAAAACATTGAGCTTCCAAAGGATGACTAAAGAGTCTACTAAAGAAGTTGGCGCTGCAGCTGCTAGAATATCAAGATACGAAGGTATGGAAGCGCACGCAAGAACTGGTGATGTTCGATTGAGAAAATACGGATATTCAAATTAAGTCTAGTATATATTGAAAAATCAAATTAAAAAAATTATCAAATATCTTGTTACAGGGAGTTTTTTATTTTTTTTAATAAAAGGTTTACTTTGGTTAGCAGTGTTTATTTTAGCTTGGCTCGGATTTATAAACTTTTCTTAAACAAAATAATCATACAAATCACTCAAAATATATATACATAAACCACTCATAAAAATAATTATAAAATTATTTATATATTTCCAAATTTTTTCACCTTTTAAATAATTTGAAAAAAATTTTGACATATATCCTAATAAAAAGAAGAAGATAAATGATGAAATAGCTGCTCCTAAACCAAAATAATACTTATTAAAAATTTCAAAATTTTTTGAAAAATTTCCAAGAAAAAAAACAGTATCTGAATAAACATGTGGATTCAAATAAGTAAATCCAAGTGTTTTAATAATAACACTTTTAAAAGATAAGACTGTTTTTTGTTCGTCAAAACTTACATTTTGGTAATTTGATTTTATTTTTTCAAATATAAAATAAATTAAAAATATCAACAATAAAATATTTAAAATAAATTCAACTATCCCTGATAGATAATTTTCAAAAAAATTAAAAAGGAAAATTCCTAAAAATATTAGAATTAGATCAGATAGAGAACATATTAAACAAACAATAAATATGTAATTTTTTTTAAGCCCTTGCTCGATAACAAAAATATTTTGGGCACCCAAAGCTAAAATTAAACTAAGTCCTGTAAAAAAACCTAAAAACAAAAAACTCATAAATAATAATTCTATTTGGTACCTTTTATCTTAATTGGGATAAATATCTTGCAATATTTTTAAAAATAATATCAACATTACTTATGATTGGAATTCTAGGTGGAATGGGTACTCGAGCAGGGTTAGACTTTTGTAACAAGCTTGCAGTAATCAATAGAGGAAAAATTGATCAAAAATATCCTATGTTTATGCTCTATAATAAATCAAAAATTCCGAACAGAATAAAAAATTTAAAAAAATATAAAAATGTTCTTAAAAGCTTAATTGCAGGCTGTAGACTTCTTCAAAAAAATAAATGCAAATTTATAGTGATGCCCTGTAATACAGCACACTATTGGCATAAAGATATTCAAAAAAATATTAAAATTCCGATATTAAGTATGCCAAAGGAAGTATTTTTACATACAAAAAAGACATGTAAAAATAATTCTAAAATCGGAATACTTTGTACTGAGGCAACACTTGAAACAAAGGTTTATAATAAATACTTTGATAAAAATTTTAGTTTAATAAGTCCAAGTAAATCAATTCAGAAAAAAAGTGTAAATAAAGCCATCAACCTTGTGAAAATGGGAAAAGTAAAAGATGCTGAAAGAGCACTGAAACCTGCAGTTAACTATCTACTTAAAAAAAATTGTAAAAAAATAATATTAGGATGTACTGAAATACCAATTGCGATATTTGCGTATAAATCTTTCAAGAAAGTAAAAGAGTCTAAAATATTTATAGACCCTAATTTACTATTGGCTGAAGTATCTATGAAAAGATATGGATAAAACCAACAACCTTTTTTCAAAGATTGTTGGTTTTAATAAAATTTACTTGTTTGGATCTGGAACTTTTCTTAAGTATGGTTTTACAGTTTCCCATCCATCAGGATATATTTTTTTTGCTTCCTCGTTAGTTACTTTAGGAACAATAATAACATCCTCACCAGGTTTCCAGTCAGCAGGAGTAGCTATTTTATGTTTAGCTGTTCTCTGCATAGAATCTATTGCTCTTAGTATTTCTGCAAAGTTTCTTCCTGTTGTCATTGGATATGTTAAAAATAAACCAATTCTCTTATCCGGTCTAATTATGTAAACAGTTCTTACTGTTTCATTGTCTACAGCTGTTCTTCCCATTGAAGTAACGCCAGCATCACCTTCTAACATATTGTAAAGTTTTGCCACTTCCAATTTTTCATCTGCAATAATTGGATAAGTTGGTTTCATTCCACAAACATCTTTAATGTCTTCTAACCATTTTACGTGGTCAGAAACTGGATCTACACTAAGTCCTAAAACTTTAACGTTTCTTGCGTCAAACTCTGGTTTCATTTTTGCTAATGAACCTAATTCAGTTGTGCAAACTGGTGTAAAATCTTT
Organism: uncultured Pelagibacteraceae bacterium; assembly: GCA_902585665.1. Classification (GTDB taxonomy): domain Bacteria; phylum Pseudomonadota; class Alphaproteobacteria; order Pelagibacterales; family Pelagibacteraceae; genus Pelagibacter. The sequence goes on along the minus strand of CACIEO010000002.1, from coordinate 182,168 downwards.
TGGATGTGAAAACAAAACACCCCAACTATCACCAAGCCACTCATGAAACGATATGTCGCCTTCTTGAGTTTTTGCTTTAAAATCAGGAGCTAAGCTATTTATTTTAAGTGTCATAATAATTACCCTCGATTAGTTTTTATAATTAAATTATATGCAAGATTGATTTGCCTTGCAATTTTTTATAATATTAGGAAATTATGATCTTTGAGCAGTTATTTGATACTAAATCTTCAACTTACACTTACATTATATCAAGTGGTGAAGGGCGAGAGGCATTAATTATTGACCCTGTAATTGAACACACTAACGATTATTTAAAAATTTTAGAAAAGTTAAAATTAAAATTAGTTAAGGTAATAGACACACATATTCACGCAGATCATATTACTGCTCTTAACGAGTTAAATAAGAGAACTAGCTGTACACGCATTATGGGAGAAAATTCTAAATCAGAGGTTATTGATATAAAGGTTAAAGATAATGAAAAAATAAATATTGAGAACATAGAATTAAAAGCTATGTACACACCAGGCCATACGGATTGTTCCTATAGTTACCTTATGAATGATAGAGTTTTTACTGGAGATACTTTATTAATAAATGGTACAGGAAGAACAGATTTTCAAAATGGAAGCTCATTTGATGCTTACGACTCACTGTTTAATAAATTATTAAAACTTCCTGAAAAAACCCTAGTTTATCCAGCACATGATTATAACGGTAAAAAGTTTTCAACGATAGAAACTGAGAGAAATAATAACCCAAGATTACAAGTGAGTTCAAAAGAGGAATATGCAGAGATAATGGAGAATCTAAAACTAGCAAATCCTAAAATGATGGATGTTGCTGTGCCAGCCAATGTTAAAGGGCTTACTTTGGAACAGTTATAATTTGCGATAAATAAAAGTATTGTAATTAGCCAATTAATATTTATATCTTTGTTATGGCATGCGAAAACCCAAAATGCATTTGTGCGAATTGCACTGATAAAGCTTGTACTTGTGAAAACGACCAAGAGTGTTTGTGCAAACCAAAAAACACTTGTTGCTGTTGTTAAAAGTAGTTTTTAGTTAATCCTAAAAAAATAAAATTATGAATGAATTTTTAGAATCTATTATAAAAAGAGATCCTGCAGCAAAATCAAAGCTGTCTGTAATTTTAACATATCCAGGAGTGAAAGCTGTATTTATGCATAGGATCGCAAATTTTTTTGCAATTGCAAAATTTGATTTAGTTGCAAGAATAATTTCTCAGTTTTCAAGATTTATGACTGGCATTGAAATTCATCCAAAAGCAAAAATTGGAAAAAATTTATTTATTGATCATGGAATGGGAGTTGTAATAGGTGAAACATCAGACATTGGGGACAACGTTACAATTTATCATATGGTGACACTTGGTGGTATCTCACCAAGTATAAATTCTGATAAACAAAGAGAAATTAAAAGACACCCTACCCTACAAGATAATGTTGTAGTCGGATCAGGTGCACAAGTTTTAGGACCAATAACAGTTGGAAAGAACGCAAAAATCGGAGCTAACGCTGTTGTGACAAAAGATGTACCTGAAAACGGAGTTATGGTTGGAATACCAGCTAAAAATGTTGGAACTGCTACAGAAGAATTTAAACCTTATGGTATAAGTAACGAAGAAAAAAATGAAGAACACTCAGAATAACTTTATCTCAGGTATTGGAAACACTCCATTAGTAAAACTAAAAGCAGCCTCAGAAATTACTGGCTGTAATATTTATGGAAAAGCTGAATATTTAAATCCAGGTGGATCAGTAAAAGATAGAGCAGCTTTAGCTTTAATTAAAGACGCAGAAGAAAAAAAACTAATATCAAAAGGTGGAACCATAGTTGAAGGTACTGCTGGAAATACAGGTATTGGTCTATGTTTGATAGGAAATTCAGTTGGCTATAAAACTGTAATTGTTATGAACGATAATCAAACACAAGAAAAAAAAGACATGTTAAAAAACATTGGTGCAGATTTAAGACTTGTCCCACCAAAGCCTTATAAAGATGATGGAAATTATGTAAAAGTTGCAGGAAGACTTGCTGACGAGTTAAAAAATTCAAACAATCACGGTGTAGTTTGGGCAAATCAATTTGATAATACTGCTAATTCAAAGGGTCATTATGAAACAACTGGACCTGAAATTTGGGATCAAACAGATGGAAAAGTAGACGCATTTGTTTGTGCTTCTGGAACTGGGGGAACAATTGCAGGTGTGAGCAGTTATTTAAAAGAAAAAAGTAAAGATGTAAAAATTTATTTATCTGATCCTGCTGGATCTTCTTTATACAATTATATAGAAAATGGAGAACTTAAAGGAGAAGGAAATTCAATAACTGAAGGTATTGGTTCAAGTAGAGTGACAGCTAATTTTGCAGAGGCTAAAATTGATGGAGCTTTTTCAATTGAAGATAAAGAATCATTACCAATTTTATATGATCTAATTCAAAATGAAGGTTTAAGTCTAGGAACGAGTTGTGGGGTAAATATTGCAGGAGCAATTAGATTGGGTAAAAAGCTTGGACCAGGTAAAACTATTGTAACAATACTTTGTGACCGATCAGATAAATACAACTCTAAGCTGTTTAATAAGAAATTTCTTCAAGAAAAAGGCTTACCATTTCCTAACTGGATATAAGACCGCATACCTGCATTGTAATAAAATCTATACATTCCAACATTATATTAAGATTAAATGTAATTTTGAAAGGATGTATTATGAAAGACTATTTAGCAACACACGTATTCAAGTCTGAAGAAATGAAGAAGAAATTTTATGAGGTTGTAGGGTCTACTTCTCCTGAGGATTTAAAAAAGGGAGTAAACGGTGAAAAAGCTGTATGCCATATGACCATGATGTGTGCAGGTGATTCAATGAACATGTATTGTAAATGGCAAGCAGAAAGTCCTCAAGCAATTATTGATCAATTAGGAGATATGAACAATTTTTTTGACACTACTTCTGAAGAATGTTCGCAGGTTATGGACTTTTCAAAAATGTAAATCAAGCAATACAAAAATATAAACAAAAGGAGGGAAAATGGACGTTAAAGAACAAACAAGAAAAGCTTACGAGCTTTTTGGTAAAGGCGATATGGAAACTTTTTTTAATGATATGATTGATGACAATATTGTATGGACATTTCCAGGTAAAGAAGGAGTTCACCCATTATCAGGAGTTCACAAAGGTAAACAAGCTATGATGGCTGCAATGTCAAAAATTCCAGCAACATGGCCAAATTTCCATTTAAAAATTTTAGATATGATCAGTGAAGGTAATAAAGTATTTGTTAGAGTGCATGCAACTGCTGACAACATGGATACTATGTTTGGTCATTACTTTGAAGTTAGTGATGACGGAAAAACTAAAATTATGATGACTTTTGATGATACTCTTAGCATGTTTAATGCGATGAAAAAATAAATCACTTACAACAAGGGAGGAGAAATAAAATGGAAAAAGAAATGTTAGCTTTAGTTAATCTTAAAGAAGGTAAACTAGAAACTTTTATGGGATGGATGCAGTCTGATGAAGGTATGGAAGTAAGGAAAAGTCTTGCTTATCCAGAAAAAACTATTGGTGGAATGAAACCTGACAAAAGCGGTATTCTGTTTAAGGTTTCAGTTCATAATGAGGCTGGAATGAAAGAATTTGTTGCTGGAAATAATCCAAAAGCTAAAGCGATTTACGCTGAATGTGTAGACAATGTACAATTATGGGAATTATCTAAAGTAGAGGTTTAAATATGAAAAAATTATTTTTAGTTTTATTTAGCATCGTTTTTATTAACTCTGCTAATGCAGGAGATTTGAGCAAGAAAGATATGGAAAAAGCATGGGATTGCGTTGGTATATACATGGCTAACTATTTTTTACCTTCAGGGGAAACATTTGAGTATAGTATGAAAGAAAAGTCTATTTCATCAGCTAAAGTTTGGAAAACTTATGCTTTAGAGATTGGTATAAAAGAGAAAGATTGGGATGAAGGAGCTAATAAAGCTGTAGATAAGTATTATGGTTCTAAATATAATAAAGAATTAACTGATGGTTGCCATGCTTTTTTAGAAAAAACCATTCCAGATGGAAAAGGAAGAGTAGAAAAAGTTGTGCAAACTTTATACTAAAAAGGAGGATAAATGGCTAAGTTTTATCTAATTGGAAAAATAAGTGGAGAGTTAATGAAGAGAATGCAGAATGAACCAACTGCAGACAGATTTGCTTCTACAAAAAAGGTAACAGAGGCTGCTGGTTTAAAACTTATTTCTTACGAGTGGGTAAGAGGTAGATTTGACGTAATTTCTTGTGTTGAGGGTGAATACGAGCAAGCCGTTGCCCTAAAAATAGCTTTTAAAAATTCTGGACTAATGGATGATTTAATGGTGCACGAAGTTATTGATTATAATAAAGCTTTTCAAAATGCTGCCAATGCTGCAAATACAGTTATTAAACCTGGCAAGTAATGGCAGGTTATGTAATTGCACAGATTAATTTAAAAAACAAAGAAGGTTATAAAGAATACGCAGAAAAAGTTCCTAAATCTGTTGCTTCATTTGGAGGAAAGTATCTTGTCAGAGCTGGAGAATTTAAGCATTTAGAGGGAAAATGGGATTACTCAAGAAATGTGGTAATTGAGTTTCCAACTTATGAAAAAGCTTTGGACTGGTACAATTCAGAAGAGTATGAGTTAATAAAGCATTTGCGCTTAAATAATTCTGAAGGTAACCTAATTATAATAAAGGGAGATTCTCATGATTGAAAAATTCAATAATATTTTTTATTTAATTATTTACTTAGTTCATTTTGGAATAGTGGGAGCTTATGCTTACCAATTAGTATTTGATACTAAGAACTTTCTTAAAGGAAGAGGAGTAGATAAATCTGCAACTTTGTTAACTCGATTTGGTGGTTCATTTATGGTTGCAACAGTGATTATGGCTATCTACGTGGCTTTTGTCAGATCGGGTGGTTTGCAAGCGACTTGGGCTTTCTTCAATTTAATTTTTATTATCAACGCATCAATCTTAGTTATAAATTTCTACTCGCTTAAAATTGATAAGACAGGCATAAACAAAAAAACACGTGATGATGGAATATATGCGCCATTAGTTTTAACAATTCTGAGTGCAATTTTATGCTATGGTTTAGCCGATAAAATTTACGTTTAACAATTAATAAAGGAGATAAAATGTCTATATTAGAAAGCTACAGCAATGCTATTAAAAATAAAGATGAAGCATTAATGAATCAACTTCTGCATGATGAATTTAAATTTACTATGCATAAATCTGGAAATACACTAGGAAAAGCAGATGTAATAAAATGGGCTATGAGTGGTGATATCAAGCAAGATAAGTCAAGAATAGTTTATGAAAATAATGAAGTTGGTGTACACCACGCAATTGTGACTTTTGATGATGGAAATGTTGAAGCGGTTATGGCTGTCTATAAGTTTAAAGATGGTAAAATTGTAAGCTTGGAGACGGGTGCAACACCTATGTCGAAGTAAGTGAAAAAAGTATTTTTAATATTTTTTATATTTCTATTTTCTTCTGGAACTTTCGCTAAAAATGAGTCTGCTGCAGAACTAGATGAGTTATTTGAAAAATTGAAAAAAACAAGTAATCCAATGTCTGCAAGGAAAATCGAAGGAAAAATCTGGAAATTATGGACAACACATCCCTCAGAAGAAAGCTTAACAGATCTTTTGGCAAAAGGATCTGAGTATATGGCACAAAATCAATTAACTAGTGCACATAATGTTTTTTCAAAAGCAATCGAATTAGATCCTAACTGGGCTGAAGCTTGGAATAAAAGAGCTACAGTTCTTTATCTAATGGGGAATTTTGAGTTGTCACAAAATGATATTGACATGGTTTTAAAATTAGAGAAAAGGCATTTTGGTGCTTTATCTGGACAAGGACTTGTTCAAACCGCCATGAAAAATTATCAAAAAGCTATTGATAGTTATATAGAGGCTCATAAAGTATATCCTGCAATGGAAACACCTCTAATGATGATTGAAAGATTAAAAGATATAATCAAAAAAGAAAGTATATGATAAGAAATGGATCAATTGCTTTTTCTTTGTATAATAATTACTGCTCTTGATATTTTTTTAATCATTTACGCATTTACAATTCCTTTATATCCACAAAAATGGAGAAATCAGGTTAATAAAAAATATAAAAATGAAACAGCAACAGGTATAACTATTATTTTTGTAACCATGGCAGTTTGTTTCTTATGGATAATTTATTTTTATTTTTTAATATTTCATTTATAGTTCTTTAATGAGTAACGTTTTACCCTATATAATTCTTATTATTGCTGTAGCATTAGGAACAGCTGCAAATGGGTTTGCAAAAAGTGCTCAAGGCTTTACCCTATTAGTACCAAGTTTAATGACTGCAGTAACAATTGTTGGCTGCATGTATACTTTATCTTTAGTTATGAAAACAATTCCAGTTGGTGTTACATATGCTTCTTTTGCAGGATTGTGTATTATAGCTACAATTGTTATTGGAATTATTAAATTTAATCAAATGCCAGATTTATATACAATTTTGGGAATGATATTAATTATATCAGGTGTTTTGATTGTAAATTTACTTGGCAAAACTTCATCATGATTCCAAAAAAATATTCAAATTTTGTTTATATTTTAATAATGGGTTTTGGCATGAGTCTTTTAATGACACTCATTATAACTTTCATTAATACTGGTTACGATAATGACTATTTTAAAAGGTTTTTAAAAGCATGGAGTGTAGGATTGCCCATAGCAATTATTGTCTCATTAGTTGTAGGACCTATTGCAAAAAAATTTGTAGATAATATAAGCAATTGAAATGTATAAAGTTATAATTACCTACGAACTAATATTCTTAGCATTTTGGAATATATTATATTTATCCAATTCTGATGTTGAAAATTGGTTTACTGAAAAATTCTTAACTGCAATATTTGTATTTTTCTCTACGATGGCTCTAGGTTTAACTTTGGTCTATATAATTTATATTAGTATAAAATTATCAGGATTAGCTGGAGTGCTTCAAAGTCTTAAAGATCCTAGGAAAAAAGGAAATTAGTAATTTCCAAAACTACAACTTAAAATGTTTGAACCTAAAAGAGATTTTGCCAATAAAAAATTGATTGATTTTATAGATAATAATTTATTTGAATATTCTAAGCTTAGAAACTTCGATTTTGGCCCAGATAAAAGAACAAATATTTCTTGTCTATCACCATACATAACACATGGTATTTTAAGTGAACAAGAAGTGATAAAGCTGTCTTTAAAAAAACATTCATTCGTTAAAATAGAAAAATTCATTCAAGAAGTTTTGTGGCGTGTTTACTGGAAAGGATGGTTGGAACTTAGGCCTAATGTGTGGACAAACTACATAATAGAATTAAATAAACTTAAACAGGAATTTAAAGGTAATAAGGATTACTTGAATGCGATTGAAGGTAAGACTAACATTGAATGCTTTAACACTTGGGTTAATGAATTAAAAAATCATAATTATCTTCATAATCATACAAGAATGTGGTTCGCAAGTATTTGGATTTTCACTCTCGGTTTACCCTGGCAATTAGGTGCTGAGTTTTTCATGAAATATCTTTTTGATGGCGATAGTGCTTCAAATACTTTAGGATGGAGATGGGTAGCTGGTATTCAAACTAAAGGTAAAAATTATGTTGCATCTGAGTGGAATATCAAAAAATTTACTAATAATAGATTTAACAACATTAAGTTAAATGAAAATCCTGTTCCAATAACAGATGATAGGAATTATTCGATTGTAAATAATAGCTTTTTAAACGCAAATTTATCAACCGATCAAAGTTTATTAATATTTGAAAACAATCTCTCGTTTGATCAAACAGATTTCAAAGATCAATCTTTTAAGAATATTTATTTTATATATAATGAAAATCAAACAAGAGAAATAAAGCTTGATGAAAAGGTTTTAACTTTCAAAAAGTCTCTAATAGAAGATCTAATTAAAAATTTAAAGGATAAATCCATAAATTGCGAAATTATTAATATTCAAGATTTAAAAAGTATGGAAGAAAATTTATTAGCCTTATACCCTTCGATAGGTGAAAATCTAGATTACGTAAACAAAAATAATTTAAAAAATATTAATTTTTTATATAGAAAAATAGATCAGTATTCATGGAAATATTGTAATAAAGGTTTTTTTAATTTTAAGAGTTATATACCAAAAATAGTACAAGAATTTATTTAGAAGAACATCTTTTGGAGCAATACTTTACCCGGTCCCAGTTCAGCCTCCATTTTTTTCTCCAAACAAAAGGTCTTTTGCAAACTGGACAAATTTTAGAGGGCAAATTTTGTTTTTTCATTTAAGTTGATTTTTATTTTTCAAAAATAAAAAATAGGCAACTATTTCATAACCGTAATGAAATAAAATATACAATGGCTTAATTGAAAATATTTTTGCAAGAAAATTATATTTTGGGATTTTTGACCAAATTATAATAAATGCTTTTGCACCCCCTATCACCTTGCCATCCTCAATTACATGAAGTCTTCTTAATAATTCTGCTTGAGATTTAGATGTTAATTTTAAAGCTTCATCATTATTTGTTATATCAATCCACTCAAGGTTGCTATCTGCAATTTTTTTGTAGTGATTTATTTCCAATCTACAAACATTACATGAATCGTTAAAAAATACTTTAATTGCCATATGTATTCTTATTTATAAATTTTTCAGCCTCTGACAATATTAATTTTTTTCTCTCTGGTTTCATTTTATCAAAAATTCTTACCATCATTGAAAGTCTTGGATTTTTTAAAAAGAAAGATCTATTTCTATTAATAAACCTCCAATATAAACCATCCATGGTATTGCACCATTCGCCTTTTTTAAAATCCATCATTTTCATAAAATAACTTGATCCACAAATATAAGGTTTGGTTGCAAAAATTCCTCCATCGCTGAATAAACCCATACCATAAACATTAGGTACCATTACCCAATCTGATGAATCTACAAACATTTCCATAAACCATTTATAAACAATTTTAGGTTTAAGTTCACACAAGTTCATAATGTTTGAGAGTATCATTAATCTTTCAATATGATGGGACCATCCATGATTTAAAGCGTTTTTAATTGCGTGGTCCAAAGGTGGTAAACCTGTTGTACCTTCGTACCATGAGTCTTTCATTTTTCTATTTTGTTTAAAGAAATTTCTTGTTTCCATTTCATTACTATACTTTTGATAAACACCTCGCATGAATTCTCGCCAACCTATAACTTGTCTTACATAACCTTCTAAAGAATTTAATCGGATTTTACTTTTTTTGTGAAACTCTAAAGTTTTAGAAATAACAAATTCAGGAGTTATAAGTCCCAAGTTTATATATGGGCTTAAAGCACTATGAAATAAGATGTTGTTTCCTTGATCAACTGCATCCTCATAATCACCAAATAAATTTGATTTTTCTTTCAGGAAGAAATTTAAAAGTTTCACAACATCGTCGTATTCAGTTGCAAACCAAAAATTTTTTGTACTGCCTGGGTGATCTTTAAATAATTTATCGATTATTGGTTTTAAAATTTTTGTGTGTTTTGTTTCAGTTATATTTGGAAATTTTGGTATTTTTGTATTTTTTGGAAGTTTTTTTCTATTATCTTCATCAAAACTCCATTTACCACCCTCCGGTGTTCCATCTTTCTTCATAAGAATATTAAGTTTTTGTCTTGTACCTTTATAAAAAGTTGCCATGAATGGTCTTTTGTTTTTTGAGAGATAATTATTAAATTCTTCTCTTGTATTTAAAAACATTGGTGATTTTATTTGATGCCAAACCAAATCATTTTTTTTAACAAAATTTTGTACTTTTTTTTCAAAGAATTTGTCTTCAATTTCAAATGTTGTGATTTCTTTAATTTTTTTTGATTTAATGACTCTCTTAACTTTTTCTAAATAATCTTTTTTAAAATCTGCTGAATCGATCTTTGTATATTCAACTTTAAATTTATTTTTTTTTAAATGATCTGCATGAGATCTCATAGCTGACAAAAATAGTAAAATCTTTAACTTATGGTGCTTTTCATATGTGCATAATCCATAGTCTTCTGACATAAAAAACAGGTGATCATTTTTGAAGCGGTCTAGATATTTTGGTGGAAATAGTTGATTTCCAAGTATAAAAAATAACTTCATAAAGTTAATATAGCTTTAAAAAAAATATATGTCAGAAAAATATTTAATTTTTGGTGCGACAGGTTCGATCGGTTCAAGTTTATCAAGACAACTAAAAGAGTCTGGAAAAGAAGTTCATTTAGTTGCAAGAAATGAAAGTGAAGTAAAAAAACTTTCGGAAGAATTGGGTTGTTCTTTTACTGTTGCAGACGTTCTTGAAAATGGATTTGTTGATAAAGTAAAAGCAGATGTTCCGGATGTAAAAGGTATCGCATATTGTGTTGGATCAATAATTTTAAAACCACTAAGAATGATTAAGGAAGATGAATTTAACCAATGTATGAAATTAAATTGTTTTTCTGCACTAGAAGTGATCAGAGGATACCAGGATACTTTGAAAAAGAGTAAAGGATCAGTAGTTTTATTTTCAACAGTTGCGGTGAGAAGAGGTTTTAGTAATCATGGAATAATTGCGTCCGCCAAAGCTGCTGTTGAAGGATTAACCGTTAGTTTAGCTTCTGAACTTGCACCAAATGTAAGAGTAAATTGCATTGCACCGAGCTTGTCTAAATCAAAAATTGCTGAACCAATGTTAAAAAATGCTGTGCTTGCAGAAGGTATTGCAAAAGCTCACCCACTAAAAAGGGTTGGTGAAGGTGCAGATAGTGCATCACTTGCAAAATTTTTAATAACTGATGAAAGTTCCTGGGTTACAGGACAAGTTATTGGTGTTGATGGTGGAAGATCAACTTTATCCTAATTTTTTATGTATATAGCAATGAACAGATTCAAAATTGTTAAGGGAAAAGAAAAAGAATTTGAAGATGTTTGGAAAAATAGAGATACACATTTACGAGGAGTAAGTGGTTTTAAAGAGTTTCATTTAGTTAAGGGAAATGAAAGTGAAGATCATACTTTGTATGCTTCTCATAGTATTTGGACTTCTAAAGATGCATTTATTGATTGGACAAAGTCAGAAGCTTTTAGACTTGCCCATAAAAATGCTGGGCAACATAAGGATCTTTACATAGGTGCACCAAATTTTGAAGGCTTTGAAGTGGTAATTTAAATCTACCTATAAATCTTATCTACTTCTACTTGGTAAGATTCTACTAATTTATTATTTTGATTTGCTATTCCAACGACGTCAATCATCTCCTTAATCATTTGATCTGATGCTCCTTTTTTTTTGGCTGCTGAAGTATGAGAACGAATACAATATTCACAACTATTCGTAATAGAAACCGCAACATAAATTAATTCTTTAGTAACTGGATCGAGAGCGCCCTTCCTCATAATTTGTTTTAAATTATTCCAAGTTCTTTCCAATGTTTCAGGATTGTTGGCTATTGCTCGCCAAAAATTTGGAATTTTTTTTATATTCCTTGTCTTTTTAATATCATTAAATACCTTTTTTACTTTTCCCTTAGCATTTGTTTCATTAACAAGTTTAAATACTGACATATATCCTCCTTTTATAATTTAAGAATATCACTCTTAAATTTTGAATACAAAATATTAGAGTAATTATTCATATCTTTCATATTTGCTTTCGCTTCATTATCAAATTTTTCTAAAGCATTTTCTCCTAATTGTTTTTCTAATGCAGACTTATATTCTGGTATACAGCCCCATTCATTAACTGTTGTATCTTTAACTTCTATATGAAATTGAATTCCATATGCATGGTTTTGATATTTGAAAATTTGATATTTAGTTTCGGGAGAAGATGCTAATAAGGTAACATTTTTATTACCTTCTAAGCCTTGAACTTCATATGAATGCCATTGCAATGATGTGATTTGATTTGGAAATTTGGAGAATAAAGGATCTATATCTTTATTTTTAGAAAAATCGATATTTAACATTCCTATTTCAGGATTATTGGATTTTACTACTTTTCCTCCAACTACCTCACCTAACAGCTGACACCCAAGACAAAAACCTAAATAAGGTTTCTTTAAATCAACAACGTATTCTTTTATTCTTTTTTTTTCCTCAACTAACCAAGGATAATCCTTTTCCATCCAGGTATCCATTGGTCCACCCATACAAAACATTGCATCAAATTTTGTAAGATCGTTTGGAATTTTTTCACCTTCATCTAATTCTATTGTTGTTAAATTAGCCCTATCTTTAATCATTAAATCTTTTATGAAACCAGGATCTTCTATTTTGATATGTTGAAGAATTAATATTCTCATTTATTTAAAGAATATACTAAAACGTGCTTGAAACCTCTACATTCGTGTCATATTTAAGGGAGTTTTCAAAAATTTGATTATGATTTATTGAAAAGTCAAAACCATTAATATTTTTACTATAACTTAAGCTAGATTCATGTGCATTAACAGGATTGTAATTAAAGGCAAACTCACCATCCTCTTCTTTTGATCTACTAAATTTCAATATAAATCTTTCTCTAGATCTGTTAGGATCTTTTCTATCATTCCAACTGATAATTTTTTCAAAACTCGAAGAAATAGTAAAGCCATTTAAATAAATAGCCTCAAAACCAATATTATATTTTAAATCCTGGTTTGAATATTTCCGAATTGTATCTTTCACAACATTAGTTTCACCGTGATAAATATATTTATAATCAATGTCCTCACTTAAGTCGTAAAGAATTTCTAGTCCTCCCATTGGTTGAATTGTCCCCATATCGGTAACATACTCGTCCATTTCAAAAAGAAAACCAGCAGCCAATTCACCGGTTGCAAAATCAGTATTATTGTAAGTTAAATTTTTAGCTACAGGATCACTTGGATTATTTATATAATCTGTAAATTCTGATAAGTGAGTAATGCCATATGTCAGTTTTGCAGTTGGAGTCATATTAAATCTACCTGCTTTACTTCTAGTTCGATAATTTAAAGTTCCAAAAATTTGTCCCCCATGTCTCTCACCTGATAACTTAGATTGATAAATATGATCAATACTTAAATAACTTACACCTAAAACTGCGTTGACATATTGATTATGTTGGGTTGGAGCAATTCCATAAAGATTTAGAGTAAGCGACTCCATGGTTACATCCTGTTTAGAATTCTTAATTTCGCTACTGCTATCTCCATATCTAACAGCCAAACCTAAAAACTTGTCATCACCATATTTTCTATCTGCCCCCAAAGTTATTCCTTTTACCAGAATATCTTTTGGTTTTTCACTTCCATGCTGGCCGTATAAACCTACATATACATCTACAAGACTCCAAGTAGACCATTTAGATTTTTTGTCTTCATTTTTAGTCTTGCTAATTAATGAGGCAATATTTTTTCTTGCAACAGGTTCAAATTTATTTGCTAAAGTATCTATTAAAGTATTTTTATAATTAAAATTTAAATTGTGAGCAGTTAGGTTTTCTTCGTCTCTATTTCTTTTAATCCACTCAAATCTTTTGAAAATAGTAGTCGTATTTAAACTTATGTTTTGCTTTGCAAGTTCCACTGTTGTTCCAAAGGTAGAAGTTGTAGCAGATACACACTCTACCACTCCATAAGGACATTCTAAATCAAAACGATTTACTTGATCTACTCCTGCGCCACCTTTTGATTGTACCATAAATAGCTTCATGCCATCAGGAGAAAAACTAAAACCTTCAGGTATACCAGTGTTATTTGTCGTGTCTGTTATATTACCAAAACCTTCTACATTCCATCTCCCAACTTTTTCTGCAGTGGAAACATCAAAACTTATATCTAATCGAAACTGATAAATGAAACTATTAGGGAAGCCGCCTCCACTAAATGTTTCATTTCTAATTAATACAAACATTGCAAAACCATCATCACTAAATTCTACGTCACTTGCAAAATCATTTCCTGAATTGCTTGGTTTAATACCATAATTACTTAGGTTCACTTGATGTATTTGAGTTTTTGAACTAATATCGTTAGCTCCAGGTAATTCAAAAGTAGTTAAAATCGGACTGTTACTACTTGCATCAAGAGCATAAAGTTTTGTTCCTTCTTTATTAAATGCTATGCTCTCTATATTATGATTTACAAGATCAAGTTTGCGTTCAAATGCTATTCCATCAAGATCAAAAGCTGTAGTAGCATTAAACTTTCCTAATTCGGCATTTGCATCTAAAATAAAAAATATTTTTCCATCATCTCTTATTACTATGTTTTCTGGTACAGTATTCATTGAACCACCATTAGCAGCTGCGTTTCCAGCAATATTTTCTCCATCAATAGCATCACACGTTACATCTTCACCCTTACTATTCATTAGATCTGTTGTAACTGTAAAAGGCACAGCTACTTTATTCATACTTACAGGATGACTATTCATATCACCACGGTCATCTTCATTGACTGTAAAAACTGTTAAACCATCATCACTCCATGCGACATCCACTGGGTGTTCAGTTCTATCTTTTTCAAGTGGAAATGCAGCTCCTAATCTACTCGGTAAGCACGTCAAAGTGGCATGTGCTATATTACCACCAGGAATTACTCCATCAAACCATCTCACATTTAGTTCCCGAGCTACTACGAAATTTGAAATAAAAATCGAGATAAAATAGCAAACTATTATTATGGCAGCTTTTTTCATAATAGATTATTTTAGTGCAGGTTTTAAAAGCCTCAACATTTTTTTATGTATTGATTTATTAGCAGAAATCAAAACGTTTCCAGCTCTATTTACATTTTCATTACGCCAAGTAGAAGCGATTCCACCTGAGGCTTTAATTATTGGAATTAATGGATGAATATCCCAGATTTTATTCATACATTGAATAACAACATCTAATCTTCCTTCACAAAAATGCGCATAACTTAATGCATCAGAACAAGGGAACTGCATCATCTTTAAAATCTTTGGAATTTTCTTTTGTTTGTTTAAGGATAAATAACCATGAAAAGCTGCAGACACTTTCATATTTTTAAATGTTGCTTTTTTATTGATACTTAATTTTGATTTTTTTCCATTATCAACGACATATGCAGCTTTGTTAGAAACGTTGTAATAATATTTTTTTAATTTAGGAAAATTTGCTAAACCTACAATTGGATCTCCTTTATAATTTAATGAGATTAAATTGCTCCAAGTAGGGTTTCCTATTACAAAAGATCTTGTTCCATCTATTGGATCAATAATCCATGCAAAATCACTTTTAACCTTTTTGTGTCCAAATTCTTCTCCAATTATTTGATGATCTGGAAATTTCTTTTGTATTTTAGCTCTTATAAATTTTTCAAATGCTTTATCTGCAGATGTTACCGGGTCATAACCTTTACCCTTAAGTTTATTATTTACCTTAAAGGGCTTGTTAAGCTTCTTATAATAAAGTCTTGTTAGGTCCTTAGCTAAGCTATTTAAAAAGCTTGAAAATACATTAATTTTCTTTGAATTTATCTCTGGCATAAATAGTCACTTACTATTTTATTTATCTTGATTAAAGACAAATTTTAAATAATCCTCGATTAAACTATGAAAATAGAACTGAATAATAACAAGATTTTCTACAAAAATGGGTCATCTGTACAAGAGATACATCCATTTTGGTTACGTGAAAGAGCCAATGGTGAAAAATACTTAGATAAAAAAACACAACAAAGACTTTTTGATCCAACCTCCTTAAATGTCGAAATTGCAATCAAAAGTGCTCGAATTAATAATGACTTATTAGAGATTGATTTCAATGATGGTGTTAATTCTAAACTAAATATTGAAAAGATTGCTGAAGAATTTTCAAAAGAAGATGAAGTGATTTACGGAATAGAAAAAGTAAAATGGAATTCATCTTTTACGGATTTTAAAAAATATAAATATTCTGATGAGCTTTTCGAAACTCAGGAAATGTATGATTTATTATTATCATTTTATAAATATGGATTTGTTATTATTCAAGATGTACCAACCGAGGATAATTTCTTAGTAAAATTTGCAAATAAAGTTGGAAGTGTAAGACGAACAAATTTTGGCGAACACTTTAATGTTAAATCAATTCCAAGCCCTAACGATTTAGCTTATACATCTCTTCCTCTTGCGCCACATACAGATAATCCTTACAGAAATCCTGTGCCATGTATCCAATTATTACATTGTATTATAAATGAAGTTTCTGGTGGTCTTTCAACTTTAGTAGATGGATTTACCGTTACCGAGGATTTAAAAAAAGAAAATCCAGAATTTTATAATATTCTTACCAAAGTAAAGGTTAAATTTAAATTTATAGATAAAGATGTTGTTTTAGAGCATTGGGCTGAATTAATTCAATTAGATGAAAATAAAAAATTAAAACAGGTAAGATTTAGTCCAAGATTAGACTTTGTTCCAATTTTAGAAAAAAGTGAATTAGATTTGTACTATAAAGCTAGAAAGAAATTATCCGCTATGTACAATTCTGATAAATATAGAATTGAATTCAAGCTGCAACCAAAAGATCTTTTAATGATGGATAATTATAGACTATTACATGGTAGAACAGAATTTGATGCAAATGAAGGAAGTAGATTTTTACAAGGTTGTTATTTAGATTTTGATAGTACAGAAGGTAAATTAAGACATTTAAAAAGAAAATTTAATCTTTGACTTTTAAAGATACCTTAATCGCATCATTAGTCCCGATTTTTTTAGGTTTTGGTTTTGTAATTGCTAAACCAGCAATGGAATATTTTCCACCTATACTTTTGATGGGTCTGAGATTTACTTTTGCAGCATCAATTTTAATTTGGTGGTTTCCTATTCCTAGGGGCTATCTGAAGCAAATATTTATAGCGTCTTTGATTGCAAATACTTTACAGTATAGCGTTACTTACACTGGTTTAAATTTGATCGATGCTTCTGCTGCTGTACTACTGGTTCAAACAGAAGTTCCATTTGGAGTTTTATTTGCGTACTTCATGCTTAAAGAAAAACCTACAATAAGAAGTTTAATTGGAATTGCAGTTGCATTTGTTGGTGTATACATTCTGACAGGCTCTCCTAATTTAGAGGGAAAATTTTTAGGTATATTTCTTACAATATTAGGATCTGCTATTTGGGCATTAGGGCAAGTATTAGTAAAACCTTTAAGTAAAGAAATAAGCCCACTTACACTTGTTGCATGGTTAGCTATATTCTCTGGACCAATATTAATTTTTTTATCATCCATCATTGATGGTAATACGATAAATTATATTAAATCTGCAAACTTTAATAGCTGGGCTATTGCGTTTTATTTAGGATTTTTTATGCAACCAGTCACCTATGGATGTTTTTATTATGTATTAAAAAATAACCCATTATATAAAGTTTTGCCCATTGTTACTATGGGAATACCTTTGACTGGTTTGTTAGCTGCAATACTTCTTCTTGGAGAAAAACCAACAACAGAACTTTATCTTGGTGGCTTTATAATTTTAATAGGAGTAATTTTAATTCTTTATACAAAACAAAAAAGTACTTAAAAGAAAATATATTTAAAATTTATCCTATTTTTCCTAAAAAAGGGATGTATTCTAATAAATAAAAACCTATAGCTTGCAGTTGATTTGTTATTATTAATATTCCAGTTAGGAATAAAAGAACACCACCAGTTTTTGTTATAATATTCATTTTTTGCTTAATATTTTTTGAAATAAGAAGAAACTTTTGAATAGCATAACCTGCTAAAATGAATGGGATGGCTAATCCTAAGGAATAAAATGTAAGAAGCATTATTCCTTCATAAATGCTTTCAGTTGTTGATGCCAAAATCAAAATAGATCCAAGTATTGGTCCTATGCAAGGTGTCCAACCAAATGCAAAGGCCATACCTACTAAAAATGAACTAAATACATTACTACTTTTCTCTGCATCTAATCTTTTTTCGTAGTTAAGAAAATTAAGATTAAACACTCCTAAAATATGAAGTGAGAAAATGATAATTATTAAACCAGCAATTATTCTTAATGGAAAAGAATTTTTTAATAAAATCTTTCCTAAAAAAGTTGCCGAAGCACCAAATATAATAAAGACAACTGAAAAACCTAAGGTAAATAAAATTATTGGTAATAAATTTACATGTTTACTTTTTAACAAATTCTCTAAAGTGGAACCTGATATATAAGATATGTAACCTGGTATAAGTGGTAAAACACAGGGTGATAAAAAGCTTATTAATCCAGCACCAAATGCAATAAAAATTTCTGTCATTTTATCCTGAATTTTTCATTGCTGCAGCAATACCAGCAATTGAAGTCATCATTGCATCATCTAAATATTTTCTATGCTTTTTCTGTATTCCTTTTTTAGATAATTTTTTCATTACAACAGCTTGCAAAATATTGAGAACTTCAGTGTAAATATTTCTTACAATAACTGATGATCTAAATTTTTTCCTTTGATTTATTATTTCTGTTGGAGTTATAAATTGATTTAGTTTTTTTATATTATCAAATTGCAATCTTAGTTTATCACCAACTTTTTTAAGTTTAGCATCTGCTAAACCCTCTTCATAAACTTCTGAAATCTCGGGATCAACTTTTGAAATCACCATATCTAAAATATCCATTGTTGAATTAAAAAAAGGCCAATTTCTTTCCATATCAACTAATATAGATTTAAATTTTTTCACTGAAGAGTATTTTAATGCCTCACCTGTTCCAAGCCATGCAGGTAACATTAATCTTATTTGCGTCCAAGCAAAAACCCAAGGAATTGCTCTAAGTCCTTTTATATTATCAACATTTTTTCTTTTAGACGGTCTTGATCCAATCGATAATTTTCCAAGTGCAAGATGTGGTGTTACAGTTTTAAAGTATCTAATAAAATCTGTATTTTCTCTAATATTTTTTCTGTAAGATCTTGTCGAAATCTGTGTCATATCCTCAATTAAATTTCTCCAACTATCTTTTGGTTTTGGTGGTGGATTAAGTGTTGCTTGCATTACCGCACCTATATAACTGCAGAGGTTATATTTTGCTATTGGTTCATAGCCATATTTTTGTTGTATCATTTCACCTTGATCTGTAATTCTAATTTTACCATTTACGGATCCTGGAGGTTGAGATCTAAGAGTGGATTGAATTGGACCACCTCCTCTACCTGCAGAACCTCCTCGACCATGAAAAAATGTAAGATCAATTTTATATTTTTTCCCTAACTTAACAATTTCTTCTTGAAGCTTATATTGATGCCAGCTCGCAGAAAGTTTTCCAGCATCTTTGCTTGAGTCTGAGTAACCAATCATAATCTCGTGATTATTCTTAATTAATTTTCTATACCAGCTTAAGGAAAATAAATTTTCCATAATCGATTTTGCATTTTTTAAGTCATCTAGGGTTTCGAATAATGGAACTACTCTTAATCTTTTATTTATATTTGCTTCCTTTTGTAAAAAAGAAACTGCTAAAATATCAGAGGCTGACGATGTCATTGAAATAATATATGCACCTAAACATTCCTCAGGTTGATCAGCTAGAATCTTAAAAGTGGACCAAACTTCAAGATTTTCTCTATTCTTAAATCTGAAATTTTTGATGATTTTTTTATTTGTTTTTAAATGTTTTGATAAAAAATTTATTCGCTGCTTTTCTGACCATTTATAATAATCAGCTCTGTACTTCTTTTTGATGAACTCATAAAGTAATTGCGAGTGTCTTGATGATTCCTGTCTAATATCTAGTCTAGCAAGATTTATACCAAAACATTTTGCTCTTCTCATTAAGTCAAGTAATTCACCACTTGCTATATTTTCATTCTGGTTTTTTTCAAGAGAATCTCTTACCACTCTTAAAGGTTTTAAAATTTCTTCCCTTGATGATAATAATTTATTTTGATCTAGAGGTTTGTGCCTTACAAGATGATTTTCTATTGCTCTATGCGTTAATCTCATTTTATCTCTAAGAGGTCTTAAAAATACTCTGTATGGTTCAAAAGTTTTTCCTGTAACTTTTAAAATTTTGTTAGAACATTTTTCCATTGAAAAAGATCTGATTAACTTTGTTAATTCTTTTTCATATAATTTTGCAGCTTCCCATCGTGATAATAAAATTACTTCTTTGGTAATAGAGGAGGTTACATTTGGATTTCCATCTCTATCTCCACCCATCCAAGAACCGAACTGAATAGGATTAAAATTTTTAGGTAAATTCTTTCCCATATTTCTAAGAAAAATTCCATTTAGTCTTCTATAAACTTTTGGAATTGTTTCCCACAAGCTATCTTCTATAACTGCAAGCCCCCATCTAGCTTCATCAGTTGGGCTAGGTCTAAATCTTTTTAGATCATCGGTGTTCCAAATAATTGTAAATTCATCATAAAGTTTTTTGTCTAAAATTTTTACTTTCGAAGGATAATGCTTGAGCAGTTCGCGTTGTTCCATAATCTCAGTTATGTTGTGATATTTTTGTATTAATGTTCTTCTTTTAACTTCTGTTGGATGAGCGGTTAACACAATTCCAATATTTAAATTTTTGGCGATATTGAAAATTTTATTTTTTGAAATTTTTCTGGATTTAAAAAGATTTTCAAATATTTCTTCTATAAAAATATACTTATGTTCATCCTTAATTTTTGAGTTTTCAAATTCATCTAACTTCCTAGAGGAATCTAATGACTCTGTTAAATTAACAAAGTTCATAAAATGAGTAAATGCCCTTGATAATTTAAAAATATTTATAGGACTTAGTTTATTTATTTCTGAAATAATTATTTTAAACCTTTTTTTATTATTAATATTTTTGACGTTTGCTTTTGAAAGTAGTCTTATTTTTTCAACTAAATTAAAAAAATTTTGACCTTCTTGTTTTCTAATAACTCTACCAAGTATATCACCTAGATATCTGGCATCATCTCTTTGCGATTTAGTTGGAATACCCTCGTAATATAAATCTCTTTTAAGCATTGTTATTTACAACTTTATGCGTTTGTTCTCCTAAGTGATCTATTCCAAGCTTAACAGTTTCACCACCTAATAAAAATTTAGATGGTTTTCTATTTTCTCCTACACCTGGCGGTGTTCCTGTGCAACATATATCACCTGGGTATAAAGTCATGCAGTGGCTCATATAAGATACCAGTTGATTTATATTGAATATCATTTGATTTGTATTTCCTGTTTGCATTCGTTCTCCATTAACATCTAAATACATATTTAAATTATGAACATCTGAAATTTCATCTTTTGTTAATATGTAAGGGCCAATAGGTCCAAAAGTATCAAAACCTTTCCCTTTATCCCATGAACCACCTTTATTCTTTTGAAAATTTCTCTCACTTACATCGTTTACAAGGAAAAAACCTAAGACATAATTTAACGCATCTTTTTCACTGACATAAGAACATTTCTTCCCTATTACAAAACCTAATTCAACCTCCCAGTCTGTATGATTAGAATTTTTTGGAATTACAATATCGTCATTAGGTCCAGATACACTGTTGGTGAATTTAGAAAATATTATAGGCTCTTTTGGAATAGGCATGTTTTGTTCTATTGCGTGGTCTTTGAAATTTAATCCTATCCCAATGAATTTAGAGGGATTGTTAACACAAGCTCCAATTCTTTGATTTTTTTCTAATATAGGTAAATCATCAGGTTTTATATTATTTAATTTTTCTAAGGTCTCGAAATTTAAATTATCTGAATTAAAATCCTTAATAACAGATGATATATCTCTATAATTGTTATCTTTATCAATTATAATTGGTTTTTCCTTACTTGGATTTCCAATTCTTGCTAGTTTCATTTTAAAAATACGATTAAAAGTAATATCACCCAAACTGCACCATAGTAAAATGGCATCATTTTTTTCCAAGATGATAAAGCTTTTGCAGCTGTTTTAATCTCTTTCTTTTTGACTTTTACCATTTATCCTTTCAATCCAAGATGAGTATACTTTACATTTAAATAATCTTTAATTGCCATAGAGCCGCCTTCTCTACCGTAGCCTGCTTGCTTTATTCCACCAAAAGGCGCTTCAGCTATAGCGACCAATGGAGTATTTACTGCAACAGTTCCTGTTTCCATAAGTTCTGAAGCTCTATGAGCTTTTTCCATTGAATTAGTGCAAATGTAACTTGATAAACCTAAATCATGATTATTTGCTCTTTCAATAACTTCATCAAATGTTTTAAATGATAACATTGGTACTAAAGGTCCAAAAGGTTCAACTTTCATTATTGTAAAATCATCTTTAATATTATCAAAAATAGTTGGTTCATAATAAAATCCTTTATTAAATCCTTGAGGTCTTTTTCCTCCAAGAAGAACTTTTCCTCCTTCTTTTTTTGTTGTTTCAACTAGTTCTTCAACTTCATTTAATCTTTTTTTTGTTGTCAAAGGTCCTAATTGAACTGATGGATCCATACCATCACCAATTTTCAATTTTTTTGTTTTTTCAATAAATAAATTTACAAATTCATCTTTTTTATTTTCTTGGATATAAAATCTATTTGGAGATATACATACTTGGCCATTATTTCTAAATTTTGCTGCGATAGCCATGTCTGTAGCTTTTTTAATATCAGCATCTTCAAAAACAATAAACGGAGAGTGTCCACTTAACTCCATTGTTACTCTTTGAACTTTATCTGCAGCTTGTTTTAATATTAGTTTACCAACTCTTGATGAGCCAGTTATTGATATTTTTTTAACTATATCTGATGAAATTAATTGTGATGCAATACTAGGTGGATCTCCCGAAAGTAAATTGACTACACCAGCAGGAACACCGCACTCTCTGCAAATATCTACTAGTTCCATAACTGTACCAGGAGTTATAACATCAGGTTTTATAATTACCGAACAACCAGCTGCTAGTGCTGTTGAAATTTTTCTTGAGGATAAAACTAATGGAAAATTCCATGGCGACAGTGCAGCTACTACTCCGACTGGTTGATAATATACATGTACTCTAGTATCTTTAAATCTGCTCTCAACGGTTTGACCATAAATTCTTTTTGTTTCTTCTGCGTTCCATTCAAAAATATCTGCTGATCCTCCAACTTCACCTTTTGCTTCAGCAAATGGTTTTCCAACTTCAAGTGTCATCCACTTTGCTAAGACATCTTGTTTTTCTCTCATCTTGTCTGCAATTTTTCTTAATGTATAAGATCTTTGCCAAGGTGGAGTATTTTTCCAAACTTCCAAACCTTTTTTTGCTGATTTAAGAGCATCGTCTACATCTTTTGCACTTGCTTTTGAAGCATGACCAATAGTTTCTTCATTTGCAGGATTAATTACTTCGTATGTTTGTTTATCTGAAGACTGTTGCCATTTTCCATCAATGAATTGTCCAAATTTGCTATACATAATTTTTAATTTATGATTAATTAGTGGTCTAATAACCTTGAATATATCTATAAATAAGTAAAAAATAAAGTGTCTAAGTCTTTTCCTCTTCTTTTCATACTTCTTTGGTCTTCTGCTTTTATAACAACTCTTCCAATTGTTCAAAATAGTGATCCATTCTCTGCTTTAGCCTTTAGATTTTTCTTAGTAGCTATTTGTTTTTTTATATATTCAATTTACAAAAAAGCTAAAATATCAGTTAATAGCAAAGACCTAGTAAATTCTTTAGGCACTGGCATTTTGTTTCATGGACTTTACCTAGGTGGAGTTTTTTACTCAATATTTATAGGTTTTCCGACAAGTTTAACTGCACTTATAGTTACTATGCAGCCAATTTTAACTAATTTACTAGCAGGTTATTTTTTAAAAGAAAAAGTCTCACTTAATCAATGGTTAGGAGTTTTATTAGGGTTCACGGGTGCAGTAATGGTTCTTGGATTTGATATTGGAAAATCTTTACCAATCGAAGGTGTTATTTCTTCACTTGTTGCTTTAATTGCAATTACAACATCAACAATTTGGCAAAAAAAAATAAGTAATAATATTCCTTTATCTGTAAATAATATGTATCAAGCAGTTGGTGCAGTTTTATTTCATTTATTAATTATTATTTTTATATTTAAAGACCCATTTATAAATTTAAATTCAGATTTTTTATTAGCAATGAGTCATCAAGTATTTCTTGTCTCGTTAGGAGCATTTTCTATTTTGATGTTTCTAATAAAAAATAATTCTGCTAGCAAAACTGTATCATTATTTTTTTTAATACCAGTTGTTACAGCATTGATGGCTTGGATGTTTTTAGGTGAAGAATTGATGAAAATTGATATTGCTGGTTTCATAATCGCATCCACAGGTGTGTTTATTTCAACAAGAAAATAAATATTTAAGCGAAAATTTGATGAGACATTTTATTTCATAATTTTCTCTCTTTTGTGTTAGATTTAAAAAAAAAGGAGAAACATATGAAGGCATATATTATGGGGAACTACACGGAAAAAGCTTTTCAAGGTTTTATGAAAGATCCAACGAGTGATAGAAAAGCAGTTGTAGAACAATTAACAAAAGCTGTTGGTGGAACAATTCACAGTATGGATATCGTTAGAGGTTCATATGATTTTATTGTTGTAACTGAAGTAGGATCATTTGATGACTTTGCTGCTATAAAATTAGTTGTGGAATCATCTGGTGCAGTAAAAAATATGACAATGTTAGAGGCTATAGATTTTACAAAAGCAACAACTAAGGCAAGCAAGATTGGTTATAAACCACCGGGACAGTAATTAATTTATTGTTTTTTTTCGTTATCAACAACTAAGCAGATTTCTGATTTAGTCAGAAATCTGCGACCAGTTCCATTATCCAATGAGAACATGCCACCAATACCTTTTACGGCATCTATAGTTAAATCAGTGTGTTTCCATTTTTCATATTGGTCTCCATTCATATAAAAAGGTACGCCACCTATTTCACCTAACTTAATATCATTATCTCCTAATGGAAATTCTCCTTCTTGAAAACACATTGGAGCGCTTCCATCACAACAACCACCTGATTGGTGAAACATTAATTTTTCACCATATTTTTCTTTTAGCTCAGAGAGAAGGCTTAGTGCTGAATGTGTTGCTGATACTTTCATTTTTAAAGTACGGCCCATGATATAGAATCATGGGCCAGTATATATTATTGATTAAAAGAAGCCCAATTTTTTCTCAGCATAAGAAACGTGTAAGTTCTTATTCTGTCTGTAATGATTAAGCATCATTTTGTGAGTTTCTCTTCCAACTCCTGATTGTTTGTATCCACCAAATGGTGAGTGAGCTGGATAAGCATGATAACAATTAGTCCATACTATTCCTGCTTGTATTGCTCTACCCATTCTGTGAGCTATATTTCCATTTCTTGTCCATACAGCTGCTCCTAAACCATAAAGAGTATCATTAGCAATTTTCAATGCTTCTGCTTCATCTTTAAATTTAATCACAGATACAACTGGTCCGAAGATCTCTTCTTGAGATATTCTCATGTTGTTTTTAGCCTCAAAAACAGTTGGTTGGATATAATTACCTTTTTCCAAGCCACTATTAAGCTTAGCAACACTTCCACCAGTAAGAACTTTAGCGCCTTCTTTTTTACCTAGCTCAAGATAAGACTTAATCTTCTCCATTTGCTCTACTGACGCTTGAGCTCCAATCATTGTCTCCATTTTTAAAGGATTATCTTGCACAACAGCTTTTGTTCTAGCAATAGCTCTTTCCATGAATTTATCATAGATAGACTCTTGTATTAAAGCTCTACTTGGGCAAGTACAAACTTCACCTTGGTTTAGATTGAACATTACAAAACCTTCAATACATTTATCGAAGAAATCATCATCTTTATCCATGACGTCTTCAAAGAAGATATTAGGAGATTTTCCACCTAATTCTAATGTAATTGGAATTATGTTTTGTGCAGCATACTGCATAATCAATCTTCCAGTTGTTGTTTCACCAGTAAATGCAACTTTTGCAACTCGTTTAGATGATGCTAAAGGTTTACCTGCTTCTAATCCAAAACCGCTAACAATGTTAACAACACCTTTAGGTAATAAGTCACCAATAAGTTCCATCATTACCATAATTGATGCTGGTGTTTGTTCAGCTGGTTTTAAAACTGAACAGTTTCCTGCAGCAAGAGCTGGTGCTAATTTCCATGTTGCCATTAACAATGGGAAGTTCCATGGAACTATCTGACCAACTACTCCTAGTGGTTCATGAAAATTGTATGAGTATTGATTATTAGCAATTTCAGCAATAGAACCTTCTTCAGCTCTAATTACTCCTGCGAAATATCTCCAGTGATCAATCACTAAAGGTAAGTCAGCAGCCATACATTCTCTGATCGGTTTACCATTATCTAAACATTCAGCGACAGCTAATAAGTTTAGATTTTTTTCTAAAACATCAGCAATTTTATACAAGATATTTGATCTTGTTGTGATGTCTGTCTTTCCCCATTCAGGGAAAGCTGCGTGTGCCGCGTCTAATGCAGCTTCCACGTCTTTTTCATTTGAACGCGCAACTGAACAGATCTTCTCATTAGATATCGGGCTTACATTATCAAAATATTTACCAGATAGAGGTTCTACAAATTTACCGTTAATGTAGTTTCCATACTTTGCTTTGAATGGAAATTTAACCTTTAGATGAGAGGTATCTAGAACCGAAGACACTTTCATTGCTTCTGCACTCATTTTTCCTCCATTTTTATAAATTCAATTAAAACAATTTTTAATTGTAATGTAAATGTAACAAAATATTTTCAACTTCAAATTGATTCAAGAATTTAAAATCATGAAATATTCAATTAAAAGTTTTATTATGGTTTCACGTGAAATTTTATGGATAAAAATTTTTTTAAAAAATTAAGAATTTTAGATGGCGGTATGGGGCAAGAGTTACACGCACGCGGTCTTGTTTCAAAAGGAACTCTTTGGTCAACAAGTGCAATATTAGATGAGAAATATCATCAATCTGTAGTTGATATTCATTTAGATTATATTGAGGCAGGTGCAGAACTAATTACAACTACAAATTTCTCAAGTAGAAGAATTAGAATGGAACAAAATAAAGTTAATGATATGTTTGAATTTGCCAATAAAAAAGCTTGTGAACTTGCACTTAAAGCAAAAGAACAATCAAAAAAAGAAATTATAATAGCTGGAAGTATACCGGCACAATCTGATACTTATAGGGAAGACACTAGATCAAGTGAAATTATTCATCAAAATTTTTACGATCAAATTAATTGTCTAAAAGATTTTATAGATGTCTTTTATTTAGATGTTATTTCTAGTGGAAGGGAAATAGCTATAGCCACTGAAATAATTGAGAAATTAAATAAACCTATTCTTGTCGGTATTCATTTACTTAAAAACGGGAAATTGCCTTCGGGTGAAACCATTAATGAAGTAATGAAAAAATATCAAAGCTCTAATTGGATTGGAATTATTGCTTCATGCGTGTCACTTGAAATTGCTGAAAATTCAATAAATGAGCTGAAAATTAATGAATTACCCTTTGGGTTTAAGGTTAATCTTTGGGGTGATGATGAGCCATCTCCAGTGAGAAAGATTAATTCTGCTAAATTCGACGAAGATGCAGTCAACTTAAATACTGTTATGGGAAAAAGAGAAGTATCAGATGAAATTTTTAAAAAGCTGGGTAAAAATTTTATCAATAATGGTGCAACTATACTAGGTGGTTGCTGTGAAACCAATCCAAGGCATATTGCTGCTTTGTCTGAGCTAAAATAAAATTTATTTAATCATTTGATTTTTTTGCTAAATAAATTCCAACAAGAACTAATACTACTGAAACAATAATTTTAGGAGTGATTAACTCTTTTAAAAAAATGTATCCTAAAATTATTCCAAAAATTGGAATTAAAAAAGACACCTGAGATTGAAAAATTAATCCATTTTTCTTTAAAATAGAAAATCTTAATAACCAAGCAAGACCAGTCGATACTAAACCAAGATAAACGACTGATATAATAGATAATGTGTTTGGAGTACTGTTCCATGGCTGTTCAAAAATCATAGTTAAAGGTAATAAAATTATTGATGCCCAAATGCATATGGATGTAGTTACGTTTTCATTTCTTTTATTACTTATCTTTAAAGTTAGAACACCTCCCACAACATAACCGGTTGCACCCAGTAGAATTAAAAGCGCTGAATAAAAATTATTTTCATTTATTAAAATATTATCTGAAAATAAATAAACTATTCCTGAAAAACCAATTAAAACTCCAATTGTTTTGATTAAATTAAATTTTTCGTTCTTTGTAAAATAATGACCTAAAATCGTAGAAGTTAATGGAGTGCTCGACATTAATATAGCGGCCAAATTGCTTTGAACAGCTTTAATTCCATAAGATATAAAAAAAAATGGAATTACAAGATTGACAAATCCAATTAAAGCAAACCAATACCAGTCTTTAGAAAAAACCTCGATTTTAATATTTTTTATATTACATAAAATAATAAGAGGTATTGATGCTAAAAAAACTCTCAAAAAGGCAATTGTTACAGGTCCAAAAGATTCTGTTGCTATTTTTATATTAAAAAAAGCTGATGACCATATCAAAGCTAAAAAACACAAAAGAGAATAATCAATAATTGTTGGTTTTCTCACTCTGTTATCTCCAAGACTTTTGATGATGTAATCTCATTTAATTTTTTAAAATTTATTTCAAAAATACAGTTTGGATGACCTGCTGCAGCATATAATTTGTTAAATCTTTCTAGTGAATTATCCATAAATATTTCTATGTCATTTAACAAACCAACTGGTGATACACCACCAATAGTATAACCTGTTTGAGTTTTTACTTGTTCAGGTGAAGCCATACAGAGATCATTTTTTTTGGTAATCTTCTTTAGTTTATTTAAAGAACATTTTTTATCACCAGACACTAAACAAAGAACAAAACTATTTTCAGCTCTGAAAAGTAAACTTTTTACTATTGCACCAACATCGCAACCAAGAGCTAAAGATGCATCTTGTGCAGTTCTTGCGGTCTTTTCTAGAACCTTAACATTTAACGAATTATCAAATTTTTTAAGAGCTTCTTGGGCTCTTTTAACTGGTTCATTATTTAATAAGTCATCCATACAACTAATAATTGTTTGTAAAATATTAATAACTTTGGTTAAAATCCATGCACAAATTGCATAGGAGATATCAATATAATAAGCGATATTAATATACTTTTATTTGCTAGAAAACGTAAAAATTGAAAGGGTAAATATGAGCGCTAATAAAGTATTAAAACAGATGAAAGATAAAGACATTGAATATGTCGACTTAAGATTTACAGATCCTAGAGGTAAACTTCAACATGTCACAATGGATTCAAAGGTAGTAGATGAAGAAATGCTAGATGAAGGTATTTTTTTTGATGGATCGTCTATAGCTGGATGGAAAGCTATAAATGAGTCTGACATGATTTTAAAGCCTGACTTATCAAGAACAGTAATTGACCCTTTTACTAGTCATAATACGATGAATATTTTTTGTGATGTTATGGACGCGATCAAGAAAGACCCATACGAAAGAGATCCACGTGGTACTGCAAAAAAAGCAGAGGCTTACTTAAAAAAATCAGGGATCGGTGATAAGGCTTACTTTGGTCCTGAGGCAGAATTCTTTGTGTTTGATGATGTAAAATATAAAAATGACATGAATGAAACAGGATTTAAAATAGACAGTACAGAAGGTCCCTATAATACTGGAAAAGATTATCCAAATGGAAACATGGGTCATAGACCTGGAGTAAAAGGTGGTTATTTCCCTGTTCCTCCAGTTGACAGCGCGCAAGATATGCGAAGTGAATATTTAAAAGCTATGAAAGATATGGGAATTAAAGTTGAAAAACATCACCACGAGGTAGCACCAAGTCAACATGAACTTGGGATGTATTTCGGAACTTTGGTAGACCAAGCAGATAACTTACAATTATATAAATATGCTGTTCATATGGTTTCTCATTCTTTTGGTAAAACAGCCACCTTTATGCCTAAGCCCGTAAAAGGCGATAATGGATCAGGGATGCATGTTCACCAATCAATATGGAAAGGCGATAAGGCATTATTTTCTGGTGACAAATATGCTGGATTATCAGATATAGCATTAAATTACATTGGTGGTATTTTAAAACACGCAAAAGCAATCAATGCATTTTCTAATGCGACAACTAACAGCTACAAGAGGTTAATACCCGGTTTTGAGGCACCAGTTCTTTTAGCATACTCAGCTAGGAATAGATCTGCTTCTTGCAGAATACCTATTACATTAAGTAAAAAAGCTGCAAGATGTGAAATAAGATTTGGTGATGCTGCTGGAAATCCATATTTAACATTTGCTGCAATGTTGATGGCAGGTCTAGATGGAATTAAAAATAAAATAGATCCAGGGAAATCTTTTGATAAAGATTTATACGCTTTATCAGAGTCTGAGGTTAAAAAAATTCCAACTGTTTGCGGGTCTCTAAGAGAAGCAATGGAAAGTCTTGATAAAGATAGAGATTTCTTAAAACAAGGAAATGTATTTACTGATGACCAGATCGATGCATATATTGCTTTGAAGTTTGAGGAAATTCACAACTTTGAACACACTCCTCACCCTATCGAATTTGATATGTATTATAGTTGTTAAATAAAATTACTGTCTGGTAGAAGCAATTTTGTTTTTACCAGACCCTTTTTTAACAACGTAATCTTGTGTTCCATTTGCTCCAACATCTACAGATTTTATAAGTGATCGAAAAAAAGACATTCTTCTTTCTCTCTTATCCTCTGATGTAAGCAAATTTCTAAATTCAAAAATGTTCATAATTTATTTATATAACAGATATGCATTTTATGCAAAGCTGATATGCTCAAAATGGATACTATATTTTAAAGGACTCTCCGCACCCACATCTTTCAGTTTCGTTTGGGTTATTAAATACGAATGATGATGAAAATTTATCTTTTTTATAATCCATTTGTGTACCCAGCAAATACATAACAGCTGCAGGATCAATAAATACTTTCACACCTTTGTCTTCTATCATTTCATCGTTAGGATTTTTTTCTTTAGCATATTCCATGATATAGGCCATTCCAGCACAACCACCACTTTTAACACCTACTCGTACACCTAGAGATTTTTGGTCTTTTGACATTATTTCTTTAATTCTTTCTGCCGCTCTATCACTAAGAGATATTATTTGTGTCATAAATTTAACTCTAATTTTGCTGCCTCTGACATCATTGACTTATCCCATGGCGGGTCCCAAACTAGCTCTAAATCAACATCTTTAACTTCTTTAATTTCTTTAACACTGTCTTTTACTTCCTTAGGCAAACTCTCAGCAACTGGACAATTAGGTGTAGTGAGAGTCATTTTAATTTTTACCATATTACCTTTTTCAACATTTATATCATAAATCAATCCCAGTTCATATATGTTAACTGGAATTTCTGGGTCGTAAATTTTCTTTATTTCATTTATTATTTGATCTTTGAGTTCCATTTTAATCAAATTTTTCTGTATTTGTTTCTTCTTTAGAATTATTCATTGCAGATGTAAGTGTGTGCCATGCTAATGTAGCACATTTAACACGCATAGGATACTGTTTTACACCAGATAGAGACATAAGTTTTGTTTTTTCATTCTCACTTATAATTTTTGTCTTCATTTCAGGGCTTTCTTTTATCATTTTAAGAAAATCCTCAACTAATTCTTTTACTTCTTTTTCTTTTTTTTCTTTCATTAAATCAGTCATTATAGATGCAGAGGCCATTGATATTGCGCATCCACTTCCTTCAAAAGATATATCTGAAATATTTTTATTTTCGTCAATTTTTAAAAAAATATGTACTTTGTCTCCACATAATGGATTATGCCCTTTGGCATCTTTATTGAAATTTTCTGTTTTACGCAAGTTTCTTGGATTCTTGCCATGATCTAAAATTATTTCCTGATATAAATCTTTTAAGTCCATTATCGATCAAATATTTTTTTACATTTATTAATTGATTCATTTAATTTATCTAAATCATCTTTAGTATTATATACGCCCAGTGATGCTCGGGCAGTAGCTGATAATCCAAGTTTATCATGTAATATTTGACAACAATGATGACCTGCTCGAATGGCCACTCCATCCTCATCTAGAATAGTTGCAATATCATGAGCATGTATTCCATCTAAAGTAAACGATAATACAGACCCTTTATTTTTTGGGTTACCAACAAGTTTGACTGAGTTATTTTTTCTCAATACTTCCTCTCCATATTTTGTAAGTTCACTTTCATGCTTCTCAATATTTTCAATGCCTATTTGGTTTAAAAACTTTATAGATTCTCCAAATGCAATTACTTGGGCTGTCGCCATGGTGCCTGCTTCGTATTTGTTTGGAAGATCCCCAAAAGATATACCTTCTTTTTTTACTTCTCTAATCATACCTCCTCCACCTTGATATGGTGGTAATGTATCAAGCCATTTTTTTTTTGCATAAAGAACACCTAGACCAGTTGGTCCATACATTTTATGACATGAAATTGCGTAGAAATCGCAATCTATATCTTGCATGTCTAATTTTAAATGAGGAGCTCCCTGACAGCCGTCTATCAATATAGGTATATTTTTTGAGTGAGCCAAAGATGTAATTTCTTTAATGGGCAAAATTGCTCCAGTAACATTTGATAGATGTGTGATCGCAATCATTTTAGTTTTGGGTGTTATACTTTTTTCAATACTTTCTATAGTTATTTCACCATCATTATTTATTTCTGCAAAGTTAATTTTAACTCCCTTTAATTTTCTTAAGTAATGCCATGGAACATAATTTGAATGATGTTCTAATTCTGTAAGAAGTATCTCATCTCCTTCTCTTAAAAACTTTTGTCCAAAGGTGTTTGCTACTAAATTAATTGCTTCAGTTGCACCTTTAGTAAATACAATTTCATTAGGATCTTTAGCGTTTATGTATTTTTGCATCATTATTCTGGTGTTTTCATACAAATTTGTTGCTGCGACAGCTAAATAATGCACACTTCTTCCTACATTAGAAAACTCTTTTGTATAAAAATCATAGATCCTATCTACAACCATTTGTGGTTTCTGTGATGAGTTGGCACTATCAAGATATACTAGGTCATTATTATGAACTTTATTATTAAATATAGGAAACTGTTTTTTTATATTATTTATGTTCATTGATTTAATTCCATAATTTTTTTAATAAAATTTTTAATTTCTTCATCAGTAATCTTTTCAATCACGTCGAGAAAAAAACCACTTATTAAAAGTTTTTTAGCTTGTTTGTAATTTAATCCCCTAGATCTTAAATAAAATATTGAATTTTCATTAAGACTACCAGATGCAGAGCCATGTGAGCATTTCACATCATCAGCATATATCTCAAGTTCTGGTTTTGCGTTAAACTCAGTGTTTTTATCTAATAAAATACATTTACTTAATTGGTATCCATCGGTTTTCTGTGCATCTGGGCTAACATAAATTTTACCCTGATATACAGACTTAGATTTATCATCAAGTACACTTTTAATTAGCTGATAACTTTTTGTATTTTCAACTAAGTGATTAATTGACGTCCTAATTTCATGATGTTTATCTGAATCTAATGAAAATACTCCATTAATAAATGCAGATGAATATTGGCCTTTTAGATTACAATTGATTTCATTTTTTAAAAATTTTGAACCATTAGATAAAATAAATGTTTCTGAAATGCTATCCTTTGATTGATCAATATTATTATAGGAATACTTTATATTACTATTTTGCGATTTATCGATTTTATAATTTTTTAAAATTGCATTTTCTTTTAATATAAAATTATAAAATGTATTAATGAAATTTTTTTCACTTTTATCATCATAAATATCAATTATTTTTAGAGAACTATTTTCCTCTAAAATAAAGTTTAATTGAGAATTTAATGTTGTTGAGCTTAAATTATCAGTTGAAACATGATAAATTATTAATGGTTTATTCATTGAATAATTTTGTGGGATAGTAATTTTGTAAAAATTTTTACAAAATGCATTGTTTAAGTTTAAGAGAGAATTTTCACTATTAATTTTTGTACTGGTATCGACTTCTTTTGATATTATAATCTTATCTTTATCCTCAAAACTAAAATCAACTTCTTCTAATATGCCATTTATAAATGCTATTTTATTGTGATCTATGTCTTTAGTAATATAATTTTTATTAGTTGAAATTTCTTTTTTTAGATCTGTAAAAAAGTTCAATTCTCCGATATTCTTATTAATAATCTGGTTCAGATCTGAAAATTTCCAGCTTTCTAATTTTCTACCAGGAAAACCATTTTTTATAAAATATTCTAAGTTGTTTTTTTTAAAATTTAATTCATCATTAGATGAATAATTTTTAAATGCTTTATCAAATTCTATTTTAATTTTATCTTCCATTAATTAATATTTTCGTAACCTTTGCTTTCAAGTTCTAATGCTAATTCGGGACCACCCGATTTTTTTATTTTTCCATCAATTAAAACATGGACAAAATCAGGTTTTATATAGTCAAGCAATCTTTGGTAGTGAGTGATAATTAAAAAAGCATTGCTTTTCTTTCTTAAAGAATTAACACCACTAGCTACTATTTTAAGTGCATCAATATCTAGCCCTGAGTCAGTTTCATCTAGAATTGACAATTTAGGGTTAAGGATAGACATTTGCAAAATTTCATTTTTCTTTTTTTCTCCACCAGAAAATCCTACATTTAATTGTCTACCTAATTTTTCTTCATCAAATTTTAATTCTTTCGATTTTTCTTTCACAATTTTGAGAAACTCTAATGCATCCAATTCTTTTTCACCTCTAGCTTTTCTGATTGAATTTAAGGATGTTTTAAGAAAGATATTTGTATTTACACCAGGAATTTCGAGTGGATACTGAAATGCCA
The DNA here is from genome assembly GCA_902585665.1 of uncultured Pelagibacteraceae bacterium. Lineage (GTDB taxonomy): Bacteria > Pseudomonadota > Alphaproteobacteria > Pelagibacterales > Pelagibacteraceae > Pelagibacter. Next base: position 147,209 of record CACIEO010000002.1, on the reverse strand, counting down.
AAAATATTCCTTTGTGTGCTCTTTCCTCTGTTTCAAGCTCAAAAAGGTTTTTATTTTCAAATAAAATTTCACCTGTTACATCATAACCTTTTTTGCCAGATAGAATGTTAGATAGTGTGCTTTTTCCTGATCCATTTGGGCCCATAATTGCATGAACCTCGCCGGCTTTAATCTCCAGATTAAAACCGTTTAAAATAATCTTTTTATCTACGTTTGCTTTTAAGTTGTTGATTTTTAACATTATCCTACACTTCCTTCTAAACTGATACCAACCAATTTCTGAGCCTCTACAGCAAACTCCATTGGTAATTGTTGGAGTACTTCCTTACAAAATCCATTTACAATTAATCCAACAGCTTCCTCCGGGTTAAGACCTCTCTGTTGACAGTAATGAAGTTGATCTTCACTAATCTTTGAGGTTGTTGCTTCGTGAGCAATGTTTGAGTTTGAGTTTTTATTTTTTATGTAAGGTATTGTGTGAGCTCCACATTTATTTCCCATTAAAAGAGAATCACACTGAGTATAATTATTTGAGTTTTCTGCATTAGGAGATATGTCAACTAAACCTCTGTAAGTCATATCAGATAATCCTGCACTAATTCCTTTGGATATAATTTTACTTTTTGTGTTTTTTCCTAAATGAATCATTTTTGTACCAGTATCTGCTTTTTGATGATTGTTTGTTATTGCAATTGAGTAAAATTCACCAATTGAATTATCACCTTTAAGTATACAACTTGGATATTTCCAAGTGATTGCCGATCCAGTCTCAACTTGTGTCCACGAAATTTTTGAATTATTTCCTTTGCATAAACCTCTTTTGGTAACAAAATTATAAATACCGCCCTTTCCATCTTTATCTCCTGGGTACCAATTTTGAACTGTGGAATATTTTATTTCTGCATCATCTAGTGCAATTAGTTCAACATTAGCTGCATGAAGTTGATTTTCATCTCTCATGGGAGCTGTGCAACCCTCTAGGTAACTAACATAACTTCCTTTGTCAGCAATTATTAAAGTTCTTTCAAATTGTCCTGTATCTGATGCATTAATTCTAAAATAAGTAGATAGTTCCATTGGACACCTCACACCTTCTGGAACATAAACAAATGACCCGTCAGTAAATACTGCTGAGTTTAAAGTGGCAAAATAATGATCTGTTATCGGGATAACTGTACCTAGGTATTTTTTGACTAGATCTGGATGTTTTTGAACAGCCTCAGATATCGAGCAAAAAATAATCCCATGCTTAGTCAATGTATCTTTAAAAGTTGTTGCAACAGAGACTGAGTCGAAAACTGCATCTACAGCAATACCATTTAGTCTTTTCTGCTCATCAAGTGGAATTCCTAATTTTTTATAAGTTTCTAATAATTTAGGATCTAAATCTTCCAATTTTTTTGGTTTTTCACTAAAATTTTTTGGAGCAGAGTAGTAATATAAATCTTGGTAATTAATTTTAGGATATTTTGGTTTTTGCCAATCTGGTTCCTTTAAAACTTTCAATCTTTTGTAAGCTTTAAGTCTCCAGTCTAATAACCATTTTGGTTCTTTTTTTATATTTGAAATAAACCTAATGACATCTTCGTTAAGTCCTTTTGGTGCCTTAACGTTTTCAATATCTGTAGAAAAACCATATTTATAATCTTTTATTATATTTAAATTTTTTTCATCCATTAGTTATCTCCTCTATTTAATGAAAGATCACTAAGCTTTTTATTTTCAAAGAAGTTATTAATATAAATTTCAAGCTCGTCCCATAGTTCATGCGTAATACACTTTGCTGATTTACCATTACATCCTTTTTTTGAATCCTTTTTACACCCAACTGTTTTTACTTTTTGATCTAAAGCCTGAAAGATTTCAGATAATTTAATATTTTTGGGATCTCTTTTTAAAACATAACCACCATTAGTCCCGCGTACACTTTTAACAATATCACTTTTTTTTAATTTCAAAAAAATTTGTTCTAGGTAAAGTAAGGAAATACTTTGTCTTAAAGATATATCTCTTAAGCTAACAGGATTATTTATTGGAAACTTTGACATATCGGCCAAAGCCATAACAGCATATCTTGATTTAGTATTTAACTTCATAAGACTAATGTTTATGCGGCTTATATATATACCCGACTAAAATAGTCAAGTATTCAAAAAATTAAAAAGACTCGCAAATTGTCATCGGTATGTGTTAAACAAAGTTTTTTTGTGAGAATAGTTCGCATTAACATTTATGGATAATAAAATTTTAGAAATATTTATTCCTGGACCTGCCGGAAGACTTGAAGCAAAATATTATAAGAGTAAAAAAAATACATCTCCAATTGCATTAGTTCTTCAACCACACCCTCAGTACGGAGGCACAATGAATAATAAAGTTGTGGTGGATACATTTCATACTTTTTTAGAAAATAATTTCTCTGTGTGCAGAGTAAATTTTAGAGGTGTAGGAAGAAGTGACGGAGATTTTGATAATGGTCAAGGAGAATTAGCGGATGCAGCTGCAGCATTGGATTGGTTAGAAAGAGAAAATTTAGATAACTCGCAATGTTGGGTATCGGGATTTTCATTTGGTGCTTTAATAGCAATGCAATTACTCATGAGAAGACCAGAGATAAATAGATTTATTGCAATTTCTCCTCAACCAAATGTATATGACTTTTCTTTTTTATCACCATGTCCAACATCAGGTTTGATGGTTTATGGAAAAAAAGATGAATTGGTTCCAGTAGAATTTATTAATGAACTAGATAAAAGATTAAGTAATCAAAAAGGTATCAAGGTTGATTTTCAATCTATATCTGATGCAAATCATTTTTTTTCAAAATCAGAAAAAGATTTAATAAAAGCTTTGGATAAATATATAAAAAAAGAAACCACAATTTTTTAGTTTTAAATAATCTCTCCGCCTGTTGTATCTTTATTACATCCTGTGGTCATAGGAAAGGATATAGGTAAATTAAGAAATGACCTGATTGCAAGAAAAGCAAATGCTTGTGACTCTATAAAATCACCGTCTATCTCAAATTCATCAATATTTAATATTTTCTTATTTATTTTTTTTTCTAATCTTTCAATTAAATATTTATTTTTTCTTCCACCTCCACAACAAATAATATCTTTTGATGATAATTTGCTCGCTATTATTTCTATGGTAAATTCAATAATTGTTGCTGCTCCATCCTCAAGTGTCAAACCCCTGAAGAAAGAAATGTCAAAATCATTAATATCATAACTTCTTTTTTGACTTATCTGATTATTAAAATAAATATCTAAAGATTGCTCCAATAATATTTTACTTATTTTGCCTGATTTTGCTATATTGCCATCTTTATCATATTTTTTTTTGGTATTTTGTCTTATCCATAAATCGATCAAGCAATTACCAGGTCCTAGATCCTTTGCACTAATATTAAAATTTTTGTCAATAAAAGTCTCATTAGTAATACCGCCAATATTTAAATAAATAATATTTTTTTTATTAATTTTTTTAGTTATTGCAGAGTGATAAATGGGTGCTAAAGGTGCCCCATTACCATTATTTTCAATATCGTTTTTTCTAAAATTAAAAACTATTTTTTTTTTAATTAATTGTGATAAAAGTTTACCATCTCCTAATTGTTTAGATATTTTTTCATCTGGATTGTGATATATTGTTTGTCCATGAAAACCAACTAGATCAACATCTTTTTCAAAATCTTTTAAAATATCACTAGCAAATTTGGCATGTAAAACAGTCAGTTCTCTCTCTAAATTATTTAATTCGGATAAATATAATTTTAAGTCTGATGATGTATTTATTTTACTTTTAAGATCTGATAGTTTGTTAATAAAATTATCGTCATATTTAAAGTATTTATTTTGTACAACCTCAAAAATATCTACTCCGTTAGAGCATATAATTGATGCATCGATGCCATCCATTGAGGTTCCGCTCATTAAACCTAAGCTATAAAATTTTCTGTCCATAAATATTTTTTAATTATATTAAATATAAAGTATATTAAATTTACACTTTTTTTATAAAAAATGGACATATCGTTCTTAGAAGAATTCAAACAAAGAGAATATTATAATCAATGTACTGATTTTGATAGTCTTAACAATTTAATGAACTCAAAAACTATAAGAGCTTACATAGGTTTTGATTGTACTGCCAAGAGTTTACATGTTGGAAGTCTCTTACAAATAATGTGTTTGAGAATGCTTCAAAAATATGGGCATCAGCCAATAGTTTTATTAGGAGGTGGAACAACAAGAATTGGTGATCCATCTGGCAAAGAAGAAACTAGAAAAATATTATCTGATAAAGAGATTGAATCTAATATTAAAAATATCCAAAAAGTATTTAATATTTTTCTAAAAAGTAATAATACAAAAACAAAACCAATTTACGTAAATAACTACAAGTGGTTAGGTAAACTAAATTATATAAAATTTTTAAGAGAAATAGGAAAACATTTTACAATCAATAAAATGTTAAGTTTTGATAGTGTTAAATTAAGATTAGATCGCGAACAATCTCTCAGTTACATGGAATTTAATTATATGATTTTACAAGCATACGATTTCTTAGAACTTAATAAAAATAAAAACTGTGTTATGCAAATAGGTGGGTCAGACCAATGGGGAAACATTGTTAATGGTGTCGAATTAATAAAAAGATATTCTAGTAAGCAGTCATTCGGCTTAACAACTCCATTGATAACTTTAGCCTCTGGAGCAAAAATGGGTAAAACAGAAAAAGGAGCTGTATGGTTAGACAAAGATTTATTATCTCCTTACGAATATTGGCAGTTTTGGAGAAACACAGATGATAGAGATGTAATAAAATTTCTTAAAATGTTCACTGATTTAAGTATTAAAAAAATCAACGAAATAAAAAACAAAAATGTGAATGATTTAAAAATTACTCTAGCAAACGAAGCTACCTCAATGTTACATGGAAAATCGGCTGCAGAAAAAGCTGAACAGACTGCTAGAAAAACTTTTGTGTCTGGGTCGATAGGTGAAGGTTTGCCTACTCTCAAAATTGGCAAAAAGGAAATTGAAAATGGGGTAAATATTATAGATCTTGTTGTATCATCAAAACTTTTAGTTTCAAAAAGTGAAGTTCGAAGAACAATAAAAAATAGAGGTATAAAAATTAATAATGAAATTATTGAAGATCAAAATTTACAAATATTATTAAAAGATTTCAAAAATCAAAATTTTTTAAAATTGTCACTTGGTAAAAAAAAACATGTGATAATAAAAATAGATTAATTTTTTCTATTAATTTTTTCTAAAGTTCGTGTAATAAACCTTGGAGTTAAAGTTTTAATTGGATTTACTGTTGTTTTAATATTTTTTGGTGGTCCCTTCAATTTAAAACTTACGCCAAAGACACCTTCTCCAGTTTTTTTTCCGACTAGAATATCTCCTAATATTGGTATAGATCCTACAAATTTATTAATAGTCGTAGCAGGTACTAGTGTTCCTCTTAAACTTATTAATTCATTTTTCTGAACATAGCCATCCATTAAAATTGAAATTGCAGGTCCAATCGCATAAAGTTCATCGATTTCCATCAAATTTTTTTTATTTGTAAACTTAATTTCTAATTCTTCAAAACTAACTCCATCTCCAGAGAGTATATCTGCAATACCTTGGAGAGATGCCAAGGTAAGTATCTTTGTTAATGCAGGAAGTTCCTTAAGATTAAAATCATAAATCTTTAATTGCGATTGGGATACTTTATTTTTTTTAACTGAGTAAAAATCTAATTTTCCTCCTTCAAAACCTTTTATAAACTTATATTTTTTTACAAATGGTTTGGCCTGTTCAGAATAGAAAGTTGTAACTTTTTGCTGATTTTTTGTCTTAATAGACATAGATAAAACATCTTTATTTTGAAAATTTGATGTTAAAGATAAATCATACACATCATCACCTTTCATTTTAAAATTTCCTTTTAAATTTAAAATATGATGAGAGTCATCAATTTTATTTCTTTGAAAATCGATTTGAAATTCTCTTTTTTTATCATCAAATATTTTCGATTGGTCAGTATCCTCAAATAAAATCTTATTAATAATTTTATTAAGATCAAAATTCCTACCTTTAATTAAGTAGCTATTTTTTTTGTTTTGAATGATTGAAATATCGTTTTTAATCTCGTTAATGTCTAAATACTGTAAGTAAATTTTTTTGAAGTCTGTTATATGATAATCTTTAGATAGATTTATATTTTCAAAGTCAATTCTGTCATCGTCTCTCTTAAAATTAATATTATTCAAAATAATTTTTTTGTTTTTTATTTCACCTTTCACTTTTATATTTGAAGTTTCATCTTCATTCTTAGAAAAATTTATTAAATCTATTTTTAAAGGAATTTGATTAATTCTAAAATTTAAATCGAATTTAGTATTGTTCTTTGCAATCTCAAATTTATAATTAATTTCATCTTTTTTTCCACCTATTTGAAAATTTCCAGATCCTTCAAGCAGTGTTTTTTTATTATATTTAATGTCTAAATTTTGATCTGAAAAGATAATTTTTTTATCGAAATCAGGAATATATTTTTTGATAGATAAGTTATCAATTTCATATTCAGCTTTTGCTAAGTTTATTTTAGAATTAAATTTTAAATCGGATATTTTAAATTTATTTGAGATAGTAAAATTAAAATTATTTTTTGAAGATAGAACGGTATTTGCAAAATTATTATTTTTTAGAACCATTTTAATTAAAGACGACGAGATGGTGCTTTCTTTGTTATTTAAACTGCCCTCAACTAAATAATTTTTATTATTTTTTTTAATTAAAATTTTATCTGAATAAATTGGTATTTCCTGAAAAATAGATTTATAATTAATAATTTCAATTCTGTTTTGCAAATATTTAATATTAGCTGAAACTTTTTCTATCTTTTGTTTATTAAGCAGTTCTATTGATAGATCGCTTATATTTGCAAGTATTTCATAATTATCATTCAATAATTGACCGTTCTCATCAAAATTTAATTTAATTGAAATATCAGTATCACCGCCTTGAATTATTTTATCCGCTATAAGTAATTGTGCACTGTCTTTATAAGATCTTAATAGTTTTATTATTTCTTTGATCTGATTTTTTTCGCTGTCTAAATACAAATTTTTAATTGCAAACTCTCTTTTAAAAAAAGATTTAAGATTATAAGTAGTTGAGATATTTTTTAATTTTATTTTTTCTTTTCCTGATAAAATTAAGGGTTTATCAGTTTTGATATCTACTGAGATTTTTGAAATATTAAGTAAAATTTTAATATCATTTAGTTTTATTTTTATCCCAGGGTAATTCTCTTCAAATTTTTTTTCAATTTTTTGATTAAATTTATCGGTATTTATTCCAAAAAAACTAATATATAAAATAGAACTTAAGAATAAAATTAATAAGCTGGATAAAATTTTTTTAATCATTTAATTATATAATGAACTTTCTAAAAAGGAATCGATATCTCCCTCTAATACTTTATCAGGATCTGAGCTTTCAAAATTAGTTCTATTATCTTTAACAAGTCTGTATGGATGTAAAACATATGATCTGATCTGGTGTCCCCAGCCAATATCTGTTTTCTCACTTTCTAAACTTTCAGCTTCCTTTTCTTTTTTTTTCAATTCAAAATCGTATAATCTTGCTTTTAACATCCTCATGCACGTTTCTTTGTTTTTATGCTGAGATCTTTCATTTTGACATTGAACTACAATTTTAGTTGGTAAATGAGTAATTCTAACGGCGCTATCTGTGGTATTAACGTGTTGTCCTCCAGCGCCACTGGATCTATATGTATCAATTCTCAAATCTTTTTCTTTAATGTCAACTTCAATACTGTCGTCTATAATTGGGTATACCCAAACACTTGCAAAACTTGTATGACGTCTAGCACCAGAGTCAAACGGCGAAACTCTTACTAATCTATGAATACCAGACTCAGATTTAAGCCACCCATATAAATATTCCCCATGAATTTGAAATGTTGTTGATTTTATGCCCGCTTCGTCTCCTTTATGTTCGCTTATTATTAAAGATTTATATTTTTTATTTTGTGCCCACTTTAAATACATTCTTTTTAACATCTCAGCCCAATCTTGACTTTCAGTACCGCCTGCACCAGCATGAATTTCAATATAACAATCTAAAATATCACTCTCATTTGATAAAAAACACTTAATTTCATTTTTTTTGGATTTTATTTGTAATTCATTACAATTTTTTACTAATTCTTTAATTATAGTTTGATTATTCTCATCTACCGCAAGATCATATAAATCGCTCAAATCTTTAATTTCTTTTTTTGATTTTTCGAAAGATTTAACTAAATCTTCATGAAAATTTTTTTCTTTAATTACTTTTTGAGCTGAACTCTTATCTTTCCAAAAATTTGGATCAAGAATTTTTTGATTATTTTTTTCTATTATCGAACGAATATTATTTTTTTCAAAGAAACTCCTGTATTCTTTGATTAATTTTTTCAATCTCTTTTTTATGTTTTATAAAATCATTTTCCATTAATAAAACCTTAAAATTTTATTATTACTAATTCTATTATTTAATATCATACTTTTGTTATTTTGATCTAAGTCTTTTTTTTTAAAAACTTCAATTATAGTTTTTTTAGAACCAAAAGAAGCTTTTTTACCTGTTTTTGGATCAATTACCATCAATGTAATATTTTCTGCAACCTTAAAAGGCCTTGCATCTTTCTTTGTAACAGAAGTTTTTATAAATTCTTTAAAAATCGGCATAGCGGTTCTAGCGCCTGTTTCTTTTTTTCCTAAAGATTTAGGATTATCAAAACCTACATAAACACCAATAATCAATTTAGAGGTGTAGCCTATAAACCAAGTGTCTGTATTTTTATTTGTGGTTCCTGTTTTGCCAGCGATGTCCAAATTTAAATCTCTTAGGCCTTTACCTGTTCCCCTTTGAACAGCTCCTTCTAACATTGAGGTTATTTGATATGCAGTTTCTGGTGAAAAAATTTGTTCAAATTCATCTTTTATGGTTGGATAATTATTGCTTAAATAAGTAATTTGTTCACATTTAAAACATTTTCTTGTTTCATTATTCAAAATCGTTTCTCCTTCACTATCTTGTATCCTATCTATTAATATTGGTTTAACTAGTTTTCCACCATTTATGAAAGATGAATATGCTGACGTTAGTTTTAACAATGTAGTTTCAGCTGATCCTAAAGATATTGATAGAAGTTCGTTGGGATTCTCGTAAATTCCCAATTTTTTTGAAAAATCAATTATTTTTTTTAAACCTAAATCTTGAGCAATTCTCACAGTCATCAAGTTTCTTGATTTTTCAAGCCCAACTCTCATTGTAGATAATCCATAAAATTTTTTACCATAGTTTTCAGGCTTCCATAATTTTAAGTCTTCACCTTGTTCTAAAACCAATGGTGCATCTAAAACCAATGAAGATGGTTTATAATCATTTTCTAATGCTAAGGCATAAATAAACGGTTTAAATGCAGATCCAGGTTGTCTTAATGCTTGCGAGGCTCTATTAAATTCACTTTGTAAAAAACTAAAACCCCCACTCATTGCTAAAACTCTTCCAGTATAAGGATCCATTACAACAATTGATCCATTTACTGCTGGTATTTGTTTTACATCAAAATAGTTATTTTTATTTTTTTTTACGTAAATAATATCGCCAGGTTTCAAATGATTATTACTTTTTTTGATCCATGTTATATCTTGTTGGCTAATTAATCCTTTATTTTTATCTTTGGTCTCAATTTCAATTTTTATATCACTGACATTTTTAACAATTGCCAGATCCCAATTTATTGATTTTTCTAATACGAAATTATGAAGATTATCTGTCCATTTTTTATTGTATTTTTTATTTAAAAGCGGACCCCTCCAACCTTTACGTCTATCGTAATTTAATAAGCCTTTTCTTAAAGCCAATGTTGATAAAGATTGAAGCTCTAAATTTAGAGGGGTTTTAATATTAAGTCCATCTTTGTAAACTTTTTCAAAACCAAATTTTTTTACTACATCTTTCCTTATATCCTCGACATAATATCTTGAGTCTTCTAAATAAATTTTTTTTCTTTTCTTTAATTTAATTGGTTCTTTTATAAACGAATTGTATTGAGCTTCAGATATAAAATTATTTTCATATAAGTTTTTTAATACTAGATTCCTTCTAAATTTGGCTAACTCTTTATTTTTGAAAGGATTATATTTACTTGGAGCTTTAGGAAGAGCAGCAAGCAAAGATGCTTCAACATAATCTAGTTCTGTAATTGCTTTATCAAAATATCTTAGGCTAGCAGCAGCTATACCATACGATCCACTGCCTAAATAAATCTGATTTAAATAAAGTTCTAAAATACGTTCCTTACTTAAAGCTCTTTCAATTCTAAAAGCAAGTATAGCTTCTTTAATTTTTCTATTTATGCTTACTTCATTAGATAATAAAAAATTTTTTGCTACTTGTTGAGTTATTGTAGAAGCTCCCTCTAGTCTTTTTGATAAAATAATATTTGATATATTATTCTTTGTTGCCCTCAATACTCCTTTTGCATCCACACCTGGGTGAATAAAAAAATTTTTATCTTCCGCTGATAAAAATGAATTAATTATTTTATCTGGTATAGATGAATAAGGAACAAAAATTCTTTTCTCGGATGAAAAATCATTTACTAGTTCTCCATCACCAGAGTAAACTTTACTAGATACTGGTGCTTTATAACTCTTTAAAAATTTATAATCCGGTAATTTATTCGAAAAAACCCATAATATTGATATTACTATTATGACTATTCCCAAAAAACTTGCTGTAACTAAAACAATAATTTTTTTAATTAAACTGCTCATTTATGTTTAATTTATTAATCAAATTTGTTAATGTTAAGGCAACAGAATTTATAAAATTATAATGAAAAAATTAATCAAAAATTTATGGAAAAGAATTTATATATCGATGCATCGCATCCGAATGAAACTAGAGTTGTTCTTAAATCAAATGGAAACATTGAAGATTACGAATTTGAAAGTTTAAGAACTACTCTTATTAAAAATAATATCTACCTAGGTAAAGTAAGTAGAGTAGAACCATCTTTACAAGCAGCATTTATTGATTTTGGAAGAGAAAGGCATGGTTTTCTCTCCTTTAATGATATCCAATCTGATTATTATCAAATTCCTCAAAGTGACCTTGAAAAGATTAAACAAGAGGAGGAAAAAGCTAGAGAAGAATTAATAAAAGAAAGTGAGAAAGAAGAGGAAAAAAATATAATTGAAAATAAAGTTGATGTTAATGACCCTGTTGAAAAAAGCGTTGACCCAAATATAAGTAATGAAAAAAAATATATTGATAAAAAATATCCCTCTAAAAGATATAAAATACAAGAAGTAATAAAGCCAAACCAAGTAATACTTGTTCAGGTATTGAAAGATGAGAGAGGTATGAAAGGTGCTGCGTTAAGCACATTCATATCAATTGCGGGAAAATATATTGTGCTTATGCCAAACACTCCAAAAGGAGGTGGTATATCAAGAAAAATTTTTAATCCTGCTGACAGAAAAAAAATTAGATCAATTCTTAATCAAATAATAATACCAAAACAAATGGGTATTATTGTAAGAACAGCAGGTTCTAATAAATCAAAAAACGAAATAGATAGAGATTTACAAAATTTAATAAAAGTTTGGGAATCAATCAAAGACACTGCAATGAATTCAATTGCGCCATCTTTAATCCACAAGGAAAGTGAAATAATAAAAAGAACAATAAGAGATATGTATGATGATGAAACTCAAAATATAATAATTGACGGTAATGAGGGTTATCAAAAAGCAAAAAATTTCATGAAATTAATTATGCCGAGCCATGTAAAAAAAATCAAAAAATATCGTGATAAAGTGCCATTATTCATAAAAGAAAAAATTGAAAATAAATTAAATGAAATTTTTGAAACTGAAGTGAAACTTAGTTCAGGGGGGTATCTAGTAATAAACCCAACTGAAGCGCTTGTATCAATAGATGTAAACTCTGGAAGATCGATTAAACAAAAAAATGTTGAAAGTACTGCCGTTGATACAAATTTAGAGGCTGCAGAGGAGATAGCACGTCAAATCAAAATAAGGGATTTATCCGGTTTAATAATAATTGATTTTATAGATATGATGAATTTTGGAAACAGAAGATTAATTGAGAGAAAACTTAAAGAAAAATGTAGAAATGATCGGGCTAGAATACAAATCGGAAGAATAAGTAGTTTTGGCTTATTGGAAATGTCTCGACAGAGATTAAGAGAAAGCTCAGTAAAATGGCAAATATCACTTACAAATGAAACTTATGCCTTAAAAATAATAAAAAAACTTGAGGTGCAAGCTATAGAATATAAAGCCAAAATAATAGAACTAAATATTTGTGAACAAATATTTAAATTTATAAATGAAAATTTAATAGATAATTTAAATTTTATTGAGAAAAAAAATAAGTTTAAAGTAAATCTGGTTTCTAGCAATAATATGATAATTTCTGACTACAAGATAGAATTCAGAAATAAAACCAAAAAAATAATAAAAGTTATTGAGAATATTGCTAAACTAGAGAATTTTAGAACCGAAAATAATCAAGTAAATATTGAACAAAATAAACAACATAAAACTTTCAAAAAAAGAAAATTTAAAAAAAGAAAATTTTATAAAAAAAAAACTAAATGATGCCTTTTTTTGAAGTTGATCTTACTCCAAGAATATTTTTTTTGATCCTTCCTGCTAAATAGGAATATCTTCCTGCTGTAACAGCATGTTTCATAGCTAGAGCCATCTTTAATGGATTTTTTGCTTTAGCAATGGCAGTGTTTATTAGTACACCATCACATCCTAATTCCATTGCCTCAGCAGCATCAGAAGATTGTCCAAGACCAGCATCAATAATCAAAGGAAGCTTAGTTTGTGATCTAATAATTTTTATATTTGTTTTATTTTGTATACCTAAGCCAGATCCTATAGGTGCAGCTAGAGGCATAATTGCAACTGCCCCAGCATTTTCTAGTCTCTTCGCCATGAGTGGGTCATCATTACAATAAACCATAACTTTAAATCCTTCTTTGGTAAGTACTTCAGTTGATCTAAGTGTTTCAATCATATCTGGAAGAAGTGTTTTCTTATCTCCTAAAACTTCTAGTTTGACTAATTTCCATCCCCCAATTTCTCTAGCCAATCTTAAAGTTCTTAAAGCTTCCGTGGAGTTAAAACACCCTGCTGTATTTGGTAAGTATGTTATTTTTCGGGGGTTAATATAATCCATTAAAATTGGTTTACTTTTATCTTGAATATTAACTCTTCTTACAGCAACTGTTACTATTTCTGCACCCGATATTTCTACAGATTTAGCACATTCCTCAAAATTTTTATATTTACCAGTGCCGACAATAAGTCTTGAATTATATTTTTTATTCGAAATTCTTAAGAAATCTTTTTCTTTCATTTTATCCACCACCTATAAAATGTACGATTTCAATTTTGTCAAATTTTTTTATCTTTATTTTTCCTAACTCTTGTTTATTGACTATTTTTTTATTTAGTTCTATTGCAACTTTTTTTAATGGTATTTTGTATTTAATAATTACATCTTTTAATGTCATTTTGGGTTTTAAATTAAATATTTTTCCATTTATTCTTATTTTTACTTTGTTTATTTTTTTCATCATATATAAATAATTAATGCCACATAGAATAATAATTATCAATGGACCAAATATAAATTTATTAGGGGAGAGAGAGAAAAGCCAGTATGGAAAGTTAACATTTGAGGAATTAAAAAATAAATGCTTAAGTAGATCAAGTGATCTGAAAGTTGAAATAGATTTTTATCAGTCTAATATCGAAGGCGAACTTGTCACTAAAATTCAAGAATCTAGAAACAAATTTGACGGTATTATTATAAATGCAGCTGGATTTACTCATACTTCTGTATCAATTAGAGATGCACTAGAAATTGTTAAAAAACCAAAAATTGAATTACATATATCAAATATTTATAAAAGAGAGGTGTTTAGACAAAAATCTTTAATAAGTGATGTTGTGAATGGAATTATATGTGGATTTGGTGTAAATGGTTATATTTTAGCCATAAATGCAATGCATGAATTGCTTGAAAATGGAAATTGATAAAAAAATAATTAAAAAATTAATTGATGCACTAGAGGATTTAAAAAAATCTTTGAATAAAAATGGTGAGCAAATTGAGATTTCTGAAATTAAATCAAATGATGATAATTCAGAAATTGAAGATTATAAATCGGTAAAAAGTCCAATTATAGGTACAGCATATTTGGCACCTGAGCCAGGGGCAAAACCATTTGTAGAAGTTGGAAAAAAAATTAAAAAAGGCGATACAGTGATGATAGTAGAAGCAATGAAAACTATGAACCACGTTCCTTCAAGTCATGACGGTATAGTAAAAAAAATCTCGGTAGAAGATGGACAACCTGTTGAATATGATCAGATTTTAATTCTTGTAGAATAATGTTTAAAAAAATTTTAATCGCAAATAGAGGGGAAATTGCTGTAAGGGTTATTAGAGCATGTAAAGAATGGGGAATATCTACTGTAGCTATTCACTCAGACGTGGATAGAGAAAGTATGCATGTTAAATTAGCAGATGAAAGCATATGCGTAGGTCCACATCAGCCATCAAACAGTTATTTAAATATACCAGCAATAATGTCCGCTATTGAATTAACCAACGCTGAGGCTGTTCATCCAGGTTATGGTTTTTTATCTGAAAATCATAGATTTGCTAAAATTTTAGAAGACAATAATATTAAATTTATTGGACCATCTTCAAAATTAATCAAAATGATGGGGGATAAAATTGAAGCAAAAAAAATTGCAAAAGAACATGGTTTACCTGTTATAGAAGGTTCTTCTGGAGGTGTCTCAAATATAGATGAAGCAAAAAAAATTTCCCAGAAAATTGGTTTTCCTGTCTTAATAAAGGCTGCTGGTGGAGGTGGTGGAAAGGGAATGAAAATAGTTCTTGATGAAAGTAAATTTGATGAGTTGTTCTTAGCAGCAAAGTCGGAAGCAAAAAAGTTTTTTGCAAATGATGAGGTTTATATTGAAAAGTTCTTCCAAAACCCTAGGCATATAGAGGTTCAAGTTTTGTCAGGCAAAAATAGAACAGTACATTTACACGAAAGAGATTGCTCGATACAGAGAAGGCATCAAAAACTTATTGAAGAAACCCCAAGCCCAGTTTTAAACAATGAATTAAGAAATGATTTGTTTGATAAAACAGTAAAAATGGTATCTCAAATTGGTTATGAGGGTGCTGGAACTGTTGAATTTATTTATGAAGATGGAAAATTTTATTTTTTAGAAATGAATACACGAGTTCAAGTTGAACACCCTGTAACTGAGATGGTAACTGGAATTGATATCATTAAAGAGCAAATTTGGATCGCTTTTTCAGGAAATACGGCTTTAGAGCAGAAAGATATTGTACCCAGAGGTCATGCTATTGAATGTAGAATTAATGCAGAAGATGCAAGTAAGAACTTTCAACCATCACCAGGCAAAATAACTATGTGCCACCAACCATCTGGTTTTAGAACAAGAGTTGATGGTGCTATATACCAGGGTTATAAAGTAACTCCGTTTTATGATAGTATGATATGCAAATTAATTTGTCACGGTAGAAATAGACAAGAAGCAATACAAAGAATGGTTCGATCTTTAGATGAATTTATTATTGAGGGTATAACTACAACTATTGATCTTCACAAAACATTGCTGAATCATAACAAATTCCTTAAATCCGACTTTAATGTTACTTGGTTAGATAAGGATAAAGTAATTTAATTAGAACATTTTATTAACCAAATATCATAAACAGGGTGATCAAATGTGTTTATTGATGGGCTTGACGAGAAAGTCCAACCATTAAAAACAAATACCTCATCATTGTCTGTATCTTTTAAATCCTTTACTTGTAAATATGCAATTATTTCGGGATTATCATCAAACTCCGAATTTTTACATTTTAAAGGTTTTATGGAAATATTTTTAAAAACTTTTTCCTCTCCAATGCTGATTTTTACTTTGTAATTTTTTGAGCTAACTTTATCAAGAATCTTAATCTCAATTTCTGTGCCCTCAAAATTTGTTTCATCAGCTGATAAATAACTTATGTTTATACATAAACACAAAAAATAAAATAAAACTTTAACTTTTCCAAGAATTGTACTTTTTTTTAATATCATTATTTTTTTTATTAGGATGATATGCTTTAGATGTTCCAGTTTTATTTTCAGAATGGGGTTTTTGCCAATTGTATTTTTTTATGTTTGTCTTGAATTCAATTTTGTTCTTTGTAAAATGTATCCAAGAATACCAATCGTTTGATATTTTTGATGCATCAATTTCACCAGAATAAATGACCCATCTTTTATTTTTTTTTTTATTTTCAAAATACTTGTTACCAAATTCGTCCTTACCAACTAATTTGCCATTTAAAAAAGTGTAGATCCTTGTTCCAAGTGTTTGTTGATTCCACCATACGAATATCTGTTTTAGAACTGTCAACATAAAAATAATTTATTTTTTCAATTTCAAATTGCAAAATTTAGATTAGACTAAATTTTAATTTTGTATATACATAAAGTTTCAACGACTCAAATATAAATTAAAATTATGGCAAAATATTTAGTAGAAACATATTACAATTGTAGTTTTAAAGTTACGCATTATCTTGACGAGGTTAATGAAAAAGAGCTTTCTGCTTTAGATAAGAGAGATGACGGTAAATTCGAGATAATAGAGGTTAAATTAGACAACAGAAAAACAAAAAGTTTGGAAAATAAAGAGATTAACAATCGAAAAATCAATAATGACACTGTTAATTTAAGTAATGATAAATTAAAAAAACAAGTTTCTCCTAAAGAGGAAAATCTAAATTTTATTAAAAAAATTCACGATGGTGTGAGTAAGAGATTTAGTATGCCTGATAGAAGAAAAGGATATATTCAAAAAGCAACTATTGGGGACCACAAAGTATATCTTCATACTGGAGAGTATGAGGATGGAAAAATAGGAGAAATATTTATTGATACTAGCAAGGAAGGAGAACTGGTAAAAGCCTTGATGAATAATTTTGCTATAGCAATATCGTTAGGCCTTCAATATGGTGTTCCACTAGATGAGTTTGTCAATGCTTATGTAGATACAAAATTTGAACCATCAGGTAAAGTTTATGGAAATGATAGAATATTGAGTGCTTCCTCTATGCTTGATTATATATTTAGAGAATTAGCTATTTCATATTTAAATCGAGAAGACCTAGCACATACTCCATCTATAGGATCAAACGCCGAAAAGTCCAGAGATATAGATACAGATAATGCTGATGAACAAAATCAATTTTTAAAAATTGTAAGAGATATAACTAGTAAAGGATTTGTAAGAAATAATTACAAGAAAAAACTGGTTGATTTATCTGACATTCGCATAAATCTTAAAGGGAAAAAATAATCTATTTTTTTTTGACTGAAATATTTAGTTCAGCTAATTGATTGTCACTAATTTGAGATGGAGCTTTCATCATAAGATCCTGCGCATTTTGGTTCATAGGAAAGAGTGTTACTTCTCTTATGTTTTTTTCACCTGCTAATAACATTATAATCCTATCAATACCTGGAGCTATGCCCCCATGTGGAGGAGCGCCAAAACTTAAAGCATTAATCATTCCACTAAATTTTTCTTGTACGTCAATTTTTTTATATCCTGCTACTTCGAAAAGTTTATACATCAAATCTGGTTTATGGTTTCTAATTGCACCAGAGGAAAGCTCTATCCCGTTACATACAATATCATATTGATATGCTTTTATATTTAATGGATTTTTTAGGTCTAAATCCTTCTCCTCTCCTTGCGGCATAGAAAAGGGGTTATGGCTAAATTTAATTTTTCCCGTAGTATTGTCTAACTCATACATAGGATAATCTACAATCCAACAAAATGCAAAAACGTTATTATCAATTAAATCTAGTTCATTTGCAATTTTATCTCTTGTAGAGGACATTAACTGCAGTACGTTTTGCTTTTTATCGCATGAAAAAAAAATACTATCACCAACTTTCGCCCCAGTTATTTTCATAATTTCGATTAGTGCTTCAGATGAAAAAAATTTACCGACTGGTCCTTTGGCTGTGATATTTTTTTCTTTTTCTAATGTGAAATATGCAAGTCCAGAGGCTCCTTGGGACTTCGCCCATTTATCTAAATTATCAAAAAAACTTCTTGGTTTATCTTTTGTATTTTTTGTTATTATTGATCTCACAATTGATCCAGATTTTACAAGTTTTTTAAATATTTCAAATTTTACATCATCTCTATGGAATATTTCTGTTAAATCATAAATTTCTAAAGGATTTCTGAGATCTGGTTTATCTGTTGCATATTTAAGCATTGCATCTTCATAAGAAATTCTTGGGAATTTTTCATATAAAATTTTTTTATTTGAAAATTTTTTAAATACCTTATTAAGAAGACTTTCTACTATTTTAAACACATCCTCTTGTTCTACAAATGACATCTCTAAATCTAATTGATAGAATTCTCCAGGACTTCTATCAGCTCTAGCATCTTCATCTCTAAAACATGGAGCAATTTGGAAATATTTGTCAAAACCAGAGATCATTATTAATTGTTTGAATTGTTGTGGTGCCTGAGGTAATGCATAAAATTTTCCAGGGTTTAGTCTGCTTGGAACTATAAAATCTCTTGCACCTTCGGGGCTAGATGATGTAAGGATTGGTGTTTGAAATTCAACAAAACCAAATTTATTCATCTCTTCTCTTATGAATGAAATAACTTTAGATCTTAATAAAATATTTGAATGAATTTTTTTTCTTCTTAAATCTAAAAATCTATATTTTAGTCTTATTTCCTCTGCATATTCTTGATCACTAAAAACTGGAAGAGGAAGTTCTTTACATGTTCCTAGTATCTCATAGGAGTTTATTTTAATTTCTATTTCACCAGTTTTAAGATCTTTATTTATCGTGTCTGGTGATCTTTTATTTACAATACCGCTTATCTTAATAACACTTTCAAGCTGCATTTTTTCTAACTCTTTAAAAAAAGATTTATCTTTTTCAATTATACACTGTGTAGTGCCAAAATTATCTCTTAAATCAATAAAAAGTAAATTTCCATGATCTCTTTTTTTATGAACCCATCCAGATAAAATGACTTCATCCCCACTATTGATTAATGTGAGTTCAGAGCAATTATGAGTTCTATACTTATTCAAGTTATTTTCCTAACACTTCCTTTATTATATTTTGATCAATAGATTTTTTTTTTTTTAAGCTTATCTCATCAATCTTATATATAAATTCAAATATTTTGCCATAAGACCTTGGTATTCGTTTTACAACAAAATTTATTAATTTTTCATCAATTATCACTTGTTTATCTGAAAGATTCTTTACAATTAAAACTTTTATTAATTCATCATCAGGTTCATTTATTTTTGCCTCTAGACAGTTTTTTGATCGGGAAATTAAATCTTTTAATTTAAAGGAAATTTTATTTATTGGTCGAGTGGAATTTATAATTAAATATTTAGAGTTTTGATCTACAAAATTAATAAGTGAAAAAATTGATTTTTCCTCAAAATCATCAGTAAAATTATCAATAATTATATTTTGATATAATTTAAGTTCTTTTTGGTCGGTGAATTTAAATGTCTTTGCATCAAAAATTATACCTTTGTTTTTTTTTATAAATATTTCAGTTAGATGTGATTTTCCACAATATTTCTCACCATGAATATTTATGATATTTTTCTCCCAATTAGGCCAACTATCTAGCAGTTTGTATGCAAAAAAATTACTTTTTGAAACATAGAAGTCGTCTTTTTGATAGTTTTTTGTTTCTTTGAAATTTAATAATAATTGATCTAACTCACCCACAAAATTTATTTTACCTCCCAAATTTGGTTTTCTGTACTTATTAAGATATTTTTTTGTTCAGCTATACTTAAAAATTGATTTGGCGAACCATTAAATAATATTTTATAATTCAATTTTTCATTGTTAAAATCTTTTATATAATAATTAGAAATTTGCTCAGTCGATGATAAAAATTTATTAAAATCTTTATTTTTTTTCAAATTTTGTGAGGATATAGAGATATTCAAAGGTAATTTAACTGATCGATTAATTTTATTTATTTCTTTCCATTTATCCTCATAGATCTCCTTAAGAGTTATTATTAAATTTTCAAAATTTTTTTGGTCATTAATATCTTTGAAATTAAATGTTTTACTATGTATTATTAAATCTTCATTAATTTTAATTTTTGAAAAAATTTTATAATTTGAGTTCTCTTTATAAATTAGGCAAATAATATATTCGTTTGTATCATATTTTTTTATTATATTTGTAAAATTGTAATCCTCTAGCTCGTTTATTTTTTCATTTAAAATTTTTACTATATCAAGATCTTCTGATGGCAATATATAATTTAACAGATGATGTTCTTTTTTAAATATAGTCCAATTTTTATAAAATGGGTTTTTGTTAAATAAATTAACATTTTTTGTTTGAGCATTTATTAGAATAGGCAAAATAATTATATTTTTATTATAAGGTATTGAGGGGAAAATATTTTTCTTCTCAAAATATAAAAAAGTGTTTTGTTTATTAAAATTTACATCTATAATTGCTTTATAGGTATCATTAATAAATTTTTCATTTTTAATATCAAATGAATCAACTAAATTTTTAATTTCAAGAGCATTAAAATTTTTTATTTTTATCATTTCGTTTGAAGATACAGTCATATTTATTAATTTTTTAAAAGCTAAAATAAATGCTTTATCTATAACAATTTTTTTTTTAAAATTATTGTTAAATGGCTCAGTTATTTCAATATCACTTACCGCAAAAGTTGAGGAACTATTTGTTGGTTGTTGAAAAATTAAAAATAGAAGTATTATTAAAAAAATTATATAAGTTTTTTTCAAGAATGTATAATTTTTGTATAAAAACATAATTTATTTTAATGAAATATAACAAGTTTACATACCAAAAAAGTGGCGTAAATATACAAAGTGCAGATAAATTTGTTGAATTTTTAAGAAAAAATACAGGCCAAAAAAAACAAAAAAATAAAAATATTGGCGGATTTGGATCAATAACTGGTATACCTAAAAATTATAAAGATCCGAGCATAGTTGCAAGTACGGATGGAGTTGGAACAAAAATTGAAATAGCTAATTTATTAAATAAATTTGATACTATTGGAATAGACCTCGTTGCCATGAGTGTTAACGACCTAATTGTCCAAGGTGCAAAACCACTTATATTTTTAGATTACATTTCAATTAATAAAATAAATTTAAAAAAACTTAAATCTATCTTAATTGGAATAAATAAAGGTTGTGTTTTATCAGAATGTAAATTGGTAGGTGGTGAGACTGCCGAAATGCCAGGCACATATTCTAAAAATAAATTTGATATAGCTGGTTTTTCTGTAGGCTTAGTTGAGAAAAATAAAATATTGAGCAAAAGAAATATTAAAGTCAATGACCTGATAATAGCTGTTCCCTCAAGTGGAGTTCACTCAAATGGTTTTTCTCTTATAAGAAATATAATTCATAAAAAAAAAATAAATTTAAAAAAAAGTAATTTTTTAAAAAGTGAACTTTTAAGACCTACAAAAATTTATGTTAAAGAAATTTTAAAACTTTTAGATGCAAATTTAATTAATTCTTGTGCTAATATCACTGGTGGAGGAATTTCGGATAATATTAAGAGAATTATTCCAGATGGATTGACAGCAAATATTGACCTTTCGAAAATAAAAATTAATAAAATTTTTAAATGGATTAAGTCTCAAAACGTAAGTGACTCAGAAATGTTAAAAACTTTTAATTGTGGGGTTGGTTTTTGTATAATAATTAAACAAAAGAATTTCAATAAAATCACTAAATACTTTTCACAAAAGTATAAGCCGTATGTAATTGGTAAAATTTGTAGAGGAAAAATAAAAGTCAAATTGAATGAAAAATTACATTGGTAAAAAAATCAATACTGCAATATTTATCTCTGGAACTGGCTCAAATATGAGAAATTTAATAAAGTTTTCTAATGCAAATAAATCCCCAATAAAGGTAAAATTAGTTATTTCAAGTGATAAGAATGCAAAAGGTATTGTTTATGCTTCCAAAAAGAAGATAGATAATTATTCTTTTAAATTTAGTGACTTAAAATATGTTGAAAAAAACATTTTTAAAATTTTAGGTGAAAAAAAAATTAAATTAATTTGTCTAGCAGGTTTTATGAAAATCTTATCTCATAACTTTATTAAAAAATTCAAAGGTAAGATAATTAATATTCATCCATCTCTTCTTCCTAAATATAAAGGACTTAATACCTACAAAAGAGTCCTAGAAAACGGCGAAAAATATACTGGATGTACTGTACATTTTGTAAATTCTAAATTGGATGGTGGTAAAATAATATTGCAAAAAAAAATTAAAATTTTAAAAAATGATACAGCTATTTCTTTAAAAAAACGTGTTCAAAAAGAAGAATACTTACTTTATCCACGTGCGATAAAAAAAATTATAAATTAGTTTTTAAAAAAAAATTCAATTTCAATTTTGGCATTTTCAGTACTATCAGATCCATGTACAGAATTTTTGTCTATTGAAATTCCAAAAGACTTTCTAATTGTGCCCTCCTCTGCCTTTTTTGGATCTGTTGCACCCATCAGGTTTCTATTAGCTAAAACAGCATCTTTTTTTTCTAAAACCATTACAAGTATTGGACCAGAAGATAAATATTCACATAGATCGTTATAAAATGGTTTAGTTTGATGCACCTTATAGAACTGTTCTGCTTCGTTTTTTTCTAACTTAATTTTTTTTTCTTTAATAATTTTAAAACCATTTTTTACAAAAATTGATTTTATTTGCTGGTCAAGATTTCTTTCAACAGCGTCTGGTTTAATTATTGATAAAGTTTGTTCAACTTCACTCATACGAGTCTTCAATTAATTTGTTTAAAAGTCTAACTCCAAAGCCTGTAGCCCCTCCAGAATTAAGTGCTCCACCGTATTTAGAAAAAGCCATACCAGCGATATCCAAATGAGCCCAGGGAGTTTTATTTAAAATAAATCTTTGTAAAAATTGTGCTGCAGTTGTTGAACCTGCTCCACCTACATAATTAATATTTTGCATATCAGCATTTTTGGAGTCCATAAGTTTATCAAAGTTTTTATGGAGAGGCATTCTCCATAACTTTTCGTCAACCTTTTCTCCAGCTTGAATCAGTTGTTTCGATAACTTGTCGTCATTTGAAAAAAGTCCTCCGTATTCGGATCCCAGCGAAACAATTATAGCACCAGTAAGAGTTGCTAAATCAATTATGAATTTAGGTTTATATTTTTTTTCTGTAAAAGTAAGTGCATCAGCTAATACTAGTCTACCCTCTGCATCCGTATTTAGAACTTCAATAGTTTTCCCGCTATAAGATTTTACAATATCACCTGGTCTTTGAGCATTTCCACTTACCATATTCTCAACAAGCCCTACGACTCCAACAGCATTGATTTTTGCTTTTCTTAAAGCTAAAGTTTTCATTAAACCTACAACAGCGGCAGAGCCTGCCATGTCATAAGTCATATCTTCCATGAATCTTGCTGGCTTTAATGAGTAGCCACCTGTATCAAAACAAACCCCTTTACCAACAAATGCTAAAGGTTTAGTTTTTGTTTTAATACCATTCCATTCCATCGTAACCAAATAAGAGCCTCTTACACTTCCTTGTCCTACTCCAAGTAGTGCTCCCATACCCATCTTTTTAAGTTCATTTTTGTTATAAGCTTTTATCTTAAGTCCTATTTTTTTTAATTTGAGTATTCTTTTTGAATATTCATCTGGATGAAGAATATTACCTGGTTCCGAAACAAGATCTTTGGTGAAATTAGTACCTTCTAACAAAGAATTAAATCTATTATTTTTTAACTTATTTGGAATTTTTTTTCTAAAACTAATATTTATATTAATGTCACTATTTTCTCTTTTTGTTTTATATTTATTAAATTCATATGATTTGATTTGAATACCATGTAAGAATTCATCAATAAAATTTTTATTTTTATTTTGAGTTTCAGATATATTTATATCAAAAAAAGTCAAATTTTTTAGAATATTTGATTTTACAAAATTATAAAAGTTTGCTCCTTTTTTTTCATTCTCAGTCGAAGTTTGATTATTTTTTATTTTTATAAGAACGATTTTTTGATCTAAATTATGATTAAAAAAAATGAATTCTTTTTTTTTTGAATAATTTGATTTAATAATTTTATTTATCTGAGACGATTGTTTACCCAATGGTAATTTATTTAACCCGTTAATTCTAAAATCCTCATTTGCAAACAAAACATAGTTTTTAACTAACTTTTCCTGAATGCCTTTTTTGTAGCTTATTTTTATTGACATTTTTTTATAATATGTACTTTAGGTTGTATTTAAACTATAAATTTAAATTTGAATTTATATAAATATTAATTGACCAAATTTCAATGAAAAAAATTATTTTTCAGAAATTAATTTTAGATGTGACAAAGTTTTTTCTTTTAACGTCTATAAGTCTTTCTCTTATAATTCTTGTAGTACAGGCAGTCAATTTTTTAGATTATATTTCGGAAGATGGTCACGGGTTTTATACTTATTTTGGTATAACCACACTGAATTTTCCAAAAATATATACTCGAGTTATGCCGTTCTGTATTTTCATCACTATATTTTATGTTATCAATAAATATGAACTTAAAAATGAGCTTGTTATTTTTTGGAACATTGGAATAAAAAAAATCAAATTCATCAACGTATTAGTTATCTTTTCGTTTATTTTTTTATTTGCTCAAGTTTTATTAAATAACTTTATTGTTCCTAAATCTCTAGATCAAGCAAGAGAGTTCATAAGAAATTCAAATATTGATTTTTTTCCAAGTCTAATTAAAGAAAAAAAATTTATTGATGCAGTTGAGTCGCTTACAATTTTTGTTGAAACAAAAAATAAAAATGGGGAATTAAAAAATATTTATTTAAAGGATAATTTAAGCGACAATAGATCACAAGTTATTTACGCAAAAAGTGGAAAACTAATTTTTGATAATAATAAAAATATCCTAATGTTATTTGATGGTAGTTTCATTGATATTGATAATAAAAAAATTACTACATTTTCCTTTAAAAAAACTGAATTTGATCTGTCTAAATACAAAACAAAAACTACGGTTTTTCCAAAAATACAGGAGATAGATACATGGAATATTTTTTTGTGTTTGTATAAACTTAAATTTAATCAAAATTTTGATCTGCCTTATAATTCTTTTTTAAAATGTACGCCAGGTGTTTATAGTGATGTAATAGAGGAAACTTTCAAAAGAGGTATTAAGCCATTTTTTATTCCAGTAATTGTTTTATTATCATCAATAATTATTTTATTTAATAAAGATAATTTTAGATATTCCAGAATACAATATTTTTTATTTCTAATGGTATTTTTGGTAATTGTTTTATCTGAAGTCTCATCAAGATATATTAATGATATCACGAGCGGTATTATCTTTTCAGCACTACCCATACTGTTATTTATTTCTGGTTATATTTTTTTAATTCTTAAACTACGAGAAGGAAAATGATTAAAGTATATCAATCATACCTAATAAGATCATTTTGGAAAATTTTAGTATATGTTACACTTTCTTTTTTTTCTCTTATTATAATTTTAAATGTTTTCGAAGAATTAACGTTTTTTAAGGATACAGATATTCACCCAGGTTACCCTTTTCTTTTGACCTTGTTAACCTCTCCATCTATAGTTTATGAAACTTTCCCTTTTATATTTTTTATAGCAACACAATTTCTATTTTTAAAACTGATGGATAAAGAAGAACTAGACATCTTTAAAAAAATAAGCTTGAGTAACTTTAAAATAATAAGTATTTTATCTTTATCGTCTTTTATTATCTCAATACTTTTAATAACACTATTTTATAATTTATCCTCAAATTTAAAATTTATCTATTTAGAAATGAAAAATAAATATTCTGGAGACAATAAGTATCTAGCTATTGTAACAGAAAACGGTTTATGGATTAAAGATGAGATTGATAGCAAGATTAATATAATTAATGCGTCTAAGATTGAGGGTAAATATCTTAAGGATGTTACAATAAATCAATTTTCAGATGATTACTCAATTTTATTAAATATAGTTGCTGATGAAGTTAATATAGAAAATAATATTTGGATTATAAAAAAGGCGAGCCTTTCTAGGGTGAATCATGGATTAAAAACTAGAGAAAACGTAAATTTTAAAAGCAATTTTGATGCAGAGCAAATAAATAAGCTTTTTTCCGATCTTTCGTCATTAAATATATATGAGTTAAACAAATTAAAAAAAAACTATGATAATTTAGGATATTCTGTGACAAATATTAATATTCATTTTCAAAAATTAATTTCTTA
Source organism: uncultured Pelagibacteraceae bacterium (assembly GCA_902585665.1). GTDB lineage: Bacteria > Pseudomonadota > Alphaproteobacteria > Pelagibacterales > Pelagibacteraceae > Pelagibacter. The sequence goes on along the minus strand of CACIEO010000002.1, from coordinate 120,657 downwards.
TCCATTTTATCTTACTATAATGACCGTTTTCTCAGCTGTTGTTATGCTAAACATAAAAAGAAATCACTCTAAGGTATTTCATATTGTAATGGGAACTCTTTTTTCAGTTTTAATTTATTACATGAATTATTTCTCGAGCTTGCTCGGACAAAATGAAAGGTTACCAGAGACTTTCTCAATTTGGTTACCATTGTTAATAATATCATTATTTTGCTCAATTGGTTTAGTAAGGATTAATGAAAAATAAAATGAAAAATTACTCAAAATTATTAATTTTAGTTCTATGCACTATCATAAGTACCAGCTATCAAGGGATTTCAGAAGAATTTATTTTTGAGGGAGAGGAAATAGAAATTCTTAATGAAGGAAAAAAGCTGGTTTCAAAAAAAGGTGTGAAGGTAACAACTGATGATAAAACTGAAATAATTGCAGATGAATTCGAATATGACAAAGTTAAAAATGAGTTACTTTTAAAGGGAAATATATTGATTGAAAATTCAAATGATAAAACCTTAATTAGATCAAATGAAATTAAATATTTCAAAACTTTAGGAAAGATTATTACTTATGGTGATACACAAATAAATATAGATAATAATTATATAATAGATACTAAAGATGCTGTGATACTAAAAAAAGAAGGAACATTAAGTTCATCCAAAAATACTACCATAAAAGATAAATATCAAAATAATTTTAAAACTGAGGAGTTTATGTTTTTTGTAGAAGAAGAAGTTCTAAAAGCAAAAAATGTTGAACTGATAGATAATCAAGGAAATATTTCAAAATTAGATAATTTCTTTGGAGATTTAAAAAATGGCGAATTTCACGGTAAAGATTTAAAATTAAAATTTAACCAAAGCATGTTTAATAATCCAGAAAATGAGCCTAGATTATATGGTAATAAAATTAGTTCTGATAAGAATTTTTCAAAAATTTCTAAAGGAATATTTACAACATGTAAAAAAAGAGAGAAATGCCCACCTTGGAAAATTAGAGCAGAAGAAGTCGAGCATGATAAAAACAAAAAAATAATTAATTATAAAAAAGCCTGGCTTGAAATTTATGATAAACCAGTAGTGTACTTTCCTAAGTTTTTTCACCCAGACCCAAGTGTAAAAAGACAATCTGGTTTTTTAATTCCAAGTTTAAATGACTCTGGAAATACAGGTGCTTCATTAAATTTACCATATTTTAAAGTTCTGGATATTAATAAAGATTTAACTATTCAACCAAGAATATTTACGAATAACAATTTAATGTTGCAAACCGAATACAGGCAAGTTGAAAAAAATTTAAATCATATAATGGATGTTGGTATGTTTACATCAATGTTAAATAATAACGAAGAGTCAACTAAATCTCATTTTTTTTCAAATACCTCAATAAACTTTGACAGCACTTTTTTTGAAACATCTGATTTAGAAATAAATATAGAACAAGTTACAAACGATACTTATCTAAAAAAGTTTAAACCTAAGTCTAGTTTGATAGAAAGTGAAAATTTGATGCATTCATTTTTTAGATATTATGGAAGTGAACAAAATTCATCACTTGAAGTATCAGTAGAAAGTTACGAGGACTTAACCAAAAATAGTAGTGATAGATATGAATATATTTACCCAAATGTTGAATTTAACAAAGAATTTGGGGAAACTAATTTGCCTGGATCTATAAGCTTAAATTCTAATTTGTTTCAGAAACAGTTCGATACAAATAAAACCAAACAAAGTTTAATTACAGATATTATCTTTACATCAGATACGAGTTTCAATGATAGAGGATTAAGTAATGATTTTAAATTATTATTTAAAAACCCGAATATAAGAGAAAAAACTGGGTCTAAAAACCAGTCAAACACAAACACAAAATTACTCACAAAATTAATGTATACTATGAGTTATCCGTTAAAGAAAGAAGGCGAGTTTTACAATAGTTTTTTAAAACCAAAATTATCTTTAAGATTCAGTCCTAATAACACAAAAAATATGTCAAACGAGGATAGAAGAATTGATATAAGTAACATAAGCTCAATTAACAGACTAGGAATAAGCGATGGAGTTGAGGGTGGTCAATCAATAACAACAGGATTAGAATATTCATTCAGAGATAAAATTGGTGGAGAAAAAATTTCACTAAATTTAAGTCAAGTCTTAAGAGATAAAGCAAATCCAGATTTACCAAAAAATAGTACTTTAAATAATAAATATTCAGATATTATTGGAAACATAAAATTTGATCTATTCGATAACTTAAATTTTGAGTATGATTTTATGGTTGATAACAACATAGATAAACTGAATTATAATTCAATTGATGCTAATTTAACTGTAAATAATTTTATAACTACATTTCAGTATTTAGAGGAGGATGGTGAGGTGGGAAACAAAAGTTTTATTAGTAATCAAACAAAATATTCGTTTGACGAGAATAATAGCTTAAGTTTTGCCACAAGAAGAAATAGAGAATTGAATATGACAGAATTCTATAATCTTGTTTATCAATATGAAAATGACTGTTTAAGAGCTGCTATAGAATATAACAAAAATTTTTACAGTGATAGTGATATTAAACCTGAAGAGGAAATTTTGTTTACTTTAACAATTATTCCGTTTAGCAAATTTGCATCTCCAAATGTTAATAAATAATGAAAGGTACAATTAAATTTATAATTTTATTTTTTATTTTAATATATGCTAATAACTCCATAGCGAACACCATTAACATAATTTATACAGTTGATAATAATCCAATTACAAACGTAGAGATTAATAATGAGATTACATATTTAAAATTGTTATCTAAAGAATTACGTAATATGGATGATGAATCTTTAGTAATGTATGCAAGTAAATCTATTATTAGAGAAAAAATAAAAGAAATTGAAATATTAAAATTTTTCAAATTTGGATTAAATGATGAAGTCGTTAATCAAAATCTATTTAATTTAATCTCATCTCTAGGTATTAATAATATTTCTGAATTTGAGAAACAAATCAAAAATCTCAATTTGTCAAAGGAGTATATAAAAAAAAAAATTGAAATTGAAATTTTATGGAATCAGATTATTTTCAATAAATATAAAAACAAATTATCTATTGATGAGGATAAAATTAAAAATAGCCTTAAAGACAGATTAAATAATATAAAAAATGAAATAGAAGAATACTATTTATATGAAATTTTATTTTCACCATCCTCTACTTCTAAAATAAAAGAAGAGGTTGAGAAAATTAAAAACAGTATAAATGAAATTGGATTTGAAAATACAGCTAGAGTTTTCAGTATCTCCGCCTCCTCTTCAAATGGTGGAGATATAGGATGGGTACAAAAAAATCAGTTATCGAAACAAATTGCTGGTAAGATAGAAAATTTAGAAAATCTTGAAATGAGTGATGTAATTGATGTACCTGACGGTAAATTAATCATAATGTTGAAAGATAAGAGAAAATTGAAAGCTAAAGTTTCTTTTGATGAAGAATTTAAAAAAGCCTTAATGATGGAAAGAAATAAACAACTTAACCGATTTTCAAATATATATTTTAAAAAAGTTGAGCTTAACACTGTTATAGATGAAAAATAGACCAATAGTTTTAATAGCTGGTGAACCATATAGTATATTTTATGAAATTTTTTTAAAATCATTAAAAAATAAAAGTATAAAAAAAATTAGATCACCTATCATACTAATTGGATCAAAAAAACTCCTTCAAGATCAAATTAATTTTTATAACTATAAATTTTATATCAATGAATTGGACAAAAACTTTTCAAAACCTATTAGATATAAAAATAATCAAATTAATATAATTAATGTAAATTTTAATTATAAAAAGATTTTTGATAAAATTAGCGATAAATCAAATAACTATATTAATGATTGCTGCGATATTGCCATTAATCTTGTTAAGAAAAAGAAAGTAAAAATTTTAATTAATGGACCTATATCAAAAAAAAATTTTTTGAAGAAAAAATACGCTGGGATGACTGAATATTTTGCCTCAAAAACGGGAAATAAAAATAAGGAAGTTATGTTAATATATAATAATATTCTCTCAGTAAGTCCTATCACCACTCATTTGCCATTAAAAAAAATTTTTTCAAATATTACAAAAAAAAAAATTATTAACAGTGTTAAAACTATAAATAGTTTTTACATTAAATATTTGAAAATAAAACCAAAGATTGCTTTGACTGGTATGAACCCACATTGTGAATCATTTGAGAACAAATCAGAGGAAGATAAGATAATATCGCCAGCAATAAAACAACTGAAAAAAAGTAAAATTATAGTCTCTGGTCCTTTTCCTGCAGATACTATTTTTTTAGAAAAAAATTATAAAAAATTCAATGTGGTTGTGGGAATGTATCATGACCAAGTACTCACTCCAATTAAAACTATTTACGGATTTGATGCTATAAATATTACACTTGGTCTTCCATTTCTAAGAATAACTCCAGATCATGGACCCAATGAAAGTATGTTAGGTAAAAATAAATCAAGCGCAGACAGTTTAATAAATGCTTTATTATTTACAAATAAAATTAAGTGAGAATAAAACCAAAAAAAAGTTTAGGCCAAAATTTCCTAATAGATAAAAATATTATAAAAAAAATAACAGAAGCTTATCCAATAAGTAACGATAGTGAGATTTTAGAAATAGGTCCAGGAACAGGAAATTTAACAGAATTTATTCTAAAAAAAGAACCAAAGAAAATTTTATTAATAGAGAAAGATAAAAACTTATATTTAGATTTAAAAAGAAAATATAATAAAGTTAAAATTATTAATGATGATATTTTAAAATTATCATTAAAAGAAAAAGTAAATGAAAAAACAATTGTTTTTGGAAATTTGCCTTACAATATCTCATCGCAAATATTAATAAGATTCATTTTAAATAGGGAGAACCTTCCATTAAAATTTTTTATTTTTATGTTTCAAAAAGAATTGGCTGATAGAATTATAGCCAAACCAAACACATCTAATTATGGAAGATTAGCTATCTTAACAAATTGGAAATTTACAGTAAAAAAACTATTTGATATAAGCCCAACTTCATTTTTTCCAAAGCCAAAAGTCAAAAGCACATTACTTTTTTTTAAAATGAAAGAAGATTTTAATTTATTTAAAGAACCAGAAACTCTGGGTAAAATTACAAAAATTTTTTTTAATCAAAGAAGAAAAAAAATAAAAAATCAACTTAAAGGATTATTCGATAATTACCTTGAGATTGCTGAAAATCTCAGTATTGATTTAAACTGCAGACCACAAAATCTAAAACCAGAAATTTATTACAATTTAGTTCATGAATTTGAAAAATTAAGAAAGTAATTTTTTAACATGATTTTCTATTTTTACTTTTTTTGCTAAATATGAATGCTTAAATTTTTCAAAATTATTTATAATTTCAGAAACTTCCTGGTAGCATTTTTCTAAATTATCGTTAATTACAACAAAGTCATAATCAATCCAATGCTTTACATCTTTATAAAACTCTTTCATTCTTTCTGAGGCTATCAACTTATCTTTCATGTCTCTATTGGATAATCTATTGTATAAAACTTGCTTACTTGGGGGTAATACAAAGATTGATATTATTTTAAATTTTATCTTCTTATCCCTAATCTGCTTTGTGCCTTGCCAGTCAATATCAAATAATACATTCTGTCCATGATTTAATTTTTCCATTACTGGTCTTTTCAATGTTCCATAATAATTATTGAAAACTTTAGCATGTTCTAAAAATTCTTCCTTTTTAATTAATTCTTTAAATTCGTTATCACTTACAAAATAATAGTCTTTTCCATGTACTTCATTGCTTCTTGGTTTTCTTGTTGTATGCGATACGGAAATAAAAAAATTTTCTTTTTTTTCTAAGAGTTTAACTAATGTGGTCTTACCTGCTCCCGACGGCGATGAAAATATAAATAAAATTCCATCTGTCTTAATGGACATCAATGAACTTTTAATTGCTTTTACTTTCTATAAATTTAATTGCATCACCAACAGTCAAAATTTTTTCAGCCTCACTATCCGAAATCTCAGATCCAAATTCTTCCTCAAAAGCCATGACTAATTCAACCGTGTCTAGACTGTCAGCACCTAGGTCATCAATAAAACTTGCTTCATCTGTGACTTTTGCCTCCTCGATTCCTAAGTGATCTGCTACTATTTTTTTAACTTTATTTGAAATATCATCAGACATATAAATCCTTTTGTTCTTTTTTTGTCTATAGATTATCTGTCAACTTTGTCAAGCCATATACATGCCTCCATTCACATGTATAGTTTCACCAGTAATGTAAGACGATGACTCTGAGCATAAAAAAGCGACTGTATTTGAGACATCATCGGCTGTTCCCAGTTTATTCATTGGTATTCTTGATAAAAGTGTATTTTTCATTTCCTCAGATATTTTTTCAGTCATTTTTGTTTGAATGTATCCAGGAGATACACAATTTACTGAAATATTTTTTTTCGCATACTCAATAGCTAAACTTTTCGACATAGCTACTACACCTGCTTTAGATGCTGAATAATTCGCCTGACCTATATTTCCTGTGTGGCCAACAATAGAAGTAATATTTACAATCCGGCCATACTTATTTTTCAACATTTTTTTAATAGCACTTTTACACAAATAAAAAGTTGATGATAAATTGATGTCTATTATTTTTTGCCACTCATCATTCTTCATTCTTAATGATAAATTATCTTTGGTGATACCTGCATTATTAATTAAAATATCTAGTCCACCCAATTTCGAAAAAACATTTTCAATAAATTCATCTATCTTTTCATGTTCGCTAATATCAAATTTTACTGTCTCAATTTTTGGATAATTTTTTTTTAGTGCCTCTAATTTTTCATTATTTGTTCCTGTACCTAATACACTTGCGTCTAAAGATAGAAATTTTTTGACTATAGAGTCCCCAATTCCACCAGTCGCACCTGTAACTAATATTTTTTTATTTTTGAAGTTCATTTTATTTTTTAATATTACTTATATCTTCTTCATTATTTATTGCACTCACTTTTAAATCTTTATCTATTCTTTTTATTAATCCTGAAAGAACCTTTCCTGGTCCTATTTCAATAAACTCATCTGTACCCTCTTTAATCATATATCTTACACTTTCTCTCCATCTAACTCTACTTTCAATTTGTTTAACTAATAATTCTTTTATCTCAGATATTTCTGTCATTTTTTTTGCTGTGACGTTTGAAACAAGAGTTTTGTTTGAAACTTGAAAATTTAAATTTTTTATTTCATTTTCCATAACTTTAGTTGCACGACTCATTAACTCGCAATGAAATGGAGCGCTTACAGGCAACATGACACTCTTAATTGAATTTTTTTTAAGATCTGTTGCAAAACTTTCTAATTCGTTTATTTTTCCACTTAAAACAATCTGACTATCGGAATTATCATTTGCTATAAAACATTTATATTTATTTTTATTTTCATTTAATAAATTTTCAATTATCTCAATAGAGGAGCCAAGAACAGCAATCATCCCACCCTGTCCTTGGGGGATAGAATTCTGCATAGCCTGGCCTCTTAATTTTAAAATTTTTAAAGTTTCTGAAAAATTAAGATACCCAGCCGCACATAGAGCAGTATATTCTCCAAGTGAGTGTCCTGCAAAATATTTTGCATTTGAAAAATCCATATTGTGTTCTTTTTTTAATAAATTAAAAATTGAATAACCTACCAAGAAAATTGCTGGTTGAGTATTCTCGGTCAAATTAAGTTTTTTCTTTGGGCCTTCTAAAATTAATGTGGATATTTTAAAATTTAAAATATCATCTGCTTCTTTAAAAATTTGTTTTATTAGATCATATTTCAAATAAAAATCTTTACACATTCCTGGTGATTGTGAGCCCTGCCCTGGAAAAATAATAGAAAACATTAATATTTTTTATATTTTTGTATTGTAATTAAAGAATTATAATAGTATATCCTCATTTTTTATTAAATAACATATATGAACTTATACGAACATACCATTGTAGCAAGACAAGACGTAAGTCCTTCGGAAATTAAACAAATTACTGAAAAGTATTCAAATATTGTAACAAAAAATAATGGTGAGATTGTCCAAACGCAGAACTGGGGACTTATAAATCTGGCATATATGATTAAAAAAAATAAGAAGGGGAATTATATACATTTTAAAATTAAAGGACCGACTAGTATTATTTCTGATCTAGAAAAAAATGAGAGTTTAGATAAAAATTTACTTAGATATATGACAGTTAAAGTAAAAAAATTTGACCTAGATACAAACTATTTTTCGAAGAAAGAGGATGAAGAAAAAACTAATGCTAAAAAAAAAGATGAAAATTAATGCAAAAAAAAAGAAATAATAACAAAAAAAAATCTCAAAGTAACTTTGCAAAATTAAGTATTTTTCAAAACAATCGATACAAATTTAAAAAAAAATGTCCCTTTTCAATCAAGGGTGCTCCAATAATTGATTATAAGAATATCAAGCTTTTAAAAAAATATGTATCTGAAAATGGAAAAATATTACCGTCAAGAATTACAAACGTTAGTCAAAAGAAACAAAGAGAATTATCATTATCGATTAAAAGAGCTCGTAATTTAGGATTAATTTAATGAAAGTTATCTTGCTTGAACATATAAAAAAATTAGGTTCAATAGGTGAAATAATTGATGTGAAAAGAGGTTTTGCTCGAAATTTTTTAATTTCAAAAAAAAAAGCCCTTTTTGCTTCAAAAGAAAATATTAAAGAAGTTGAAAAAATAAAATCAGATCTTAACAAGAAAAATCAGGAAAAAAGAAAAGAGGCTAAAGATATATTTGAAAAATTGAAAAATAAACAATTTACTATTAAAAAATTAAGCACTGAAAATAAGGAACTTTATGGCTCAGTAAAACCAACGGAAATTTCAAAAATTATATTTGATGAAAATAAGATTGAAGTCAAACCTTCCATGATACAACTTAAAGATGATATTAAAACTCTTGGAACTTTTAAAGCAGAAGTTAATCTACATCCTGAAGTACAGGTTGAGATAAAAATTGAAGTTATCGCGGCTGAAGCAGCTTAATAATTATACAAAAATATCCCCACCACCATTTTTATATTTATAAATATGTCTTTAAATATATAAATGCACAGATGGAGAAAAACTTCTCACTAATAAAAAATAATTTTAAAGAACTTCCCAACAATTTAGAAGCTGAACAATCCGTAATCGGTTCTATTCTGCTCACCAATGAAATTTTTGATGAGATAAATACTATTATATCAAATAAAAATTTCTATGATCCAATGCATCAAAAAATTTTTTCAGCGATTGAAAGTTTAATTTACAAAGGTATGTTGGCAAATCCAATCACACTCAAGAATTATTTTGAAAATGAAAAAGATGATATTAACGTACCAGAATATTTAGTAAAAATAACAAAATTCTCAACTTCCACAAGGCAAGCAATAGAATATTCAAAAATAATTTACGATGCTTACGTGAGAAGAGAGCTAATTAAAATATCTGAAAATACAATTGATATTGCAAAATTAAATGACTTAAATAACACCGGACAAAGTATTATTGAAAATTCCGAAAAACTATTATTTGACCTGGCAGAAAAAGGTTCATTTAACTCTTCATTAGTTAAGTTTGATGAAGCTATGAAATTAACAATAGAGATGGCATCAAACGCCTATAAAAATGAGGAAGGTATTGTTGGGGTTCCAACAGGTTTAAGGGATATTGATGAAAAACTTGGAGGATTACACCAATCAGATTTAATAATAATTGCTGGAAGACCCTCAATGGGTAAAACTGCTCTTGCAACAAATATTGCATTTAACGCAGCGAGTAAACTTCAACAAAATGGAAAAAAATCTTCTGTAGCATTCTTTTCTCTGGAAATGTCGTCAGAACAATTATCAACAAGAATTCTTGCAGAGCAATCTAGGATAAAATCAAATGATATTAGAAGAGGTAGAATTTCTGAGGAGCAATTCGACAAATTTATAGAAACATCAAAAAATATTTCTGAACTACCTTTATTTATTGATGAAACTCCAGCTATTAGTATTGCTGCTCTTAGTAATAGAGCGAGGCGAATAAAAAGGATATATGGATTAGACTTGGTTGTGATTGATTATATCCAGTTAATGAGAGCGGTAAACACCAAGGATGGAAGAGTTCAGGAAATTTCTGAAATCACTCAAGGCCTTAAAGCACTTGCGAAAGAATTATCTGTGCCAGTGCTAGCTTTATCACAACTTTCTAGAGCTGTAGAACAAAGAGATGATAAAAAACCTTTGCTCTCAGATTTAAGGGAATCTGGTTCAATTGAACAGGATGCGGATGTAGTGATGTTTGTATATAGAGAAGCCTACTATTTAGAGAGAAAAGAACCAAGGCCGGCAACTGTGGAACATGCTGAATGGCAGGCTAAAATGAATGATGTTTCGAATCTAGCAGAGGTTATAATTAGTAAACAAAGACATGGGCCAACGGGCAGTGTGCCTTTAGAATTTGAGGCAATGTTCACCAAATTTAGAGATACTCAAAATAGTTAAATTAAAATATATATAACTTACAAATGTTTTCAAAGTTATATAAAAATATAGTTCTAAGTAATCCAAAATCTATATTATTATTATTATTAATTACGTTAATTAGCTTTGGTTATTTTTCAAAAGAATTTAAACTTGATGCTTCATCAGATACACTGTTAATTGAAGGAGATCCAGATTTAGAATATTTACGTGAGGTAACAGAAAGATATGGTGCTAAAGATTTTTTAGTTTTAACGTATACCCCAAAAGATCCTCTCACAAATAATAGCTCTATAAATAACCTTCTTAGTTTAAAATTTAAATTACAAAGTTTAAGCTGGGTCCATAGTGTAATTACTGTCCTAGATGTTCCATTATTAAATAATTCAGATAAACCATTAAAAGATAGGTTAAATAATTTTGTTACACTAAAAGATGATGATGTTGATAAAATAAGAGGTTTTAATGAAATTTTGAATAGTCCTGTTTTTAGAAACTTTGTAATTAGTGAAGATGGAAAAACAACTGGTATCATTGTAAATATTAAAAAAGACGAAGTATTAAGTAAATTAAAAGATAAAAAAGCCATAGAAAATTATAAAGAAAAACTAAAAAAACAAAATCATCAAAATATAATTGAAATAAGAAAAATAATTCAAAATTACAAACAAGATGCAAATATTTTTCTAGGTGGAATACCTATGATAGCTGATGACATGATGACTTTTATCAAAAATGATATTGTGGTTTTTGGAGTTGCTGTATTGCTTTTTATTATTGCAACTTTATGGTTTGTATTTAGAAAGCTCATTTGGATAATTGTTCCAATTAGTAGCTGCTTTTTTTCAGTTTTAATTATGACTGGTCTACTGGGTATACTAAATTGGAAAGTGACTGTAATATCATCAAACTTTATTGCTCTCATGCTTATTTTAACTATGGCTATGAATATTCATATGAGTACTAGATTTCTTCAAATCAAAAAAAAATTTCCTAATTTTAATAATTTCGAAATTTTAAACAAAACAACTGGAAAAATGTTTTGGCCAATACTTTATACGGTTTTAACAACTATATGCGCTTTTTTATCTTTAGTTTTTAGTGAAATAAAACCAATTATTGACTTTGGTTGGATGATGACTTTAGGTTTAGTAACATCTTTTATTATAACATTTACTCTTCTACCTACATTACTTAATTTTATTTCTGAAAATAAAGTGGAATTAAAAAATCAAAAAGATTCTAAAGTAACCTCTATTTTAGGAGATATAGCTATAAATAAAAAAAAAATAATTTTCTCAACAACAATTGTAATAATCTTTCTCAGTCTCTTTGGTATCTCAAGATTGGAAGTGGAAAATAGTTTTATTAATTATTTTAATAAAAAAACAGAAATTTACAAAGGGATGAAATTAATAGATGACAAGCTTGGGGGCACAACTCCCTTAGATGTAATAGTGAAATTTGGTGAGACGGAAAAATCAAATGATAGTGATGAAGACGATTTTGAGGACTGGGGTGATGATGAACAAAATGTAGAGAAGTATTGGTTCACGAGAGATAAAATAGACAAAATAGACAAAATTCATGATTATTTAGATAGTCTACCTGCTGTTGGAAAGGTTTTATCTTTTGCATCTATTATCGAAGTTGCCACTCAATTAAATAATAACAAGCCATTAGGTACACTTGAAATGGGAGTTTTATATACCAAAATCCCTGAAACTATTAAAAAAGAGATTATTGATCCTTATATATCTATTAAAGATAATGAAGCAAGAATAAGCCTAAGAGTTAAGGACTCTTTACCTGATTTAAGAAGAAATGATTTAATTAATCAGATAAATTTTGATTTAAAGAATAAACTTAATTTAAAAGAAGAAGAATTCAAATTAGCTGGTGTATTAATACTTTTTAATAATTTACTTCAAAGTTTATTTAAATCTCAAATTTTAACACTTGGTTTTGTAATGATTGGAATTTTTACGATGTTTTTAATTTTATTTAGAAATTTAAAAATTTCTATTTTAGGTGTTGTTCCAAATTTTATTGCTGCTTTTTTTATTTTAGGTATTATTGGAATAATGGGTATTCCACTTGATATGATGACTATTACTATTGCGGCAATTACAATTGGAATAGCAGTAGATAATAGTATCCACTATATCTATAGATTTAAAGAAGAATATGCTGAATTAAAAGATTATAAAAAAACAATAAAACTTTGCCACTCTACGGTAGGTGTCGCAATTTTGAATACCTCGATTACTATAGTCTTTGGTTTCTCAATACTTGTGTTCTCAAATTTTATTCCCACAATCTATTTTGGAGTATTTACTGGGATTGCAATGCTTTTGGCTATGATTTCAGTTCTTACACTTTTACCATCGTTAATTTTAGTCACAAAACCATTTGATGATAAATAATTTATTTAATGGAATTTATTAAGAATATTTTTAATGAAATATCAGTTTTTGATTTAATATATATTATTATTACAATTCTTTATTTAATTCGCTGTTCTATTAAAGGATTTGTATTAAGTTTACTGTCTGCTGCAAAGTGGCTTTTGGCTTATGTTTTAACTTTAATAATATTCCCAAATGCTAAACCTTATGTTAAAGGCATTATAGACAATGAATATGTATTAGATATTCTTTTGGGAATATCGTTATTCGTCGTGATTATTTTTTTTATTCTTTTAATCAATAAAGGTATCAAAAGAACTGTTAAGTATACAGGCATGGGGAAAGTTGATACTTTTTTTGGTTTTTTATTTGGATTCGTTAAAGCGTATATTGTTTGTGTTTGTTTATTTGCTACTACAGATATTGTGTATAATTCTGAAAAATGGCCACTAGATATTAAGAAATCATTTACCTTTTCATATGTTGAAAAAGGTAGTAATTATCTAATAAAAGAATTTCCAAGCAAAAAAGAATATGAAGATGCTAAAGAAAAAGTTTCAGACATATAATCCAAAATTAAAAGAGGAATGTGCAGTTTTTGGAATTAGTGATAATTCAGACGCCTCAACTCTTACTGCTTTAGGATTACATGCGCTACAACACAGAGGACAAGAGGGATGTGGGATAGTATCTTTTGATGGTGAAAAGTATCATTCAGAAAAACGATTTGGTTTAGTAGGAGATAATTTTAGTAAAGAAAAAGTTATTAAAACATTACCTGGAAGATTTGCAATTGGTCATAATAGATATTCCACTACAGGAGGAACAACATTAAGAAATATACAGCCTTTCTTTGCAGATACTAATGCAGGTGGTATTGGTGTTTCACATAATGGAAATCTTACAAATGCAATTAAATTAAGAACAAAAATGGTTCAAGAAGGTTCAATTTTTTACACAACATCTGATACTGAAACGATTGTAAAACTTATTGCGCGATCAAAAAGATCAAAAACAGTTGATAGAGTAATTGATGCCTTGTTTCAAATACAAGGAGGGTATGCTTTAGTTGTGTTAACACAAAATATTTTAATAGGAGCAAGAGATCCGTTTGGAATTAGACCTTTGGTTATAGGTAAATTAAAAAGCTCTTATGTTTTAGCATCTGAAACTTGTGCTCTAGATATTATTGGAGCAAAATATATTAGAGATGTTGAGAATGGAGAAATAGTGTGTATTGAAGATGGTAAATTACAAAGTATTAAACCTTTTCCTCAAAAAAAAATTAGACCATGTGTATTTGAATACATTTATTTTTCAAGACCAGATAGTATCTTAAACGGTAAAACTGCTTATGAATATAGAAAAAATTTCGGTGCAGAATTAGCAAAAGAAGAAAAGATTGATGCAGATCTAGTTGTACCAGTACCTGACTCAGGTAATGCAGCAGCACTAGGTTATGCACAACAAAAAAAAATTAACTTTGATCTAGGCTTAATTAGAAATCACTATGTAGGTAGAACATTTATCGAACCATCACAAAAAATTAGAAGTTTAGGTGTAAAATTAAAATTAAATGCAAATCACTCCGTAATAAAAGATAAAAAAATTATTTTAGTTGACGACTCGCTTGTAAGAGGTACAACGTCCTCAAAAATAGTAAAAATGCTCTATGATGCAGGAGCAAAAGAAGTTCATCTGAGAATAGCAAGTCCTGAAATTAAATTTCCAGATTTCTATGGAGTTGATATGCCAACCAAAAAAGAGTTATTAGCCGCAAACAAAACAGTAGATGAAATTAGAGATATTATTTCTGCAAAATCATTAAAATTCTTGAGTATTGATGGATTATACAGGGCAATGGGGTATGAAAAAAGAAATGAAAATTATCCTCAATTAACCGACCATTATTTTACAGGAGACTATCCTGTTAAAATAATTGATGAATTAGGTGAAGATAAAGTTACACAATTATCGTTGTTAAGCACAGGATCTAATAACTAATGAAAAAAGTAAGTTTCACAGAGATGAAGAAGGGAACTAAAGATGATTATCTTTTATTAGATAAACACGAAAAAGATTATGCTAGCAAAACTGCTGATAGAATTTTAAAGTTTATGTCGGGATTAACTGATACTTTAGATGGATATAAAATTTCAAGACTAGAGCATTCCCTGCAAAGTGCTACGAGAGCTTTAAAGGCTGGAGAAAGTGAAGAAATGATTGTTGCTACTTTGCTTCATGATATTGGGGACGAGCTTGCTCCTATGAACCATTCAGAATATGCCGCTTCAGTGCTTAAGCCTTATGTATCTGAAAAAACTCATTGGATTATTGAAAAGCATGGCGAATTTCAAACATACTACTACGCACATCACTTTGGAGGTGACAGAAATAAAAGAGATAAATACAAAGATCATAAGTACTATCAAGCTTGTGTTAACTTTTGTGAAAAATATGATCAAGCATCCTTTGACCCAGACTATAAATCTTTACCATTAAGTGAATTTGAACCTATGGTAAAAAGAATTTTCTCTAGAAAACCTTATAGCTGCTCCAAGGATTAAACTTTGGTTAATCAACTTAAAAACGAAAAAAGCCCTTATTTAAAGCAGCATGAAAATAATCCTGTCAGTTGGATGCCTTGGAACAAGGAAACACTTAAATTGGCAAAAGACAAAAAAAAACCAATATTTTTAAGTGTTGGGTACGCGAGTTGTCACTGGTGTCATGTAATGGCACATGAAAGTTTTGAGGATGAAGCTACAGCCAAAATACTAAATAATAAATTTATAAATATTAAAGTTGATAGAGAAGAAAGACCTGACTTAGATTATATTTTTCAAAGAAGTTTAGGTATACTTACAGGTACACAAGGTGGTTGGCCTTTATCAATGTTCTTAGATGAAAACGCAGTACCTTTCACTGGGGGCACATATTTCCCTCCAAAAGAGATGCATGGAAGACCAAGTTTTATAAAAGTTTTAGAAAATGTTTCAAAAGTTTACGAGGAAAATAGAGAAAAAATTATTTCTCAAGTTGAGCAAATGAAAATGATCTTTAAAGAAATGAGTTCCAAAAATGCTGTACTCAATCAGGATCTGGAACCTCTAGCAGAAAAAATTCTACAATATATGGATAGCACTAATGGTGGATTTCAAGGTGCACCTAAATTTCCTCAGTTTTATGTCTTTGATACAATATTTTATTTCTATTTAAAAAATAAAAATAAAAACTTTTACGAAGTGACCGAGAAACTTTTAAAAAATATATGTTCTAAAGGAATTTATGATCAATTGGGAGGAGGTATTTCAAGATATACAGTCGATGATAAATGGATAGTTCCTCATTTTGAGAAGATGCTATACGACAATATTTTGTTTGTAAGGCTTTTGAATTTTTATGTAGAAAACACTAAGGATAAGTATTTTAGATCTAAATTAGTCCAAAGTATAAATTTCATAAATCAGGAATTCAATAACAAAGATAATTTGTTAGGTTCTGCATATGATGCTGATAGTGAAGGTGTTGAGGGTAAGTTCTATGTATGGAAGCACCAAGACTTAAAAAATCTTTTAAAAGACAAGTTTGAATTATTGAATAAAAAATATGAAATATCAGAAGCAGGCAATTTTGAAGGATCCAATATTCTAATTGAAAAATCGGATTATATAATCAATGAAAATGAATTAAAAGCTATTAAAGAGCTAGAGAACAAACTTTTAGAAACAAGGTCTAAAAGATCAAAACCACTTTTTGATGACAAAACTCAAACAGACTTAAATAGCTATTGGATATATACAATTTTACAGTCATCAATTGTTTTGGAGGAAAAAGAGATTTTTAGAAAAGGCATGAATTACTTCAACAAACTTCAAATTCTTTTGAAGGATAATTTGTTTCACTGTTATGACAAAAAAAGAAAAGAAATAGACGTTTTCTTAGAAGATTATGTTTATTTCTGTTTATTATTAGTAAGTATTTATGAAATCACAAATGATAAAAAATCATTAGATCAGTGCTGTCTATTATTACAAAAAGCATGGGAGCTTTTTTACAACGAAGAAAATCAAGTATTACAAAAAAATATCAAAAATTCTAATGATTTATTTGTCGAGCCCATTGATCTTATAGATAACAACATTCCAAACGGAAATAGTATATTTTTATTAGTTTGTAATAAACTGTTTAATATTACAGAGAAAATATCATGGAAAAATAAAATTGATATTCTAAAAAAATCATTTCATTCATCAATTAATAATGCCTACTCACAAATGTTTAGCTATATTAAAATTTTAGATATTTGTAACGACAACATTACATTTACTTTTTATGGAAAAGATAAGAATTTTGAGACAATACATAATACTTTGCTAAAAAAGTACTTTGAAAAAGGTACATTTATTCATAAAGATAGTGATGAAAGTTTCATTCTAATTTGTAAAAATCAAACCTGCTCAGAAAAACTTAAATCATTAGAACAAGTGAAAGAATTCATAAATGCAAAGTCTATCTAATCAAAAAAAAGGTTCATTATTAGCCTTTATTGGTGTTTTGTTCATCACTCCTGACTCTCTTTTAATAAGATTAAGTAACATAGAAACATGGGGATTATTATTTTACAGAGGTTTTATCCCATTCATTGTAGTGCTATTTGGTTTAATTTTATTTTATAAAACAAATTTTTTTAAAGCTTTAATTAACATTGGATATACTGGAATATTTTATGCAATAAGTTTTTCTGTATGCAATGTTACCTTTATTATTTCAATTCAAAATACAAGTGTAGCCAATACTCTTATAATGGTAGCTATGGCACCTATGTTGTCGGCTTTTGTTGGAGCTTTTTTTTTAAAAGAAACTCCAAATAAAGAAACATGGTTTGCTATTATAATAACTTTTTTATCTGTAACATTTATCTTTTATGACTCGGTAAAGTTGGGAAATATTGTGGGTGATATATTTGGCTTCATTACAGCTCTTGGGTTAGCAATAAACGCAAATCTTGCAAGATTTGCCAAAGATAGAGATTTAGTTCCTGCGGCTGTAATTGGAAAACTGGGCACAGCAGCTTTTGCATTTGTTTTTTTAAAAAGTTTTCACCTAATTAATACTGATATTATTATAGTTCCATTAATGTGTGTTCTATGTGTTGCTATACCATTTGTTCTAGTAACAATAGCCCCAAGATATATTACAGCTGCTGAAGTTAATTTATTTTTCTTATTAGAAGTAATAATTGGTCCAATATGGGTTTGGATAGTTGTAAATGAAAGGCCAAGTACAGAGACAATAATTGGTGGTATAATAATAATTATCACAATCGCAACACACTCTTTCCTAGCCATAAAAAAAACATAAACTAAAATTAACTACTTGCTTTTTAAATTAAAAAGAATACTCACGCTTAAATGAACAAAATTATAAATAATTCTTGGGCACTATTTTTAGGAATGGGCTTAATAATGCTTGCTCACGGTTATCAAGGTTCTTTGTTAGGTATCAGAGCAGTAAGAGAGGATTTTAGCTTAATATCAACTGGTTTTATGTTATCGGGATATTATATTGGTTATTTTGTGGGCGCAAAAACTATATCTAATTTAGTTTCACGTGTTGGCCATATAAGAGTATTTGCAGCCTTTGCATCTGTTGCATCAGTAGTAATTCTTCTTCATTCAATAATAGTAAACCCTTTTACCTGGTTTATTTTAAGAATAGTCACTGGTTTCAGTATGGTTTCTTTATACACAGTTGCCGAAAGTTGGTTAAACGACAGATCTAGTAATAAAAATAGAGGAAGTGTTCTTTCTATTTATATGATTGTCCTTTATGGATCGATGGCTCTAGGAATGTTTTTTATTAATTTTAGTAAGCCTGAAAACTTTCAACCATTTATTCTAGTATCTCTTATTATGTCACTATCTCTAATACCTATATTGCTTACAAAAAGAAAACCTCCTACTTTCAAAAGAATATTGGGAATGAAACTTAGAGACCTATTTGATACTTCTCCTTTTGGAATGGTAAGCTCATTATTAATTGGGTCTACACATTCAGCTTTATTTTCTATGCTGGCAGTTTATGCGGCATCAATGAATTTTAGTATTTTTGAAATATCTATTGTAACCTTCTTGGTTGCAATATCTGGCGCAATTTCGCAATGGCCAATAGGTAAACTATCTGATGCGTTAGACAGAAGATTGGTGATTATTTATTGCACATTTGGATCATCTTTTTTTGCTTTTTGTGCAATATTCGCCTCATCTCAAATATATATGCCTGAAGGTTTAGCAACTCCAAAATATTGGTTTTACTTTTTTGTAATATTATTTTCATTTTGCAGTCTTCCAATGTTTGCTTTGATATTTGCACACACAAACGACTTTATTCCTAAGGAAAAATTTGTTGCTGCTGGAGCTGGTTTACAGTTTGCTTTTGGTTTAGGAGCAATGATAGGTCCATTTTTATGCTCATTTTTTATGGATTTTGTTGGTCCTAACGGTTTTTTTATATATTTAATAATTTTTCACGCATCTATAGGAATTTTTGGAGTTTATAGAATGAAAGTGAGAGCAGTTGTTGATAATCCAGACTCTCAATTTACTCCGATGCCCCAAACTATTACTCCATTAGGAATGGAACTAAACCCTGTAACAGAACATATTGATGAACCATACTCGGAAAAAGTTCAAAAAATGTTAAAAAGAAAGGGAGTTGTAATAAAAAAAAAGGATGAGAAGGTATTAGAAAAAGAAAATACTTAGACAGTAATATCTACTTGAAGTTGTGTAATAAACTTAATTAATTAAAAAAAAATAAATCTTACTCTTGTTAATTTAATATTTTTTTGTTGAAATAGGTAATTATAAAAATGGTTAAGAAAAAAAAAAAAACTAAATCAAAAAATAATAGTAATTTATCAAAAATTGCTTCATTTACAGCGCAATCAATAAGTAATGCATACTCAAGTTATAAAAAAAATCAGGAACAAAAAAAGATTCAAGAAATAAAATTACGTAAAATTGAGGAAAATAATAATCTAATCAAAGAAAAAAAAGAATTAAAAGTAAGAGAAGATCAATTAAAGAAAGATTTAGATAAATTAAAATCAAAGGAAGAAGATATTAAAAACAAAGAAAGAGAACTAAAATCAAAAGAAGAGAAAATTAAAGCTGAAAATGAAAGACTTGTTAAGAGAGAGGAAGAAAATATTTTATTTAACAAAGAATTAAGATCAAAAGAAAAAGAACTAAAATTAAGAGACGAAGAGCAAAATAGAAAAGATATAGATCTAAAAGTTAGAGAAGAAGAACAAAAGAATAAAGAGTTAAGAGATCAAAGAAGAAAGTATAAAGCAATTAAAGCTATGAAAGAAGAAGAGGAAAGAAAAAAGAAAATAGAGTACATTAAAATCAAAGAATGGGAAGAAAAGTTCGATAAAGAGCAAAAAATGAGAGAAGAGGAAGAAAAATTAAGAGAAGAAAGAATGTTAAGAAGAGAAAAGGAAAACCAAAAACGATTAGAAATAGAAGAGAAAGAAGTTAAAGAAGAGCTAGCAAATAGATTAAAAACATTTGATGTTGATAAAACAACAAAAAACTAGTTAATTGCATAAAGAAAATTCTACTAAGCTCTGGAAAATCATAATTGCTGCAGGAGATTATTTAAAAGATAAACTACCTGACCATTCAAATCATCCTAAAGGAAGAAATCCTTATGCCCATGTTGCTTCATGCATAAAATCAAAATTTAACAAGAGCTATAAAGATATTGAAGACGACAAAATTGATGAAGTTATTGAGTACATAGAATATTTAAAAAAAAATCCAAATTAGTAAATTTTTTTAAATATCATGAATAACTTCTGTTAATTTTTTAAAATGACTGAAGCGAGTAAATTTACGACAATTTTTTTTCGCTAATAATTTTTTTTTATTTATTATTGAATTATCTAGTTTTGAAAATTCTATAAGCTTTTCAAATAATTTATTTTCTATATTATTTTCAAATAATAGACCAGCGTCTCCGTTTGAAAGAAATTCTTTTGGACCATTTTTACAATTACTAGATATAACTAATGAGTTACACATAGCAGCTTCAACTATAACAAAACCTACTTCTTCCCACAGTGAAGTAAGTAGAAAAGCTTTAGACTTTTTCATATACTTGTAAATATTATCTGTAAAACCAATAATTTTTATATTATTTTGTAAATTGTTTTTTTTAATTTCATCTTTAATTTTTTCTTCTAACTCACCTTCACCAATAAGTAAAAGTTTTTCATTTGGTCTTTGGGTACAAAATTTTTTAAATTCTTTAACAAGAAATAAAAAATTTTTCTGCAATGTAAATCTACCTGCGGCTAAAAAAAAGTCTGAATTTTCAATAAAGAAACTATCTGAATTATCTATTTTTTTGGTATCAATTATTTCTTCTAGATTTATTATTGCATCCGGTAATAATTCTATTTTTTCTGGATTAAAAATTTTTAAATCAACCAAATCTTTAAGAAGTTCATTAGTTGGGCATGTAACTTGAGAAATTTTTTTTCTAGATTTAATCCACAATTTTTTTCTAAAAAAATTTAACTTAGGATGACCAGATATTCTTAAAACTAATTTTGTTTTTATTTTTAACAAATTAAATAATACTAGGGGCAATGAAGTAAGTAAGTGAGCAATGAAATAATCAGGTTTATTTTTCTTTAAAAGAATAGTAAGTGGTATTATAGAAATTAAAATAATTATAATATAAGTAAGCCTACTTTTTAAAAAACCTTTGTAAGGAAGAATGGATGAGTAATTAAAAGTTAAATTTTCTAATTTTACACCATTCTCCTCGATTTTATTTTGGTATTTTGACCACTCACCAAATACATTTATAATTTTTACGTCGTAATTTTGTGAATATTTAGCAAGTGAGCATGCTGAATTTAAAGTTGATTTTACTGTTCCAACTTTTGAAATAAAAGGAGACCAATAATAAACACTTTTTTTCATTTTTTATTGATTTGGAAAGTAATCTTTTAGATTTCCCTCCCTATAAACATCAGCCGTGCAACAATGAAGTCCCCCACCAAAAGCATAGGCATCTCTTAATTCAACTTGAATTACCTCCATTCCAAGTTTATCAAGCTGTTCTGCTTGATAAATTTCACTTTTTTCCACACATACAGTCTTAGGGTCCAAAATTAAAACATTCATAGAAAGCCACACAGATGAATAACATAAAGCTGGTGGTGAATTATGTGCTGGTTGTGCTGCATCTATTATTTCCCATCCATTTTTTTCAAATAGTTTTCTTTGATCTTTTGGTAATCTTCTTTGAGGATTATTAATTATCAAACCTTCTCTAATTGGTGTAAACGTGGCATCAATATGAATTGGATATGGATCACCAGGAAAGTTCACAGAGTGAACTCTGTGATTTTTAAAATGTCTTCTTAACCAGTTGATCCCCTTTAAATTAGTGGTAAATCCATGTTGAACAACTAAATCTTTTCCAAATCTCAAAATATCAGCTGCATCAAATAATGGTTCCTCCTCGGTAGTTACAAAAAATTTATCCTCTGTCCATTTTAATCTCTTTTGAATACCAATCTTATCAGATAAATAATCTTTTCTATAATCTGAATCTGTTAGTCTTGGTTTTGGAGCAACTTCATGTCTCATATTAGGATCTTCTTCGAAGTATTTTTGTAAAAGTGGTCGGTAATTTAAATATTCAAACCATCTACATCTATAGCTCATTGTTGCTTCGAGCATTTCGTTACCAACTGTCAAAATTATATCTCTTGCTGGCATACATCCAAACATTGTTTCAACTTCCCAGTCCGGGGTTGATATTTTTTGATTATGTTTAAGTGGTAATGGTCTATCTACCTTTATTCCTCTTTTTTGTAAAAGGTCCGTAAAATTATCTAATAGCTCATTTGCTTTATCGACTGTATCTTTTGTTCTAGGTCCATGCTGCCCTTTCATTTCAGAGTCCTCAGGAACCTTTGCATCTAAAGCGGGCTCTGGGGCAGGAATACAACAGCCATCAGCTTTTCCAACTATCACATGCTTTAAAGGATCCCATTCATTCCAACTATTAACAATTGTTTTAGAAGAATTCATAAAATTTAATTAAGAGCTATAAATCTCCTATTATTCTTTATTACCAAGCTATAATAAATAATTGCTAAAAAAATTAAGAAACCACCTATAACTGTTGTATTAGAAGGTATTTCGTTTATCCCAAGTATAGGTAGCCAAACCCAAAATATTCCACCTATAACCTCTGTTAAAGATAAAAGTGTTAGTTCTGCAGCTGGTATATTTTTTGAACCTATTGAATAAAGGATTAAACCTAAACAGACGAGGGTTCCATGAACTGAAAATAAACCTTGATTAAGGCTTGAGGATAAAAAGTTCGATTGAGTTTCAATAATTACAACTGAGGAAATTAAGGCACAAAATATTCCTGCAATAGCAACTGTTGTAAATTTAGGTGTTTCCTTCCTCCATCTTAGGCTAACTGAGAAAACTGAAAATCCAAGAGCAGAAATTAAACCAAATGTTAAGCCAAATAACGATCCTTTTTCAAAATCACCAATTGCCATAATAAAAATGCCGATAGTAGCAATTATAATTGCAACCCAAACATTGGTAGAAATTTTTTCTTTCAAAAAAAGAAACCCCAACAATGCAGTAATAAATGGCATTGCTGACAAACATAATAATGTGATTGCAGCTGTTGTGTGTGTTATCGACCAGATAAAAGTAATCATAGCAGTTCCCAAACCCACTCCACCTACTAAGCCTGATAATCCTATTTTTAAATAATTTTTATAAAAATCTAAACCTTCCTCAAAAAAGAGGTAAATATTTAATAAAATGAAAATGGTAATTCCTCTGGCAAATAAATACTGCCAAGGGACTAATTCTGGTTGATTCATGTAACGAACAACTAAAGGTCCAAATGACCATAGTATACCAGCAATTAACACTACTGGAATTGCAACACCTTCATTTTTTAATTTAAACATTAAGAATTTTTAATAGTAATTTGAGGATACTACAATATAATTTTTAATTAATAAAAAAATCAAAAAAATTTAATAATGGATTTAGAGCTTATAAAGATCGCAGAAAATACTACAAACTACAAACATATAAAAAATCACTCTCATAAATATAAGCATAAAAATACAATTTGCGGAGATGAAATAGAAATTACACTTAAAATAAAAGATAGAAAAATTATTGATTTTGGATATCAAACTAAGTCCTGTATATATTGTCAAGCATCAGCTAGTCTTCTATCGCGTATTTCAAAAAATAAAAAAGTATATGAAGTAAATAACTTTTTGGAAATTGCGAAGGATTTATTTCAAGATGAGCATAAATCAACTCCGAAATATTGGAAATCTTTTAATTCGATTTTTAAAAAAGACAACCTCCAAAGAAAAGATTGTTTATTATTGCCAGTAAATGCTTTAAAGAAAATTATAAATAGATATGATTGAAAAAAAAATAATCATACAATCAACCTTAGCTGGGATTTTTTCAATAATCACAATTGGTGTTCTTACAGTTTTAACATATAAGACATCTTATGGAATTTTTTTGATAGCTTCTTTTGGTTCTACCATGGTTCTTCTTTACGGTTATCCAGAAAGCCCCTTTGCACAACCAAAAAATATTATCTTGGGACACTTCTTAACTGCTCTTATAGGGATTATTTTTTTAAATTTTTTTCCTTTGCCAATTTTTCTTAATATCCCAGTAGCTGTTGGTTTTGGAGTTATGTTTATGATCTTATTAAAGGTTACACACCCCCCTGCAGGCGGTAATCCAATAATTGTAATTATAGGATCTGTTTCATTTGACTATTTATTAACACCAGTCCTTGTTGGATCAATCATCGTAGTTATGTTTGGTGTTATAATTAATAAATTTTTATTTAAAAAGGAATACCCAAAGTAGACATAATTTGATTGCTAGCATATCTCTTTTTATGGTAGGCTTTTGGATATAAATAATCATTAATGATTTAAATTTAGATTAGGAGATAAAATGAAAGTATTATGTATATTGTATGATGATCCAAAAGGAGGAATGCCAAAATCATATCCTCTTTCAGAGCTTCCAAAATTAGAAAAATATCCAGATGGTATGACTTTGCCATCTCCAAAAGGTAGGGATTATAAACCTGGTCAACTATTAGGATGTGTATCAGGTGAACTTGGTTTAAGAAAATTTTTAGAAAGCAACGGACATGAATTGATAGTTACAAACAGTAAAGATGGTGATGGATGTGAAGCTGATAAACATATTGTTGACGCGGATATCGTTATTTCTCAACCATTTTTCCCCTACTATTTAACTAAAGAAAGAATTGCTAAAGCAAAAAATCTTAAAATGGCTATTACTGCTGGAATTGGATCAGATCACGTTGACCTTCAAGCTGCAATGGATAATAAGATTGATGTTGTGGAAGTAACTTTTTGTAATTCAAGATCAGTTGCAGAGCACATAGTGATGATGATTGTTTCAATGGTTAGAGATTACCACAATCAACACAGAATTGTTAATGAAGGTGGTTGGAATATTGCTGATGCAGTACAAAGATCGTACGACGTTGAAGGTATGCACATTGGAACGGTAGCTGCTGGTAGAATTGGATTGGATGCTTTAAGGAAAATGAAACCCTTTGATGTTCATCTTCATTATTTTGATAGACACAAATTACCTGATAGTGTTGAAAAAGAACTTAATTTAACATTTCATGAATCAGTAGAGTCAATGGTAAAGGTTTGTGATGTAGTTACAATAAATTGTCCTCTTCATCCAGAAACAGAAAATTTGTTTGATGATGCTATGATAAGTAAAATGAAAAAAGGTGCTTATATAGTTAATACTGCTAGAGGTAAAATTTGCAATAGAGATGCAATTGCTAAAGCACTTAAGAGTGGTCAACTAAGTGGATATGCAGGAGATGTTTGGTTTCCTCAACCTGCTCCAAATGATCATGTTTGGAGAACTATGCCAAATCATGGGATGACGCCACATACATCTGGTACATCGTTGACTGCACAAGCTAGATATGCAGATGGAGTAAGAGAAATCTTAGAATGTTTCTTTGAAAAAAGAGAAATCAGAAACCAGTACCTTATTGTAAAGGACGGTCAATTAGCTGGTATGGGAGCTCACTCTTATAGTAAAGGGTCGGCTACTAGTGGTTCTGAGGAGGCTGCAAAATATAAAAAGAAATAATATTTTTTTAAAGAAGTTTATAAGACCATTTATTGTAACTTATATATTTTTTAGTGTTGCAATAAGTTTTTATCCTTCTTTTGATTTTTATTCTTTTAAAGGTCAGCTTCTAATTATTAGTGTATCTTGTTTTAATGGTTACTTGGGTACTGTAGTTAAAAAATTATAAAACGTAAGGTTCAGGTCTTGCATTTTCCTTAAAAATACGCTCAACACCGAAAACACTTATGTCGATTGTTTGGTAAGATCCTGTTGTAATTAATTCTGTTAATGCTCTACCAATTCCCGGAGCTTGCATTAAACCTCTACCAGTAAAACCACTGGCCATGTAAACATTTTCATATTTGGGGTGCTTTCCTACTACAGCATTATTATCTAATTTATTACAATCATAAAAACCTGCCCAACCTCCGGTAAGCTTTAACTCTTCGAATATTGGAACTCTTTTTGCAAGAGCAGGCCAGACTAATTCTTCAAAATCATTCCATGCAGGGTCTAAATCTTTTGAGTCAAAAGTTGATATAGGTGATCCTGCTAAATACTCTTTACCCTCTGGTCTCCAATAAACTCCAGTAGTCAAATCACCTGTTAATGGCATCTCAGGAATATGCTTAGGGCACTTAACTCTAAAAACGGTATGCTTTTGGGGAACGACCGGAATGTCATCTAATAATTCTTTTGTCCAACATCCCGCTGCTGATATTATGGTCTTAGCTTTTATTTCGTTTAAGCTTTTTACATCTCCTTTAATAAATTCTGCACCAAGTTCCATTGCCTTGCCTTTGAGAGCACCATGAAACATAAAAGGATCTATCCATCCTTCGCTTTTATTATCAGTATAAGTGGCTGTTTCTATCCCATCTGAATTTATATAAGGAAAGATCTTATTTAATTCAGTTCCTTTGATATTTTTAGTGCCTGCATCGCAAGCTTTGTGGTTTTCGAGGGCTTTATATTGCTCTTCTGCATGCTCTGGTCCAAACATAAGTAAATAGCCATTTGGCACCATACTTGCAGTAGGTTTTGGATTTTTTTTAGTTTTTAATAATTCTGGTATTTGATTTATAAAGTCTCTTGCAAACTTTCCAAGTAATATGTTTTCCTTTTGAAAGAACTGCCTTCTAAATCCGCCAAGTGATAATGGGAAGGATGCTTTCTTATATGTTGGATCTCTTTCAATTACCTTAACTTTTCTTCCCTCTTTTGATAAAAAATAAGCTGTAGCTGCTCCGATAATTCCGCCACCAACTATAACAACATCATCCATATTAGTTTAATAAATATAAGCTTGTATTAAGAATTAGTGCATAAACACACCAAAGTAAATATGGAATCATTAACATAAAACTTAAATTACTAATTTTTTTATACCTAATCATTAAATAAATTATGAGGGCAATAATTATGATGAGATTAATAAGTGCGGCAAAAATATTATGAAATACAAAAAAAACAATACTCCAAGTTGTATTAAAAAATAAATGAATTAAATAAACAAAAATTAGATTAAAATCTTTATAATTTTTATGCCAAGCAGACCAAATAGCAATTGCCATAAATAAATATAAAGTTGTCCAAACAGGTGCGAATACCCAATCTGGAGGGTTAAGGCCGGACTTATTTAAAGATGAATACCATGGTTCTTTAGAAGAAATTGTCGCTATGCTCCCTACAAATGATGCAGAAAATGTTACAAATAGAAAAATAAAGAAAGATAAAAATTTATTTTTGAACATAATGATATATATATCATTTCACAATGAGCAATAAAGTAATTTGGATTACAGGTGCAAGTACTGGTATTGGAAAGGCTCTTGCAATTAAATTTTCAAAAAATGGCTGGAGGGTAGCAATTTCTGCAAGAAGACTAGAATTACTTGAAGAAATATCAAAAAAAAATGAAAATATTTTTTCATTTCCCTTGGATGTAACTAATAAAGATGAATGTGGCAGAGTATTTTCTGAAATTAAGAATAAATTTGGACAAATAGATTTATGTATTTTTTCAACAGGAACATGGGATCCTAAAAAAGAAAAGGAAATCGATGTTGAACAAATTGAAAATGTTATGAAAGTAAATTTTTTTGGAACAGTAAATTCTATCAAAAGTGTAGAAAAATATTTTAAAGAATTAGGAAAAGGACATATCTCTATAGTTTCATCTATAGCTGGATATAGAGGTCTTCCAAATTCAACTGGATATGGTCCATCTAAATCAGCATTAAACAATCTTACTGAAAGCTTATATTTTGATTTTAAAAGGTATGGTGTAAGAGTATCTTTAATATCTCCTGGTTTTATAAAAACCCCTATGACAGATAAAAATGATTTTAAAATGCCATTTTTGAAAACAACAGAGTATGCTGCAGAAAAAATTTATAATGGTTTAGTAAAAACAAACGCCTTTGAAATTCATTTCCCAAAACAATTAACAATAGTACTAAAAATACTAAAAATTTTACCTAACTGGTTGTATCTTAGATTGGTGGGTAAACTTACGAAGTATCAAAAGAATTAATCTTTCACAAACATAACAGTTAGTTCAGCGACTTTTATACCAAACTTTGTCATTGTAGCTCTATTAATAGCAACTCTATCATCCTGTTTAAAAATCCAATCGTCAAAAGTAATTTTAATTTCTCTTCCTTTAACAGGAACTAGAAGAACATATTCAAATTTAAATGCTGGACCATAGGAATATCCTCTTGCTTTTCCAACAACATCACTTGCTGTTCCTTCATAATTATGATCATCAATTTTATTTATTCTCCACTGTCGTGTTTGCACTTCTCCATCAGACCAATTGAACTTTTCATCTAAGATAAGTTGATTACCATCCCATTTACCATCTAAATCAGCTGAAAATTGACGTGTTACTTTGCCAGATCTATTTTGAAGAATGCCCCATGCTTTAACATTTCCAGTTAAATAATCTTCAATTATAAGTCTAGGTTTTTGGTCTTTGAAATCTTCAGGTTTCATTGCACTATTTCCAGAGCAACTTGTAATAAATACAAAAAAAATTAGCAATAAAAAATTATTATATAAATTAATTTTTTTCATAAATTATTTATTCTGTAGTGAAAATTGTATTAAATCTATATTTTTTGATTTAAATCCAGCTTCACAATAAGATAAATAGAAATTCCACATTCTTTTAAAAGTTACATCAAATCCCTGTTTTGAAATATTATCCCATTTTTTTAAAAATTCATCTCTCCACATCATTAGGGTATTGGAATAATGTAATCCGTATGAATTGCACTGATTAAAATTTAGGTTTGTTTCGTTTGCGTATTTTATTAAACTTTTTTTACAAGGTAAAAAACCACCTGGAAAAATATATTTTTGAATAAAATCCTGTTTAGTCTTATATCTATTATATAGGCTATCATCGATTGTGATAGCTTGTATAGCTGCACTTCCATTTGGTTCCAAGTTTTGTTTTATTTTATTAAAAAAACTTTTTAAATAATTTTGACCTACCGCCTCTATCATTTCTATAGAAGCTATTGAATTATATTTATTATTGACGTCACGGTAATCTTGCATCTTTATATTTACTTTTTCGTTTAATCCATTTTTAAATATTCTTTCCTTTGCATATTCATACTGTTTTTGAGATATTGTAATGCAATCTAACTTTATGTCATAATTTTTTCCAACATACTCTGCAAAACCTCCCCAACCACATCCAATCTCTAACATCCTATCACCAGTTTTGGGTTTAACTAAAAATGATAGTTTTTTATATTTATTAATTTGTGCGGCCTCTAGATCAGTTTTATCTTTATCAAATATTGCACTTGAGTAAGTTAAAGTTTTATCTAGCCACATTGAAAAAAATTCGTTTCCAAGATCATAATGTTTAGAAATATTTTCTTTACTTCTTTTTTTTGTATTCTTAATAAAGAAACATTTAACAAAATTTATTAATGGTAAATCTAAAACTCCTGAAAATTTATGCACTTTTTTAATATTTTTAGCTGTAATTTCTATTAGATTTGTCAAATTATCAGTTTCAAATTCTCCACGCATATAAGATTCAGCTAAACCAATACTTCCTTTATTTAGAATATTTAATGTTACTCCAGGTTTATTTATTATTAAATTTGCTTTTAGAGGAGAGTTTTCGTTTCCCAATTTATATTCTTTGCCATCGTAGTTTTTTAAATTTATTTGTCCGTATTCAAAATTCTTAATAGATGAAAATACTATTCTATCTGCAAGAGAGACTAATTTCATTTTTTTTCAATACTTATATTATTTTTAATTTTTATTTTTTTAGGAACCAGTTTAATTCCTTTTAGCCATAACCTTAATGCCTCAAAATGTATCGCTGATATTATTTTAAATGTCATTAAAGGGTGTTTTAAATACGAAAATATAAGGTTTTTAGTATTAAGTTTTGTTCTTCTACCGTCTTGAGATGCGAATAGTAATTTTCCATCTTTATCTGTTTGATCAATTATCACAGATAAATTTTCACCAGGATTCGCAATTCTAAAAAAATACTTTGAATCTAAGTCCATGAATGGAGAAACATAAAACTTTTTTATACAATCATTTTTGATATTTTTTGTTTCTTGATTTGTTTTAAATACATATGTGTGTTGTTCTCCAAATGTATTTTTTACTTCGTAAAGTATTGCTATAAGTGAAGATTTTGAATTATAAACAAAAAATATGCTTAGTGGATTAAAAACATATCCAAAAATTCTTGGATAACATAGAATTTTAATTTTAATATTTTTTTCATTAATATCTATATTTTTTAAATTTCTTATTACCCATTCTTTTAAAGAATTATTATCTCTATCACCGTGATCTTTGTCATGGAAACTTATTAGATTAAATTTATTATATGAGAAAAAAGGTATTTCCTTCTCAATTTTGTTGATCTCATCTAAATCCAAAAATAAAGAAAATACTTTGTAGCTAAAAGTATGTTCTTTTGGTTTAAATCTTTTATGAATTACCCTGCCATTATAAATATAAGACTCTTCAATCATCTAAAAATTTAAGCATATCAATTGATGATTTTATTCCATCTTCATGAAAACCATAACCGAAATAACTTCCGCAAAATAAAATATTTTTTTTATTTTGAATATTACTTAAATTTTTTTGAAAACTCAAAGCTTCCTGATTATAATAAGGATGAGTAAATTCAATTTTTTTAATTATTTTATCTTTATCAACTTGAAAAAAGGGATTAAGCGTTAAAAATATATTTTTTCTAACATTTAAATTCTGTAATAAATTTAGCCAATAAGTAATAGAGCTTTCTTTCAAATTGTTTGAATTAATTGAAGAGTTCCAGGATGACCACGCTTTTTTATTTGATGGCATCACTTTTTCATCAGTATGTATCAATGCAATATTTTTTTTATAATTAAATTTAGTTAGTAAATTTTTTTCTTCATCAGTGGGATTTTTAATTATGGAAATAGTTTGATCCGCATGCGTTGCTAATACTACTTTGTCATAATCGAAAAATTCATTATCTTCTCCATAAAATACTCTCACACCATCGGTTTTTCTCTCAACTTTATTAATATTATAATTTTTAAAATACTCTCCACTTATTTTTTCTAAAATTTTATTTACATATGTTCTGCTTCTATTTTTGACTGTGTGCCATTGAGGTCTTTCTTTAAATTTAAATAGTCCATGATTTTGAAAAAATTTTATAAAAAATTTTAAAGGCATTTGACCTGCCTCATAAGGTGGCATAGACCAAATAGCTGAAACCATAGGTAAAATATGATAATTAATAAAATATTGAGATAATCTTTTATTTTTAAGAAAACTATTTAATGTTAATTCATCGTTTAATTCATTGAGCTTATCACATTGATTATAAAATTTTATTATTTCGAAAAACATTCTTAAGAACTTAAGATTAAAAATATTCTTGCGATTTATAAAAATACCATTTAGTCCCTTTCCACAATATTCTATATTTTTACCTTTTACCGAAACAGAAAAGCTCATGTCGCTTTTTTCTATTTCAATATTATTTTCACTAAAAAAATTTATGAGATTTGGGTACGTTTTATAATTAAAAACAATAAATCCAATATCAATTGGCAAATTTTTTTTGCCATCTTCATCATAATCAATGTCAATAGTATGTGCATGTCCACCAAAGTGATCCTCTTTTTCAAATAAATCGACCTTGTGTTTTTTTGATAAATAATATGCTGAGCTTAAGCCAGATATACCCGAACCAATTACTGCAATTTTCATTAACCTTTAAGCTGCATCTTCTTTGAATTCATCCATGCTTGGACAAGTACAAAAAAGATTTTTGTCACCATATACATTGTCTACTCTAGAAACTGGTGGCCAAAACTTATTAGATTTTAAAAATTTTGATGGATATGCTGCATCTTCTCTAGAATATTTATGTTTCCATTCATTCGATGCTAATTCTAGATCAGTGTGTGGAGCATTTTTAATTGGATTATCAATCTTATCAAATTCTCCATTTTTTATTTTATTAATTTCATTTTTAATTTTAATTAAAGTGTCACAAAATCTATCAATTTCATTTAAACTTTCACTTTCAGTCGGTTCTATCATCATAGTTCCTGGAACTGGCCAAGACATTGTTGGAGCATGAAAGCCAAAATCGATCAATCTCTTCGCTATATCTTCCTCAGTTATTCCTGTATCATTTTTTATAGATCTGATATCAATTATACATTCATGAGCTACATTTCCATTTGCACCTTTATATAATATTGGATAGTGGTCCTTTAATTTGTGAGCAATGTAGTTAGCGTTTAAAATTGCTATTTGTGATGCAAGTTTAAGACCTTCTGAACCCATCATTTTTATATACATCCATGAAATTGATAAAATACTTGAACTTCCCCAAGGGGCTGCAGATATGGGCCCGATACCTGTAGCAGGACCACAATCTTTTATTACTGGATGTGTTGGCAAATATATTTCCAAATGTCTTTTACATGCTATTGGTCCCATACCTGGACCACCACCACCATGTGGAATACAGAATGTTTTATGTAAGTTTATGTGACAGACATCAGGTCCAAAGTTACCAGGTTTAGCAATACCAACTAAAGCGTTAAGGTTTGCGCCATCCATATAAACTTGGCCTCCATGCTTATGGATTAATTCACATATGTCAGATATTCTTTCCTCAAAAACTCCATGCGTTGAGGGATAAGTAACCATTAAAGCACCAAGATTTTCTGAATTTTGTTCGGCTTTCTTTTTAAGATCCTCATAGTCGACATTTCCATCTTTATCACAATTAACGACGACAACTTTCATTCCTGCCATTTGAGCACTTGCAGGATTTGTGCCGTGTGCCGAACTTGGGATTAAGCATACATTTCTATTTTTTTCGCCTCTCTCCATATGATATTTTCTAATCACCATAAGACCAGCATATTCTCCTTGGGCACCTGCATTTGGTTGCAAAGAAACTCCTGAAAATCCAGTTACAGATCTCAACCAATTTTTTAAATCAGTAAATAAAGTTCTAAAACCTTCCATTTGCTCTATTGGAGCGAAAGGATGTGGTTCTGAAAATTCTCTCCAACTAATAGGTATCATTTCTGCAACGGCATTTAGTTTCATTGTACATGAACCCAATGCAATCATTGTTCGATTAAGAGCTATATCTTTATCCTCAAGCCTTTTTAAATACCTAATCATTTCTGTTTCTGAATGATAACTATTAAATACTTTGTGTTCTAAATAATTAGAAGTTCTAAGTAAATTTTTTGGAAGATTAGGTAAACTTTCCGTTGGATTTTCTTTTATGGCTTCAGCACAATTAAAGATTTTTAAAAGTTGATTTGCTCTGTAAACATTTTTCTTTTCATCAAAAGACACTGCTAACATTTCAGAATTTACTTTTCTGATATTTACTTTTTGAGATAAAGCATTTTGAAATATTTGTTCAGTTTTATCTTTTGTTAACACTGTTACAGTATCAAAGAAATAGTCTGAATAAAGTTCATAACCTGACTGTTTAAGTTTATCGGCAAAATTTTTAGCAAGTTGAGAAACTCTTTCCGATATCGTCCTAATTCCTTTAGGCCCATGGTAAATTGCGTATGCTGCAGAAACAATTGCAAGCAGTGCTTGAGCAGTACAAATATTACTTGTCGCCTTATCTCTTCTTATATGTTGTTCTCTAGTTTGTAATGCGAGCCTATAAGCTTTATTTCCATGTCTATCTACAGAAACTCCAATAATTCTTCCTGGCATGGATCTCTTAAATTCATCTTTAGTCGCAAAAAATGCTGCGTGTGGACCTCCATAACCTAAAGGAATTCCAAATCTTTGTGAACTACCTATAGCAATATCTGCGCCTAATTCTGCTGGCGTTTTTAATTTTGCTAAAGATAATAAATCACAAGCAAGTATAGCTTTTCCATTTTTTTTTCTAATTTTACTAATATTTTCACTTGGATCTTTTATATCTCCCAAAGTTCCCGGATATTGAAGAATTCCACATACAATATCATTTTTTATATTGTTTAACTCTTCATCATCTCCAATTAAAACTTTAAGTCCCAAAGGTTCAGCTCTTGTTTTTACTACCTCTATAGTCTGAGGGTGACAATCTTTAGAAATAAAAACAAGATCACTATCTTTTTTGTTAAGTCTGTGACTGAGACCCATAGCTTCAGCAGCTGCTGTCCCCTCATCTAACAATGACGCATTCGCGATATCCATCCCAGTAAAGTCAATTATCATTTGTTGAAAGTTTAGCAACATTTCCAATCTTCCCTGAGCGACTTCAGGTTGATAAGGGGTGTAAGAAGTATACCAACCAGGATTTTCCAATATGTTTCTTATAATTACGTTTGGGGTATATGTTCCATAATAACCCATACCAATGAAATTTGAGTATATTTGATTTTTTCTAGATAAACCTTTTAATATTCTTAGTGCCTCATATTCAGAGTTAGGTTCACCAATATTTAATTCTCCTTTAAACAATATTTTTTCTGGTACAGTTTGACTAATCAATTCGTTTATATTTTGATAACCAAGTTGTCCTAACATATCTTTTTCATCTTTCTTAGATGGTCCAATATGTCTTTTAATAAAATCTTTTTCAGAATTGTGTAACATTAACTAGCACTCTCCTTTGCAAATTTGTCATATTCATCTCTATTCATTAGAGTATTCATTTCAGCTGGATCTTTAATTTTAAGTTTAAAAAACCATCCATCGCCCTCTGGATCAGAATTAATTTTGGATGGGTCATCTACAATTGATTGATTTGTATCTACAACTTCACCAGAAATAGGTGTATAAACATCACTAGCAGCTTTAGTTGACTCGACTACACCTGCCGTAGCATCCTTATTTACATTAGAACCTTTTTCTGGCAATTCAGCAAAAACAATATCTCCTAAAAGCTCTGTTGCGTGTTTAGTTATACCAATAGTTGCTACCTCACCATCAACTGTTATCCATTCATGTTCTTTTGAAAATTTAATTTCTGACATTTTCTTCTCCTCCTCTAACATAGTTTTTTTTGTAAAAAGGCATTTCACAAATACTTGCTGGTATCTTTTTACCTCTTACTTCTAAAAAGATTTTTGTATTTTTTTTAGAATAATCATTATGAATATATCCCATTGCTATAGGACCATTAACGCTTGGTCCAAAAGTTCCACTAGTTACTTTTCCAATTTCGTTATCTTTTTCGTCAAATATTTTTGTAGATTCTCTTGCTATTACTTTTGTTTCAGGTTTTATTCCAACTCTAAGTTTTGAAACACCTTCGTTATATTGTTTCTTAATAAAATCTGAACCAGGAAACTTTCCATTAATTTTGCTTTTTGAAATTGCCCATTTTAGATTTGCCTCTATTGGACTAGTATTCTCATCTAAATCGTGACCATATAAACAAAGTCCAGCTTCTAATCTTAAAGTGTCTCTAGCTCCTAAACCAATCATCGTAGAACCTTTTTCAATAAGTTTTTCTACAAAACTCTCCACAATTTTATTGTCAATCGAAATTTCGAAACCATCTTCACCAGTATAGCCAGATCTAGTTATATAGATATCTAAGTCGTTGTACTTAAATTGGTTACCATTCATAAATTTAAGTTTAGTAACACCTGGTACAATTGAATCTAAAACATCTTTTGCTTTAGGTCCCTGTATTGCTATTAAAGATAAGTTATTTGATAAATTAATTTGATATTTTTCACCAATTTTATTTTTTAAAATATTTAGATCTGCTTCTTTACAAGCAGCGTTTAATATTATCATGTACCCATCTTTTAATTTCGTAATTATAAGATCGTCATATATTCCACCATTTTCTTTCATCAAAAAAGAATACTTGCTTTGATTTATTGAAATTTTTGCTAAATCAATTGGGAATATTTTCTGTAAATCATTAGTTAATTCATCGCCTCCTTTTAAAAATAACTGACCCATGTGAGAAACATCAAATATTCCTGAATTATTTCTAGTGGTTGTATGTTCTTTAACAATGCCAGTTTCGTATTGAATTGGCATTTCATAGCCTGCAAATTGCACAAATTTTGCGCCATGTTTTTGATGAAGATTGTACAGAGGTGTTCTTTTCATAAAATATTAACTCTTTGCCCCCTCTGTCTATGTGCCTGAGAGATTTGCTCCTTCGGCGAGAATTTTTCTCTTTCCAGAGTTAATATTTACGGTCCTTTTGCCTGAGAGTTTCCGGGGTGGTTGCTCCTTCGGCGCCACATTAAAGTGGTCTCTCCCGTGAAACTCTTATAGCATAAATTTAGTAAAATGATAGCCTTTTAAGATTGTATTGAAGGCTTATTTTTTTTTAAAAGTGGTAAAAATTGAAGCAGAACAGCTATAATTACTACACTTCCACCAATTAGAACCGTTAAAGGTGGTTGCTCATTTATGAAGAGCCATGCCCAAAAAGGCCCCAAAACAGCCTCGGTTAACATTATGATTCCTACTAATGCTGACGGTGTTCGTCTTGCTCCAATTGTAATCAATATAAATCCGAAGCCCAATTGAAAGAAACCAGCTAAAAACCCAAGATAAATATCATATACAGATACAAGTATTTTTCCAGCAACTAAATATCCAATTATCATTGCAATTATTCCTGCAATCAATTGTATTGGAACCATATCTACGTTTGGATACTTTCTTATAATTAAAATCAAAATTGCGAATGATAAAGGCATTATGAAAGCTGCAATATTCCCTATTGTTTGACCTGGAGATAATGAAGAACCAACCATTAATATTATCCCGGAAATTGCAAGAATTATAGAAATTAAAGTGAGTTTTGAAATTTTTTCTTTTAAGATAAAGTACCCGAATATTGCTAAAAAGATTGTTTGAGTTTGAATAATGAAGTTTGTGTTTGCAACAGTAGTGTTGTACATAGCGAAAACATAACCACAAAAGCCAGTTGATAGAATTAAGCCACCAACTAATCCAGGAATTCCAGAGTTTAAAAAAGCATTAAAAAGATTTTTTTTATAAGTTGATATTAAAAAGATACTAACTACCAAAATAAAAAATATAGATCGCCAAAATAAAATTTGCCATAAATTTGCCCCTTCAAAAGATTTCACGATAAGTCCACCAAAACTTAGACTAAAAGCCCCAAAAAAAATAAGTAAAGGTCCAGGTAATTTATTTATAAGATTTATCATATTTGGTTTAAAAGATTTTCCGTTTCCATTTGGTATAATTTATAAAGATTTTCTGCTTCCTTGAGTTCAATTAATTTAAATTTTAACGTATTTCCTGGTGGGATTTGAATTAATTTATCATAATCAGCGCTAATTACTACAGCAATTTTTGGGTATCCACCAATAGTTCCATGGTCGGATAACATAATAATCGGATCTCCATCTGCTGGAACTTGAATTACTCCTTTTACTAAACCTTCTGATCTAATATTTGTTTCTTTCATATTTTTAATTTTAGATCCTTGAAGCCTCATGCCCATTCGATCAGAAAGCTTTGAAACTAAAAATTTTTTACTTGTTAAATCATTTATGGAGTCATCAGAGAAATAATCAAAATTTGTTCCCTTAAGTATTCTAATATATTCGACTTTTGAATTTATATATTTAATATTTTTACTAATATTTTTATTTTTAATATCCTTTATTAGAAATTTTTCATTTTTTGAAAGTTTGTTTCCGTTGTTTGATCCCACGTTTGCTCTAACTGTAGTTGAGAAACTGCCAAAATATTTGTTTAATTCAAATCCACCACTCACAGCAAAATAGCCATATACAGACTTGTTTGTTGATATAATGTCTATTTCATCATTTTTGGATAAAAAATAGGTTTTGTAGCATTGTCCGTTAAATAATTTATCATCTTTTTTAATATTAAATTTAACATCACCTGATATTGCAAAGTTTATATTGCCTTCTTCTATTTTTAAAAGAGGACCTTGATAAGCAAATTCAATTACTGCTTCGTTGTGTTGATTTCCAACTAATTTATTAGCTATCAAATAATTTCTTTTATCCATAGCACCACTGAAAGGAAGGCCTATATGATAAAAATTATTTCTTCCTAGGTCTTGAAATGTTGAATTTATTCCCTCTCTTAAAACTATAATTTTATTTTTTGTCATTAAATTTTAGATATTCTTTTTTACTGATCTGGTAAAATAATACTTTATCTCCAGGGTTTATTAATGTTGGTTTTGACTCATTTTTTTGATCAAATATTTTTAGAGGTGTATTTCCAAGAATATTCCAACCACCAGGACTTTCAAAAGTATAAATATTTGCAAATTGTTCTGTGATACCAACTGATCCTTTTGGCACTTTAACTCTTGGTGTTTCAAGTCTTTCTAATCTTAATTTATTATCAATATCTCCAAGAAAAGGCATGCCAGCAACAAAACCAGTCATATAGCAAAAATACTCTATATCTAAATATTTTTTAAAAATGTCTTTTTTTGATAATTTTAATTTTAAAGATAACCTGTCTATATCTAAAGCAAACTCATCGTCACAACAAATTGGTATCTTTATAATTTTTTGATTTTTTATTTCATCCTCATCTGAAATATTAATACCTTCAATTTTTTTTTTTAAGTCTTCAAAATTAATTAAATTAAGATCAAACGATATTATAAGTTTATTATATGATGGGGTTAGATTGTTAATACCCTTAATTTTTTTTTTTTGTATATTTTTAAAATATTTAATTACATTACTATTTATCCTCTGATTTATTTCATCTCCAAAATTGCAATAGAGTGATGCGTCACCAAGATTTGATATATTTTTAATCATGACATGTTATACTTTAACTATGAATGGTATGGAAATTAATATTAATTGTGATTTGGGAGAAAAATCTAAATATCACTCTAATATAAATGATCCAAAATTATTACAGATTGTAAATTCTGCAAATATTGCTTGTGGTTATCACGCAGGTGATGAAGAAACAATGAATAGTACTATTCTCATTTCAAAAAAAAATGGGGTAAGTATTGGTGCACACCCTTCTTTTAATGATCCTGAAAATTTTGGTAGAAAAAGACATAATCTATCTAATAATGAAATTGAAAAATTGATCAAAGACCAATATGAAATTCTTCAAAGTATTGCTGAGAGACACGATGAAAATGTTACTCATATGAAGCCACATGGTGCATTAAATAATATGGCTTGTGAAGATATTGATTTAGCAACAAATATTGCGAATATAATTTATAAAATGAATAAAGAATTAATTTATCTTGTGCCAACGGGCTCAAAAATGGAAATTGCTGCAAAAAAATTAAAAATGAAAATTGCGTGCGAAATTTTTGCAGATAGAAATTATGAAGATGATGGAAATTTAGTTTCTAGATCTAAACCAAATGCATTAATTACAGATCCAATCATTGCCAAAAAACATGTTTTATCTATGGTCAAAAACCAAGCGTTAAATTGTTATTCAGGTAAACAAATCCCATGTGAAATTGACTCAGTTTGTATTCATGGTGATAATGAAAGTTCTTTAAATACTGCGACTGCTATTAAAAAAAATCTTTTAGAGAATGATTTAAGTTTAGTAGCACTTGATAAAATGAAAAAATTTGCTTAATGAAAAAAAATTTACTATTTGTTATTTTTATAATTTTTACAATATCTGCATCGATTAATAGCTACGCTTCATATAAGGGGCATGAAGAAAATTTAGGAAGAGAAGGCCCCCCTCCTGCAGGACCTTATAGACTTGGCTATAAAGAATTAGAAAGAGCAATTAAAATAGAAAAAAAAGGTAAAATTAAAAAAGCCAAAATTAAATATGAAAAAGCTTTAGAATATTTTTTAAAAGCAAATACAGAGAATCCTGCTAATGCTGACATATTTAATTATTTAGGTATATGTAATGCAAAACTAGGGTTAAATGAAAATGCAGAAATTTATTATCTTTTAGGTTTAGAATTAGATAATCAGCACAAAGGTATTAAATTTAATCTTGGTGCTTTTTACTTAAGTCAAAAAAGAATTAAAGATTCTAAAGAAATTCTAAACTCACTTAAAGATTGTGGATGTGAAGAATATGAAACTCTCAAAATGTTAGTAAATAAATAAAATATGGTGCTAAATTGTCCCTTTATAAAAAAGGCGGTTGTTTAAAAATCATTAATTCCTATATTGCTAAAATGTTCAAAATTTTAAATGCAATTTTAATCTTTTTTATGCTATCAACAAATGCATACTCCGCAGCTGGAGCTCAATCTGATGGCGGAAATGAGGGAAATGTCTCAAAATATGAAAAAGGCCACAAATTAGTCTTATCTGCAAAATATTTAGAAAAAAAAGCAGACAAATTTTTAAAAAAAGGTAATACAAAAAAAGCTGAAAAAAACCTTGCAAAAGCTAAGAGTAAATACGAAAAAGCTTTTAAATTATTTTTGCAATCTAATAAGGAAAAACCGAATAATCCAGACACTCTAAACTACCTAGGATTTAGTAGTAGAAAATTGGGTAATTATGTTGAAGCCGAAAAATATTATCTATCCGGACTAAGCCTAAAGCCAAATCATAATAGGATAAATCAATACCTTGGTGAACTGTATTTAAACACAAATCGAAAAGATAAGGCTATTGGGCAGTTAGAAATCTTAAAAAGTTGCAATTGTAAAGAATATGATCAACTAAGTAATTTGATAGAGGGTAAAACAGTTTCTAAATATTAACCACAAAAGATTGAATAATCCTTTTTTTTTTATAGAATAAATTATCTTGATTGAAGAACTTGTAATACTAACGCAGATTATATTTATTGATATAATTTTAGCTGCCGACAATGCGATTATAATAGGATTAATTGCAGCTAATTTTGTACCAAAAAATAGAAGACAAATAATTCTTTGGGGTGTTGCTGGTGCCTTAATATTTAAAGTAATTTTTGCACTATTTGCTACGTATTTATTTAAGTTTTATTTCATTAAAATCCTTGGAGGTTTATTATTAATATGGATTGTATATGATCTTAAAAAAGATTTATTTGAGATTAAGAAAGTAAAATCGCCAACAAAAAAATCAAAGGAACCTTCATATATTCAAAGTGTCTATAAAGTTTTATTTGCCGATATTACAATTAGTTTTGATAATGTTATTGGTGTTGTTGGTGCATCGAAAGGACATTTTGGATTTATGATATTTGGCTTAGTTTTATCTGTAGTTTTAACTGGTGCATTAGCTACAGTTTTAGCTAATTACATTCAGAAACATCTGTGGATAGCTTATGTTGGCTTAGGATTTATTTTATTGGTTGCTCTTCAATTAGTTATTGGTGGATTGGTAGATCTTGAAATCCTTTCAATAAACGAAAACTTTAAAAAGTATTTTTAATAAGAATATTTTTTTGTTGGATACTTTTTAGATTTCACTTCATGTTTAAACTTTAATATTGCAGAATTTATAACTTTTTTAATATTTACATATTTTTTTACAAACTTTATTTTCGCATCAGTTAAACCCAAAATATCATCTGTTACTAAAACTTGGCCATCGCAATAAACTGACGCACCAATACCAATTGTTGGGATTTTTATAAGATTTGATATTTTTTTTGAGATATCACTATAAGTACACTCTAAGACAATTGCAAATGCACCGCTAGTTTCTAATGCTTTAGCGTCTTTAATTAATTTCTTTTTCTCTCTTTCAGTTTTACCTACTGATTTAAATTTACCTTTAATAGTTTGCGGTGTTAAACCAATATGACCCATAACAGGTATCTTATTTTGAACAAGGTGTCTTACTATATGTTGTACTCTGACACCTCCCTCTACTTTTACTGCATCACATCTAGTTTCTTTTATTGCTATTTTAGAATTTTTAAGAGCCTCAGATTTATTTCTGTATGTATTGTATGGTAAGTCAATTACAAGTAGACTTTTCTTTACTCCCATCCTTACACTCTTCGTGTGCTCTAGCATCATTTCTAAGGTTACTTTTCTTGTAGTGTTGTAATTATAAAGAACAGAGCCAAGGGAATCACCTACTAAAACTATATCGGCATGTTTGTCCACTATTTCTGCAATATTTTTTGAATAAGCTGTTAGACAAACAATCTTAGATTTTTTTTTTTTATTAATTATTTTTTTTATTTTATAATTCATTATTCCAATTCTATCGTGCTTGGAGGTTTTGATGTTATGTCATAAACAACCCTATTGATACCTTTTATATTATTAATTATTTTGTTTGAAACAAATTGCATAAAGTCTTTATTAAAATTAAAGGTGTCAGCGGTCATACCATCCTCTGATGTGATTGCTCTTAATAAGCACATATATTCATATGTTCTATTATCTCCCATCACACCAACAGTTTTGACAGGCAATAATGCTGCATATGCCTGCCATATCTTGTTATATAAATCATAATC
Source organism: uncultured Pelagibacteraceae bacterium (assembly GCA_902585665.1). Taxonomy (GTDB): domain Bacteria; phylum Pseudomonadota; class Alphaproteobacteria; order Pelagibacterales; family Pelagibacteraceae; genus Pelagibacter. The sequence goes on along the minus strand of CACIEO010000002.1, from coordinate 77,546 downwards.
TCTCAAAGCTTTGATGAATATGTCGTCCGCATCTTTTAAAATTTTAATTTTTTGTTGTGTAATTTCTCCAGGCATTCTTATGGCTAAACCTGGGCCTGGGAAAGGATGTCTAAGTACTATTTCTTTTGATAATTTTAGTTCCAATCCTAGTTTTCTAACTTCGTCTTTGAATAAAAGTCTTAAAGGCTCAACCAGTTTTAATTTCATTTTTTTGGGTAATCCACCAACATTATGATGAGATTTTATTTTTGAAGTTTGGCTGCCAGTTACAGACTTACTCTCTATTAAATCTGGATATAATGTTCCTTGTGCCAAGTATTTAACATTTCTAATTTTTTTTGCATATTTTTCAAAAATTTTTATGAATAAATTACCAATTATTTTTCTTTTCTTTTCAGGATCTTCAACTTTTTTTAAATTCCTTAGAAATAGATTTTTTGCATTTACATAAATTAAGTTAATTTTAAATTTTTTTCTAAAGGTTTTAATAACTTGAATTTCCTCGTTTTTTCTCAACAAACCAGTATTTACAAAGATACAAGTAAGCTTTCTTCCTATAGCATTATGAATTAATTTAGCAACTACGCTGCTATCAACCCCTCCAGAAAGGGCACATATGACTTTCGAATTTCCAACTATTTTTTTTACATCCTCTATTAGTAATTTTTTTTGGTTACTTGGTGACCAATTTTTTTTTAGCATACAAATTTCAAAAACAAAATTTCTTAGTATAATCTTGCCCTTTTCCGTATGAGTTACCTCTGGATGAAATTGAATTCCATAAAATTTTTTTGAAGAATTTTCAACTATTGAAAACTTTGATGTTTCTGTTTTTGCAATAACTTTGAAACCTTTTGCTAATTTTGTTACTTCATCTGCATGGCTCATCCATACACTATTAGATCCTTTTTTATTAAAAAAATTTTTAGTAAGTCTGCTTTTACTTAAACTCGTAAGTTTAGCAAAACCAAATTCTCTTTGTTTAGCCTGTTTAACTCTGCCACCTAATTCCTTGGAAATTACCTGATGACCGAAACAAATTCCAAGAATTGGTACATTCCATTTAAATATTTCTTTTCTAAATTTTACTTTTTTTGATTGATAAACATTTAATGGTCCACCTGACAAAATTATACCACCTATATGGGTTTTATTTGTATTAGCGTTTATCTTTTTGTGACTGATTATTTCTGAATATATTCCAAACTCTCTTATTCTCCTTGCTATTAGTTGTGTAAACTGCGACCCGAAATCAATAATTAAAATTTTATTTAAATTATTGTTAAGATCCATTTTTTGGTTCTATGTCTGATAAGGATTTTTCAATTGTATTTATTTCTTTACAAAGTTTTTGACATATCATAGAAAAATTTTCTTTAAGTTCTTTAACCTTTGAATAATTTGATTTTTTAAGTTCATAATTAATTAATAAGTGCATTGCTTCCTCATTCTTTGGATCTAACAATAAAGTGGTATTTAAATTTTTTAATTCTTCTTTTTCATTTTCCTCACTCTTATAAATTTTTGCTAAATATAAATATGATTCTGCATTCTTTGGGTTGTAAACAATGTTCCTTTGAAACAAAAATTTAGAGTCATCATATTTTTTTTGATCAAATTTTTGTTTTGCCTCATCAAAAAAACTTTCTGAAATTGCATGATTATTTATAAAAAAAATACTAATAAACGAAAACATTAAAATAAATTTTTTATTATTAATATTTTTCATCTTTTTTAACCTCATCTATATTATGTACCATACTTTCATAAAATCCAGCTTTCGTAATTTTAACAAATTTTGGTTTATTTCTTAAATTTAAAACTTTTTTAGATCCCAAATATCCCATAGAAGATTTAAGACCTCCTATTAACTTAAAAATTATTTTATCAACTGGACCTTTATATTTTACAAAACCTTCAACCCCTTCAGGAACGTATTTAGATTTGTCCTTTTGTTTTGTTTGAAAATATCTATCAGCTGAGCCCTTATTCATTGCTCCTATAGATCCCATACCTCTAAAAACTTTAAACATCTTACCATTTTTATTTAATATTTTTCCTGGAGATTCATTTGTTCCAGCGAATAGAGATCCAATCATTACTGCATCTGCGCCAGCTGCTAAAGCTTTTGCAATATCTCCTGAAAATTTTATTCCCCCATCAGCAATTATCTTTACTTTTTTGTTTTTTAAACCTTTTTTAACATTGATTATTGCACTCAACTGCGGAACCCCTATTCCTGCAACAAGTCTTGTTGTACAAATTGATCCAGGTCCGATGCCAACTTTAATTATATCAACACCAAGTTTGGCTAAAAAATTAGCAGCCTCAGCTGTTGCTATATTCCCTGCACATAAAAGTGTTTTTTTACTTTTGTTTTTTTTAATTATTCTTATTATTTCTTTTACTCTTTTAGTGTGACCATGTGCAGTATCTACAACTATTAAATCAACTTTCTCTTTGATAATCGCTAAAGCTCTTTTTGACTCTAAATCTCCTGCACCGACAGCGGCGCCCACTTTCAAATTTTTTGATTTCACTTTTCTTATTTCTTTAATCTGTTTTTCAATTGTAAAATTTCTGTGTATAACGCCAATACCACCTGCTAAAGCAATTGCGATTGCCATTTTGGACTCTGTTACTGTATCCATAGCTGAAGACAACAAAGGAATATCTATCTTAAAATCATTTCTTAAATAGGTAGAAGTATTAACTTGTGATGGTAAAATCTCTGAGTATCTAGGAGCTAATGTAACGTCGTCGAAAGTAAGTGCTTCTTTAATGGGATCCATAATCTTATATATACGATTCTTAAAAAAAAAAAAGAGGACTTAACGTAATATTTTACAAATTATAAAACTCTCTTTGGAATCCTTTCTGCTTGATGGTGGCTTAAAAATACTTACTTCCTTAAATATTTTTTTAGCCTCTGAGACTATTTCATTAAAACTTGTACCCATAAATAGTTTTGAAATAAATTTCCCGTTATAATTTAGTTGATTTTTTGCAAAGATCATAGCATCCATACAAAGCTCACCTGTAACAATAGAGTCGAGGTTTTTATTGCCAGTAGTATTAACTGCCATATCCGAAACTACTAGGTCTACTTTTTTATTAAAATAATCTCTAATTTTTTCCTTAGAATTTTCGTTCGTAAAATCACCAATTAACTGATGAACTTTATTTATTTTTTGAAATTCTAAGATATCGATTGCTAATATTTTTCCGTGATTTATTTTTTGTGATAAATATTGTGACCAACTTCCAGGAGCAGCACCTAGATCTATTGCTGTTACAACATTTTTTAATATTTTAAATTTTTCATCAATTTCTTTTAACTTGTAAATTGCTCTTGACCGGTAACCCTCAATTTTAGATTTGCGAACATAAATATCTCTTCTTTGCTTATTTATCCAATTTTTTGAAATTTTGTTTTTTTTCAATTAATGACCAAACCTCAAACTTTTTGAGACATTTTTATTTTCTAAAGTTTTAATTTGAATTTTAACAGAGCTATCTATTCTCATATCTCTTTTATCATCCCAAATACCCGCCGCAAGGTGCATAATTCCTATTTTATTATTTGGCAAATAAGGTTCAACAAATGTATGATTTTTTTCATCAAACTTTGGTAAAAGATTACTAGCAATCCAATTACAATTTAATGGAAGAAATTCTGTTTCAACATTATCTATATAAATACTCATATTAATTGCTAAACCTTCTGAGCCAAATATTTTTCCAGATTTTAATGTTGTCTCCAAATTTTTTTGCCAAACATCCCAACAGTTCGAATTTTTCTCCAATGAAAAAACCCCTATATTAACGTGTGGTGCAAATGCAAGTTTTCTTGCTTTTTCAATTCCTATTTTAGAACTGATAGCATGTTTAAAATTTTGTGATTTAATTATTGCTATTTTATCAAACAGCCAGTTTACTTTAGACATTATACGATAACCTGGACCAAGTGTTTGGGTAATTCCTAGCTTGCCATTTTCACAAGCCTTAAAGTACAACTCTATTGAGCTCCAATCATTCACCCATGCATCACAATCAATCCAAAGGTATTTATTATAATTAGGGAAGTATTTAGGTAAAAAGGCTCTAGAAACTTGACTCTTTAACCATTCTTTTCCTTTTACTTTTATTGAAGAGACTTGAATATCCCATTCAGCACTTTTAATTTCATCTACTTTGCTTGTAAGTTTGTTTACTTGCTCTTTTTCTAATCCAGCATCTAAAATACATATTGCTGTAGTATTATTTTTATCAAAATGTTTGATTGAATCTATTAATTCATTTAATAAATTAAAATAATTAGAGTCAGCAAGTGAAACTATTACATTTTTTTTCATTTATAACATATCTTCAGGCTCATCTTCAGTTGATAAGTTTTTAACTAATGAACCTTTTTTCAATTTAATGTAATGAAAAATACTTAATGGAATTCCTAAAAGATAAATAGCAGATCCTAACGCAATTACATTGAAAGGAAATATTAATAAAAGTCCGAAAAGTAAAACTATTCCTAAAAGTAAAAAGATTGTAATACTTCTAGGTACAACAATTTTTTTAAATGAATAGGTGGGTATTTTGCTTATAAGTAAAATAGATACAATTATGAAAAGAATTGGGGTAATTATTTTTAAGTCAAAATTGAAAATGCTTAAGCCACTTTGTTCATAAACGAGTGGGCTTAATACTAGTATTCCACCTGCAGGAGATGGTACACCTTCGAAAAAATTATCTTTCCATGAAGCTTCTCCACCTGTATTAATATTAAACCTGGCTAATCTAAGGGCAACGCAGACAACATAAATTAATGAAATCAACCATCCAATTTTTCCTAAAGAATTTAAGGTCCAAAAATACATTATAAACGCTGGTGCCACACCAAAGCTTATAATATCTGTTAAGGAGTCTAGCTCTTTACCAACTTTAGATGTTCCCTTTATTAATCTTGCAATTCTTCCATCTAGTCCATCTATAATCGCTGCACATACAATAGCGACAATTGCAAGTTTAAAGTTTTGATTGAGTGCAAAATTTATTGAAGTCAATCCAATACATACTCCAATCAAGGTTAATGTATTGGGTAATATTACCCTTGCACTTTTATCTGTTACAATTTTGAATTTTTTTCTTTGTTCGTTCATTTATCTCTTAGCTATAAGCGACTCTCCAGCTATAGTTTTCTGATTGACTTTTGCTAAGGGTTTATAGTTTTCAAAATATAAGTCTGCCCTACTTCCAAATCTAATCATTCCTATTCTTTCTCCTTGTGTAAGTTCAGAGTTTTCTGTTGTTTCTGTTACAATTCTTCTAGCTATTAAGCCAGCGATTTGAACAACAATTATATCTTCACCCTTTGAATTGGTAATTTTGTAGTAATTTCTCTCATTATCTTCGCTAGCCTTGTCAAGAGAAGCATTTAAAAATTTTCCGGGCTTATACAAGATTTCTGAAACTTTTCCTGCGCAAGGTGATCTATTTACATGGCAATCGAAAACATTCATAAAAATGCTCACTTTGGTGAATTTTTTATTTTCTAAATTAAGTTCTTTCGGGCCATCACATTCTTGAACTTGTAAAACTAAACCGTCAGCAGGACTTACTAAATAATCATCATCATTTATTGAATATCTTTCTGGATCTCTAAAAAAATAGTAACACCAAATTGTGAGAACTAATCCAATTAATCCTAGGAAGCTGCTAATTAAGTATAAAATTATTGTAGCAACTGTAAAAATTACTAAAAATTTATAGCCTTCGTTGTGAATTGGTGGAAATACTTTGTCTATCATAATTATATATTTGGTAATATGGTCCTAATATGTATATTAAACTCCAAAATTCAATTATTAAGATATATACTCTAATATGAGCAAAATTAAGGTTAAAAACCCAATTGTTGAGCTAGATGGCGATGAAATGACTAGGGTAATTTGGGATTTCATAAAAAATAAGCTTATCCTTCCTTATTTAGAGTTAGATATAAAATATTACGACTTAGGGATTAAAAGTAGAGATAATACTTCTGATAAGATTACTGTCGACTGTGCACATGCAATTAAAAAATATGGTGTAGGGATTAAATGTGCAACAATTACACCAGATGAAGCAAGGGTTAAAGAATTTAATTTGAAGAAGATGTGGAGATCTCCAAATGGAACAATAAGAAATATTTTGGGAGGAACTGTTTTTAGAGAACCTATATTATGCAAAAATATTCCAAAGCTAGTTCCAAGTTGGGAAAATCCTATCTGTATTGGGAGACATGCATTTGGAGATCAATATAGAGCAACTGATTTTCAGGTGCCAGGAAAAGGGAAATTAGAGATAAAATGGACTTCTGAAGATGGAAAAGACAAAAAAGAATTTGAAGTTTTTAACTTTCCTGGTCCAGGTGTAGCTCTTTCAATGTATAACTTGGATCAATCAATAATAGATTTTGCAAGATCATGCATGAACTATGGTCTTAATAGAAAATGGCCAGTATTCCTGTCAACTAAAAATACAATCTTAAAAAAATATGACGGAAGATTTAAAGATTTATTTCAAGAAGTATATGAAAACGAATTTAAAGAGAAATTCAAAGAAAGAGGAATTACTTACGAACATAGATTAATTGATGACATGGTTGCATGTGCAATGAAGTGGAATGGTAATTATATATGGGCTTGCAAAAATTATGATGGTGATGTTCAGTCAGATACAGTTGCACAAGGTTTCGGATCATTAGGTTTAATGTCTAGTGTTCTAATGAGTCCAGATGGAAAAACAATTGAAGCAGAAGCTGCACATGGAACTGTAACAAGGCATTACAGATTACACCAACAAGGTAAAGAAACTTCAACAAACCCTATTGCATCAATATTTGCATGGGCAAGAGGTTTATACCACAGAGCAAAATTAGATAATAATGAGGATTTAAAAAAATTTGTAAAACACTTAGAAAAAACTTGCATCCAAACTGTAGAGACTGGATCTATGACTAAAGACTTGGCAATTTTAGTGGGTCCATCAACTAAACATTTAACCACAAATCAATTCTTAGATGTAATTGATGCGAACTTGAAAAAACGATTAAACTAAAGCTTTTAAGCTGTTAAAAGCATCCTCAATTTTATCTTTGTTTACTCCTCCGGCTTGAGCAAAATCAGGTCTTCCCCCACCGCCTTTTCCACCAATAATTTCTGATCCATTTTTAACAAATTTAACAGCATCATATTTGCTTTTAAGCTTATCTGTTATACCGACCGCTAAACCAACTTTATCGTCTTTGCTTGCAAAAATAATCACTATTCCTTCCCCTATTTCTTTCTTTCCATTATCAATTAATCTTCTTAATTCTTTTGGAGGAAGTCCATCAATTTTTTGCATCCTAACATTTACACCATTAATTTTTTCATCATTAATAATATTTTTTGATTTATTATTTATTATTTCATTGATGGATAATTTTTCTAATTCTTTATTTAATTCTTTAATTAAATCTTTTTTATTGTCTTTATTTAAATTTGGTTTTCCGCCAAGTTTTTTAATTTCTTCTGATAAAACTTTAATTGTTTCTTCATCTTTTTGTTCAGATAAACTAGATTGTTTTTCTTTGTTTTTTAAAAATTCATCTAGTTGTTTATCTCTAAGAGCTTCAACTCTTCTGACACCCGCTGCTATAGCTGATTGACTAACTACTTTAAAATTACCAATATCACTGGTATTTTTTACATGTGTTCCGCCACATAATTCGGTTGAAAAATATTTATTTCCTTCTTCACCCATAAAAACCACCCTAACTTCATCTCCATATTTTTCTCCAAATAATGCTAATGCACCATGAGCAATACCTTCTTTTGGAGTCATTATTCTTGTAATTACCTCTGATTTTTTATTCACCATTTGATTTACATGTTCATCTATTTTTGTCATTTCATCTGAAGAAATCGGCTTCATATGACTAAAGTCAAAACGCAATCTATCTGGAGCAACTAATGATCCTTTTTGCATCACGTGTGTTCCTAGTATTCTCCTTAAAGACTCGTGCAATAAATGTGTTGCTGAATGATATGCTTTAACATTTTCTCGTCTTTCAATATCAATTTTAAGTTCTACGTTATCCTTTAAATTGAAGTTTCCTTTTTCAACTTTTCCGTAATGTACAAATAAATTACCTAATTTTTTTTGAACATCTGAAACTTTAAAAATATTATTTCCATTAGATATTGTTCCATTATCACCAACTTGTCCTCCGGACTCACCGTAAAATGGAGTTTGGTTTAAAATAACCATACCCTCATCACCTTCTTTTAAACTATCAGATTGTTTGTTATTTTTAATTAAACTTAAAATTACTCCTTCTGCCTGATTAGATTCATAACCTAAAAATTCAGTTGAGCCTATTTTGTCTTTAATTCCAAACCATATTTCATCTACTGAACTATCACCTGATCCTTTCCAATTTTTCTTTGCAAGTTCCTTACTGTCTTTCATTAGTTTGTTAAATTTTTCGTGGTCTAAGCTTAGTGATTTATTTTTAAGAATGTCCTCTGTTAAGTCTAAAGGAAAACCATAAGTGTCATAAAGTTTGAAAGCTACTTCACCAGGTAAAACTTTATCTATCTTTTCAATCTCATCATCTAATATCTTCATACCTCTTTCTAAAAGTACTAAGAATTTTTCCTCTTCCATTTTTAAGGTTTCTTTAATTAACGATTGCGCTCTTTCTAATTCAGGATAATTACCAGACATTTCGTTTTCTAATGTTTTAAATATATTATAAAAAATTGGTTCTTTAGCTCCTAGCAGATGTGAATGCCTCATTCCCCGTCTCATAATTCTTCTAAGAACATAACCTCGACCCTCATTTGAAGGCAAAACCCCTTCTGCTAATAAAAATGAACTTGCTCTTAAATGGTCTGCAATTACTCTAAAACTAGATAGGTTTTTGTCTGTAGGTTTTACTTTAACAGTATCAGAAATTGAATTTATTAATTTTAAAAAGTGATCTGTTTTATAGTTATCATGTGTACCTTGCAGTAATGCAGCAATTCTCTCCAGTCCCATTCCAGTATCAACGGATGGTTTGGGTAAATCAATTCTTTTATCTTTAGTTACTTGCTCATATTGCATGAAAACTAAATTCCAGATTTCAATATATCTATCACCATCTTGATCTTTTGTTCCTGGAAGACCTCCTTGTAAATGATCTCCGTGGTCATAAAATATCTCAGAACATGGTCCACAAGGTCCTGTTTCGCCCATTGACCAAAAGTTGTCTGATGTTGCTATTCTAATTATTCTGTCCTCGCCAAAACCTGTTATTTTCTTCCACAAATTAAAGGCTTCATCATCCTGATTAAAAACAGTGAAATAAAGTTTATTTTTGTCTAATCCAAAATCTTTTGTAATTAAGTTCCAAGCAAGCTCAATTGCTCTTTCTTTAAAGTAATCTCCAAATGAAAAGTTGCCCAGCATTTCAAAAAATGTGTGATGTCTTGGGGTATATCCTACATTTTCTAAATCATTGTGTTTTCCACCAGCACGAACACATTTTTGAGAAGTTGTAGCTCTTTTATAATCTCTTTTTTCAAGCCCAGTAAAAACATTTTTGAATTGAACCATTCCTGAATTTGCGAACATCAAGGTTGGATCGTTATTTGGCACTAAATTACTCGAGTCAACGATTGTATGACCGTTTTTCTCAAAATATTTTAAGAAAGTTTTTCTTATCTCGTTTAGTGATTTGTCAGCCATATTTTTAAAATACAGCTTTTTTAATTGATGTCTAGATAACTATAGGGAAAAAAGGCGCTTAAAATAAGCGCCTTTTTAGATAACTAAAAGTTAATTCTTTTTAGATGGTGTCTCTTCTTTTTCTTCTGCTTTTACTTTTTCTTGATCGATAGGATTGCCCTCAATCTTTTTTGAAATCAGGCCAGCTTTCTCTCTAATGGCCATTTCAATTTCAGCAGCAGCTTTTGGATTTTGTTCAAGGTAAAGTTTTGCATTTTCCTTCCCTTGTCCAATTTTCTCACCTTTGTAAGCATACCAGGCACCAGATTTTTCAACTATGTCTGCTTTTGCTCCAAGGTCTATTAATTCCCCCGTTTTGCTAATTCCTTTTCCATACATTAAGTCGAATTCAACAACTTTAAATGGTGGCGCAACTTTATTTTTTACTACCTTCACCCTTGTTGCATTTCCAATAATTTGCTCTTTATCTTTAATCGCACCAATTCTTCTAATATCCATTCTAACTGATGAATAAAACTTTAATGAGTTACCGCCTGATGTAGTTTCTGGACTTCCAAACATAACACCAATTTTCATTCTAATTTGGTTAATGAAAATAACCATTGTGTTTGTTCTAGAAATCGAACCTGTTAATTTTCTTAGCGCTTGAGACATCAATCTAGCTTGTAAACCGACATGATGGTCTCCCATATCTCCTTCTATTTCTGCTCTAGGAGTTAATGCTGCAACAGAGTCAACAACTAGAACTGACATTGAACCTGATTTAATTAGAGTATCTGTAATTTCTAGGGCTTGTTCACCAGTATCTGGCTGCGAAATAAGCAGTTCTTCAGTATTTACACCTAATTTTTTTGCATAAACAGGATCTAATGCATGCTCTGCATCAACAAATCCACAAATTCCACCTGCCTTTTGTGCTTCTGCCACTACTTGAAGTGCAAGTGTTGTTTTTCCAGAAGATTCTGGTCCATAAATTTCGATAATTCTTCCTTTTGGAAGACCACCAATTCCAAGAGCCAAGTCTAAGCTTAAAGATCCTGTTGAAACTGACTCAACATCCATAGCTTTCTGTTGACCAAGCTTCATTACAGAGCCTTTACCAAAAGTATCAGTAATTTGATCTATAGCTGCGTCTAGCGCCTTGTTTTTCTCTTTGTTTTCCAAATCTTTATCTTTTGCGGTTTTAACCACTTTTAAGTTATTTTTTGTCATTTAATGCCTCTTTTTTTTGCGTTTTTTGTCACTCGAATCATGATATTAAATGTACACATTTTGTTCTCATTGGCAAGAACTTAATTTATTTAGCTAAAATAAGCCAAAAATGGCCTAATTATTGAAACCCAAATGATCGGCGCTTAAAATACCAACTGATTGAAGAAGTTTAAATTTTGATAATAAAAATTCTCTCTCTGAATTTGCAAGACTTATTTGAGAATTGAGTAAAATAGAATTTGATTGAATCACATCCAATGTGGATCTACCTTTGCCACTTTCATATTCTGCGGTAATTCCTTCATTTGCTATTTGAGCTGCTCTTACTTGTAACTTAACAGATTCTAACATACTTGCATTTGATTTCATGTTTGACCAAGCAGTGGTTACATTAGTATCGTTAATTCTTAACGCATTATCTAATAATAATTTTTTTCTATTTCTTAAGTTTTTAGATTTACTTAAGCCAGCATAATTTTTTCCTCCAGAAAAAAGTGGCCATGATACTGTTGCTTGAACAGTCTCTTTATCTTGTTGGTCAATTGTAGAACTTAAGTCATCAGTTTCTTTAGTTTCAAAAGACAATGTTGCTGATGGTGACAAATCAGATTGTGAAATCTTTACGTCTTGCTCTGATTGCTCATACTCTAGTTTTGCAATAATTAGTTTGGGGTTATTGGTTTTTGATAAATTAATTGCATTTTCTAAAGTCATAGGAATTTTTAAGTTTAAATCAGAATTTTTATTTAATGCAAAAGTATCCTGAATTGGACCAATAACATTTTCATAATTTAATCTTGCTGTAACAACCTCATTTTTAGCTTGAATAAATTTTGCTTGTGCCTCTGCTAATGAGGATTCTGATTGTGCAAGATCGGCCACGCTAACTTCTCCTCTATCTAATCTAATTCTGTCAGTTTCAACTTGTCTTTCGAGTAAACCAACATTTCTTTCATTAATTGAAAATTTCTCATTTGCCACAATCATTCCAGAAAAAGCTTCAACTGCTTTAAGTAGTATTTCTTGTTCAGATTTTAATAATTTTGCATTAGCTAGATCTAAGCCCAATTTACTCTTTTTAAAATCAGCAACTCCCCCAAAACCTTGAAATATTTTTTGTTCTATTTTAACTGATTTTGACTCTGGATTAACATCGGTAATTGTAGCATTAGTGCCATCCCGATTAGTTAATCTTGAGGTATCCTCTGAACTTTTAGAACCCGATAATGTTATCGAAGGTAAAAAATCACTTCTTGAAATATTAAGATCTGATTTTGATACTTTAATATTCTCTCTTTCAGCATTTAATTCAGGATTGTTTTGATATGCCTCTTTTAAAGCTTGAGACAAATTAATTGCAAAAGCATTAGAGGTTAAAAAATAAAAAGCCAAAATTATAAATATTTTTTTCATTTGTTATATTTTAGTTTTGTAATTTGATGATGTCCATTTAATGACATCACAATTGACGAGTATTTTGTTGTGGTTTTAAACATATGTTCAGTAATTCTTTGGTATGTCATCATAAAATTTAATACTTCTTGTTTATTCATTACCTTAGAGTTTTTCTTATTTTTATTTTTTATTTTTAATTTTTTTTCTTGAACCAGTCTCCACTTTCTTAATAAGGCAAAATTTTCTGCTTTCAAATATAATAAACAATCCATCATACTATGAAATTTTTTATATTTGTTTTTAAGATTTAAATTAACATATTTTCTCCACTTCAAAGATTTATCATTGAACCTTTCTAAAGAGTTAATGGGTTTTATAAGTTGTTTTGTGCTTTGAGATTTTGCACCAACACACCAGCCTTCGAAAATTACAATATCTGGTTTTGATTTGACTTTATACCATTTATTTTTTGAAAGCCTGTCATCTATAGATTTATCAAATTTTGGAAGAGATAAGCTTTTTAACTTTTTTGCTTTTACTTTCCTAAACAAATTGAGCATCATATCAATATCATGAGTTCCTGGAACTCCTCTTGTTTTTAACAATGGATGAACTTTTTTAGACAAAATAATTCTTTCTTTTCTTGTTTTATAAAAATCATCAATTGAAATTTTAAATACGTTTAATTTGAAATATTTTTCCAGAATTATTTTAATTATTGAAGAGATTGTTGTTTTCCCAGTTCCTTGACCGCCCGATAAACCAACAATCATAGTATTATTTTTTTTCACTTTTTTAGCCATCCAAAAACAAACTGGTATAAGGAAAGATCTCAACATTTTATCTTTATTTTTAAATTTTTCGCTAGAAATTTCTTGAGTTGATATAAACCTATAACAAGGTTTTTTAACTTTATTTAAACATGCAGAAATTTGCGACATTTTATTTTTTGTCTAAAGGATGATTACGACCATCATTTACAGCTACATCTTTAAATTTAAAAACATCAATGTCATCTATGCAAGCGATGTTTATTCCATAAATTTTTGGATTTATTCTTGGTCTATTATGTGTGTGAATTCCACAGTTAGTACAAAAATAATGTTTAGCAGTATTAGTATAAAATTGATAAAGTTTTAAAGAGTCCTTTCCTTTAGTTAATTTAAAATCATTTTCACCCAATACTCCAATTACGTATCCTTTTTTTTTACATATAGAACAATTGCATCTCATTATTTTTTCAATTCCATTGTCTGGAATGTTTACTTCAGCTTCTACATTTCCACAGTGGCATTTTAATTTTTTTATCATTATTTTTTCCTATCTAATATATGATTATGTCCATCATTTATTCTTACTTTAAATTTAAATAACTCATCTTCTGTTATTCCATTTAAACATCCTACATTTATACCATATGTATTAGGATCTGCTCTTCTTTGATTGTGAGTATATATTCCGCAATTAGTACAAAAATAATGTTTAGCAACGTTTGTATTAAATTGATAAAATTTTAATAACTCTTTTCCTTTTGTTACTTTTAAATCTTCTTTATCAATCACAGTACTTATTGCTCCCTTCCTTTTACACATTGAACAATTGCATCTATAAAGATCTTCTAAGCCTTTGGTTAAGTTCACTTCAATTTCAATCTGACCACAATGACAATTCAATTTTTCCATAATTTATATCCAGGCAATCTATCCCTTGTCTAAGTTATCCACAATCCAACAAAATGTAGTTTGGATGTTCACGTTTTGATTCACTTTTGATTCAGTTCCAGACTCAAAATACAACCTATTTGACACTATTGAATAAGTGTTGTACTAATGAGAACAAAATAAGAACATTTATTATGAAACTGACTATACCTTACTATTTACACAAAGCAGGAGCTGGTTTTCCGTCTCCAGCTACCGATTACATAGAGGAAGATATAGATCTAAACGTTCACTTAATTAAGAATGTTCCAGCAACTTTTGTAATCAGAGTTCAGGGAAAATCAATGACTGATGTTGGTATCAATGATGGAGATATATTAGTCGTTGATAAAAGTTTAACACCTAGAAATTTTTCAACTGTAATTGCAAATGTTCATGACGAATTAGTGGTTAAAAGCTTTGTACAAGAAAGAGATAAAAAATTTTTAACCTCAGGATCTAAAAATTTCAAAGATAGAATTTTAATTAACGAAGAAGAAGATATTTTTATTTGGGGAGTTGTAACTTATGTCATCCACTCAGTATACTAAAAAAATTGCATTAATTGATTGCAATTCTTTCTATGTTTCTTGTGAAAGATTATTTAACCCAAAAATAAGAAAAAAACCTGTTGTAGTTTTATCTAATAATGACGGCTGTATAATTTCAAGGTCTAATGAAGCAAAAGCTTTAGGTATTAAAATGGGTGAACCTTACTTTAAAGCAAAAGATATAATTATAAAAAATAAAGTAAATGTATTTTCATCAAATTATTCTTTATATGGCGATTTATCAAGAAGAGTAATGAGAACTCTAAAAAGATTTAATTCTGATATAGAGGTTTATTCAATTGATGAAGCATTTATGGATTTATCAAACTTTTCTGATGAAGAAGTTGAAGAAGTTGGGAAGGAAATCAGAAATACTGTTTTACAGTGGACGGGGATACCAACAAGTATTGGTATAGCAAAAACAAAAACTTTAAGCAAAATTGCAAATCATATTGCAAAGAAAAAACAATCTGGTGTTACAAGTTTAATTGGTATTGAAAATCTTGATCCGATATTAGAAAAAATTGAAATAAATGATGTATGGGGAGTTGGAAGACAGTTAACTAAATTTTATCAAAAACACGGCGTTTATAACGCCAAGCAATTAAAAAATAAATCAAATACCTGGATTAAAAAATGTTCAAATGTTTTAAGTTCAAGAACAGCCATGGAGCTTAGAGGTATTCCTTGTATTGATTTAGAAACAACACAATCAAAAAGAAAAAGTTGTGTTGTGTCTCGTTCATTTGGAAAAAGAGTTGAACATTTCCAAGAATTAAAAGAAGCAGTTGCAAGTTATTGTTTAAATGCTTCTGAGAAAATTAGATCAGAAAATCTAGTTGCGAAAGCGATAACTGTTTTTGTTAGAACAAGTCCTTTCCAAAGAAATTTTGGTTATTATTCAAATTCAAAAACAGTTGATTTTCCGATTGCAACGAACAATAGTATAGAAACTGTTACAGTTGCAGTTTCAATATTAGAAGAAATATTTAAACATGGTTGTCGATATCAAAAAGCAGGGGTGATGCTAACAGGATTAGCAAACGAAAATGACAAGGAAAATTTATTCTCATCTGAAAAAGATGAAAAAATAAATAGACTAATGAGATCAATGGATAATACTAATTATCGTTATGGAAGATCTACGCTAAGTCTTGCAAGTGCAGGGGTTTATAAAAAGTGGAATATGAGAAGAGAACATTCATCTAAAATTGATACAGCTGACTTTTATTCACTACCAAAAATAAAAACTACTTAGAGAAATGACAATTTGGTTCAACAACAGTCCAAGAAGCGCTACCAAAGCCTTTTTTTTTAATATTTAAGAAATTATAAACTATTTTACTCTGATAAGAATTAAGTTCACTTTTATTTTCAGACCATTTTTTTAATCTTTTTACATTTTCATGATCAGGAAAACGCGTTGCATAAGCATATAACCAACCCCAATTACTTCCTGAAGTAGACCTTAAATCTTGAACCTTGTAATCTTTAGCTGGTCCTGGCCATCTATTTTCTTTAGCATACTTGAAAACTTTTTCATTATTCTCAGTAAAATCAATAAAGAATTTAACTAAGTTATGATAATTTTTGCCTTTGAAATTTAAGTCCCAAATATTGTATCCTTGATGTTCAGCTATTATTGCTATGACAGCGAGTGCATTCATCGCTCTTCCTTGATAGAACATTGCCCTTCCACCTCTTCTTGTTTCAATCGGCATACTTCCATCTTTTCGTTGGTATTTAATTGCTGCCTCATAGTTTTTAAATGCTTTTTTAAACAATTTGCTATCATTCAATAAAACACCTAATTGCATGTGAGCAACGGCTGAAGATAAAGCATGATTATGTGCTCTTCTAGGAACACCAGAGGCGCCACCATAATCATAATTTTTTAAACCATACATGAGGTGTTGGTTTTTCTTTACAATTTTTTTGAACCAGTCTTTAATAATTTTATCTTCATTTTCTGGGATATCTATAACTTGCTTAGCAAATGAATAAGCCGCCATCATTGGAGATGCTATATAAAGATTTACGGTAAGTGTATCATTCCAATGTCTTCCTTCATGATCTGAGGGGCCTGTTCTTTGTGCGGCATTTGCTTTTGCCCATTCTAAAATAACTCTCTTAACATTCTTGCAAGCTTCAATATTTCCTCCTGAACATGGGAAACTAAAGTTCTCAAATTTATTTTGTGCATGATTAAATCTATCATCAAGGCCATATCCCTCAGGCGCTTCAACTTTTAAAACAGGTGTAACAAAGTTATTTTCAGGACTGACATATAATTCTGTTTGGCAATTCTTTAAATTTGCTGGTATTGGGAATATAATTTCAGGATTATTAACTTCAGCTTTTTTTTTTATTTGTTTAAAATTTGCAGATGCAGATGTACAAAATAAAATTAAAAAAAATATAAGAATATATCTAAACATTTTGCTTAGATAGGTTGATCACCTTCTATAGCAACTCTATCCATTACTCTTTCGTGTCCCAATCCTCGTCCAGGAAAAAAATCTGATAAACCTTGATGTTGTGTACTTCTATTATCCCAAATTGCTACAGCATTTTCAGTCCACTTAAATCTACATGTAAGATCTAATCTTTCTTGATGAGCGTATAATTTTTTTAATACTTCATCACTTTCATTTTCTTCAAGGCCCTCGATTCTTTTTGTGTACATAGAGTTCACATAAAGAATTTTTTTTCCCGTTTCTGGGTGGGTTCTTACAATTGGATGACTGTTTGAATATTCATCTATATTTCCATTACCCTCCATGCCTTTATATGCTTCAACGAATGCTGCAGCACCAAGAGAGCTATGAATAGCTTTCTTATCTTTTATTTTTTCTTTAAGTTCACTATCTAAAGTTTCATAAGCTAATTCCATATTTGAAAACATTGTATCGCCACCAACAGGAGGAATTTTAATTGATCTTAAAATGATTACTTTTGTAGGCTTTGGATTATAACTTACATCTGTATGCCAATTTTCTCCCCATTGGTGTTTTTCATCAGGTTTTTTGATTATTCTTATTATCTCAGGAAACTCTTCTCTACCTTTTACATAAACATGTTTTTCAAGAGGTCCAAAGTTCTTAGCAAAATTAATCTGCTGTTCTGCTGTAATATTTTGATTTCTAAAAAAAAGAACCTTATGTTCTAGCAATAAATCATTAATCGTTTTCCAATTTGTCTCAGAAGAATCTTTTAAATCTACACCTTTGATTTCTGCGCCTAATGCACCTGAAATAAGATTTATTTCCATAAATTAATTTTATCAATTTTAAAAAAATTAAGTAGTAAATTATTTACCTATAACAACAATAGTTAAATCATCACTTAATTTTTTTATTTTTGACGAGTCAGTTATCTCTTTAGTAATGTTATTAAGCTCATCATTAACATTTTTGCTAAAATTATTATTTATGACCTTTTTTGAACCTTCAATGCCAATTTCTTGATTATTTTCATCCAAACTTTCTGATAATCCATCTGTAAATGCATATAGCCTGTTACTATTAAGATTAATTTTATTAATAGAATAATTTGATTTTGTTTTTTGTATAATCACACCTAGTGGTGGTGATTTGCTCTCAAATTCCTCAAAGTTTCCACTCTTGTCTCTTATTAAAGCTGGTTGATGACCCGCATTTACCCATGAAATTTCTCCTGTGATTAAATTATAATTTCCTATAATTGAAGTTACAAACATTCCACTAGTTTTAGTTAAATACAGGTCATTGTTCATGTGAAATGCAATTTCATCTACATCCACTTTGTCTCTAGACATTATTTCAAATAATGTAGATGCTTTTGCCATAACCATTCCTGCATGTATCCCTTTGCCGGCTACATCTGCAATTATAAAATAGACACTGTCATTATGAGGGTAAAAACTAAAAAAATCTCCTGATACTTCTCTTGCAGCTATATTTATACCTTGAACAGGATAATTTTTTAAATTTCTTTTTGGTAAAAAGTTTTCTTGAACCTTTACTGCTAGCTTAACTTCTTTTGATATTCTTTCACGCCACTTATTTTTTTCTTCCTCACTTGTTTCTAACTTACTCATTAATTTATTGTAATAAAGGCCAATCACACCGCCAGCAGTAAATGGATCCTGTGGACCTCTAATTTTCAGATCACCTGATTCTGATTGTTTATCTAAAATCGAAATAAGATCATGTTCAACTGAAACTGCATTGTGCTCAGCAATATTTAATCCTAGCTCCTCTTGTACAGGACTTACCCTTAGGGGATAAAATTTATTAACTAAACTCAACACTGTGTAAGATGAAACAAACGTAAATAAACCAATTGACACAATACCGATTAATTGAATTTTGATTTGAGAAAATCTATCTAAACCGGTATCTAAAATATTTAAATCTCCAAATATACCAACCGCTAAAGTTCCCCAAATACCAGCTGCTAAATGTACTGGAACAGCACCAACTACATCATCAATTTCAAAGTTATTTAACGTTTCATTTACTATAATTGCAATTATTGCTCCTATTATTCCAACTAAAATTGAGATAACTGATGTCATTGAATTACATCCCGCTGTAATTGCTACCAGTCCTGCTAATGGGCCTAAAATAATATAAAAAGGATCGGGTTTTTTATATTTAAAGTAAGAAATAGTTAAACCGGTTAATAAACCAAACGCTGCTGCTAAAAATGTATTTATTAAAATTAATGGAACCGCTTCATCCATTGCTCCATTACTTCCTCCATTAAAACCAAACCAACCAAACCATAAAATAAGTGTGCCTAAAACCGCTAAAGGGAAACTAGATCCAGTAAATTTTCCCTTATTCGCCTCTGAATATTTACCTATTCTTGGACCTAATATAATTACAGCAGCCAAAGCAATCCATCCTCCCACAGAGTGAACTATTGTGCTGCCAGCAAAATCTATAAATCCTAAGTCTGATAGCCAACCAGTAGATTTTACTGAGCCCGTAAGATAACTCGAAGACCATGCCCAATGACCAACAACAGGATAGATGACTCCAGTTGCTAAAACTGTCATAATTAAATATCCATTAAATTTCATTCTTTCCGCAACAGCACCAGAAATAATAGTTGCGGCAGTAGCAACAAACATTGCCTGAAAAACAAAGTAAGTCATATATTCTGCTTTTTCTGTTTTGAAAAAAAACAAGTCGGTACCAAAAAAACCGTTATAAGAAGTACCAAACATAATACCAAACCCAAAAATCCAAAAAATAACTACAGATACACCAAAGTCAGCAGCATTTTTTAGTGCAACATTAATACTGTTTTTATATCTAGATAATCCTGTTTCCATACACATAAATCCTGCTTGCATAATGAAAACTAAAATAGCACAATCAATTACCCACAAAGTGTCAATGTTGCTTGTTAATTTTTCTATTACCTCTTGGGCCATATCTTTGCTCATAATATTAAAATTTTTGAATATTTAAAATATTTTCTAATGAGTTTTCAATCTGATTCAAATTTTCTCTTTTAGAAATAACAAATGTACTAATTAAGAATATTACTACTAAAATAACTGGTATAATCATTATAAATGATAATTTTTGATGTATAAGAAAAAAATATACCAAAATAAATAAAATTGATCTAATTAAGACATTGAATTTAAATACACCAATTATTGCTAATGAATGTTTTATAAGATTTAAAAAACTCATTTTTGATGGTCCAAAGTATCTTTTACCTCTCTCAGATGCAATTGCTGCTCTGTCATTACAATTTTTTGCTAATGACCCTGAGAAGCTGCTCCAAGTTGCTTTATCGATTAACATTTTTTCTATGGTTGATTTTGTCAAGCATGTATAATTTCCGAATTTAATAGATTGGCCTGTAAAGGTATAAGTTAAAATTTTATGAAATGAATAGCACAGTTTAAATGAAATACTTTCTGATCTTTTAACTCTTTCTCCTACTATTGTTTTATTTGGATGATAATTAAAATTTTCTATGAATAATTTTATTTCTTCAGGCCTATCCTCACCATCTCCATCCATTGGGATTACATAATCGAATTCCTCATTTTTAATAATATGATTTAGACCTGTCGCAATACATCTTGCATGGCCTACATTTTGTTTAAGATTTAAAATTTGAACTGAATTTAAATTTGAAAAGTTTGAGAGGTTTTCTGTAATTTGTTCTGTAGATGCGTCGTTTACTAAAATTATTGAAAAAGTATGATCTATTCCACTTACTTCATTATTAATATTTTCTAAGAGCTTGGTTGCAGATTGCCAATCATTATAAATCGGTATCAATATTATTATTTTCATTTTTAGTTTAGTGAATTTAGAAATCTAAATAATGAAGCAAATATCCCATGTCCTGAAAGTTCAATCATTGCAATTATTGCAATAATAAAAATTACTTTTTTAAATTTTGTATTTAAAAACTCATTCATTTATTTCCCACACAAATTTCATCTATACAAATAAACTTATTATAAGTTTCTAACTTATTTTTATCTACGTTGCCATCCCAAACCGGTCTTGATTTTAAATGATAGGACAAATTTCCAGCGTTCCATTCATTACCTAAAACAAAATTAATTGGATCTTCAAATTCCTTATTCCATTTCGCTTGAACTTTATTGGCAATCTCTTTACCAGGGTAATCTGTTCTTTTGTCTGTTTTTGCAATTGAAATATACCCGTAAGTAACTGGAGATAGTAAAAATAGGAAAACAAAAGCAACGAAAAACTTTTTGAAATTGATTTTAGATATTTCTTTTTGAAAAACATAAATTATCAATGTACCAAAAAATAAATAAAACGGTGTCATCCACATAGTTCTTATCTTCGAGCCTGTAATCATTGAAGTTAAAAGCATTAAAAAAATAGGAAGAATATTAATCGAAATTAAAAACAATAAGTTTTTATCTTTAATGTTAAATTTATATCTTAATTTTTTAATTAATAGCACCGCCATAACAATCAATGGTAAAATAATTCCAATTTGTTTTAATAGAAATATTATTGGATATCTCAAATGATCAATAAAATTTGAAGTCTCCAACCCAGATCTTGCTAACCCATATGTGATCGTAATAAAATCGTTTTTAAATAACCATATTAAATGTGGAATTAATAAAACTAAGAAAACTTCAATTGATAAAATATAATTGAAGTTAAACTTTCTCTCCCTTTTTATAAAAATCAAATAAAAAAAAAGTAAGTCAATTGAAATTAGTAAATAAACAAACAAATACTTGGATAAAAATCCACCAGCGGCAAACAATCCAACTAGTGCACAATCTTTAAAAGTCGGTACTTTTTGATTAAAAACTTTCCATGAAAAATAAACAGTAAGAGTCCAAAAAGGAATTTGACAAACATTTACGTTAAATTCTGGAGTTGTAAAATTGTAAAAATATATTCCCTCTAATAAAAAAACAGAAAATAAAGCTAAAATTTCATTATTTAAAATTTCTCTACTAAATTTAAATACAAAAAAAAAAGAAAAAACTATAAATAATTGACTAAGAAGATAATAAGCCCAATCATTTGAACCAAAAATCTTAAAAAAAATCTCAACTATGAAAGCGCTCATAGGAGGGTGCTTGTTGAATCCCCAATCTAAATTACTTCCCCATGCAAGAGCTTCGATCGTATCTAGTGGTAGATTGTTATTTGTTAAGGATGGAATCAGCGTCCATAAAATTAAATGGCTTGCTAAAAAAAAGTAAAAAATATTTTTTATTTGTTTTTTATAAAGCACCATTTGTATGAATTTACACAATTAAAGCTAGCTTGACACTACCTATTTGCTGAATATACTGCCAGCGCTTAAAACGTTAACATGGTCAAGATATCAAAAAACTATATTCCAAAAGAATCAGAGAAGTATATGTGCGAAAAGCATAAGCTATTTTTTAAAAATAAACTCACTGAATGGAAAAAAGATTTAGTAAGAACTAATAATGAAGCTCTCTACAATAGTTCTCTTGATGATAATAGTACATCTGCAGATATAGTCGATCAAGCAAGTTCATATACTGAAAAAAATGTAGAAATGAGAGCAATCAATAGACAAATTAAATTGATCTCAAAAATAGACTCAGCACTTAAAAAAATAAAAGATGGAACGTATGGTTTCTGTGAGGAAACAGCAGAACCAATCGGTCTAAAAAGATTAATGGCAAGACCAATAGCTACACTTTGTATTGCTGCACAAGAAAAGCATGAAAAAGATGAGAAAGTTTACGCTGACGATTAAGGTTTTGGGATTTCTCCACCTCCCATAAAATTATATCCCTTTATAACTGCTTCTCTCTTTGAAATTTCCTCATACCATTTACATAAACTTGGATAATTACTTAAACCAATATCATGCCATTGATGTCTTGCTATCCAAGGCCATGTAGCTATATCTGCTATTGTATAATTATCTCCTGCAAGATATTTAGACACTGACAATCTATCATTTAATCTTTGATATAAATCTTTTGTTATTTTGAAATATCTCTCTTCACTATATTTACTTTTACCTTTATTAAAATGATAGAAGTGATGGTAGGCTCCAATTTGTGGTCCAACCAATCCCATCTGTGCCATTAACCATTCGTCAATATTTGTTTTGTTTTCTCTGTGATAAAATTTTTGAGTTTTGTCAGCCAAATATATTAAAATTGCACCTGATCCAAAAACACTTTTATCGTTATCACTATCCTTTATAACTGGAATTTTGCTGAATGGACTTATCTTTACGAAGTCTTCTTTAAATTGTTCACCTTCTGAAAGATTAACTTTTGTAACTTTGTAGGCAAGCTTGATTTCCTCAAGCATTATACTAATTTTTTTTCCGTTTGGAGTATCAGCCGCAAATAACTCAATCACTTTTCACACCAAGTCTATTCTTTATTGTTTTAGATGATGTAGTGAATTCAAATCTATATTTTTCATTTGGTCTTGCTAATTTAAAGCATGCTCTAGCTGCAAGAGCACCTTCGTGAAATCCAGATAAAATTAACCTAAGTTTGCCTGGATAATTACAAATATCACCAACTGCATAAATCCCTTTTTGATTGGTCTCAAACTTTTCAGTATCTACTTCAACAGTTTTTTTATTTAAATTTAACCCCCAATTAGCAATTGGGCCTAGCTGCATAATAAGACCAAAAAAACCAAGCGCGAAGTCTGTTTTTAGTTTTTTGGTCTCTTTATTGTCATTCTCAATCTCTATTTCTTCAAGCTTGCCATTACCACTTACAGTCTTAAGCTGAGAATTCGTAATTAAATTGATTTTACCGGCGTTTGAAAGTTCTTTTACTTTGTCAACTGTAGCCTGAGCTGCTCTAAACTCATCTCTTCTATGTATTAAGTTAACTTTTGATGTTTTTGATAATTCTAAAGCCCAATCAAGAGCGCTATCTCCACCACCAAAAATAGATACTGTTTTACCATCAAATATTTTTTTGTCTTTAATTGAATACAAGATTGTTTTATTTTCAAACTGTTCACATTCTTTAGATGGAAATTTTCTGGGTTCAAAGGATCCAACCCCTCCTGCAATAATTACATTTGGAGTTTCAAACTCTGTTCCCTTGCTTGTTTTTACTTTCCATTTTTCATTATCTTTTTTTAATTCATCTACTCTTTCGCCTAAATGAAATTTTATATTAAAAGGTTTTAATTGTTCTAAAAGATTATTAGTTAATTCTTCTCCTGTGCATTCTGGAATTGCTGGAATATCATAAATAGGTTTATCAGGATATAATTCAATACATTGACCACCTATCTTATCAAGATTGTCAACAATTTCACAATCAAGACCAATCAATTTTAATTGATGTGCAGTAAATAGTCCTGTTGGACCAGCTCCTATAATTAACGCATCAGTTTTAATCATTAAACTTGTTTTACAGGAAGATGAACTTCAAGACCATCTATTTCTGGGCTTACCAGTATTTGACAACTTAAACGACTGTTTTTTTTTGGTTCGTAAGCTTGATCGATCATATCATCTTCACCTTCACTTTTTTTATTAATCTTATCAAACCATTCGTCTTTGACATAAACATGGCATGTCGCACACGCCATGCCACCACCGCAATCAGCATCGATGCCTGGTATATTATTTTGAACAGCGCCTTCCATGACAGTTAACCCATCGGCTACATCCACTGAATGGGATTTTCCGTTATTTTCTATGTAAGTAATTTTAGCCATGTGCCTTATATAGGTACAAAAAAAAATAGGGCAAGTACAAAGTACTTGCCCTATTAATAAGTTTTAACTCTCTAGAATTAAGCTCTGCTTCTTCCAGAGTTCGCAACTGCACAAGACCAAATAATAACACCGAATGCGATCTTATTAACAAAGTCTGCTAAGTTGTAAATCACGTTAAGTGAGTTAGCATCAATACCACCTGTTAGGTAACCAAATACATAACCTAGTGGGTAAATAGCCCAACCTACTGTAACGATCATTCTTAAAGCACCAAATGCTGTTGCAAGTGATTTATTTCCAGATTTAGAAACAACTTTTCCTGCTTCTCCTGAAAATATTTCATAAAGGATGTAAATCCATCCCGCCATACCGATAATGAAACCAAGCATAGGGTTGATGAATCCAGCTTCTCCTAAATATCCACCTACTAACATTACTAAAGAACCAATTAAGATTCTCCAGAATATTCCAGTTGGAACTTTTTTAACTGCAGCTAGAATTAAATAAAATTCTATTAACTGAAGTGGTACAGTAATTAACCAGTCAATATATCTGTAAACAGTTGGAGTATCACCTGTTTCAACCCATACTGCTCTCATGTACATATAGTGAATGAATGCTATACCAGTTACTAGTCCAGCTACGTTTACTGATTTTCTCCACTGAGTGCTAACATTAGCTTGCTCCATAAAGAAAAACGCTGTAGCTGCCAACATACCCATTGAAATTAACCAGAATGAAATTCCAACGAAATCATCCGTAGCTAAAAAGGCTGTTGCTGCGTTAGCCGCTGTAGTTGCTCCAACAAGAGCAAATAAAGCTATAGCTAGCGTTTTAAGTTTTTTCATAAAAAACTCCCTCATTAGTTAGTTTTTATAGTTTATATAAACTACAGCAGTAAGATTACTTACTGCGAAGTTAGGGGTTAATTACCAAATAAAAATAGTTAATAGAAGACTTTTTTACCTCTAATAAGTATTGATTTTACTGTGTTTTTGAAATTTAATACAACCTAGGTACTAAAAATACTAACAAATTCGAGTCATATTATGAGTTCAAGTTTTAACAAAATTTACGAAAATTCACTAAAAAATCCAGAGGAATTCTGGAAAAAAATATCTGAAGATGTGTTTTGGTTTAAAAAACCAACCAAAATATTAAATAAAGACAACCCTCCATTCTACAAATGGTACAGCGATGGTGTTACAAACACCTGTTATAACGCATTAGATGTTCACATTGATCAAGGCAGAGGTAATAAAACCGCTTTAATTTATGATAGCCCTATCACAGGAAACAAAAAACAGTTTAGCTACAATGAATTAAGATCAAAAGTTTCAAAGTTTGCTGGTGCATTAAGGAGTCAGGGTATTAATAAAGGTGACAGGATAATTATTTATATGCCAATGATACCTGAGGCGGTCGTTGCAATGCTTGCTTGTGGCAGGATTGGAGCTATACACTCAGTTGTCTTCGGGGGATTTGCCTCAAACGAACTTGCAAGCAGAATTGATGACAGTAAGGCTAAACTGTTAGTTACAGCGTCATGCGGATTTGAACCTGGAAGAACAGTTGAGTATAAACCTTTAGTTGATGAAGCGCTTAACCTTGCTAGTCACAAACCAGATAAAATGATTTTATTTCAAAGAGAGGGTCATGAGGTAAAATTAAATGCTCCAATGGAGATAAGCTGGGATGAAGCATTGTCAAATGCTAAAGAGGTTGATTGTGTGGAGATGAATTCAAATGAGTTCGCTTATATTCTATACACCTCTGGTACTACAGGAGTGCCTAAAGGTATTGTAAGAGACATTGGTGGACATATAGTTGCTTTAAAATGGACTATGAAAAATATTTATAACATAGATACTGATGACGTTTGGTGGTCAGCAAGTGATATTGGATGGATAGTGGGGCACTCATACATTGTTTATGCTCCATTGTTTAAGGGATGCACAACAGTACTTTTCGAAGGGAAACCTGTAGGCACTCCTGATGCAGGTGCCTTCTGGAAAATAATATCTGAATACAAAGTAAAATCTTTATTCACTGCTCCAACTGCTTTTAGAGCTATAAAAAAAGAGGATCCTGATGGGAAATTCTTTTCTAAATATGATTTAAGTAAATTTGAAGCACTATTTCTAGCTGGAGAGAGAGCTGATCCAGATACAATTAAATGGGCAGAATCTCTTTTAAAAGTTCCTGTGATAGATCATTGGTGGCAAACTGAAACTAGTTGGGCGATTAGTTCAAATTGTACCGGAATAGAAATGATGAAAACAAAATATGGTTCAGCTTGTAAGGCTGTACCTGGTTATGATGTTAAAATTATTAAACCAGATCAATCATTAGCAAAACCCAATGAGATGGGAGATATAGTTGTTAAACTTCCTTTACCTCCTGGAACTTTTCCTACTTTATGGAATGCAGATAAAAGATATGAGGAAAATTATATGACTAACTACAAAGGTTACTATCAAACATATGATGCTGGTCACATTGATGAAGATGGCTATATTTGGATTATGTCTAGAACTGATGACATAATTAATGTTGCTGGCCACAGACTCTCGACTGGTGCTATAGAGGAAGTTTTGTCAGAGCATCAATCAGTTGCTGAATGTGCAGTGATTGGAATAAAAGATCAATTAAAAGGTCAATTGCCTATTGGTTTAATTGCTTTGAAAGCAGGAGTAACAAAGGACAATGATACAATTTCAAAAGAGTGCATTCAAATGGTAAGAAACAAAGTTGGTCCAGTAGCAGCTTTTAAAACTACACTTGTTGTGAAAAGATTGCCCAAGACTAGGTCGGGAAAAGTCTTAAGAGGTACAATAAGAAAAATTGCAGATAAAGAGGAGTATAAAATGCCTGCAACTATTGACGATCCAATGATACTTACCGAAATTAAAGAAGATTTGATAAAAAATAATATTTTAAAATAAAAATAATTAATCAATAAAATCTCAAAAAAAAGCAAATATTTTGTTAATTAATTTTGTAACTACAAAATCAAACGTTAAAAAATTCTTCCTATAAGATTTTTGATCTAAATCTCCAAGAAATTCAAATGCTTGGTTTCTTCTACGCCACCAATTGAAATTATAAAATTTTTTGTATTTCTTATCAAAACTGGAAATGTCTTGTCTATAAAATGTTAAATGTTCATTTAAAACATTAAATTGTTTTTTTTTAAGGGAAAAGTATGTAACAATTCTAAAATCAAACCATAATTCTTCGAATTTCTTTTTTGAAATAATATTTAATGCTTTTTTTAAACTTTTTTTTTTGAAGCTTAGACAGCTTGTTGGTGGAAATTTAGGCCACTTATGACTTTTCTGAAAATAACTTATATCCTCATCAATAATTTTAGTTTTATCGTAATATAGTCTAGGTCTATCACAAAGTATTTGAGCAGACTTATTTTTTGAAA
Organism: uncultured Pelagibacteraceae bacterium; assembly: GCA_902585665.1. Classification (GTDB taxonomy): domain Bacteria; phylum Pseudomonadota; class Alphaproteobacteria; order Pelagibacterales; family Pelagibacteraceae; genus Pelagibacter. Next base: position 49,300 of record CACIEO010000002.1, on the reverse strand, counting down.
AATACTCCACTATTTTTCCAACTTTTTTTTTCTCAAAAAAATCATCAGAGTCCAAAATACAAATTATATCTCCTTTACTTTTCAGTAATGATCTTTTAATTGCTGAAAGTTGATTATATGAAAAAAATTTTCCTCTTTTGAGGTTTTTAATTACTTTTATTTTTTTGCTGAATTGATTAATTTTTTTTAAAGACGCGTCTTTTGAACCATCGTCAAAAAAAATTATTTCAATTTTTTTATAACTTTGATCTAAAACAGATTTTACTGCCTTGTAGCAATATTTTTCTTTATTGTAATTATTTATTAAAACCGTTACTAAGGGTTTTAATCTCATTTAAACACTAAAGGTGCTCCCTCAGCCTCACCTAATATTTTACCATCTTTAACTTTTATTTTTCCACCTATTATTGTTGCGACTGGACAACCTTTAAATTTTTTTCCATTAAAAGGCGACCATTTACATTTGCTCTCAATTTTTTCATTTTTTATTTCAATCTCTTTGTTCATGTTAACTATTGTAAAATCGGCATCAAAATCTTTTTTTATAAAACCTTTATTTTGAATTCCAAAAATTTTAACGGGGTTTTCACATACTAATTTGATTAATTGTTCAAGTTTTAATTTGCCATCATTTATATGATTTAACATTACGGGTAATAAGGTTTGTACACCTGGCATCCCTGATGGAGAATCTGGGTACTCTTTTTTTTTATTTTCAGCTAAATGTGGCGCGTGATCTGACCCAATTGTATCGTTGTAATTATTTCTAATAGCATACCATAAACGATCATAGTGAGATTTATCTCTTATAGGTGGATTCATTTGTGCAAATGTTCCTAATTCCTCATAACAATCTGGTGCATAAATTGTTAAATGTTGTGGAGTAATTTCAAAAGTAATATTTCCTTTATGTTGTGATAAAAAATCAATTTCTTCTTTAGTTGTTATATGAAGTATATGTGCTTGTTTATTTAATCTTATTGCAATCTTTACGATTCTTCTAGTAGATGAGATTGCACATTCCTCATTTCTCCAAACCGGATGGCTTTTAACATCTCCTTTAACTCTTAATTTTTTTCTTTGGTTCAGTATGTCTTCGTCTTCTGAGTGTACGGCAACAACTTTGGATGTATGTTTAAATACTTTTTCAATATCTTCCTCTTTGTGAACAAGCAAAGTACCAGTAGATGAACCAGCAAATAATTTTACCCCACAACATCCCTCTAAACTTTTTAAGTTTGTAAGTTCCTCGGAGTTATCTGGTGTAGCACCAAAGTAAAATGCATAATTACAGAACATTCTATTTTTGGCTAAGTTCAATTTATTTTTAAATTCTTTTGCGGATGTTGTTGGTGGATTTGTATTAGGCATTTCAAACACACTTGTAATACCTCCTACTACTGCTGCTCTGCTTCCCGTGTGTAGATCTTCTGCATCTGTTGAACCTGGTTCCCTGAAGTGTACTTGTGTATCCATACATCCTGGCAAAACTACTAAATTTTGCGCATTAAAAGTTTCATTCGCTTCCTCTGATATGTTGTCTGCAATTTGTATAATTTTGGCATTTTTTACTCCGATATCCATCTTTTGAAGTTTGCCTTCAATAAAACATGAGCCATTTTTGATAATAAGATCTAACATTTTCGAAAATAGTAATTATATTATTAAGGACTGATAATCAATTATGAATGTGGATAAAGTTTATATTTTAGAAGATAGAGGAGTTCTCTACATTAATGGCCATGATTGTTTTGATTTTCTTCAAAATCTGATTACCAATGATTTAAATAAAGTTTCGGAGAGTAATAGTTGTTTTGCATCATTATTGACACCACAAGGAAAATATTTGTTCGATTTTATTATCATTAAACACAAAGAGGGATATTTTATTGATTGTGAAAAAAAAATAATTAATGAATTATTTAATAAATTTAACTTATATAAACTAAGGTCTAAAGTTGAGATTTTAAATTTAAGTAATGAATTTGTAGTAGCTGCAGTAAGTAAGGAAAAATTTTTATCATTTGAAAACTCAAAAGATGTTACTGGAAATACAATTAAATATCGATCTGATCCTATATTCTTAGATCCAAGAAATTCTGATCTTGGGGGAAGAATTATTATAAATTTGGAAAAGCTTTATCTTTCTATCAAAAAACTAAATTTAAAGTCCTCAAGTATTAAAGAATATTATGATCACAGTTTTAAGATTGGTATTCCTCAAATAGATACAGAAAAATTACAGAATAAATTATTTGGTATTGAGTGTAATTTTGAGGAACTTAATGGTCTCGATTTTAAAAAAGGATGTTATGTAGGACAAGAAAATACCGCAAGGATTAAATTAAAAAATAAGCAATCTAAAAAACTATTTCCAATTAAGGTTTTAGAGGGTAAAATAAAGATTGATGATGAAATTAAACAGAATAATAAAATATTTGGAAAAGTATTGATTGACGAAGATTATCCTTTTGGTTTAATAAAATTTAAAGATCAAGATATTAAGATTGGTGAAAACTTTAGTTGTGGTACTGCAAAAATCAAAATTTTAAAGCCAAATTGGTTCGATTAAATGGTGCGGTCAGTGAGACTTGAACTCACATGAGCTAGGCTCACACGGCCCTCAACCGTGCCTGTCTACCAATTTCAGCATGACCGCATTTATGCGGCAGAATAAGTGAATGACAATTATCTTGCAAGTTGATAGATTTAGCTTATGGAACTTAATTCTGAAATAAAAAAAGCAACGGATCCAATTTACAAAAAAATTTCAAAGGCTATGCCTGAGATAGAATGGGCTGTTCATGCTCCATACATATACAAAATTAATAAACTCAAAAAAGAAAAGAATGCAGTAATCCTAGCTCATAATTACCAAACCCCAGAAATTTATCACGGCATCTCTGATTTTTCAGCTGACTCACTTGCTCTGGCGATTGAAGCAGCAAAAACAAAAGCTGATATGATAATTATGTGTGGAGTTCATTTTATGGCTGAAACCGCAAAATTAATGAGCCCTGAAAAAAAAGTTTTCCTTCCTGATATGAGAGCTGGTTGCTCATTATCTTCTTCAATCAACGGCGAGGACGTAAGAAATCTCAAAAAGAAATACCCTGGGGTTCCAGTGGTTTCATATGTAAACACCTCTGCAGATGTTAAGGCGGAAACAGATGTATGCTGTACCTCAGCTAACGCTGTAAAAATCGTAAATTCTTTAGGCGTTAAAAAAGTAATTTTTCTTCCAGATGATTATCTTGCAAAATATGTAGCTTCACAAACTGATGTTGAGATAATTTCATGGAAAGGAACCTGCCAAGTACACGAACAATTTAATGATGAAGAAATAAACGAAATAAGAAAAAATAATCCTGGAATAAAAATAATAGCGCATCCAGAATGTCCTCCGGATGTAATTAATGCCAGTGATTTTGCTGGCTCAACAAGTGGTATGATTAAGTACGTAAAGGATAATCAACCAGAAAAAGTAATGATGGTTACTGAGTGCTCAATGAGTGACAATGTTCAAATTGATAATCCTAATGTTCAATTCATAAGACCATGTAATTTATGTCCACACATGAAAAGAATAACTCTTCCAAAAGTTTTAGATTGCCTGGAAAATGAGACTAATGAGATTGTAATGAGCAAAGAGACAATAGAAAAAGCAAGAAGATCAGTTGAGAGAATGGCAGAGATTGGCAGATAAGTTCTGTGTCTAAAATAAAATTATCAAAAAAATATATATATAAAATTTGTAAAGAAGCTCTAAAAGAAGATCTTTATCCCACTGGTGACATAACTTCAAAACTTTTAAATAATACGAAAATAGTAAAAGCTAAGATTGTATCAAATTCTAGTGGTATAATTGGTGGTTTAGATTTAGCAAAACAAACATTTAAAATAGTTGATAAAAAAATATTATTTAAAATTAAAAAGAAAGAAGGGTCAAAAATTAAAAATAAGCAGGTAGTTGCAGAAATTTACGGCAATGTTAGAAAAATTTTAACTGGTGAGAGAGTTGCACTAAATTTTTTGTCTCATGTTTCTGGTATAGCTACTGAGACAAATAAATTTGTCAAGAAAGTAAAAAAAAATACAAAAATTTGCTGTACCAGAAAAACTATACCAGGTCTAAGAGCCATTCAAAAATATGCAGTTAACCTAGGCGGGGGTCATAATCATCGTTTTAATTTAAGTGATGAATTTTTAATTAAAGACAATCACATTGCTAATAAAAACATAAGAGAATTAATTATTAAAGCAAAAAAAAAGAGAAAAAAAATTACTGTTGAAGTAGACAATTTAGATCAATTGAAAAAAATATTAGATTTGAAATTTGATACTGTTTTATTTGATAATATGAACATCAAAGATTTAAAAAAAGGTGTACAGCTAATTAAGAATAAATATGAAACTGAAGCTTCTGGAAATGTTAATTTAAAAAATTTAAAAAAGATAGCATCAACTGGTATAAATAGAATTTCTATTGGACGTCTAACTCATAGTGTTTCTGCACTTGATTTAAAATTAGAAATTTAAATTATTTTTTTAATTGTGCTTGTGCTGCTGCAAGTCTTGCAACAGGAACTCTGTAAGGTGAGCAAGAAACGTAATTAAGACCTGTGCTTGAGCAAAAATTGATACTTTTTGGATCTCCACCATGTTCCCCACAAATTCCTAATTTAAGTTTTTTATTTTGCTTTCTCCCTTTTAAAGTAGCAATTTCAATTAAATCTCCCACACCTTCATCTATTGATATAAATGGATCAATATCGAATATTTTATTTTCAATATAATCATTTAAAAATTTACCACTATCATCCCTGCTAATTCCAAATGTGGTTTGTGTTAGATCATTCGTTCCAAAACTAAAAAAGTCAGCATGTTTAGCTATATCTTTAGCTTTAATCGCAGCTCTCGGTAATTCGATCATTGTGCCGACTAGATAATCTATTTTTGTTTTATTTTCTTTTTTTACTTTATCTGCAACTTTATCAACCAGATTTTTCATAATTTCTATTTCTGCTTCGGTAGAAACTAAAGGTATCATTATTTCAGGTATTATTGATTTAATTTTTTTATTCTTACACTCGATTAAGGCTTCAAAAATTGCTCTACATTGCATTTCATATATTTCAGGAAATGAAATAGCCAATCTACATCCTCGATGTCCCAACATTGGATTATGTTCATGTAACTCACCAATTCTTGACTCAATATCTGTAACTGTTAATCCAAGTGCTTCAGAGACATCTTTTATTTCTTTTTCATTTTTTGGCAAAAACTCATGTAATGGGGGATCCAAAAGTCTAACTGTAACTGGGAGACCATTCATTATTTTAAATATTTCTATGAAATCTTTCTTTTGATGAGGTAATAGTTTTGCGAGAGCTTTATTTCTATCATTTGTTGTTTTAGACAATATCATTTCCCTAACAGACATAATTCTGTCTTCATCAAAAAACATATGCTCTGTTCTACATAGACCAATGCCTTCTGCTCCAAAGTCTCTTGCTGTTTTAGTATCAATTGGAGTTTCTGAATTAGTTCTTACTTTCAATTTTCTATAACCATCAGCCCAACTCATTAATTTTGAAAAGTCGCCTGATATTTCAGGTTTTAAAGTTTGAACTTCTCCCAAAATTATTCTTCCGGTAGACCCGTCAATTGTAATTATTTCGCCTTCTGAGACTTGGATTTTATCTGTTTTAAATAGTTTATTTTCGTAATCTATATTGATTTCACTTGATCCAGAAACACATGGTCTTCCCATACCTCTTGCAACAACTGCAGCATGACTAGTCATTCCTCCTCTGGAAGTTAAAATACCTTTTGCTGCATGCATTCCATGTATATCTTCAGGTGATGTTTCAACTCTGACTAAAATAGTATTTTGCATCATACCATTAAGTCTTTCCGCCTCTTCTGATGAGAAAACTACCTTTCCACTTACTGCTCCCGGGGATGCTGGCAGTCCTTTTGCTATTACTTTAATGTCACTTTTTTCATCTAAAGTTGGATGAAGAAGTGTATCCAGAGAATTTGGATCAATTCTTAAAATAGCTTCTTTCCTCGAAATTAATTTTTCTTTTACCATGTCGACTGCAATTTTTACTGCTGACTTAGCAGTTCTTTTTCCAGACCTAGTTTGAAGCATCCAAAGTTTGTTATTTTCTACAGTAAACTCAACATCTTGCATATCTTTGTAATATTTTTCTAAGGTGGATAATATTTTTTTAAGTTGTTTAAATACTTTTGGCATAGTTTCTTCCATAGAGGATTCTTTTGATCCAGAATTAATTCTTGCTTTTTTTGTGATATGTTGAGGCGTTCTTGTTCCCGCAACAACATCCTCACCTTGTGCATTAATTAAATATTCACCATATATTTCATTTTTTCCACTTGATGGGTCTCTGGTAAAAACTACTCCAGTGGCACAATCATCACCCATATTTCCGAAAACCATAGATTGAACATTTACAGCAGTGCCCCAATCATCTGGGATATGATTTATTTTTCTGTAAACTTTAGCACGATGACTTTGCCAAGATAAAAAGACAGCACATATTGCACCACTAAGTTGATTATAAACATCTTGTGGGAATTCTTTATTAGTTTTTTGTTTTACAACATTTTTAAAGTCACCAATTAGTGCATCCCAGTCTTGCTCATCTAGCTCGGTATCTAACAAAACTCCTTTTGTTAATTTATAGTTTTCAATTAATTCCTCAAAATTATAGCTGTCTACTCCAAGCACTACACTTGAATACATTTGAATAAATCTTCTGTAACTATCTTTTGCAAATCTTTTATTTGAAGTTTTATGACCTAAAGCCATAACTGTTTTATCATTAAGACCTAGATTAAGTATTGTATCCATCATTCCTGGCATTGATACTCTTGCACCTGATCTAACAGATACTAATAAAGGATTTTTTAAATCTCCAAATTTTTTGTTTGTTTCTTTTTCTATTTGAGATAATTGCTTTTTAATTTCTTTTGTTATTTGCTTATTTATCTGTTTCTTGTTTTTATAAAATATATCACAAACTTTAGTAGAAATTGTAAATCCTGGAGGTACAGGCAATCCCATTCTTCCCATTTGAGATAAATTAGCACCTTTTCCACCTAGAAAATTCTTTGGGTTTTTAATTTTTTTTGAAAACCTAGAATTAAAATTTAAAATTAAGTCTCTCATTAAGCGCTTTCGATTTTTGAAAAATTAATATAATTTTCAAATGTTCTACAAAACATTTGAAGGAGTTCCAATCGATTTTTTCTAATTATTTCATCATTGTCATTAACAATTATATTATCAAAAAAAGCAAAAATTATAGGTTTCGCAGTCTTAAGATTATCAAGTGTTGTTTCATAATTCTCATCGTTATCTATATTTATAAAATATTTTTTTAATTCTTTTATTTTTTTAAATAAATTTTTTTCAAAATCGTTTTTAAATATTCCAGGATCAGCAGTATCTGCTAGTTCCAGTTTATTATCTTTTAGTTCATTTTCAATTATGTTCGATGCTCGTTTATAACTTGAAATAATATCTATCCCACTTTCTTTATTTATAATTTTATTTAAAGCAAAAGATTTTCTAAAAATTTCATTTATGTTATTAATATTTTTATTATTTAAACTAGCATTAATTATGTCAGATCTAATTTCTTTGTCTTTCATATAGTATTTTAATCTTTCTAAAAGAAATTCAGATAATTCATTTTGCACAGATGCATTGTCAAATTTATAATTTTGTTCTTGATACAAAAGTAAAGAATGATTTATTAAATCTTTAATTCTAATATTTTTCTTATTTTCGAGTATTAGTCTGATAACACCTAATGCTGCTCTTCTTAATGCAAATGGATCTTTTGAACTTGAAGGCTTTTGATTTACACCAAAGAAACCAACCAATGTATCTAATTTATCAGTCAATGAGAGACCAAGACTAAACGGTTTTGTTGGAACTTTGCTTTCAAGTGAATTCGGTAAATAGTGTTCTTTAATAGCGAGAGAAACATCTTTATCAAATCCTTGCGACTCAGCAAAGTAACCCCCCATCACACCTTGAAGTTCTGGAAATTCTCCCACAAGATCTGAGAGTAAATCAGTTTTGCAGATAGAGCATGAAATTTCAATTTTATCTTTACTGATTAAAAGTTCATCTGAAATTACTCCACCTAATTTTCTCATTCTTTGAATTTTATCAAAATAAGTCCCTAATCCTTTAAAATAATTCATGCTTTTTAGTTTAGATACTTGTTTAAATAAATTTTGATTTTTGTTTTTATTCCAAAAAAATTCAGCATCATTTAACCTTGCTTCCACTACTCTTTCATTACCTGATTTTATATAACCTTTAGGATCTTTATTATTTGAAACAACAAAAAACTGATTTGTAATATTTCCCTTTCTATCTAAAGTATGAAAATATTTTTGATGGTGCTGCATTGTAATTACAAGGATTTCCTTTGGCATAGATAAAAAGCGTTTATCAAATTGGCATAACAAAATATTAGGCTGTTCAACTAAATCAGTTACTTCATTCAAAAGCTTTTCGTTAATTTCAATATAAATGTTATTCTTTTTAGAATTTCTAATAAGCTCGTTTTCAATTATTGATTTACGTAAATTTTGATCAATTGTGATGTTTAATTTTTTTAAACAATCAATATAGGATTTATAGTTTCTTACTATTTTTTTTTTATCCTCAAACTCTTTATCTAGTATTATAAAATTACAACTTTTTAAATGATGGTAGACAAAATTAATTATCTTATTATCAAAAATAGCAATTAATGATTTTAGAGGTCTGCCCCATTGTAAACTGTGGTCTGACCATCTCATAGAATTTTTCCATTCAATTTTGTCTAAAATTACGGGTATTTCTTTTTCAAGTATTTCTTTAGTATTTATTTTTTCTTCAGGTTTTAAAAAGAAGTAAAATTCTCCCTTTTCTGTTTCTTTTTTATAAATTTCTTTTTCAGTAATCTTATTTGATCTTAAAAAACCATCCAGTGCTTCTTTTGGTGATTTTGTACTTGGGCCTCGCTTCTCTTCTTTTTCAAAAATCGTTTGTTTACTTAAGCCATCAAATAATATTACTAATCTATTTGGTACAGAAAAGACTTTGCTACTTTTATATTTTATTTTTTTTTCTTCAAATAATTTTTTAAAATTGTCAGATAAAGAATTTCTCGCATCATTTTGTAATTTTGCTGGTATTTCTTCTGTAAAAACTTCTAAAAAAAATTCAGACATTTTTAAGTTTGACTTTTTAACCAAATTTCTGCTGCACTTTTTGTTATTTCTCTTATCCTTGATATATATTCAGTTCTTTGAGCAACACTAATTACACCACGTGCATCTAAAATATTAAAAATATGGCTTGCTTTTAGACACTGGTCATAAGCTGGTAATGAAACATCATTTTCAGTAAGCATCTTAGCTTCCTTTTCAATCATATCAAAAATTTTAAAAAGATTTTCTGTATTTGCTAATTCGAAATTATAAGTGGAGAATTCCTTCTCAGCTTGATGAAATACATCTCTGTATTTAACATCTTCATTGTTCCATATTAAATCATAAACATTTTTTTTCTGTTGAGTGAACATACACAATCTCTCTAAACCATATGTAAGTTCAACAGACACAGGTTTACATTCAAAGCCTGCCATTTGTTGAAAATACGTAAATTGAGTTATCTCCATCCCATCGCACCAAACTTCCCAGCCAAGTCCAGCTGCACCTAATGTTGGACTTTCCCAATCATCTTCCACAAAACGAATGTCATGTTCTTTATGATTGATGCCTATGGTATTTAAACTATTTAAATAAAGTTTTTTTATATTTTTTGGTGATGGTTTTATAATAACTTGAAACTGGTAGTAATGTTGAAGTCGATTTGGATTATCACCATATCTTCCATCAGTTGGTCTTCTTGAAGGTTGAACATATGCTGCTTTCCAGGGTTTTGTTCCTAATGATCTAAGTGTTGTTGCAGGATGAAATGTGCCTGCACCAACCTCAATGTCATAAGGTTGTAAAATTATACAGCCTTGCTTGCTCCAATATTTTTGGAGATTCAAAATAGTATCTTGAAAAGTTTGAAATTTTGGTTGTTTCTTTTTTTTTTTAGAAACCATATCTTTGCCAGATAGATCTTTCTTCTAAAATATTTATTACTTGTTCTGTACTACTTTCTGAAGATAGTTTTCTAGCTAGCCAACCTTTTGCTTTCTCGAATTTCTTTATAATTACATCATCACCAAATTTTTCTTTTAAAATCTGATCTGCATTTCCAATTCCATCTATAAGTCCTAATTCTTTGGCTTTTCTTCCTGACCAAAACTCTCCGGAAAAGAGTTCTATACCCATATCTTTTTTTAGTTTTGTTCCTCTACTTTTTTCAACAACTTCAATAAAATCTTTATGAAGATCTAATTGTATATTTTTCAGCCTTTCAATATCTTCTTCTTTTTCTTTCATGAAAGGATCAAGTGTACTTTTATTTTTACCAGCTGTATAAACTCGTCTTTGAACACCTATTTTATTTATTAACTCAGTAAATCCGAAAGATGAGTATATGACTCCAATGGAGCCTATTATAGAACTTTGGTTTGCGTAAATTTCATCTCCACAACAAGCAATTAAATATCCCCCTGATGCAGCAACATCCTCAGCAAATATTATAACCTTTTTTTTGTGCTTCTTTGCTTGTTGTTTTACGTAATCATGAATTAGATGAGACTGAACTGGCGAGCCGCCTGGAGAATTAATTGATATTGCAACAGCTGGAGATTTTTTTAAAGAGAACGCTTTTTTAATAATTTCCTCTTGACCTGCAAAATCTATTCCCTGCTTAAACTTTCCAACATTACCTATTACACCATTTAATTTTATGTGGGGTATAACTTTTTTTTTTTTGAAAATTGAAAACATACGTATGCTTATAAAATTTATGATTAAATATAAAGTCTCCTTATAGTTGAAGATTGAGGTGCGTCAATTGTTAAGTATAATAAAGTAATATATATAATACTTTGAATCCATGGGAACAGTCGTCCAACTTAAAAAAAAGATAAATAATTCTTATTTAGACCTTAAAAGCTCTGTTGAGGATAAATTAGTTTTAGTTGAGGAGAGAATTAAAACAAAGCTTATAAGTAAAGTAGATCTGGTGGAGAAAATGACCAAATATCATTTAGACACTGGCGGTAAAAGACTAAGAGCTTTATTAACATTAGGATCATCTAAACTATGCGGCTATGAAAAAGGCACCAGAGATGTAAACCTTGCTGCTTGCGTTGAACTTATACATGCAGCTACACTTATGCATGATGATGTAATTGATAATGGCGATTTAAGAAGAGGAAAAAAAACATTAAATAAAATTTGGGGCAATCAATCATCTATATTAGTTGGAGATTATTTATTGAGCAGATGCTTTGAGATGATGGTTGAAGATGGTGACCAAGAAGTATTAAAACTTTTATCCTCAACGTCAGCTGAAATTTCACAGGGTGAAGTTTTACAACTACAACATAATAGAGAAATTGATATGCTAGAAGAAACTTATTTAAAAATAATATCTTCGAAGACAGCATCTCTATTTGCTGCAGCAACAAAAGTTGGTGCAATTTTGTCAAATCAGGAAAATAAAGTTAAAGATGCTTTGGAGTTTTATGGGAAAAATTTGGGACTAACTTTTCAAATTGCAGATGATACTTTAGATTACAACTCAGAACTGAAATTATTTGGGAAAGAAATTGGAAACGACTTTTTTGAAGGTAAAGTTACATTACCTATTATTTTGTTAAATCAAAAAGCAAATGTAAATGAAAAAAAAGATATTAAAAATTGTTTTTTAAATCCTGAAAGATCTGAAAGCGATTTCAAAAGTATTTTAGGACTGATAAAAAAATATGATATTATTAATGATTGTTATTTAAAAGCAGGATACTTTATAGGTTTATCATCTAATTCACTCAGTATATTTCCAGATACTAAAGAAAAAGAAATTCTTAAAAAATTAACTTCATTTAGTTTAGAAAGAAATTTTTAGGGACTTAGTAAAACTTTTTTCCAACTTTTATTATCTGGTTTTAAATACTTTAGTCTTTGATGTATTCTATTGTCTCCATCTAGCCAAAATTCAATTTCCTTTGGTGAAAGACACCACCCAGACCAATAGTCGGGCCTTGGAACTTTTTTTTCGTCAGGAAACTTTTTTTTAAAATTTTCAATCGACTCATATAATTCATCTCTGTTTTTTAAAACTGTACTTTGATTAGAAGCCCAGGCACCAATACGACTACCATATGCTCTGCTATTATAGTAATCATCAGCCTCTTGGTCTGAAACGTTAGATATAGTTCCAACTATTCTTATTTGTCTTAATAAACTTTTCCAGTGGAAACACATTGATGCGTTAGGGTTATTTTTTAAATCACCACTTTTCTTACTATTAAGATTTGTGTAAAAAACAAATCCTTTTTCACTAAAACCTTTTAGAAGAACCATTCTGACATTCGGAACTCCGCTTTTATCTGCTGTGCCAAGTGCTAGGGCATTTGGGTCATTTATTTCCGACTTTTTTGCTTCATTAAACCATTCTTCAAATAACTTAAATGGATCATCTAATTCTCCAAAACATTTATCAAGACCTAAAGAGTTTTTTTGATTCATAATTTAAACAAAATAATCTATATATTATATTTTATGTCATTTAACACATTTGGAAAGATATTTCGATTCACTACATGGGGAGAGTCTCATGGACCAGCCATAGGCTGTGTAGTGGATGGTTGTCCTCCTAACGTAAGTATAAATGAGGCTGATATCCAAAAAGAATTAAATAAAAGAAAACCTGGGCAGTCTAAGTTCACAACCCAAAGAAAAGAAGACGATAAAGTAAATATTTTGTCTGGAGTTTTTGAAGGTAAAACAACAGGCACTCCAATATCGATGATTATTTATAATAAGGATATGAGATCTAGGGATTATGAAACAATAAAAAATAAATTTCGTCCTGGTCATGCTGATTTCACATATTTCAAAAAATATGGAATTAGAGATTATAGGGGTGGTGGTAGACAATCAGCTAGAGAAACAGCTTCTAGAGTGGCAGCTGGGGCTATCGCAAAAAAAGTTTTAGAAAAAAAAATTGGAAAAAAATATAATGTCAAAGGTGCAGTCACTCAATTAGGAATTCTTGGTTGTGATATCAAAAAATGGGATGATAGATTTATATCAAAAAATCCTTTTTTCTGCCCAGATAAATCAATTTTAAAACTTTGGGAAAAATACTTGTTAAGTATTAGAAAAGCCGGCTCCTCTTGTGGAGCAATAATTGAAGTTAGAGCAAGAGGTGTTCCAGTTGGCTTGGGAGCTCCTATATACTCAAAATTAGATATGGATCTTGCATCAGCAATGATGAGTATAAATGCAGTTAAAGGAGTTAATATTGGATCTGGAATGAATTCAGCCCAATTAACTGGAGAACAAAATTCAGATGAGATATTTCAGACAGGTAATAAAACTAAGTTTGACTCAAACAATGCTGGTGGAATACTTGGGGGAATTTCCTCTGGTCAAGAAATTACCGTGTCTTTTGCTGTTAAACCGACTTCATCAATTTTAACAAGTAGAAAAACAATTGATCGATTTGGAAAAAATACCTCGATCTCTGTAAAAGGTAGACATGATCCTTGTGTAGGTATCAGGGCAGTTCCAATTGGAGAAGCCATGATGCATTGTGTATTACTCGATCATTATTTGATGCATAATGCTCAATGTAATAGTTAATTACTTTTTTTTACAACAACTTTGGAATTTATAGTATCTAATATTCTATTTTCTATATTAGTAGCGTCTAACCCTGCATATTTATACATTAAATCAGGTTTATCATGATCTATAAACCTGTCGGGCAAAAATATTGATCTAAACTTTAAATTACTATCAAGCAAATTTTTCTCATTCAAAAATTGTGCAACATGTGAACCAAAACCTCCTATAGATCCTTCTTCAATAGTTATCAAAGCTTCGTGATCCGTAGCTATTTGCCAGATTAAATTTTCATCTAGAGGTTTAACAAACCTCGCATCTACTAGTGTTAAGTTTATACCTTTTTTAATTAAATTTTCTCTAGCAATTAAACACTCATTTAATCTTGCACCAAAATTAATTAAAGCTACATTTTTACCTTCTTTGATAATTCTTCCTTTTCCTATTTCAAGTTTCTCATTTAAATTTGGGAGTTCTATACCAATTCCATTTCCTCTTGGGTATCTAAAAGCTGATGGCCTATCATTTATATCAATTGAAGTATTAATCATTTTTACTAACTCAGATTCATCGCTTGCAGCCATTACAACAAAATTGGGAAGTGTCGATAAGTAAGTAATATCAAATGATCCAGCATGTGTTGGTCCGTCAGCACCAACAAGTCCAGCTCGATCTATTGCAAATCTTACCGGCAAACTCTGAATTGCCACATCATGAACAACTTGATCATACGCTCTTTGAAGGAATGTAGAATAAATTGCAGCATAGGGCTTAAATCCCTCTGTTGCTAATCCAGCAGCAAATGTAACTGCATGCTGCTCTGCAATGCCTACATCAAACATTCTAGAAGGAAATTTCTTACCAAAAATATCCATCCCAGTCCCTGATGGCATTGCAGCCGTAATTCCAATTATTTTACTATCTTTTTCTGCATGTTTAACTAATGTATTTGCAAAGACTTTGGTGTAAGAGGGTGCGTTAGATTTTGATTTTTCTTGAATGCCTGTGCTAACATTAAACTTTGTAACCCCGTGATATTTATCTTCTGATTTTTCAGCGAAACTATAACCTTTGCCCTTTTGAGTTTTTACATGGATCATAATAGGACCCTCATAATTTACATCTTTGGCATTTTTTAAAACTGGAACCAGAGCGTCTATATCATGACCATCTATGGGCCCTACATAATAAAAACCCATTGAACTAAATAAAGTTCCTCCAGTCACAGCTGAACGTAAAAAATCTTCTGCCTTTCCAGCTTTTTTACTAAACCTTTTTGAGAAAGCTGAAATTATAAGTTTAACAGTTTCTCTGAGGCTAAAATAAATTTTTCCAGTGAAAATTTTAGCCAAATATGCTCTCATCGCTCCAACAGGTTTTGCAATTGACATATCGTTGTCGTTTAAAATTACAATTAATTTAGTCTTACTTGATCCTGCGTTATTCATTGCCTCATATGCCATACCTGCACTAATTGCTCCATCACCTATTACAGCAATTACGTTGTCAGATTTATTTGATAATTTATTTGCTATGGCTATTCCTAGGGCCGATGATATTGATGTTGAACTATGAGCTGCACCAAATGGATCGTATTCACTTTCAGATCTTTTTGTAAAACCAGATAAACCATTTCCTTTTCTCAAAGTTCTGATTTTGTCTTTTCGTCCAGTTAGAATTTTATGTGGATAAGATTGGTGTCCTACATCCCAAATTAATTTATCATTAGGAGTATTAAAAATGTAATGAAGAACTACCGTTAATTCTACCACACCCAAACCTGCACCAAGATGTCCACCAGTTTCAGAAACAGCATCTATCATTTCATCTCTAACTTCTTGAGAAAGAGTTTTTAATTCATTTTGAGACAATTTTTTAATATCACTAGGAAAATTAATATTATTTAAAAATTTATAATTTTTTTTCATTTAGTCCTAATCAAAATATAATTTATAGTATCTGATAAATCTTTATTTTTATTTCCAAATTTTTTTATTTTATTTAATATTTCTAATTTTAATCTATTTCCATATTTAACAGTATTTTTATATCCTAGTAAACCAATTAAGGTGGCCTTACCTTTTTTCAAATCTTTTCTTGTTTTTTTACCAGCTTTTTTTGTAGATCCAGAATAGTCTATTAAGTCATCTGCAATTTGAAATAGCAATCCTATTTTTGAACCTATAGAATTAAATAAGTTTATATATTTGTTTTTTTTCGACAATATAACAGGTGCCATGCAACAAAAGCTAAATAGTTTTCCTGTCTTATTAATTTGCATATCAACAATTTTTTTAAAAGATTTATTCTTTCTTTCAAATTTTAAGTCAGAGTATTGACCACCAGCAATTCCCGTATGCCCTGCACTTTTAGATAAGAGACTTATTAAATTTATTTTTGATTTATAGTCTATTTTTAAAGCCGGGTGGCTCAGAATCTCAAACGCTATAGTTAATAAGGAGTTACCAGCCAGAATAGCAGTAGACTCTCCAAACTTAGCATGAGTAGATAATTTTCCTCTTCTCAACCTATCATTGTCCATACAAGGAAGATCGTCATGAATTAAGGAGTAAGCATGTATACATTCAACTGCTGCACTGATTTGGATTAATTTTTTATATTCGATATTAAAAATTCTTCCAACATCAACTATTAATTTTGATCTTATCTTTTTTCCCCCTGGTAATAACCCATACTTTATTGGATTTAATAAGTCTGTTTTTTTTTGGTTAATTATAAATTTTTTAAGAAATAGATTTGTATCTTTTGCAACCTTATTTAGTTTTTTTTTCATTTTTTTTCAGCACATTTTGTATTTTTTCCCTAGTAGATTGAGATAGTTTTTTAGAAGCTTTTTGAAATTGCTTTTCGATTAATAAATTTAATTTAATCAATTTTTGATACTCTTCTATTGAACCATCAAGGGTATTTTTATTCTCTAGATTTTTAATAATATTATTCGCTAAATCAGTTAACTCGTTTAGAGATTTATTTTTAATATCATCTGGCAAATTTTTATCTTTCATATAAAAGTTGTTAATATTACATGAAAAAAGATCTTTCAAATATTAAAAAAGCTAAATATTTATTAGACAATAATCATTGTGTAGCAATACCCACTGAAACTGTGTACGGACTTGCCGCCAATGCATATTCTGATAAAGCTACTTCAAAGATTTTTAAATTAAAAAAAAGACCAAGATCTAATCCCTTAATTGTTCATTACTCTAGAGTACAAGATTTGAGAAAAGATTGTGAAATAAATAGTAATTTTCAAAAGTTATATAGTAAGTTTTGTCCAGGTCCTTTAACGTTTGTTTTAAAACTAAAAAAAGAAAGTAAAATATCAAAAAATGTAACAAATAGAAAAAATACTTTAGCGGTAAGGTTCCCAAAAAATTTAGTCACAAGAAATTTACTTTCATATTTAAAATATCCTTTAGCTGCACCTAGTGCAAATATTTATACGCAACTAAGTCCAGTTTCAAAAAAAGATGTCAAAGAAGAATTTGGGAATAAAATAAAATTTATTTTAGATGGTGGTAATTCGAAGGTTGGCTTAGAATCTACTATAATAAATTTAGTAAACAAGCCTCGGGTTTTAAGATTAGGTGGTCTAGACATAAAAAAAATAAGCAAAGTTTTAAAAAGAAAGTTAAATTATACAACAATTAAATCTACAAAAGTTCCAGGGCAGTCTAAATTTCATTATTCACCAGGAATTCCGATTAGGCTAAATGTTAAAAAACATTATTTAGATGAGGCATTTGTATTAATCCAAAAAAGGAAAAAATCTGATAAAAATTATTTTTATTTGTCAAAAAACAAAAATTTAAAAGAAGCTGGAAAAAATTTGTATAAAACACTTAGAAATATTAAAAGGTCAAAATTTAAAAAAATTGCGGTTGAAAAAATTCCTAATATCGGAATAGGTCAAACTATAAACGATAGATTAAAAAGAGCATCGAAAAGATAAATCATGCAAAAGGCAGTAATTGTAGAAAATTTATCAAAAAACTATTTTAAAAAAGAGGCTGTTAAAGAAATTAGTTTTACAATTAATGAGAATGAAATTTTAGGATTACTTGGACCAAACGGATGTGGAAAGACTACCACGATTGCTATGATGTTGGGTTTATTAAAGCCTTCAAATGGAAGAGTTGTAATTCATGGTCTGGACATTGAAAAAAATAGAATATCTTTGCTTCATAAAATGAATTTTATCTCGCCTTACATTGAGTTGCCAAAAAAACTTTCGGTTAAAGAAAATTTAATTGTTTATGGAAAATTATACGGCGTAAAATTTATTTCTGATAGAATTAAGTATTTATCTGAAAAACTAAGGTTAGAAGAATTTATAAATAAAAAAACTGGAGAACTTTCATCTGGACAAAAAAATAGAGTAAGCCTAGCTAAAGCATTGATTAATGAACCATCCATATTATTTTTAGATGAACCTACTGCATCTTTAGATCCTGAGACAGGAGACTTTGTAAGATCCTTTATTGAAAAAATTTCGAGAGAAAAAAAAATGTCAATATTGTTAGCTTCGCATAATATGGATGAAGTTAAAAGACTTTGTAAAAATGTTTTGATGATGAATAATGGAGTAATTATAGATAAAGGTACACCTAATGATCTTATTAAAAAACACGGTAAAAGAAATCTGGAAGAAGTATTTTTAAAACTTAATAGGGATAATCATGAGCTTAAATAGAATAATTGGATTATTTCTAAGACATTTTTTTTTAATTAAAAGTTCACTTCCCAGAATCCTCGATCTAATATACTGGCCAACTATACAAATTATTTTATGGGGATTTATCTCAAAATTTTTTACAGCATATAGTGATTATTACAACAACACTGTAGGAGTTATTTTAACTTGCGCAATTCTTTACGATTTTTTATTTAGATCAAGTATCAGTTTTAACATGTTATTTTTAGAAGAGATATGGAGCAGAAACTTTACAAATTTGTTTATTGCTCCAATGCGTATAAGTGAAATCATCACTGCGTTGGTTGGTACTGCATTAATTAGAACATTAATTGGTTTAGTTCCTGCAATATTAATAACAAGTCCTTTATTTGGAATATCGATTTTGAACCTGGGAATTCCGTTATTTTTTTTATTTTTAAGTTTATACATTTTTGGAATTACTTTAGGTCTTTTCGTTTCATCTGGACTATTGAGATATGGACCAGCTTTTGAAAATATTGCATGGTCATCTTTATTTCTACTTGCGCCTCTTGGATGCATTTATTACCCAATTGAGATTTTACCTGATTTTTTTCAAAATGTAGCGAGAGGATTACCGTTGGTTTATATTTTTGAGGAAGCTAGGTCGATACTTGTAAATCAGGTAGTAAATTATTCAAATATCAAAAATGCGTTTCTATTAAATGCAATTTATTTATTTGTGGGTATATCTCTATTTTATTATTCTTTCAGTCAAGCAAGAAAAAAGGGGTCTTTAATAAATATAGGTGAATAGTTTGGTGCGCCTGCAAGGAGTCGAACCCTGAACCTCCAGAGCCGAAATCTGGCGCTCTATCCAGTTGAGCTACAAGCGCATATAGTATTAATATTATAATCTATGAAAAATATCATTAACTTAATCGTAGAGAAAGTAGAGGATAATCAGAGAATAGATCAATTTATTGCTGACAAAGAGCCTACGTTAAGTAGAACAAGAATAAAAAATTTAATTATTAATTCTGAATTAAAAATAAATCAAAAAATAATTAAAGATCCATCAAAAAAAATAGTTATTGGTGATTCAATAACATTAGAAATACCTGAACCTAAACAGTTATCTTTAAAACCTTATAAATATAAATTAGATATCATTTTTGAGGACGAGGATTTATTGGTAATCAATAAGAATGCAGGAATATCAATTCATCCAGGTCCAGGTAATTATGACAATACAATTGTAAATGCGCTAATAAATTATAATAAAAAACTCTCAAATATCGGTGATGAGTTAAGACCTGGAATTGTGCATAGATTAGATAAAGATACTTCTGGTTTAATATTAATAGCAAAAAATAATATATCACATGAAAATTTATCAAACCAATTTAACAAGCACACAATCAAAAGAATTTATCAGGCATTAATATGGGGAAAATTGAGGCCTCAAAAAGGTAAAATCGAAACTTATATCCAAAGAAGTTCTAAGAATAGACAATTAATGGAAGTAAGTATGTCAAAAGGAAAAAAGGCAATAACGAATTACAAAACTTTAAATGTTTTTGAAAATCAGAAAATACCAACATTTAGCTTAGTTGAATGTAAACTTGAAACAGGTCGTACACATCAAATAAGAGTACATATGGCATTCAAAGGAAATAATATTTTGGGAGACAAAAAATATAAAAAAAGGTTTAAAAAAATTAAAAATATAGACACAAAACTTGAAAAAACCCTCATTGAGTTAGATAGACAATTTTTGCATGCACAAAGTATTGGATTTGTACACCCAAGAACTGGTCAAGAATTAGAGTTTACATCTAAATTACCAAAAGATTTGGAATTAGTGCTTAAAAAGCTTAAAAATGCTTATAAATAAAACCATTGTAATATCAAAAAATTTTATTAAATAAATACCACTATGAGTACATCATCAATGAAGTTTCCTGTTATATCTAATGAAGGTGGTTTGTCTGCCTATTTGGATCAAATTAAAAAATTTCCAATGTTAGATGCTGAAGAAGAATACATGCTTGCTAAAAATTGGAAATCAACTGGGAATGTAAAATCTGCAGAAAAATTAGTTACAAGCCATTTAAGATTGGTTGCAAAAATTGCAATGGGTTACAAAGGTTATGGTCTGCCTTTAAATGAAATAATATCAGAGGGAAATGTAGGATTGATGCAAGCTGTAAAGAAATTTGAACCTGAAAAAGGTTTTAGATTAGCAACGTATGCAATGTGGTGGATAAAAGCTTCAATCCAAGAATATATTTTAAGATCTTGGAGTTTAGTCAAAATTGGTACGACTTCTGCACAAAAAAAATTATTTTTTAATTTAAAAAAACTAAAGAATCAAATTGCACCTAGAACAGAAGGTGATTTAAAAGATGAACATGTTAAAGATATCGCTAATAGATTAAATGTGGCTGAAGATGAAGTAGTTTCAATGAATAGAAGATTATCAGGTAAAGAACAATCTTTAAACACACCAATTGGCGAGGATGGTGATGAATGGCAAGATTGGGTAGTTGATAATCAAATGGATCAAGAATTAAAATTTGCTCAACATGAGGAGATGGAACAAAGAAAAGATCTTCTACAAGATTCTATTAAAATATTAAATGAAAGAGAGAAAAAAATTCTTTATGCTAGAAGACTTAATGATGAACCTGAGACTTTAGAAGACCTAAGTAAAAAATTTAAAATTAGCAGAGAAAGAATTAGGCAAATTGAAAATAAAGCATTTGAAAAACTTCAGAAACACATGCTTAATTCAGCTAAGTCAAAAAATCTACTACCAGCGAATTAATTTTTAAAAGGGTCTTCAATTAAAATTGTGTCATTCCTTTCGGGGCTTGTAGATATACTGGAGATTTTGGTTTCTATAAATTTTTCTAATTCTTTAACATAAGTTTTAGCCAAACTTGGTAATTCCTCAAAATTTTTAATCCCTTTAGTTGTTGACTTCCAACCCTGAAATTTTTTATAGATAGGTTTAACCCTTAATTGATCCTCTACCGCCGCAGGTAAATAATCAATTTTTTTTCCATTAATTTCGTATCCTATGCACATTTTAATTTCTTCAAGCTCATCTAATACATCAAGTTTTGTAAGAGCTATCCCATTGATTCCCGAAATTTTAATCGTTTGTCTAACCAAAACACCATCAAACCATCCACATCTTCTTTTTCTACTTGTAACTGTTCCAAATTCTTTTCCACGATTACCTAATTCTTCTCCAATTTTATCTTTTAATTCTGTTGGAAAAGGACCTTCTCCTACTCTTGTTGTATATGCTTTTGTAATACCTAACACATAATTTATAGTGCTAGGTCCACATCCAGACCCAGTTGCTGCAGAAGATGCGACTGTATTAGATGAAGTAACGAATGGATAGGTCCCATGATCCACATCTAATAAAACTCCCTGAGCACCTTCGAAAAGTATTTTTTTTCCTTTTTGTTTTAATTCATCTATTTCTCTCCATACAGGTTTAGAAAATTTAATAATTTCCGGAGCGATTTTTAGTAAATCTTTTTTTAATTTTTCTTTTAAGTAAATTTTTTTACCTAATCCCTTTCTTATGGCGTTGTGATGTAAAAGAACTGTTTCTAGTCTTTGCTCTAAATTTTTTTCAGATAGAAGATCCATAACTCTTATAGATCTTCTTCCAACTTTATCCTCATATGCGGGTCCAATGCCTCTTCTGGTGGTGCCTATTTTAGCTTTACCTGCAGCATCTTCTCTTATTTCGTCCATTTCTTTATGGAAGGGAAGTATTAAGTTTGCTGATTCTGAGATAATTAAATTGTTTGAATTTATGAGTACTCCTTTAGATTTTATCTCCTCAATCTCTTCAAGTAGTGCCCATGGATCTATTACTACTCCATTTCCAATTATTGAAATCTTATCTTTTCTTACTATTCCAGATGGAAGTAAACGTAGTTTAAAAGTTGTGCCATCTATCACTAATGTATGTCCAGCATTATGACCTCCCTGAAACCTTACAACTACATCTGCCTCACTTGATAACCAGTCTACAATCTTTCCTTTTCCTTCGTCTCCCCATTGTGAACCAATTACTACTACGTTACTCATAAAAATTTTTTATCAATACTTATACTTGTTAAGTGATTAATAGGTCCATTTCCTTTACCAAAATTTGGACCAGTTCTAATTGCATGGTTAACATATTTAATTGCTAGCTCACAAGATCTGTTTAATGTTTTTCCACATGAATAATACGTAGCGATTGCACTTGATAAGGAACATCCTGTTCCATGTGAATTTCTAGTTTTTAACTTTCTGTTTTTAAAAATTTTAATTTTGTTTTTACTTATGAAAATATCACAAATATTTGTTTTTCTTAAATGACCACCTTTTAGTAGAACATTTTTTGCACCAATCTTAATTAATTTTTTACCTGCAAAAATCATGTCCTCAATTGAGTTTATTTTTAGTTCAGATAATATTTCTGCCTCAGGTATATTTGGAGTTATTAATTCAACCTTTTTGATCATTTTATTTTTTAAAGCTTTAATTGCACTATTATTTATAAGTTTAACCTTGCTGGTGGTAACCATCACCGGGTCTAAAATTATATTCTTAGCTCTAATTTTATTCAGTGATTTGCAGACTGCTTTTATTACTTTTGACGAATGAAGCATGCCAATTTTTATAGCATCAGGCTTGATATCTTTACAAGTGTATTCTATTTGCTTTGAAATTTCGCTTGGATCAACATTTACAATTGACATAACGCCTTTAGTATTTTGTGCTGTTAAGGCGGTTATGGCTGTCATAGCATAAGAACCTAGTGAGGTGATTGTTTTAATATCTGCCTGTACTCCAGCACCACCCGATGAATCTGAGCCAGCAATAATTAAAATTTTAGATTTTATTTTCAATTAATTTATTGACCTCTTAACTAAGTTAATACACCTTGATATTAACTTTTTATTTTTTGTTTCGACCATTATTCTAATTTTAGGTTCAGTTCCTGATTTTCTAACTAAAATTCTCCCATCTTTACCCAACAATTTTGTTGATTTTTTAATTGCGTTTTTACACCTTTTAGAATTTATAATATTTTTATCTTTCACATAAATATTTTTAAGAGCTTGAGGTGTTGGAATAAAATTTTTAAATAATTCACTTGCTTTTTTTCCTTTTCTCATCGAAAAAAGAATTTCAAGAGCTACAAGTAGTCCGTCACCTGTTGTTGCAAATTTTCCAAGAATTATGTGACCAGATTGTTCGCCGCCTAAATTAAATTTCTTCATTTGCATTTTTTCTTTTACATATCTGTCACCAACATTTGCTCGTACAAACTTGATTTTATTTTCTTTAAAAAAAACTTCTAATCCGTAATTAGACATTAATGTACCAATTACACCACCTTTTAAAATTTTTTTTTTTTTCCATCTTTTTGCAAGCATTGCGATTATTTGATCACCATTAATAATTTTTGAATTTTCGTCACAAACTATAATTCTATCAGCATCTCCATCTAGAGAAATTCCTAAATTTACTTTTTTTCTTGATACGAGAGATTTAATTTTTTGTGGAAATGTTGAACCACACTTTTGATTAATATTTAAACCGTTTGGATTTACACCAATATTATAAACTTTTGCACCCAATGATCTAAATAATTTTGGTGCAGATTTATATCCAGCCCCATTGGCGCAATCAATAGCAATTTTAGTACCTTTTAAACTAAAACTTTTTGGAAAATTATTTTTTAAAATACTTAAATACCCATCAGTCGCATTCTCTAATCTTTTTACTCGACCCAAGTTTTCAGGTAAAGATAGATTATTATTAATTTTAGAATCGATTAATTTCTCAATTTTTTTTTCAATATTATCAGATAATTTTAAACCATCAGGGCCAAATAATTTCAAACCATTATCATAATAAGGATTGTGTGATGCTGTTATCATTATGCCTAAGTTAGCTCTCATTTTTTTTGTTAACATAGCTAATCCATTTGTTGGAAGTGGTCCTAGTGTAAATACATGCATTCCTGCAGAAGCTAGTCCAGATACAAGTGCGGGTTCTAAAGTATATCCTGAAAGCCGTGTATCTTTTGCAATTACAGCGGTTTGTTTAACTTTTTTTAAATTTTTAAAATACGTCCCTGCTGCCAGCCCAAATTTAAAAAACATATCTCCATTTATTTTTGAGTCATTTACTCTTCCTCTTATTCCATCTGTTCCAAAATATTTTTTTGGCATTAATTAAAAATTAAGTTTTTTAAATACTTTTATGGCTTGATTAACTTCATTTACATCATGAACTCTTAATAATTGAACACCCAACATCATAGACCACAAACTTGCTGATATAGTTCCACCTATTCTATCCTTACTATCATTCATATCTGATAAATCTTTAATAAATCTTTTTCTTGATATGCCCAATAGTAATGGAAAACCAAGGGAGTGAAAAACAGAAATATCTTTTAAAATAGTAATATTATGTTTCAAGTTTTTACCAAATCCAATTCCTGGATCCAAAATAATATTATTGTGTTTAATACCTTTGTTTCTTATTATTTTTAATTTTTCTTCGAAAAAATCGTATATATCCAAAACAACATTTTTATATTTGGGATTTTTTTGCATATTTGCCGGTTCACCTTTTATATGATTTAATACAAAAGGTTTATTTGTTTTTTTTAGAAATTCTAAAGTGTTAGGGTCGTAACTCAATCCAGATATATCATTTACAAGATTTAATTTATATTTATTTGCTTTGTTCATAATTTTACTTTTTCTAGTATCTACTGAGATTAAACTTTTTAGGCCTCTACTTTTTTTTAAAAAGTTTTGAATTCTTTTCCACTCTAAATTCACATTTACATCTGAAGAACCTGGTCTTGTAGACTCTCCGCCTACATCAATTATTTTACAACCTTTTTGTATTAAAAATTTCGAATGTTCGTAAGCAGATTTAATATTTCTATATTTTCCACCGTCTGAAAAACTATCTGGAGTTAAGTTTATAATCCCCATTAGTACAGGCGAAGAAGAAAATTTTAAATTTTTAAACCTTTTTTTTTGAGTAATTTTTTTTAAATCCTGCTGAACTTTATATTTTACTTTTTTTGGTAAAAGCTTAACCTCAAGTATTCCTAATGTTTTTGAACCTTTTCTTGAAATAATTTCTATAGAATCAAAGGAAACTAATCTATTACCATGAAGTGGGAGAGATTCTTTTTTTTTGAATTTACTTATTGAATTTTTTCCAAAATAAAAATTACACGGTTTAGTGTAATATTTATCCATTAAGGATTAGTGGACTATTTTTGGTTTTAAACCGATCGAACCTAAAGCGGAGCTTTGATCTTTTTCTTCATCTTTAGTGTCTAATTTATCTCTTGGAAATTCGTTCTTATTGATAATTTTTTCTATTTCTTCGCCTGTCAATGTTTCGTAAGTTAATAATGCTTTTGCGATCTTATGCAAATCGTCAATTTTTTCAGACAATATTTTTTTTGCTTCATTATAACCTTCATCAACTAATTTTCTAATCTCTTTATCAATTTTTTGTGCAACTGCTTCGGAAACACTTTGTGTTTGTGTTACTGATCTTCCAAGAAATACTTCTTCTTGATTTTCTCCATACTCTACAGGGCCCAATTCCTCGCTCATACCGTATTTAGTTACCATTGCCCTTGCAAGCTGAGTAGCTTGATTAATATCTGAACCACTTCCACCTCCAGCGCCTGTTGAAATATTGTCCTTACCAAAAATTAATTCTTCAGCGACTCTTCCTCCAAAACAAACTGCTAATCTAGCTTTCAAATATTTAATCGAATGACCATGTTTGTCTCTTTCAGGCAAATTCATTACCATTCCTAATGCTCTACCTCTTGGTATTATTGTTGCCTTATGAATTGGATCATAGCTAGGCATATTGAACGAAACTAGTGCATGACCACCTTCATGATATGCTGTTAATTTTTTTTCATCTTCTGTCATAACCATAGATCTTCTCTCTGCACCCATCATGACTTTATCTTTTGCCTCTTCAAATTCCTGATTTGTAACTATTCTTTTATTTTTTCTAGCAGCTAACAATGCTGACTCATTTACTAAATTAGCTAAATCAGCTCCTGAGAAACCTGGTGTCCCTCGTGCAACAGTTCTTAAATTAATATCTGGGGCCATTGTTATTTTCTTAGCATGCACTTTTAATATTTTTTCTCGTCCAATTATATCAGGATTCGAAACTACAACTTGTCTATCAAATCTTCCTGGCCTTAAAAGTGCAGGGTCCAAAACGTCCGGTCTGTTTGTAGCAGCAATTATTATAACTCCCTCATTAGTATCAAATCCATCCATCTCTACTAATAATTGATTCAAAGTTTGCTCTCTTTCATCATTTCCGCCACCTAATCCAGCTCCACGGCTTCTACCTACGGCATCTATTTCATCTATAAAAATAATACAGGGTGAATGTTTTTTTCCTTGTTCAAACATATCTCTAACTCTAGATGCACCAACTCCAACAAACATTTCAACAAAATCTGAACCTGAAATTGTAAAAAATGGTACTCCAGCTTCTCCAGCAATCGCTCTTGCTAATAGAGTTTTTCCAGTTCCTGGAGGACCCACTAATAAACATCCTCTTGGAATCTTTCCTCCCAATCTGCTAAATTTTTTTGGATCTCTTAAGAATTCAACAACTTCTTCAACTTCTTCTTTAGCTTCCTCAACACCCGCAACATCATTGAATGTAACTTTACCTTTAAGTTCATTCATCATTTTTGCTTTTGATCTTCCAAATCCCATTGCTCCACCTTTGCCCCCTTGCATCTGTCTCATAAAAAAGATCCAGACCGCAATTAATAAAAGCATTGGGAACCATGATAGCAGTACACCAAACAAAGACGGCATTTTTTCATCTAACGGAGCTGCAGATATTGAAACACCTTTTGATGAAAGCCTTTCAATTAAATTCGGATCGTTTGGCGCATATGTGGTGAAATTATTTCCATCGGATAAAACACCCTCAATATTATTTCCCTTAATCTCGACTTGAATAACTCTACCATTATCTACCTCAGAAAGAAATTCTGAGAAATTTATTTGGTTTTTGCTTGACATGTTTGATTGTGGATTTTTAAACATGTTGTAAAGACCTATTGTAAGAAACACAATAATTCCCCACATTGCGAGATTTTTGAAATTCATAATTATAAAATAAGAGTTATTTTAAATTAAACAAGTGTCTATTTTTGCGGTAATTTGACCTCAGCAAGTTATTCTTCGCATATAATTACAGTTTCTTTAACTTTTTCAACTATACATCCGCCAAGAGTTGCTTTTTTTAGGTCATTTTGAAGTGTCATCTGGGATATTAACCGCATAAGCTTCTTTCCTCTTGGTGCGTAATATCTCCCACTTAAAATTTGAAAAATTGAACTAATTGATCTTAATAAAACCTCATTCGGATTATTAAAAAAATTTTTGTTTAAATGGAATGATTTTTTTTTTATAATGTACGTAGCATTGTCAACTATATTTTTTCTGGTGTAAAAATCTAACGCTTCATTTGCCGATTTTAAATTATTTATAGTCAGATTGATTTTCTTAAAATCTAAACCCTCCTCATTAAAATCTTTGAGAATTTGCCTTATTCTTACTCTTGTAAAATCCTCATTTTTATTTGATGGATCTTTCATAAATGTTCCAAAAACTTTTAAAGCAAGATTTTCAAGATCTTTTTTTTTCAAATTAATTAATGGTCTTATTATTTCGATGTTTGAAAATACAGAATTTTTCCCTAGAGATGTTAATCCCTTTAAACCACTCCCCCTTGTCATTCTTAAAAAAAAATTTTCATGTAAATCGTTGATTTGATGGCCCAACAATAATTTATTTACTTTTAATCTATTACACTCCTTGAATAATAATTGATATCTCTTGTTTCTTGCTATTTTCTGAATATTTGAACTTGGCTTTTTTCCTCTCCACACCAAAATTTTACAGTTAATGTCAATTTTTTTTAATAATTTAGCAACTGTCTTTGACTCTGAAGATGACTCTTTTCGTAAATTATGATCGACTAAAGCGTAATGAAATTTTTTTCGATTATGAATTGAATAACATTTAGCTAAAAAAGCCAAAGCTAGACTATCTGGTCCTCCAGATACAGCTACAAGAGCTTTATCTATACCTTTAACATTCCTATCGAATATTTTATAAATTTTTTTAATAAATATTTGATTCAAAAAAAAAGTTGATTTATTAAGATTCCTCTTTTTTACATTCAAACTTTTTTTCCTCATATTTGGCTTTTTGTAGAACGGACTGATTGGCTTTTGGGTATTCTTTTTCAACTCCAGAAATCATTAAACAGCCCTGATCTTTTTCTCCAATTTGAACTAATGATACACCAAGTTTCAACAAATTTATAGGAGCCTTCTGACTCTTTGGATATTTTTGATAACCCTCTAGATATGCCGAGGCAGCGTCTGTAAATAGCTGTCTAATTCGAAAAGTTTCTGCATACCAGTATTGTGCGTTGCCAGCCAAATTATGATCTGGGTTGCTATCAACAAATTCTCTAAATGCTCTCTCTGCCATATTATAATCACCAACTTTTAAAAAACTTGTAGCGAACTCATATTGCTCGTTTGGTGTTCCATCTGGTAAAATTTTTTCTTCCGAAATAAAATTTTCTGTTACAACAGTATTGGTAGTTTCGATAGACTGTATCTCTTGTGTTTCTTGACCAGTATCAGTATCTTTATAAGATATTGAACCTAAATCTTGAGGCTGGGAAGATCCGGGTAAAACTTGATCCTCACTTTTAATTTTTGCTGTGTTATTTTCATTATTGTTCAAGTTTACAGTTTTATTTTCTAATTGTTGAAATCTTAATTGGTTATCAGCTTGGGATTTTGATATTCTATTTGAAAGTTTGTCTAATTTAAAATTTATTTCTTCAAATTTATTTGTTAATTCTTGAAACTGACTTTCTATTTCTGATAACTTGAGCAGATGTCTAGTTAGAACCTCTTCTGAGTTTTGGTCCATTGAATTTGTAATATTTAGATCATTATCTGAAGAATTTGAATAAACTGCTTTTTCTAAAGTTTTTAAATCTTTTTGGATCGTTTCTAATAACTCTGATATATTATGACCATCTGCAACAGAGAAAGTATTTAAAAAAAATAAACTAAAAAAGTATAAAGCTAATAAATGTCTAATTTTTTTCATCTTCAAATTTAGATTAGTATTTATAATGATGGCAAAAAAAAGACCCCAAAGAATATTGTACTTTGGGGTCTTCTAAAATTTTAATTAATTTGCTTTTACAGTTACAGATCTTCTATTTTTTGACCAAGCTAATGGGTTTGATCCTGAATCAACAGGCCTTTCCTTACCATAGCTTATTACAGAAATTCTGTTAGCTGAAATTCCGTAAGTCATTAAATAATCTTTTGCAGCATTAGCTCTTCTTTCACCTAATGCTAAGTTATACTCTCTTGTTCCTCTTTCATCTGCATGACCTTCTAAAACTACATTAATTTTTGAATTCTTTCTTAACCATTCTGCTTGTTTTCTTAAAGTGTCTCTTGAAGCAGTTGTTAAAACTGACTCGTTTGTAGCAAAGAATACTCTGTCTGGAACTCCTGATGCTAAATATTCAACAGTTTCTGTTCCTGTGTACACATCACCTTGCATTTGATTTTGAACTTTCTTAGTTGCACAAGCTGAAAGTACCAAACATGCTAGCATTACTAAAAATGCATTTTTAAAAAACTTGCTTAAATTCATCACTGCTCCTTAATTGATTATTTTAAGTTTTCCACAACTGGATAAATCTTTCAAGTCAAAAAATCAACTATTTTATATTATTTGCATCTAATTGCTTAATAAAGACGACCAAGATGGGTCGGAAGCGTCAGATTCCGTCTTAACCATACGCTCATTATAGCCCGTTAAATCTATAGACCATAGTTTTGCAGAAAAGCCCTTACCTTCAGAATCTGTCTTGGTTTCTCTATAAAAAATCAAAACTCTTCCATTTGGTGACCATGACGGAGCCTCCTGATAAAAATTCTCTGTAAGAAGTCTTTCACCAGTCCCATCAGTTCTCATCACACCGATGTAAAATTTACCTTTATGTAATTTTGTAAATGCAATTAAATCTCCTCTTGGAGACCATACAGGTGTTCCATATAAACCTTTTCCAAAAGAAATTCTTTTTACTTTTGACCCATCAGCCTTCATCACATAAATTTGTTGATAACCACTTCTGTCAGAATTAAAACATATATATTTACCATCTGGAGAGTAAGAAGGAGAAGTGTCTATAGATGGATGATTTGTTATTCTTTCTACAATTCTATTTTCTAAATTCATAGTATATATATCTGAGTTACCATCCATTGCAAAACTCATAATAATTTTTTTTCCATCAGGTGAAAACCTAGGCGCAAAAGTCATACCAGGAAAATCTCCGACTACTTCCTGTATTCCAGTTTCAATATCCAGCAAATATACTCTTGGAAGGTTCCTAAAATATGAAAGATAAGTTACCATTTGATTAGTTGGATTAAATCTTGGAGTTAAGACTAATTCATTTCCTAAGGTCAAATATTTTGTATTTGAACCATCTTGATCCATGATCGCCAATTTTTTTATTCTTTTTGTTTTTGGACCCTCCTCTGCTACATAAATAATTCTAGTATCAAAATATCCTTTTTCGCCAGTTAATCTCTCGTAAACTTTATCTGTAATTATATGTCCAACCCTTCGCCAGTTAGAAGGAACTGTTGTAAATGCTAAAGCCATCATCTCTTTTCCTGCGAGTACATCCCATAATCTAAACTCAACTCTTAGTTTTTCATCTTTTAAAGTTACTTTACCTGTAATTAATGCTTGAGCTTTTATTAAAGACCAATCTTCAAATCTTGGTTTTAAATGTGCAATATTTGGTTTTTGAAGAAATGCATCTTTATTTAATGGATTAAATAATCCAGAATTTCTTAAATTATTTTCAACTACACTTGAAATTTCATGCCCAACTTTATCTATTTTTAATTCTTTAGTTAATTTCACATTAGTATCCTTATCAGCAGACAAAGGTGAAACTGCTATTGGAAGAGGATCGAGATTACCTCTGGTAATATCAACTTCTATAAGTGCATTTGATTGAGCTGTTGCTATAATAAGCAGAATAATTGATAGTTTTATTTTTTTTATCATCCCTCTAACATTTCTCTTGCATCAAAATTTAATTGTAGATTTTTCCATCTTTCATATCCTTTAGTAGGTACTCTCAAAGGCTGACATAATTTTATAGCTCTTAAAGCACTTTCTGCCAAAACTTTATAAAATCCCTGACCAGGTTTATTCATTCTGGCATGATCCAAAATTTCAGACTTAATTACAGTTCCATCAGGTTTCAATTCTAATTTAATCCTTACTAATAAATTTTCATTATATGGTAATCCTAAAGGAATACTCCAGCAACTAAATATTTGGGCTTTTAAAGCGTCTTCTTCGCTTAAAGTTAGACTGAGACTATCAACGTTTTTGTCTTGTGATTGAGTTATTTTGTTATTTTTTTTTGTTGTTTCTGCAGTTTCTTCTTTTGATTTGTCAATTAAAGCTGCAATACTATCTGGATCAAATAATTCGTCTTTTTCAAATTCAGAAACTTGTTTAATTTCATCTTCAATTTTCTCTGGATTTTGTTTTTTCTCCTCTAATTTTTCTACCTTTTTTACAGTATCATCTGGTAATGGTATTGCGTCTGGCTTCTCCTTTTTTACCTTCTTAGGAGGGGCCTGTTCGGATGTAACTTTTTCCTTTTTTTTTTTAACATCTTCTATTATTTTTTTTGCCTTTGGAGCAAATGGAATGTTTGTTTTTTCAGCTATTTGTATTAATTCGACTGAAATAATAGGGGGTAAATCAATTGGTTTCTTCGCTAAAAAAGGGATGCTTACAGCTGTAATAAAAATTAAAAAAAAATGCAGTAAAGAGGAAATAAGAATATTTTTAGTCAATTTCTACCTTTCCTTATAAGGCTCAGAAATTAAAGCAACCTTGGTAAATCCTGATCCAGATAACATACCCATTACTTCTAACACTCTACCATAGTTAATTGACTGATCTCCTCTTACATAAATTCTTGTGTCGGTTCTATTTTTTGATACAGCTAAAATTTTTGCGATGATTTTATCAAATTCAACCTTTGACTCCTGAATATAGATTTCACCTTTGGAGTTAATAGTTAGAGTTAATGGTTCCTGTTCCTCTGGCAAAGAATCTGCTGAACTTTCAGGTAAATCAACTTGAACTCCAACGGTCAACAAAGGTGCGGTTACCATGAATATGATTAAAAGCACCAACATTACATCAACAAAAGGTGTAACGTTGATTTCACTCATTGGTTCTCTTAAAGACCTTTTAAATTTAAAAGCCATTTTAAATAATTGATAAAAATCTTTTTGAAAAATTTTCTAATTTTTGGAGATATTTTTTTGAGTCGTTGCTAAATTTATTATAGGCAACTACAGCAGGTATAGCAGCAAGAAGACCTAATGCTGTTGCAAATAATGCTTCTGCAATACCAGGTGCAACAATTGCTAAACTCGTATTTCTTGAAATAGCAATTGACTGAAAAGAGTTCATAATACCCCAAACTGTTCCGAACAATCCAATAAATGGAGCTGTGGAACCTACCGTAGCTAAAAAAGTATAACTTTTTTCAATTTTTTCCATTTGCTTTTCAATATTAATTTGAAGCATGTTTGAGAGTCGTTCATTAAGTTGTGATTTTGATCTTGTTTTTAATGCAGCTTCCATAGATGCTTTAAATATTTGTGCTAATGGATCATCTATGTTTTTAGGGATATTATTATAAAAGTTTTCAGCTGATTTTGATTTCCAAAATCTATCCTGAAATTCTTCAGTAGAAATATTTATTTTTTTGAATAATCTTAT
The DNA here is from genome assembly GCA_902585665.1 of uncultured Pelagibacteraceae bacterium. Taxonomy (GTDB): domain Bacteria; phylum Pseudomonadota; class Alphaproteobacteria; order Pelagibacterales; family Pelagibacteraceae; genus Pelagibacter. The sequence goes on along the minus strand of CACIEO010000002.1, from coordinate 15,835 downwards.
TTTTTCAATAATTATTGCCCAAGAATAAATAGAACACGCTATTAACAATAACATTACAGACTTAACAATAATATCAGCTCTCAGAAATAGTTTCAGGAGTGAAAAATCAGTATTAGTTGCTAAACCAACTGCTTGTGAAGATATATCAGCTTCCATTAAAAATTTTTCACACTTAATTGTGTCATCAATTTGTCTAACACAAAAAAACACTTATTTTTTAATAAAAGTTTCCTCAAAATAGCTTGCTATCAAGATCGCGTCTGCTTTGTTTGCATCTTTTTTTTTTGATAAATTTACTGAAAAATAGGGAAAAATCTCAATTGCCTTGGTCCTGCTTGCGTCTTTTGATGCATTTATCAAACTAAAGTATTTTTTCCACTTTGCAGGTCTAACAAAATACATAGGAAGATTCATCGCTGAACAGATCCCTTTGAGGATACCAAAAGATTGACCAAAATTAAACATACTAGTAACTCCCTGGCCTGGCATTGCAGATACATGCTCTATAATAACTTTGATATCATTGGGGTTTTTATCTTTTATATACCTAGAAATTTCATTAAAAACTTGAGATCCATTAACTTGCTTTTTATTTTTCTTTCCATCTGCCATGCTTGGCATATCAATGACATCAATTATTTTACCATGTTCCATAAAGCATAAAGCACCTGAAATTCCTGGGTCAATTCCTATTATAAACATTAATTATTTACCAAGTTTAAATTTGTATAAATATTTTGAACATCATCATTATTATCTAAATCTTCCAAAAAACTATTAGCTAACTCTTGATTATCTTTACTTACCACAACTTTATTATTTGGTAGCCATTCTAATTCAGTTGATATAAAATTGGCTATATTTTCCTCTAATTTTTTTTTTACGCTATAAATGCTATTCTTATCACAGTGAATTTCATGAAAATCCTCATAACTGAAACATTCTGTTGCTCCAGCCTCTATTGCTAATTCTAAAACTCTTTCTTCTTCAATAGCATTCTTTTCTATTCTGATTACTCCTACTTGTGTAAAATTATGTGACGCAGACCCACTCGATCCAAGATTGCCTCCGTTCTTGTTGAATATAGTTCTTAACTGTGAAGCAGTTCTATTTTTATTATCTGTGAGAACTTCAACAATAACTGCAATTTTTTCGGGACCAAACCCTTCGTATCTAATATTTTCTAAACTCGATCCTAAATTTCCTGAGGATTTATCTATTGCTCTCTGTATATTGTCTTTTGGCATATTTGCTGTTCTCGCAGCTTGAATTGCAGATCTTAATCTTGGATTCATGTTGGGATCTTTATCACCTAACTTTGCTGCTACTGTGATTTCTTTTGAAAGTTTGGAAAAAATTTTTGATCTTTGTTTGTCTGCTCTACCTTTTTTATGTTTGATACCTGCCCAATGTGAATGTCCTGCCATTTTATTTAGTGAGTATTTTTTAAATCACCTCCAAAGATAAAACTTTCTACGTTTTTAGCTAAACCGGTTTCTTTATCACAATCAACAATAACACCAGACAAACTTGCAATACCTTCTGCTGGAAAATGTTTTTTTGAATCTTCTTTGAAAAATCGTTTTAAAGAATTTTCTTTATTCATTCCAATTACAGAATTATAATCTCCACACATTCCTGCATCTGTTTGGTAGGCGGTTCCAAAGTCCAATATTCTTGCATCGTTTGTTGGTATATGTGTATGAGTTCCAACTAATAATGTAGCTTTACCATCAAAAAAATGTCCCATTGCTGCTTTTTCACTTGTTATCTCTCCATGAAAATCAACAAATAAAAAATCGTAGTCTTTTTTCAATTTTTTTTTTAATAAAAATTCTTTTGCAACATCGAATACATTTTCACATTTTTTCATAAAAACATTTCCCATTAAATTCAAAACTCCAATATTAAACCCATTTTTGGACTTATATACTTCAAATCCATTTCCAGGAGAGGGTTTTATTAAATTTAATGGTCTTAACAATCTATTCTCTGTATTAATATAATCTGCTGTCTCTTTTTGGTCCCAAACATGATTACCAGTAGTTATTACATCAACACCTGAACTAAATAGATTTTCTGATATTTTTTTAGTTATACCTACACCTTCATCAGCAGCATTTTCACCGTTTGCAATTACAAATTCAATGTCATTTTTTAAAATTTGATCCTTTAATTCTCGCGTTATCGCGTTTCTTCCAGGATTACCAACTATATCACCTAAAAACAATACTCTCATTTATAAAGTTTTTTCTCAGTTAATATATAATCCATTTTTTTATCAAAATTATTTGTGGGAAGTTTTTTTACTTCTTGGCATGTAATAGCTAAACCTATTTTTAAAATTTTTTTTTTTTCGTATTTTTCTAAAAATCTATCATAATAACCCCCTCCATATCCCAATCGATTTAATCTTTTATCATAAGCAACCATTGGAATTAATAATATACTTGGTATTACTTTTATTTTTGATTTTGGCTCTGGAATTCCGTATTTATTTACATATAGAGGATCATTTAAATTCCAGGTATAAAAATTCATATAATATTTAGAACTAATAACAGGTAAACTTAATTTATAACCTTTTTGTTTAAACATTTTCATAAGTTGAAATGTATCTGCCTCAAAGTTTACAGGATAGTAGCTTCCAATAATTTTATCTTTAAAAACTTTTTTTTTTAATTCTTCACGTAATAAACTAAATTTTACTTTTAAATTATTTTTATTTTTAATCTCTCTAGCTTTAATTATTCTTTTTCTAATATGTTTTTTCAACACAGATTATTGTACTGAGTTATCTTGATTTACTTTTTCAATAAATTTATCAATTTCTGAAGTGGCTTCGTCCAAAATTTTTTCGTAATTTAACTTTGTTTTATCTATTTCAGATTTGAGATCTTCATGATTATTTAGAAGACTATTTATCTCTTTTTCCTTGTCATCTTTATAAGCATAAACAAGTTTTTTTATCTCTAAAAATTTACTTTTAAGGTTTTCTAACTCATTTTTTTTTTCATTAATTTTTTTTTTCGTTTCAAAATACTCATCCATAATTTTAATTGAAGTAATTAAAAGCAGTTTATTTTCACCTATATTACCAAGATCATTTTTTAGACCCTCGAATTTTTCATTTAAATGATTGGAAAGTTCTTCCAAATGATCTTCCTGCCCATCATCACAGGATAACAAAAATTCTTTTCCATTAAATTTAATATTTACGTTTGCCATTTATCTATTTCTTCTATTAAAATATCTGTTTCTTGATTTAATTCATCTATTTTTTCGTTAAACATCATTTCCTTATTCTTTTGTTCTAAATCTTGTCTTTTAATTCGATCTTTCAATTTCTGATAGTTTTCCATCAATAAATTGTATTTTATTTCAAGTTGGTTCTTTTCAATTTCTAATTGATTCTTTTGCTCTTTTAAATACTCTGTTTGTTTATTTTGGGATGGATTTACTAAATTTAAATCCTTTAACTTTTGAAGTGAGGTGTTTAATTTTTTTTCTTTTTCACTGAAAGTTTTCATATATATATAAATATAATATTAAATTGAGTCTTCTTAGTCTAGATAGGATTGTAATTGAGTAAACTACATAAAGATTTATCTAACGCCATTAGATTTTTATCTATTGATGCAGTAGAAAAAGCGAATTCGGGACATCCCGGAATGCCAATGGGGATGGCAGATGTAGCAACTGTGCTTTTTAAAAATTTTCTGAATTTTAATCCAAATAATCCAAATTGGTTAAATAGAGATAGGTTTGTTCTTTCTGCAGGTCATGGGTCAATGTTACTTTATTCTCTTTTATATCTTACTGGTTATAAAAGTATCAGTCTTAAAGATATAAAAAATTTTAGGCAGTTAAATTGTATTTGCGCCGGACATCCAGAATTTCATCCGGGCAGTGGAATTGAAACTACGACTGGACCCTTGGGTCAAGGAGTTGCGAACGCTGTTGGTTTTGCAGTTGCTGAAGAAATTTTAAGGGAGAGATTTGGACCGAAAATTTTTAATCACAAAACTTATGTGTTGGCAGGAGATGGATGTTTAATGGAAGGAATAAGTCATGAAGCGCTCAGTCTTGCCGGTCATCTTGGTTTAAAAAACTTAGTAATGTTATTTGATAATAACTCAATATCTATTGATGGACCAACTAGCTTAGCTGTCTCTGATAACTATAAAAAGAGATTCAATTCATATGGATGGGACTATATTGAAATTGACGGTCATAATGAAAAAAAAATTTTTAATGCATTAAAAAAGGTCCAAAGAGCAAAAAAACCAACAGTTATATCTTGTATTACAAAAATTGGATATGGGTCACCTAACAAATCTGGTAGTGAAAAAGCGCACGGAAGTCCACTTGGAGAAAATGAAGTTAAATTGGTAAGGAAAAAATTAAATTGGCTGCACGAACCTTTTATAATTCCAAAAAATATAATTGAGGAATGGAGACGCATAGGAAGTGCTGGCAAGATAAAAGAGGATAAATGGAGAAAAATTTATAATAAGAAAAAAAAACAAATAGATAAAATTTTCTCGTCTAATTTTTCTGGTGTTTTTAAAAAGGAAAAACAAAATGCAATTAAAAGCTCAGAAACTTTAGCAACCAGAAAGTCATCAGAAAAAATATTGACCGCATTAAACGAGAGAAAAAATATGATTATTGGTGGTTCTGCTGATCTTGCAGGATCAAATAATACAAAAACTAAAAACCATAAACCAATTAGCAAAAACAATTTTAAAGGAAATTATATTCATTACGGGGTACGGGAGCATGCTATGTGCGGTATTATGAATGGTCTATCTTTACACAGTAAATTAATTCCTTATGGAGGAACGTTTTTAATATTTAGCGATTACTGTAAACCTGCAATTAGACTCTCAGCTCTTATGAAACTAAACGTTGTTTATGTAATGACTCATGATTCTATAGGTCTTGGTGAGGATGGGCCAACTCACCAACCGATAGAACAATTAACCGGATTAAGATCAATTCCAAATCTTAATGTTTTTCGACCAGCTGATACAACAGAAACTATTGAGTGTTGGGAGTTAGCATTGAAGAATTTAGAAACACCTAGTGTACTTGCCTTAAGTAGACAAAATTTATCTCCGATAAGGAAAGTTTATGAAAGTCAAAATAAATGTTCTCTGGGTGCATACGAGATATATAGATCAAAAGATAAAGTTGATTTAACTATATTTGCTAGTGGTTCGGAAGTAAATTTAGCACTTGATGTTAGTCATAAATTGGCCACAGAAAATACCTATTCCAAAGTAATATCAGTACCTTGCCAAGAAATATTTTTTAAACAAAGTAAAGATTATAAAAATAATATATTGAACGAAACTAATTATAAAATATCTATTGAAGCTGGTAGGTCAGATACTTGGTCAAAATTTGTTGGGGAAAAAGGATTATCTTTTGGAGTTGAAGATTTTGGAAAAAGTGCTCCTTATAAGGAAATTTTTAAAGATTTTAAATTAACAGCTAACGAAATATCAAATAAGACTAAAGATATTATATACAAAAACAAAATTTTATGACGATAAAAATTGGTATCAATGGAATGGGAAGAATAGGAAGAATGATAGTAAGAACAATTTTTGAAAATGAATTTAAAGATATCAAGATTAAACACATAAATAATAGGTCTAGTTCTGAAGTAAGTTCAAATTTACTTAAGTACGACTCTGTACATGGAAAATTCAAACAAAAAATTACATTTAACAAAAACTCTTTAACAATTGGCAAACATAAAATATCATTTTCTCAAGAGACAAATATTGATGATATTAATTGGTCAAAGCATGGGGTTGATTATGTCTTAGAGTGCACTGGAAAATTTAATTCAAAAGATAAACTTTATACCCACTTAAAAAATGGGGCTAAAAAAGTAATTGTATCAGCACCTTGTAAAAATGCTGATAAAACAATTGTCTTCGGAGTAAACGAAAAATCAATAACCAACAAGGATCAGATAATCTCTGCCGCTTCATGCACAACTAATTGTTTAGCTCCTGTGCTAGATGTTTTGAACAGAAATTACTCAATTGAACGAGGTTTCATGACAACAATACATGCATTTACAACAGATCAAAGAATATTAGATAACTCCCATAAAGATCCAAGAAGAGCAAGATCTGCCTCTCAATCTATAGTACCTACCTCAACAGGAGCATCAAAAGCAATAGGGGAAATTATACCATCATTAAAAGGTAAACTTGAAGGAGTTGCGATGAGAGTTCCTACACCTAATGTATCTTTAATTGAATTAGTATTTTGTACTAAAAAAAATCTATCTATTGCTTCAATAAACGGATGCTTTGAAAAAGCCTCAAAAAGTAATTTGAAAGGTGTATTAGGAATTACAAAAGAAAAATTAGTATCGGTTGACTTTAACCATAATTCAAATTCAGCAATTGTTGATGCATCTCTTACCAATACAATTGGGAAAAATATGGGTAAAATTTCAGCTTGGTACGATAACGAATGGGGATTCTCAAACAGAATGTGTAATATAACACAATATTTACATAAAATCTCTTAATGAAGTCAGTTGAAAGTATTGCAAAAAATCTAAAGAATAAAAAAATAATTTTAAGATTAGATTTAAATGTGCCTCTTAACAATCAGATTGTGACAGATTCTAATCGAATAGATAAAATAATTCCTACTTTAGAATTTTTAATTAATAATAATGCTAAAATACTAATCCTTTCACACGTTGGTAGACCAAAAGGCAAAATAATTAAAGAACTTTCTATGGAACCAATTTGCAAATATCTAAATGAAAAATTAAATCAAAATATTCATTTTATAAAAACAGATATTAATAATTTAAAAAAACAGGATTTATTTGATGGTAGAAATGGTAGTATTTTAATGCTTGAAAACTTGAGATTTTATGACGGAGAGGAGAAAAATAATGAGGAATTTGCTAAAACCTTAGCAAGTTTTGGGGATTTGTACGTTAATGATGCATTTTCTTGTTCTCATAGAGAACATGCTTCGGTTTCAAAAATAACAAGATATGTACCATCTTATGCTGGAATTCAGTTAATGTCTGAAATAACAGCCTTAAAAAAAATAACAAATAATATTATAAGACCAATAACATGTATAATTGGTGGTTCAAAAATATCTACAAAAATTAATGTTATAAAAAACTTAATAACAAAATTCGATAATTTAATATTTGTTGGTGGAATGGCTAATAATATTTTGAAGAATAGAAATTATCAAATTGGAAAGTCAATTTTTGAAGTTAATTGTGAAGATATAGTTGAAAATATTTTTACTTTATCAAAAAAAGAAAATTGTAATTTAATTTATCCGGTTGATGTTTCTGTCAGTAAAGAGATAAATGGTAATGTAAGTGTAAAAAAAGTAAATGAAATTTTAAAAGATGACTTAATTTTAGATATTGGTCCTGAGACAGTCAAAGTACTTAGTAAAACAATTGAAGAAAGCAAAACAGTTCTTTGGAATGGGCCTGCTGGCTATTTTGAAAACAAAAATTTTCAATATGGTAGTCTAGAAATCGCCAAAAAAATTGCAGAAAGAAACAAAAAAAATGAAATTTATTCTGTTGTTGGAGGTGGAGATACTGTTGCAGCGCTAAACAAGTTTGGTTTAACAAAATATTTCAATTTTGTTTCAACTGCGGGTGGAGCCTTTTTAGAATTTCTTGAAGGTAAAAAATTACCTGGTATAAAGGCATTAGAGTAAATAAATGTCAGAGCTATACTCCATTACAAAAAAAATAATTTCTAACGGCAAAGGTATTTTAGCTGCGGATGAGAGTACAGGCACTATGACTAAAAGACTAGAGACTGTTAATGTAAAATCAACAGCGGAAAATAGATTATTATTTAGAGAGACGCTCTTGTCTTCTGAGAGCATGAAAGATTGTATTGGAGGAGTAATTTTGTATGATGAAACAATAAAGCAAACAACATCTAATAAAGAAACAATTCCTGAACTTATTGAAAGTTCTGGCGCTGTGCCTGGAATAAAAGTTGATACTGGAGCGAAGGTATTAGCTAATTCAAAAGATGAAAAAATTACCGAAGGTTTAGATGGTCTTAGAGAAAGACTTAAAGAATATTACAAACTTGGAGCAAGATTTACAAAGTGGCGAGCCGTTTATGTAATTTCAGAAAAATTTCCTAGTAAACTTGCAATTCATACAAATGCTCAAGCGCTAGCTCGATATGCTGCATTAGTTCAAGAGAGTGGGATGGTGCCAATTGTTGAGCCTGAGGTTTTAATGGATGGAAAGCATAAGGCGGAAGATTGTCTAGAAAAAACATCTGAGGTATTAAAAAAATGCTATGACGAGTTAATTTTAAATAAAGTAGATTTAAAAGGAACGATACTAAAGCCAAATATGATTTTACCTGGATCAGCAAGTAATCAAAAATTAGAGGCAAAAAAAATAGCAGAATTAACACTAAAATGTTTAAAGGAATCGGTGCCAACAGAAGTTCCTGGTATTACTTTTCTTTCTGGTGGACAAACAGAAAAAGAAGCTGCAAAAAATTTAAATGAGATAAATAAGCTAAATAATACTAATTTTATAATGACATACTCTTATGGAAGAGCATTACAACAAAGTGCATTAAAGTTTTGGTCAAAAGATATCAATGATATTAACGGAACCCAAAAAATGTTCGATCATAGAGCAAAAATGTGCTCTTTAGCTGCTCAGGGAAAATGGACAGAAGAAATTGAAAATAAATAAAAAAAAAAGAAAATTTATTTATTTAATTTCACCAGATAAGATCGATAACATTCATTTATTCAGTATAGAACTAGAGAAAATTTTAAGACTTAGAAAAGTCTCATTCTTTCAGTTAAGACTTAAAAACCACAAAGAAAAAGAAATTATTTCTATAGGCAGAAAAATAAAAAAGATTTGTAAAAAACACAAAACAAAATTTATTGTAAATGATAAACCTTTTATAGCAAAAAAAATAGGTGCAGATGGCTGTCATTTGGGTCAAAAAGATATGAAATATAGTAAAGCTAGAAAAATAATTAGAAAAAAAATTATTGGAATTACTTGTCATAACTCTAAGACCTTGATCAATAAATTCATAAAATTACGACCATCGTACATAGCGATTGGTGCTTTTTTTAAAAGCACAACTAAAAGAGTTAGATATAAAGCTAATATAAGTTTGTTAAAATACGCAAAAAGTGTAACTAAAATACCAATTGTAACAATCGGAGGTATAAACAATAAAAATTATAAAAAACTATTATTGAATAATGCAAACTTTTTAGCTATTTCAGGCTACATTTGGAATAATAAAAAATATAAACCATATGAAGCTGTAGAAAAATTAAAATGAAAATATCTGCTAACGAAATAAGAGTTGGAATGTTGCTAGAGTATAAAAATGATTTATGGGAAGTGCTTAAAACACAACACGTAAAACCTGGAAAAGGTGGTGCATTTGCTCAAGTTGAAATGAAGAGTTTAAACAAGAATACCAAATTAAATGAAAGATTTAGATCAAGTGAAACTTTAGAAAAAGCATCAGTTGAAGAAATAAAATTTAATTACTCATACAATGACGAAAATAAATATTATTTTATTAATCCACAAAATTTTGAACAAATAGAAATTGGAAAGGAAATAGTTGGTAATAAGGGAGATATGCTTACAGAAAATTTGGAAGTAACTATAAGCATTTATGATGAAAAACCAATCTCCGTACAACTTCCAAACCAGATTACATGTAAGGTTGAGACTACTGATGTTGCTTTAAAAGGTCAGACAGTTTCCTCCTCATATAAACCTGCTGTTTTAAGTAATGGAATTAAAATCCAAGTACCTCCATTTATCGAATCTGGTGATGAAATAATAGTTGATACTAGAAATATTGAATACGTTAAAAAAATTTAATTTATGAATGTATTATCACCTAATTTAAATTTAATGATCAAAGCTGGGGAAAAAGCATCAAAGAAATTGATAAGAGATTTTGGTGAGGTTGAAAATTTACAAGTATCAATTAAAGGTCCTACAGATTTTGTTAGTAACGCAGACTTAAATGCAGAAAAAATAATTATTAATGAGTTATCAAAATTAAAAAAAAACTATTCTATTCTTAGCGAGGAAGTAGGGTTTATAAAAAATAAAGATGAAAAAAATATTTGGATAATAGACCCTATTGATGGAACATCAAATTTTCTTCATGGCATACCACATTTCGCTATTTCGATAGCACTGGAGTCTCATGGGGAAATCATTTGTGGTTTAATATTTGACCCTATTAAAAACGAGATGTTTTACGCTGAAAAAAATAATGGCTCATTCTTAAATAATAAAAGAATTAGGGTTTCAAAAAAAAAAGATATAAAAGCATGCTTGTTTGCAACAAATGGGAGTAAATATAAAAATATTGATGTACCTACTAGGAAGACAGGTTGCGCAGCTCTTGATATGGCATATGTTGCCGCTGGAAGATTTGACGGATATTTTCAAGAAAATTTAAATTTATGGGATATTGCTGCTGGGATTATTTTAGTAAAAGAGGCAGGGGGAGTTTTACATTCAAATGATTTATCAAAAAAAGAGAATTTAGATATAAGAGCAACAAGTTCAAGTATAAGTGAAAAAATACTCGAAAAATTGAGTAAGTTTTAATTGTTTTATGATTTTCATTTGCTATAAGTCACGTTATGAAAAAAGACATTCATCCAAACTACCACAACATTAAAGTCGAAATGACTGATGGTTCTCAATTTGAGACTAAATCCACTTGGGGAAAAGAGGGGGAAGTTCTTAAATTAGAGATAGATCCAAAATCTCATTCTGCTTGGACAGGTGGTAAACAAAAATTATTGGATAAAGGAAGAGTAAGTAAATTTAATAAAAAATTTCAAAACTTTAGATCAGAGAAAAAATAATGACTGGTGGACTTTTAATGCCATTAGCGACAGCTGTTTGGTTAGTGGAAAATACTACACTTACTTTCAAGCAAATAGCAAATTTCTGCAACTTACATGAAGTTGAAGTTCAAGGAATAGCAGACGGTGAAGTAGCAAAAGGAATAAAACCATATGACCCAATTATGTCTGGTCAATTAACCAGAGAAGAAATAGAGTTATCTTCGAAGGATGAATATAGATCTCTTCAAATTAAAGCTCTTGATGTTGAAATTGAGGGAGAAGATAAGAAAATCAAAAAATACGTCCCTTTGTCAAAAAGACAAGATAAACCTGACTCTGCACTATGGTTGCTTAAGCAACATTCTCAGCTTAAAGATTCTCAAATTGCAAAACTTGTAGGAATTACAAAAAATTCTGTTACATCGATAAGAAATAAAAATTATTGGAATTATAACAATCTTAATCCAAAAGATCCTGTTGCTATGAATTTATTTACTCAAAAAGATTTATCTTTAGCTTTAGAAAAGGCTGAAAGAAGAATTAAAAGAGAGAAAAAAGAAAAGGAAAAGGCCAAACTTTCAGTATCTCAAGGTTCATAATGTGTAGACAAAAAAAAATTAAAGTGTTAAGACATCTTTTTTTTGGAGGTAGTTATTAAAATAGAAGTAAAAGATAATAATGTTGAACAAGCTTTAAGAGTTTTAAAGAGAAAGCTTCAAAGGGATGGTTTCTTTAAAATTATAAAATTAAAAGATACATATGAAAAACCTTCAGAAAAAAAGAAAAGAATTCTACAAGAAAATATAAAAAGAGTTAAAAAATTAAATAAACTCAAAAACAGATTTTAATAGCGCGGGGTGGAGCAGTCTGGTAGCTCGTCAGGCTCATAACCTGAAGGTCGGCGGTTCAAATCCGTCCCCCGCAACCAATTAAATTATTTTTGGTAATTCTTTCATCCAACTTGAAATAGATCCAGCGCCCATTCCAATCACAATTTTATTTCCATAAATATTTTGTTTAATAAATTTAGCTAAATTATATTTATCTTTAATATGATAAAGTCTTACTTGAGACTGATCAGCCATTTGTCTAGCAAAACTCTCGTAGCTAAAGTTTAATTTTATAGTTTCACCTGCTGTAAAAATTGGACATAAAATTACTTCATCTGCTTTCTTAAAGCATTTTGCAAATTCTAACTTAAGGTCATTTAGTCTTGAAATTCTATGAGGTTGAAATATACAAACAATTTTTTCTGATGAATAAGCACTTTTAACTCCATTTAGGACTTCCTTGATCTCAGTTGGATGATGAGCATAGTCATCAAAGAAACTAGCTCCCTTATATTCAAATATTTTATTAAATCTTCTTTGAACACCTTTAAATTTTATTAATCCTTTTTTTATTTTGTCTATTGGTATTCCAAGACTTAACGAAACCGCAATCGATGCTGTTGCATTTCTTATATTGTGTAATCCAATTATTGGGATTTTTATTTTTTTTATAGAAAAAGTTTTTTTTCCTGGCAGTTTTACCCTAAGGTTAAATAAAGAGCTGTCTCTTGATTGTTTCAATTTACTTATATAGAAATTTGATTTTTTATTAGTACCGTAAGTTAGAAAGTTTTTTACTCTAATTAATTTTATTAATTTAAGATTATTGATATCATCTATACAGATAAAGGACTTTCCAAACGGAGGTACTCTATTTACATATTCAACAAATAAATTTAATAATTTATTCATAGATTTATAGTAATCCATATGTTCTCTATCAATATTAGTTATTATTGAATAAGTTGGTTGAACTTTTAGAAAACTACCATCTGACTCGTCAAGTTCCACTATGCTCCAATTACTTTTTCCAAGTCTTGCAGAATTATTTGACGATTTAAGAACTCCACCGTTAATAATTGTAGGATCAAGATTACTCAAAGATAAAACACTTGCCACAAGAGACGTTGTTGTTGTCTTTCCATGAGATCCCACTACTACTATATTTTTTGTTAATGAAGTTATGTGTCCTAGCATATCTCCTCTTTTATAGACTGGTAGGCTCCTAGCTTTAGCGGAAATAACTTCGATATTATTTTTTTTTACTGCAGATGAGATTACAATTATAGTCGCGCGAGAGATATTTATTTTTTCATGGCCAATAAAAATTTTAATTTTATTATTTTTTAATCTTTCAATATTTTTATTAATATTTATATCACTTCCTTGAACCTCAAATCCCATTCGACTCATTACTAGAGCGAGCCCACTCATTCCAATACCTCCGATACCAACAAAATGTATAACCTCGGATTTTGCTAATTTAATTTTCATAAATTGTTTTAATAATTAATTTGTTATTATTTTCCCAGGTATTTTTTTCACTAAATTCACTCATTGCTTTTTTTTTTATTTCTATTTCCTTTTTATCTGCAATTATATGAGAAATTCTCTCAAAAAAATTTATTTTAAATATATCTTTTTGTTCAAATATCCAGCAACAATTATGTTCTTTATAAAATTGTGCATTTGATAATTGATGATTATCCTTTGAATGTGGAAATGGTATTGCTAAGAAAGGAACCTTAAAAAAAACTAATTCAGCCATAGTGGATGCTCCTGCGCGAGTAATACAAAAAGTTACTTTTTTTAAAATATTATTCAAAGAATATTCAAAATCAAAAAGTTTAAAAGAAATTTTATTTTTCTGATAAAATTGTTCAAGACTTTGGAAGTTATCTTTGCTGGCTTGATGATATACGGATAAGTTAAATTTTTTTGACAAATTACATAAAGTCTCTTTCAGCTCAGTTTGAAAAAAGTTTGCCCCTTGACTTCCACCCACAACTAAAAGAATATTTTCATCTTTATTATTTATTCCTTCATTTTTTGATATGTAAAATTTTTTATTGATTATTGGATAAATAGTCTTTATTTTTTTAGTGTGTAATTTTGGGAACTTTTCTAATCTTTTTGAATAACAAAATATTTTTTTACATTGTTTTATAAAAAATAAATTTGATCTTCCAAGAACCATATTCGGTTCAAATAAAAAAAGATTAGATTTTGTAAATCTTGAAGCTAAGCAAACAGGAAAACTCATGTAGCCTCCTGTGGAAATAACTTTATCAATTTTATTTTTTTTTAAAAAAATAAATGATTTAATTATAGAAATTAATAAAATAGCTAAATTAATTGGGATTTTGAAAAAATTTTTCTTTATATCTGGAATATCAATTATCTTATATTTATAAATTTCGGAATTAATAAATCTAGATCCCCTCAAATCTGTTATTAAAAAAACTTGATAATTTTCTTTTAAATGTTCATAAAAGTTTAACGCTGGAAGTACATGACCTCCTGAACCACCTGTGGTTATTAAAATTTTTTCTTTCAATATAAATTTTTTTTTGTAAGGTTTAATATAATTCCAGCAAGGATCGAGCTTCCAATAATTGATGACCCGCCGTAGCTTAAAAAAGGTAGTGTCATACCCGTAGTCGGAAGAATTCTAATGTTTACTCCTAAATGTACTAGAAACTGGAAAAAAATAATTATGGTGCATCCAAAAATTATAAGTTTAATTTTATCATTTTTTAAATATGAAATTTTCTTAAATATTTTGAATAAAAATATTAAAAATATCAATAATATAAAAAAAATCATAATTGCTCCAAACTCCTCTGAAATTACAGAAACAATATAATCAGTATGAGCCTCGGGAACTTTATTTTTTAAAACCCCTTCGCCAATACCTTTTCCAAAAAATCCTCCGCTTATTATCGCCTCTGATGCTTTTTCAGCTTGATAATTATTTCCTGATGATGGGTCAAAAAATGAGGTAATTCTTATTAGAATGTACTGAAATTTTGGAAAAAATAAAATTAATGATGCCACAGAAAATAATATAACGCTAAAAAATGAAAAAAATAAATAAAGATTTATTCCAGAAATAAAAATTAGAGCTAACCAAGTAAAAAAAATTAATATTGTTTGCCCAATATCTGGTTGAGAAGCTAAAAGTGATATAATTGGTAAAATTAACAAAAAACTTACAAAATATTTTATATATTGGTAGTTTTTATTCTCAAAAGTTAGTGTTGATGAAATTAATATTATTACAAAAGGTTTTAATATTTCTATCGGTTGAAACCTAGGAAGAAAAAAAATATCTAACCATCTTTTAGATCCCTTTACCTCTGTTCCGATAAAAGGAACTAATATTAATGAAATAAAAAAAATTAAAAAAAGAACATATGATAAAAAGAATAATTTATTTTTGCTTAAAATTGAGAAAAAAAACATTGTTGATATGCCAATCAAAATAAATATGCAATGTTTAAAAAAAAAGAGATAATTATTGGTATTTAATCTATCAGACGCTACTAGTGAGGTTGATAATAAAGAAAACAAAAGCCCTAAGGTAAAAAGTAATATAATAATCATTAAAATTGTTTTGTCTAAATTTCTCCACCAATTAAAATAAAGATTATTATATAGTTTATTATCTAGCATTTTTAATCTTATAACTATTTATCAAATAATTAAAATGTCTGCCTCTTTCCTCAAAATTTTTATAATTATCAAAAGATGCTGCGCATGGACTAAATATTAAATTAATTTTTTTATCTTTATCCTCATCATTTATATCAATTGATACTTGTTTGATTGCTTGATTTAAGTCTTTAAATTTCGAAAATTTAAATTTATTCTTAAAAAATTTTATAAAAAAAGGTTTATATTTTCCATAAATATAAATTTTACTTATATTAGATTTATTTTTAAATTTAAATTTGTCTCCTTTTTTTGGTAATCCACCTAATACCCAAAATATTCTATCAAGATTTTCTAATAAATTAATTGACGAAGAAAAGCTTGTAGATTTAGAGTCATTTATTATTCTTAATTTATCAGAGTTATAAATTATTTGC
>CACIEO010000001.1:0-311546 GCA_902585665.1 uncultured Pelagibacteraceae bacterium | reverse complement strand
CATTAATTGTTACAAGTGTTACGTCTGCCACTGAAATAATATCGGATTTTCTTTTGATTAATTGATTCATTTTAAAAGAAGAATTTTTAACTTCATTAATTTTAGAAATAATTTCAATTTCATCTTCAAATTTTGCTGGTTTTTTGTATTCTATATTGCAAGATTTTACGATTATTATAACTCCTTCTTTATCTAAAAGTTTTTTATTTGATAAGCCTAAGGAATATATTGCTTCTGATCTAGCTCTCTCTAGAAATTTTAAATAATTAGCATAATAAACTACTCCTGCAGCATCTGTATCCTCATAATAAATTCTAGTTAAATACTTAAATTCTTTAGTCATAATCTTATACTATCAAAATAGTATTTTTTTTTATAGTAATGAATTTATACAATGAAAATTTATATTATTTGGTTAATTGGTGTTGTTATTTGGAACTTCGGAGTGCCAAATGCATCCCCCCTGGAGGATGTTATTGTTGCAATTGTCTTATCCTTTTTTTCAATTGTAATGAAAAAATATTTCAAATTTTAATTATTCACTGGAGAAATAAATATTTTGGTAATATGAAATCGCTTTTAATTTTGAGTTATCTGTATCAGTCATAATAGCAATTCCGTTTAACTCATTTACATTAAGATCATGTAATAATTTAAAATGTTCTTTAACATTAGCTTTGACTGTCACCCATTCATTTAAATTTTGTTTAGTGGTCGATAAAACATAGTCAATTGATTTTTTTGTATATGGGCTTCTCCAATATTCGCCAATTTCACTGTTACTAGAATAAACATAATTTACTGCTCTATTTGAAAGTGCTGTTGATCCAGTTTTCTTTACAACAAATACTCTGGCTGCGAAATCATGACCTTTTTTAGAGTTTTCAATGATTCCGGATAAATCTTTTTCGATTTTCCAAGTTATATTAATTATAGGTGTTTTGTTTAGATCGATAGATACTTCTTTACCTAGACCTGAACCTACTCCTTCTGCCTCAGCTCTTATATAGTTTCCCTCTTCGTTTGATCCTAATTTCCATAATGTTTCTCCTTTTACTTTTCTTTTTTTTAATTGAGAGAACTCTTCTTCTGTAAAATCAAAGACTTTTAATATTTCTGATTTTAAATTTGTGGTTATAAAAAGAGTTATAATTAATATTTTAATAAATACTTTCATCTTTTAGTTTTATACACAGCTAATATATCTACACAATAAATAATATTTTTCATAGTTTAGACAAGATTAAGACAATCTAAAATCAAATTTGTTGTTTAATTAGAAGTTATGAAACAAATAATTTATTTAACAATCCTTCTATTTTTGACAAATTGTACCACCCACACTGTTAAACTTGGTAAAAGATGTACTAAATTAGCTGAAGATAATACTTATGAAAAGTCACTTGTTTGGTTAATAGACAGAAAAAACGTTGATACTTTTGACCAAAAGATTAATAGGGAAAATTGTGAAATTAATGGAGATAATGGATGAAAACTCTCTCAATTATGGCATTATTAGTATACTGGTCAGTTATTATTCTTGCTCCAGTTATAGCAAATGAGCAAAGCAAGTATTATGATAAAATAATTTATCCTAAGAAAAAACCTAGTAAGTAGATCTTCCACCACTAATATCAAAGATAGCAGCTGTAGAAAAAGAATTCTCTTCTGATGAAAGCCAGCATACTAGAGAGGATAATTCGTCTAGTTCTAAAAATCTTCCTCTTGGAACTTTAGATAACATTCTTTGCACATGTTCTTTTGTCATTTGATTTAAAATTCTTGTTTTTGCTCCAGCTGGTGTGACTGCATTTACAGCAATATTATATTGTGCTAATTCCTTACCCAAAGATTTAGTTAAACCCAACACTCCTGCTTTTGCTGCGCTGTAGGCGCTAGCATTGGCATTACCATCTTTACCCGACACAGATGCAATATTAACAATTCTTCCGTAGTTATTTTTTATCATAAGAGGCACGATTGCTTTACTGCATACATAAGTTCCATTTAAGTTAACATCTATAACTTTATTCCAATCATTTAATGAATAATTCCATAGTTCAACAGTTGGGCCAGTAATACCTGCATTATTAATAAGAATATCGATTTTAGAAATATTGGATTTTTTAATAGTTTTTTCTACTAAATCAAACTTTGTAATATCAACAACATCATATTCTAAATTTTTATTGTTTTCTTTTCTGACTGCTTCTATTAATTCACCTTCGTCATTGTCCCATATTCTTACATTTGCTCCAAATTTTAAAAATTTTTTAGCTATATCTAAACCAAATCCTTGAGCTCCCCCTGTAATTATCGCTGTTTTATTTTTTAAATCAAAATTATTCATTTTTTGAAGCTATAAAATAATATGTAACGTAGGAGGTAAAAGCACCGATTATCCACGAAAAAGTTTGAAGGAATTGTAAATTAACGTTCCAAATAGTTGAGGATGCAAATATAAACCCAATAAATACTGAGTATATTGCTTTTAAATGCCATCCGTTAGAATAAAAATAAGCACTTTCTTTATTAGATAAAAATATATCTTTATTGATAATTTTTTTTCTTTTTATTAAATAATAATCACAAACAATTAATCCAAAAAGTGGACCAAAAATAGATCCAACAGTATCAATAAAAGATAATAATCCAATCTGACTAAGAACTGGTAACCAAAATATTGCAACGAAAGATGCAATAAACATTATTAAAATTCCGCAAGTTTTTAAATTAAGATTGTTGGGAAGAAAGTTCAGCAATGTATTTTGGGAAGGAATATAGTTTGCTATAAAATTTGTAGATAATGATGCTACCATTATGAACAGAAGTGCAAATATAGTGAGTGCTGGATTATCTATCTTTCCTATTATATCAGTTGGATTAGTAAATAGTCTTTCGGACTGGTTAATATTATTATTTAATATTATGTCAGCTCCAAGAGTAATTAATACCGCAAAAAATGAGAATAATAATAAATTAATTAATAGACTTAAATTACCTAAATTTAATTCTTTTTTATCTTTAGCGTATCTTGAAAAATCCCCAAAACTTAATAATACAATCGCAAAGTATGCAAACATTGTTCCCGTAACAGATATAAACGTTGTCATATTTGAATTATTAAAAATATCTTCTAGAGAAATAAGATTTGAAAAATTAGAAAATAACTTTTGACTATTTTCTGAAACAACCATAATTAAAAAAACTAGCAAACCAAAATAAACAAATATTGCTGAAAATTTTGTAAATGATCTTAGAAAGTAATGTCCTTTAGTAAATAATAGATATTGCAAACAAAAAGTAAATAACAGTGCAACCCAATCAATTAAATTTAAAGACAAAAAAAATAATAAAAAGATTTCATTATTAAGTATTTCTCTATCAATATAAAAAAATGATATTCTAATGAGATAAACTATGGATTTGGAAATAAAAAAAGTTTGTACTCCAAAAAAGAATATACCTAGTAGGCCCCTTAGAAATGCAAAATATCTAGCAGCGTTTAAACCTATGGAAATCCTTAGTAAAACTGGGAAAGGAATTCCGTGCTTTTGAGATATTTTTCCAATTAGGTTTGAAAAAAAATAAATAAGAATTGATGCAAATATGGTTCCTGATAAAACAACTATAAAATTTAGGTCATATAAAATATATAATGAGGCTATCAACGAAAAACCAATTAGACTTTGTATATTAACTGCCCAAAAATAAAAATAATCTGTCCATTTCCAAGTTTTGTCAGTTGGATTTACAGATACTAACTCCCAATTAGTAAGTTGAAATTTTTCTTTTTGTTGATTCACATTTGTATTTTAAACGAATATTGATTACTGTCCATACAACATAGATGGCAACCAAAGCACAATTTTAGGAAATACTATAATTATTATTAAGCCAATAATTTGGAGTACCATAAATTGCATCATTCCAATATAAATATCCTTTAAATCCCATTCTGGAACTACACCTTTTAAAAAATAAGCAGATAATGCAACGGGCGGTGAAAGCCATGCGGTTTGTAAATTTACAGCAACTAATATAGCAAACCAAGTTAGGTTGAAACCTAAGGCTTCAACTAATGGTAAAATTATTGGCACAATAATCATTACAATAGGAACCCACTCCAATGGCCAACCTAATAAAAATATCATTATCATTATCATTCCAAGGATAAGATATTTATTCATTTCTAATCCAAGTAAAAATTCTGTTAATAAAGTTGGTGTTCCTAGTCTTGCAAAAACAGCACCAAAAAAATTTGATGCTGCTACTAAAACCATAATTAATGCTGTTATTTCTAAAGTTTTAACTAATGCATCTTGTAATTTTGGAAGAGTTAATTTTTTGTAAGCTAATGAAAGAAGTAGAGCACCCATTGCACCGCAGCCAGCTGCCTCAGTTGGTGTTGCAAATCCAAATAAAATACTTCCTAGTGCTGCAAAAACTAGTGCTGCAGGCGGGACTAAACCAAGAAGAAATTCAATCCATACCTCCCTCATGCTAGTTGCTCTCATATCCTTAGGTAAAGGAGGCCCTAAGTTTGGATTTAACATGCATCTTATTGTCGTGTAAGCAGCATATAAACTTGCAAGTAAAATTCCTGGTAAAATTGCTGCTGCAAATAAATCAATAACGGGTATCTCCATTATAGGACCCATTACTACAAGCATAATACTTGGTGGTATCAATATTCCTAATGTTCCACCAGCTGTTATAGTTCCTGCAGCTAATCTTACATCATACTTAGATCTATTCATAGATTTTGCAGCCATTATTCCAAGAATAGTAACAGAGGCACCAACAATACCTGTAGCGGCAGCAAATATTACTGATACGAATAACACTGCGTAATATAAAGAGCCTCTTACTCTGGCCAACATCAATTGAAATGCTGAAAATAATCTTTCCATTAATCCGGCTTGTTCCATCATTATGCCCATAAATACAAAAAGCGGAACGGCAGCGAGTGTTTGTTCCGTCATCACCATAGAAAATTGTAGTGTCATTAAATAGAAAACTAATTTTCCAAAACCTAAATAGCCAAAAACAAATCCTAAAAATATTAGTGTAAATGAAATTGGAAAACCTACAAATATTGCAAACAGCATTACACCAACAAGAATAAAACCTAATATTGCCGGGTCTATAAATTCAGCTATCATTTATTTTCTCCAGGCCATTCACCTTTTTTAGCTGCCCAATAACTTTTGAGTAATTCAGAAATCCCTTGGACTAGTAAAAATATTATACCAATGAGTAAACAACTTTTTATTGGCCACATATAAGGCATCCAAGTGGTATCCATGCCTCTTTCTCCTCTTTGGATTGATTCTCCAACAAATCCAATTGTCATATATAGAAAAACGATCAAGCCAGGAAAATAAAATAGTAGATATAACCAAAAATCTATTAGACCTTGATTTTTAATTTTAAAATTTCTGTATAAAAAATCTGCTCTTATGTGAACTCCTCTAGAAAGAGCGTAACCTGCACCTAGCATAAATAGAGCACCATATAAAAAACGACTTATATCATATGCCCAAATAGTAGGAGCTAAAAATAATTTTCTCGCAAGGACTTCATAAGTCATTGCAAAAATTAGTGGTATTAATATCCAGCAAACAATATTTCCTATCCACTTACTAAATTTATCAATATTAACTATAGACTTTGCCATCCATAACGGCATGTCATCAGGCATCTTACCGGTGCTTCCGCGCCTCTCAGCAATCATTTCATCTGAAATATCTAGTTTGGATGGTTCGTCATTCATAAATTCTTTTTAAAAAAATAGAGCGGACTAAAAAGTCCGCTCTAAATATTTTTTTATATTTTTGTTATTTTAATGTTGCTGCGTGGGCCATTCCTAGCTTAGCATTTGACATTTGAGCGCCACTCCAAAACGGAACAGCGATATCTGCAAACTCTTTCATCGAATTATAAACTTCGTTGAAAAATGCATTTTCTTTAGCATTTTTATTTAAAGATGCTTTTGCAGCAGCCATGTACTCAGTGAAATAGTCAGTTGGAGTATCCTCTAGTATCACTCCATGCTTAGTAGTTAATTCTTTTAAAGCTTTTCCATTTTCATAGATTCTGTAGCTTAAAGATTTAGCTAATGAAGCATTAGCAGCTACTTCAAGAGATTTTTTCTCATGAGCAGTCATAGCGTTATAAGTTTTGCCAGTTATATAAAAATCAGCATTTACGACTACCTGGTGTAAACCTTGTAGGTAATAGTGTTTAAGAACTTTTTGGAAACCAAAAGTTAAATCTGGCTTAGGACAACACCACTCTGCAGCATCAATCGTCCCTGCTTCAAGTGCTGGAAGAATATCTCCACCACCCATAGCAACAGATGCTATACCAATATCTTTGTAAGTTTGTCCTGGTATTCCTGGAGGAGTTCTGAATTTATATTTTCTAAAGTCGGCCATACTTTTAATTGGTTTTGGAAACCAACCCAAAGCTTCTGGACCAACTGGTTGGATCATAAATCCTTTGATGTCCCTACCCATTTCCTTCCAAAGTCTGTCATATAATTCTTTACCACCACCATATTGGAACCATGATAAGAATGCTATATTATCTATACCAACTCCACCACCAGCTACTGGCGAACCAAATAGCATAGCAGCTGGATGATCACCGGACCAATAGTGTGTCCAGGCAAATCCGCAGTCAATTAATCCCTTATCAACAGCATCTAATGTTTCTTTTACTCCAACAACTGCACCTGCTGGTAATATTTCAAACTTTAGAGATCCGTCAGTAAGAGTTGTAACAGTGTCAGTGAAGTCTTTTAACATTTTTACTTCATCAGCCTTAGTATTAAGAACTGTCTGACATTTAAGTGTTTTCGCATTAGCATTTGAAATAAAACCAAGCACTAAAAACGTAGCAAACACAAATGAAATGATTTTTTTCATTATTTTCCCTCTTTCTGGTTAAATTTAAGTCCATTATCCTCTCAAAAAAAAGCATATGTTACAAGCGACAAATATTTTATTTTTAAGTCAAAAAACGTTAATAATAACTATGGATGAATTTGATTATATTATAATTGGTGCTGGTTCAGCTGGTTGTGTACTCACAAATAGACTGATAAAATCAGGAAAATATAAAGTTCTTTTATTAGAAGCAGGTGGAAAAGATAATTATCCCTGGATACATATTCCAGTTGGATATTATAAAACCATGCACAATCCAAAAACTGATTGGTGTTTTAAAACTGAACCAGACGAGACAATGGAAAATGTTTCAATTCCATATCCTAGAGGGAAAACCTTGGGCGGAAGTTCTTCAATAAACGGTCTTCTTTATATAAGAGGACAGGAGCGTGACTATGATATATGGAGACAACTTGGTAACAAAGGTTGGGGTTGGAGAGAAGTTCTTCCTTATTTTATTAAAGCAGAGGATCAAGAAAGAGGTCAAAGTGAGTATCATGGACAAGGTGGTCCTCTTTCAGTTTCAGATCAAAGAATTAAATTAGATATTCTAGATGTTTTTCAAAATGCTGCGAGCGAAGTAGGAATCCCAAAGGTGGATGATTTCAATAAGGGTGACAACTTGGGTTGTGGTTATTTTCAAGTTACTGAAAGAAATGGTTTAAGATGTAGTGCAGCAGTTGGCTATCTAAATCCTGTAAAAAATAATAAAAATTTAAAAATAGAAACTAAATGTCATGTTCAAAAAATAAATTTTGAAAATAATAAGGCAGTTAGCGTAATCTATTTTAAGGATAATAAACAAATTACTGTAAAGGTAAATAAAGAGATCTTATTAAGTGCAGGTTCGATTGGTAGTCCTCAAATACTTCAAACATCTGGTATTGGAGATGTTGATAAATTAAAAAGTTTAGGAATTGAAGTCACAAAAGACTTAAAGGGAGTTGGAAAAAATCTTCAAGATCATTTAATGTTTAGACCAGTATTTAAAGTTAAAAATATCAAAACCTTAAATAAAAAGATTAATAGTATTTTTGGAAAACTTTTAATTGGTCTAGAATATGTTTTCCTAAGACGCGGGCCAATGACAATGGGAGCAAGTCAGTTATGTGGATTTGCTAAAAGTGACGAAACTAGAGAGACACCAAATTTACAGTTTCATATCCAACCAATAAGCACTGATAAACTTGGTGGTGCTAACCTTCACGACTTTGATGCATTTACTCCAACAGTTGCAAATATAAGGCCAACAAGTAGAGGAGAAATTAATATTATCAGTTCAGATTCAAGAGATAATCCTAAAATTAAAATGAATTATCTATCTACTGACGAAGATAGAAAGGTTGCTGCTGATGGTATTAGGTTAATAAGAAAAATAGTTATGGAAACTAAAGAATTTAAAAAATATGAGCCCGAGGAATACAGACCGGGTGCTCATATACAAGAAGGTGAAGAAATAGTAAAAGCTTGTAGTCATTATGCACAAACTATTTTTCACCCAGTTGGCACATGTAAAATGGGAGATGATAGTGAAGCCGTAGTATCTGATCAATTAAAAGTACATGGAATTCAAAATTTAAGAGTGATTGATGCATCAATTATGCCAAACATAACATCTGGTAATACTAATGCTCCGACCATTATGATTGCCGAAAAGGGTGCTGATATGATATTGAACAGTTGATGTTAACAGAACAGATTCTAATTTTTATTCAAATAATCTTGTTAGATTTGGTACTTGCTGGGGATAATGCAATAATTATTGGAATGGTAGCATCGCAATTCCCTAATGATCAAAGAAAAAAAATTATTTTTTGGGGTATAAGTGCAGCGATTGTACTTAGGATTATATTTACTTTAATCACTGCTTATCTTTTACAAATAACTGGACTAAGACTCATTGGTGGTATTCTACTATTATATGTTTGCTACAAACTGTATGTTGATGTTGTAAAAGATGGTCCAAAAAAAGAGGATGAACCCAATATTGAGAAATCAAGTTTGTTTAAGGCGATAACAACAATAATAATTGCTGATGTTACAATGAGCTTAGACAATGTACTAGCTGTAGCTGGTGCCGCTAAAGATCATTATTTTTTACTAATATTTGGTTTAGTTTTATCTATTGCTTTAATGGCAGTAGCAGCAAATCTAATATCAAAATGGATAAAAACATATAAGTGGATTGCATGGCTTGGATTGATTGCAATTTTAATTGTTGCTATTGAATTGATTTATACAGATATAAAGTTATTCATATAATATGTATTTGAAAAAATATAATTTAAAAAATAAATACGCTTTAATAACCGGAGCTGGCAAAGGTTTGGGTAAAGCATGTGCTATAGCACTTGCTGAAGCAGGAGCAAATGTAATTATTATTAGCAGAACAAACAAAGATTTATCAACAGTATCTAAGAAAATAAAAAAATTTAGAGTAAAATGTAGAAGTTATACTTGTGATGTTACTAACTATAATGAAGTTAAAAATGTTATAGATCAAATTCCAAGAATTGATATTTTAGTAAATAATGCAGGCACAAACTTTCCTGAGCATTTTACTGAAGTAAAAAGATCCAATATGGAATATATGGTTAAGATTAATAATATTGCAGCATTTAATTTAGCTCAACTGTGTACTTTAAAGATGTTAAAGATAAAGAATAGAAAAAAAATAGGTGGTTCTATTATAAATATGTCTTCACAGATGGGACACGTAGGTGGACCAATTAGAAGCGTATATAATATGAATAAACATGGGTTAGAAGGGTTAACAAAAGGGATGGCATTGGATTTAGCAAAATATAATATTCGCGTAAATACGGTATGTCCAACATTTGTGGTAACACCTATGACATCAAAATTTTTAAAAAATAAAAAATTTAAGAGAGATACTTTAAAAAATATACCACTTGGTAGGTTTGCAGAAATGTCAGAAATAGCTTCTTCTGTAGTTTTTCTTGCATCTGATGCTGCCTCAATGATAACTGGAACCTCATTATTGGTAGATGGTGGATGGACAGCAAAATAATTAAATTATCTATAATTTTTTTTCTTTTATTTTTTAAGGCAAACGCTGTTGAATTTAACGGTAAATTTATTCAAGGTCATTTTATATTGGGTAAAACAAGTCCAGACTCCTTAATTAAAATAGATGATAAAAAAGTAAAGGTTTCTAAAGAAGGTTTTTTTGTATTTGGATTAGATAGGGACAGAAAATTCGATGTTACTATAAGTGTAACAAATTCAAACTCAAATAAGAAAATTATAAAAAAAGTTTTAAAACGAAAGTATAAAATTCAAAGAATTGACGGATTAGATGAAAAAAAGGTAACACCTCCTGAGGAGGTATATAGCCGAATTAAAAAAGAAAATAACGAAATAGGAAAAGCTAGATCTATAAACTCGGATTTAGATTTTTTCAAAAATAAATTTATCATGCCGGTTGATGGGATTATTTCTGGAGTTTATGGTAGTCAAAGAATTCTAAATGGAAAACCAAAGTGGCCACACTATGGAATTGATATAGCAGCAAAACAAGGTACTGAAATTAAAGCCTCTGGATCAGGTATTGTTACTATGTCAGAAAGTGATTTATATTACACTGGTGGAACAATTATAATGGATCATGGTCACGGCATATCCACTATTTATTCTCATCTTGAAAAACTTATGGTTAAGGTAGGTGATAAAATTCAACAAGGAGAAATAATTGGTACAGTTGGTTCTACTGGAAGATCAACAGGTCCTCATTTAGATTTTAGAGTTAACTGGTTTCAAACCAGATTAGATCCGATGTCTATAATGAATTAATAATTCAATTATTTTTGGACTTTCATGTCCTCTTTTTTAATACCAGCAACGACTACTGGTTTTTTCATTGCATCTCTTCTAAATGGTTCACCAAGTTCTTGATTTAGAATTACCTCTATAAATGTAGTAATTCCTTTTTTTTGATCTTCACATGACTGCTTAATGGCTTTTGTTGTTTCTTCCATCGTTTTTACTGTTAATCCTTTTAAACCACAAGCATTAGCAACTTTTGCATAACTAAGTTCTGGATCAAGTTCCGTACCCACAAAATTATCATCAAACCATAATATAGAATTTCTTTTTTCAGCTCCCCATTGATAGTTTCTAAATATTACCATGGTAATTGCTGGCCACTCTTCTCTTGCACACGAACTCATTTCATTCATACTTATTCCAAACGCTCCATCACCTGCAAACCCAATTACAGGTGTATTTGGACAACCTATTTTTGCTCCAAGTATAGAGGGAAAACCGTAACCACATGGTCCGAACAATCCTGGTGCTAAATATTTTCGTGGTTTCTCAAACGTAGGATAGGCATTTCCAATAGCGCAGTTATTCCCTATATCACTCGAAATAATAGCATCTTCAGGCAAAGCTGCTTGTATTGCTCTCCAAGCTTGCCTAGGAGACATTCTATCTTTATCTCGCTCTCGAGCTTCTTTGTTCCAAACTGTTCCTGGGTCATCATCTTCATGATCTAAACTTGTTAATGTTTGTAACCATGCAGATTTTGTTTGATGAATTAAATTTTTTCTTTCTGCTCTTCCAGTATCACCAGCATTTGAAGATAATTTTTCTAAAATTTGTTTAGCAACTTGTTTTGCATCTCCTTCTATTCCAACTGTAACTTTCTTAGTTAAGCCAATTCTATCAGGGTTTATATCTACTTGAATAATATTTGCTTTTTTTGGCCAATAATCTATTCCATAACCTGGTAATGTTGAGAATGGGTTTAATCTTGTTCCTAAAGCCAACACGACATCAGCTTTCGAAATTAATTGCATTGCAGCTTTGGATCCGTTGTAACCAAGTGGACCAACTGCTAAAGGATGACTTCCTGGGAAACTATCGTTATGTTGATAACCATTACAAACAGGAGCATCTAGTTTTTCAGCTAATTCTTTACACTCTTTTATCGCATCACCTATGACAACTCCTGCACCAGATAAAATTACTGGGAATTTGGAATCGGAAAGCATTTTAGCTGCTTTTGCTATAGCATCTTTTCCCCCACCTTGTCTTTCAAACCTTACAATTGGTGGAAGGTCAATATCAATAACTTGTGTCCAATAATCTCTTGGTACATTAATTTGAGCTGGCGCTGATCCTCTTATTGCTTTTTCTATAACTCTATTTAAAACTTCAGCCATTCGTGAAGGGTCTCTTACTTCTTCTTGATAACAAACCATATCTTTAAATAAATTCATCTGTTCAACTTCTTGAAAACCTCCTTGTCCCATTGTTTTGTTTGCGGCTTGAGGAGTTACTAAAAGTAGTGGTGTGTGGTTCCAATACGCAGTTTTAATTGGTGTTACCAAACCTGTAATACCTGGACCATTTTGAGCTATTACCATAGAAATTTTTCCTGTGGATCTAGTGTAACCGTCCGCAATTAATCCACCATTTGTCTCGTGAGCAACATCCCAAAATGTAATTCCTGCTTTTGGAAATAAATCAGAAATTGGCATAAAAGCTGATCCAATTATTCCAAAAGCATGTTCTATTCCATGCATTTGTAAAACTTTAATAAAAGCTTCCTCTGTAGTCATTTTGGTCATAATTGAATCCTTAAAAATTATTATTTATCAATTTGAGTGATTAATATATAAGATCTGCTAAAATTCAAATAAGAAATCGTCACTATGGCTAATACAGATGTAATAATACATGATGAAAAAGACAATGTAGGTGTAGTTGTTATTGAAAAAGTCACACCCAACCAAGATTGTAATTGCTGGATTATGGAAAATGACAAATCGGCAAAAATACAGTCAAAAAGTGAGATTCCATTGGGCCACAAGATAGCTATGATAGATTTAAAAGAGGGTGACACTATATTAAAATATGGTCATGATATTGGTAAAGTAGTCAAACATATAAACAAAGGTGAACATGTTCATGTTCATAATGTAAAAACAAAGAAGTGGTAAAATGGAAATTCCAAAATTTTTTTTAGGTTATAAAAGAGAAAATGGCAGAGCAGGAACAAGAAATCACGTAATCATTTTGCCAGTCGATGATATTTCTAATGCTTGTGCAGAGGCAGTTGCAAATAATATAAAAGGTACAATTGCTTTGCCACATTCTTATGGAAGACTTCAATTCGGTGCGGATTTAGAATTGCATTTTAGAACAATGATAGGTACAGGAAAAAATCCTAATGTTGCAGCAGTCATTGTAATTGGAATTGAACCCAAGTGGACAAAAAGAATTGTAGATGCTATTGCAAAAACAGGAAAACCGGTGGAGGGTTTTAGCATAGAGGGTGTTGGAGATATAGATACAATCGCCAGGGTATCAAAAAAAGCACAAGAGTTTTCAATGTGGGCATCTGAAAAACAAAGGGAAGAATGTCCAATTAGTGATTTGTGGATTTCTGTTAAATGCGGAGAATCGGATACAACATCAGGATTAGCCTCTAATCCTACAGTTGGGAACTTAATGGATAAACTGGAGCCATTAGGAGTTCATTTATGTTTTGGAGAGACATCAGAGCTTACAGGTGCAGAAAATGTTTGTGCAAAAAGAGGGAAAACCCCTGAAGCTCAGAAGAAATTTATGAAAACATGGAGTGACTACAATGACTTTATTTTAAAAGAGGCAACAAATGATCTTTCAGAAAGTCAACCAACAGCTGGGAATATAGCTGGTGGTCTAACAACAATTGAAGAAAAAGCTTTTGGAAATTTTCAAAAAATTGGTTCAAGACAATTTATTGATGTATTAGAACCAGCTGAAGAACCTACGAAAGGTAAAGGTCTCTATTTTATGGATACATCTTCTGCAGCAGCTGAGTGTGTAACATTACAAGCGGCAGGAGGATTTAATATTCATCTTTTTCCAACTGGACAAGGAAATATTATAGGAAATCCTATTGAACCAGTTATAAAACTTACTGCAAACCCTTTAACTGCAAAAACAATGAGTGAACATATAGATGTTGATGTTTCAAAAATATTATCACGTGAAATGAATCTAGATCAAGCTGGAGATGAATTGATTAAATCGACAATTAAAGTTGCAAATGGAAGACTAACATGTGCTGAGGCCTTGGGACATAAAGAATTTGTAATGACAAAACTTTACAGAAGCGCTTAAATTTAAATAGAGGATTTTAAAGCTTTATATATTTCTTCTCTACTTGTTTCGCCGATACTTCTATAAACTTCTTTATTGTTTTTAAAAATCAAGAGTGTGGTTTGATACTGAACTTTAAGAAGATCAGCAATCTCTCTATTTGTTACCTCAAATGTAAAGTATTCAATATTTTCAAAATCATTTTTTGCTTTATTTAATACTTTCATCTGGCTAGCACAGGATGAACAATATTTAATCCAAGAACTTACAACTACAACTTTTCCATCTGATTGGGCTTTATCAAATAAATCTTTTGAAAAAGTCGTTTCTTTTTCTAACGCATTAGCGTTTAAAGCAAATATACAGAATAAAAAAATTAGAATTTTTTTCATTATATTTGGTATCACAGATGTCAAATTTTAAAAATCTACTTTAATGAAGCAGGCGGAGGTGTGTGTATAAATTTAGCCTTAAATTTAGATAAAAATCTTCTTACTATTGCTGCACCAATTCCAAGACCAAGAGCTAAAACAATTGAGAACATTCCATATAGCAGCGGAACATTAATGGACAAGTCTCTTACAAATTGAGCGATAGGTCCAAGTACAATCTTACCATTATTTTGAACTTCTTTGACAGTTTCTTCTGCAAAGAAAGTATCATATGCAATCGCTATACCAACTATTAACAATAATATTGCTAATATTGTTTTAAATTCCGAACTATCAACTTTTTCACCAATTTTTTGACCAATTTGAACTCCAACTATTGAACCTAGAATTAAAACTACAACTAAAATTAAATCTATAGTCCCGTAATTAAACGCATGTAAAACAGTCACAATTGCACTTACAAAAATTGTTACAAACAATGACGTTCCTGGAATCAGTTTAGTAGGCATGCCAATAATATAAATCATTGCTGGGACTAAAATAAATGCTCCACCTACACCCATTATTGCTGCAATAAAACCTACAATCAGACCAATTATGATCGGTGTAAAAGCACTTTCGTAAAGTTTTGATTTTTTAAATCTCATTCTAAATGGAAGTCCATGGATCCAGTAATGCTCATGTAATTTTTTTTTTTGAACTATTTTTTTTCTTGCTCTATCTAATTCTGCTACACCTTGGACCAACATTAGAGTCCCTATAATTGCCAAGATGTACATGTATGCTAAAGATATAACTATATTTATTTTTCCAATATCTTTAAAATAGGTAAATGTTGCAATTCCGATTGCTGTGCCTACTGCTCCGCCAACCACAATCATTAATCCCATTTTGTAATCTAATGTACCTTTAAACCAATGTGTTGTGGAACCTGAAATTGATGTTCCTAGTATATTATTTGCCTCGTTCGGAACAGCGTATGTCGGTGGTACGCCCATAAAAATCAAAAATGGTGTCATTAAAAAGCCACCACCAACACCAAACAATCCTGATAAAACACCAACAACTAAACTAAGTAGAAATACTAGAGGTAAATTTATGTAAACTTCTGCAATTGGAAGAAAATATTCCATTAACACTAACTATTCCTCAAAAATATTAAAGTCAACAATTCTTAAAAAATAGTTGCGCCAAATACCTTAACTAATCCATCTTCTTCTCCAAGGACTAATCTTCCTAAAAATTCTCCTGAAATTTTTGTACTTTTTTGCTTATAAAGTACCGTGATATAAAGACCTCTTCTTAAACAACCAAATGCCTTATATTCATCTGATAAGCTTGAGATTAAATCGTTACTTGCCCATTGCTTTCCAAGTTCAACTTCGTTCGCTCCATATAACATTTGAGATGAAAAATCTTTAGTGAACCCACCATAATCTTTCATGTTAGAAGATTTTACTAAATTTGCCCAAATCGGATTAGCTATCTCGATAATCTCGTTATCTGCTTTTTCAAGAAGACTCATTAATTTTTTAAGAGGCTTCTTTTTTCTCTTTCTCGTCTATGATGTGATATACAGGCATTTTTTCCATTGTAAATTTGCCTGTCTTTGGATCTCTTCTTGAGACAGTTAAACAATGCCAATTTTCATCATCTAATTTCATATGATCGCCTCTGTAATAGTATCCCGGCCAACGAGTTTCTTTTCTATAAAGAGTATGTTCAGTTACACATTGAGATGTAACAGTTCTATGCTTTAATTCCCAGGCTCTCATTAATTGATGATAATCCTCTGCACCAACATTTTCTAGGTCTTCTTGCAACCAATCAAGAAGTTCTAAACCTTTTTTTAATAAATTTTCGTTTGTCATATAGTTTACAGAAATACCACCAACATATTCATCCATTATCTTCTGCAATCTTTGTAAACCTTGAATTGGGGAAATGTAACTAGGAGAAACAGTTCCTCCAGTAATTTCGTTTCTTCCAACTGTATAATTATCTAAAGGTTTGTAGATCATTGTTTTGAAGTCTTCACATTGTTTATCACTCACCTTTATATTATTTGCTTTTTGTTCTTGAATATATTTAACCGCTGCTTTTGCCGCTAACCTTCCCTCTGTAAATGATCCAGATGAAAATTTGTGTGCGCTCCCTCCTACTGTATCACCTGCTCCAAAAAGCCCTTCAACCGTAGTCATTCTGTTGTATCCCCAGAAATATTCTGGAGGTGATAAGTCTTCAGGTCCACTTACCCATGCACCCGAGCAAGTTGCGTGGGAACCCATCACATAAGGCTCTGAGGTTGTCAGTTCAGGATTTGTATATTTAGGATCTATATTTTGTGATGCCCAAACAACTGCTTGACCAACTGTCATACCTAAAAAATTCTCCCAGCCGACTGTTTCTAAGTGTGGATCTTGAAAAGCTTCTTTAGTCACCATGTGTATTGGTCCGCCACCTGCCATAACTTCCTGAACAAATGCATGATTTCTTAGACATGTTGGAGTTGGATGATGGTCAATATATTCTCCAACTAGTTCTTTCGTTTGATTATACCATTTCTTCTCATAATTTTCTCCATTAGCATTTTGAGTGTAAGTTTTTAAGTGGAGAAAATATGCTCCAACCGGCCCATATCCATCTTTAAATCTACATAAGACAATCCTATTTTCCATTTGTGTCATCTTGGCTCCAGCTTGAATTGGTAAAGCGTATGCAGATCCATTACTCCAAGGAGCATACCAAGTTCTTCCCATACCTTCGCCAACTGCTCTAGGTTTAAAAATATGAGAAGCTCCTCCAGCTGCAACAATAACAGTTTTAGACTTGAATACATAATAATCGCCTGTTCTCATATTAAATCCTACTGCACCACCTACTCTATTTTCATTTGTTTCATCCATTAACAAATGAGTAATCATTATTCTGTTGTAAATTTTATCTGCAGATTTTTTCGCTGCTTCAGCTACAATTGGTTTATAACTTTCCCCATGAATCATAATCTGCCATTTACCTTCTCTTTGGTAACGTCCAGTTTGCTTATTTTTCATCATTGGAAGTCCCCATTCATCAAACATATGGACTGTTGAGTCTACGTGTCGTGCCATGTCGTATCCTAGATCTTCTCTTACAAGACCCATTAAATCATTTCTTGCGTAACGAACATGATCCTCTGGTTGATTTTCACCCCACTGCATACCCATATAACAATTTATTGCATACAAGCCTTGAGCCACAGCACCACTTCTATCTATATTAGCTTTTTCTACACAAACTATTTTGAGATCTCTACCCCAATGTCTAGCTTCAAATGTAGCACCTGTACCAGCCATGCCTCCGCCGACAACTAGAACATCGCATTCTTCAATTATAGTTTTTCTTGCCATTAATAATAAACACCTTTTTTGAAAGCACTCTTTTCTACTTTAGGTAAATCTTTATTTGTATTTAATCCGTGTGGTTCATTATATAAAATTTGAGAGTTTATTTCACCTTGGTTTGGTTTGTCTCCTTCTGCAAGTTTTGGAATAAATTTTCCCCACGGCTTAGTTGTAATTGGCGAAACAAAGTTTTTTTCTGTTCCGTTTCTAAATTTTATTCTCCAAGAAATAGTTCCTTTTTCTTCTTCTCTTCTCACTCTTACACTGTGACCCATGGGAGCAAAGTCTGCATAACCTCTTACGTCTATTGCGTGATTAGGACAAGCTTTTACACAGGAGTAACATTCCCAGCAAAAGTTTGGTTCAATATTTTTTGCTCTTCGTATAGTTTCATCAATGTGCATTATATCAGACGGGCAAATATCCACGCAGTGGCCGCATCCATCGCATCTCGTCATATAAACAAATGTTGACATATTTATCTCTCTTTCCTTATCATATTAATAATGTTTTGGCTCTTCTCTTTTTATACCTAGGCCAAATTGCTCAGGAGCATCTGCTTCTGGTGGAAGATTATCTCTTGATCCGTCAGCCTCTGCTAGGTTTTTTTGAAGTGCCGCTCCTGGTTTATAAAACATATGAGCAAATTTAGACCAATAAACACCTCCAAATAAAACTAGATTTGAAACAATAAAGAAAACTAAGAACACTTTATCATCCCATCTATCTTGTAAACTCATTGATTGTAAAAATGACCATATCAATCCGAACAAAGATGAAGCTACCAATGCTAGCACAAACAAATCCGCCTTAATTATTCTGTACCAAGGGTGAGCCTCGGAATAAACATCTACTCTTAAAAAGAACCAAAACCAAGATCCTCCTAAAACAGTCAGTAGAGCACCAACATGCCAAATTATCGGCCAAGCTGATGGAGTTGCTGATTGTGGTGCAGAGTAAAAGAAAATCATTACAACTGATGCTGTCCAAAAAAGAATTGTGCCATACATACCCATCACATGGGCTAGCCTTCTTTTACCAGCACCTAGTTCAGAAGTGGTAGCAATATCACTAGCTATCGTTTTTGAAATTACAGAAATTCTTTCACCTGTAGTTAAATTTTTTGTCGCTGATTTTTTTGCTTTTTTGGCATTATTAAAAAAATATTTTACGTTTTTCTTGTGAATAATATCCATAAGTGTTCCAGCAATCACAAGTAAACCCATAAGAATCACAAATGATTGCATTAGTATCGGAGATACACTCTCAGCTAATATTGAAAATGGATTATTTGTAAACATTTTGAAATTATACCCCTTTTTTTGAAATATTTTTAGTATAGATGCTCTTATAGATCAACTGCATAAATAGACTTCTTTTATTTAGATTTTCTCAAATAATGTTGTTTTAACGGTATTACACTTCTTACTCCACCTTGGGGATTTTTAACATCCCCCTTTCTTCTGGGAATCAAATGTATATGACAATGCATAATTGTTTGACCAGCAACACTGCCTGCATTTGTTCCTAGGTTAAACCCCTCAACTAAATTGTCATCATTTTCTATTTTTAATTTAGTCTTTTTTATAAGTTCATTACACGCATTAAGTTCTTTTTCATTTAAATCAAAGAAATTTTTTATGTGTCTCTTAGGAATTATAAGGCTATGGAATTTTGATACTGGATATGAGTCATAACTCACAAAAGCATAGTCATTTTCGTATATTATTTCATACTTTTTTACACTACAAAAAATGCAAGGGTTATTTGGATCTGTCATACTTTAATTTAATAAACCTTTTTCATAAATTTTATTAAGTTTTATGAATATTTTATTATTTTTCCTTGTCCAATTAAGCGATGGAATTTTAAATACAGAAGTCACTCCCTTACCAGACCCGATTAGTAGTATTTCACTATATTTATCAATCTCTTTAATTGATATATTCTTTTTTTTGATTTTTATTTTTTTAGAAAAATATTTATACGTAATACCCTTATAAAAGTTCTTATATGGGGAATAAATTTGATTATTTCTTATAAAGAGTAAATTAGAAGTACAAGTTTCTAAAAAATAATTATTGAAATATAAAGCAACATCATTTCTAGTAGTGTCGTATTTATTGAGTTGCTTTAACATCTTTTTATATTTTAGATTTTTTAAATATGGGTCAACTCTTTTATAATTGAGTAGTTGTAAATAAAATTTTCGGTTGGGTTTAAGTCTTTTTCTTAAAGAAATAGAAATTAAATTTTTATTGCATGCAATTCTTAATAAATGGTCGTACGAGATATTTTTTTTTAAAAAACTTTTTATTAATATTATTAAATCTTTTTTTAATTGTTTTTGATTTAATTTATATATATTTAAAGATTTTATTAAATTATTTATATGCTCATTATACAAAAAAATTTTGGGTGGTTTTCCCTTAACTCTCATTGTCGTAAAGATTCCAAAAGAACCCCAAAGATCTTTAAAATTAACTTCTTTTAAGTTATTACGAAGATAGGATTTTTTTAATAATAGTTTTGCCATTTTCTGTTAAAAAAGATTCTGGATGAAATTGAAAACCAAAAATGTTTTCTGTAATATTTTCAATTGCCATAGGAATTTTAGACTCTACGCATCTCATGCTTATTTTAATATTTTGTGAATTAAATGGTTCCTGAAGTTTAAGAGAATGATACCTTCCAACCTTATAAATTTTGCCTTTGGTAAAAATTTTACTATCTTTTGTTACTTTAATTTTCGATTGATAACCATGATAAATATTTTTTTGTTGTATTATTTTGCCAAATTCATTGTGTAATATTTGTTGGAACCCAAGACAAATTCCAATAATTTTTTTTTTACCCTTAAATCTTTTATAAATTTTCGAAGTCATTGGATAATCTCTTGGAGATCCAGGGCCAGGTGAAAGCACAATTGTATTTGCTTTACTTAATTGTTCATAATTAATTTCGAAATAATTATTACAAATTACATTATCAAATTCTGAAAACTGATGAACTACATTCCAAGTAAATGAATCCTGATGATCAATTATGTAAATCATTTAAATAACTCTAGCAAAGATTTGGCTTTAATATAATTTTCATTAAATTCTTTTTTTGGGGCACTATCTAAAACAACTCCGGAGGCAGCAGATATTTCTGAATAATTTTTATAATTTAGTATTGATCTAATAATAATATTAAATCTCATATCTTTATTAAATTTGATGTAACCAAAACTTCCTGTAAAAATATTTCTGTCATCTTTCTCTTGATTGTTTAAAAGTTCAAGTGTCCTAATTTTTGGGCAGCCTATAACTGAACCACCAGGCATCATAGCTTTAATAATATTTTTTAAAGACATATTCTTTTTAAGTTTTCCTCTTATTGTTGTTACGTAATGAAAAAGATGTTTGTATTCCTCTACAAATTTTTCTCTTAAAATATTTACAGATCCAGGTAAACAGACTCTCGATAAATCATTTCTTTCCATATCTACAATCATATTATGTTCTTTAGTTTCCTTTAAATTGTTTTTAAAAAATTTTAGAGCAGTATTTTTATTATTTTGTTTATTTTTTTTAAGTGTTCCAGCAATTGGCTTTGTTGTAATTATTTCACCTTTTTTATCAATTAACGTTTCAGGTGAACAGCTTACAATCGAATAATCTTTGTCTCTGATCACAAAGGATTCTGGTGAAGAATTTACTTTCATTAGGCGCCAAAAAAAATTAATAGGATTAATATTTGAACGATTTCTATATTTTGTACAAATTTTAATCTGATAAGTTTCGCCCTGTCTTATCTTTTTTGAGAAAGATTCAAAAATTTTCTTGTAATTTGTAAACTCAATATTTTTTTTAAAAGGAGATAAAATCCTTGTTTTATGAAAAAACGTGTTGAATTGATGTTTTTTCTT
This sequence comes from uncultured Pelagibacteraceae bacterium, assembly GCA_902585665.1. Classification (GTDB taxonomy): domain Bacteria; phylum Pseudomonadota; class Alphaproteobacteria; order Pelagibacterales; family Pelagibacteraceae; genus Pelagibacter. The sequence goes on along the minus strand of CACIEO010000001.1, from coordinate 289,792 downwards.
AGAAGAAATTACTCTTATCTTGTCTCTAATTTGAATAACTGTTTCAGGTTTATAAAATACTCCTTTATAAAAATTTAATTTTTTTTGATTTTTTATATTAATATTTAAAAGATTGCATAGTATCTCGTAGCCAAAAAATCCAATGAACAAATCTAATTCTCTATTTTTTTTTTTTAAATTTTTGAAATTTAAAAAATTATTAATATTTTTTTTATTAAGAATAATTTTTTTTGAGAAATCTGTATAAATATTATATCCGTCTTTCATTTTATAAATTATCAAAGGCTTATCTGATTGATACAGCTTTTCTAAATAAGGATTAAAGCTAAATTTATGCTGTTTGTGTTCTTTCAACTGGTTTCTCTTTTATTGGCAAGTGTATTAAACCAGCAAATATAGATAATGCAATTGCCAAATACCACGCATAATCATAAGAGCCATATAAATCATAAAATAAACCACCCAAGTAGGCTCCAAAAAAAGATCCTACCTGATGACTTAAAAATACTAATCCATAAAGCAAACCTAAGTATCTTGTTCCAAAGATATGAGCTACAATTCCACTTGTTGCTGGGACTGTAGAAAGCCATAAAAATCCAAAACTAGCTCCAAAGAATATTGAAATTATTGTACTTGGTGGTGTAAATATAAATATACAAATTGAAATACCTCTTAATAAATAAATAACACTTAATATTATTTTTTTACTCATTTTTGTTGAGAGATAACCGCTTAATAAAGATCCTATTATGTTAAAAAAACCAATTAGAGATAGTATTACTGCTGCCGTCCATTCTGCTAATCCTCTATCAGCTACATATTTTGGAACATGAGTACCGACTAAAGTAATATGAAATCCACAAACAAAAAAACCTGCAATGAGAAGTAAATAGCTTTTATTTTGAAAAGCCTCTTTTAATGCTCCCATTGTATTCTGTTTAAGATCACCATCTTGAATTTGAATTTTACTTGGTGACCTCACAAAAATTGCAACAACTAGACCTGCGGTTAAAAAAATCATGAAAATAAATAGTGTTTGTTCCCATCCGTTGCTACTTAAGGAGTATTTAGTAAATAAAGGAGATAAAAAATATCCAAACGAACCTACGGCTGTCACAATACTCATTGCTATTGTTCTATTTGAAAGTGGGAAGTGCTTTCCCACAATAGACATTGGAATACTTATAGCGGTACCCCCACATCCAATACCAATTAAAACACCTAAACTAATTTGAAAATAAATTCCTGTATTTGGACCATTGTATAAAAGATATACTCCTAAAATATAAAACAAAAATGCAAGTATTATAGCTCTGTGGCCGCCATATTTATCTGCAATTGCACCAAAGATTGGTCCTGATAAACCCCAACCTAACATTTGAATTCCTATAGCTAAGCCAAATTCTGTATTTGAAATTCCAAGATCATTATTAAAATCAATAAAAAATAATCCAAAAACTTGTCTTACGCTTAAAGATATGAGGACTACTAAACATGCTGCTACGAGAGTTACTAAAGCTGTTCTAGTTTGAAAAAATTGCACAACCTTTATCTAATATGTTTTAAAGAATTTTTCAAATCTCTTATTAGATCATCTATATCCTCAAGTCCAATATGTAATCTGACGATATATTCGTTGCTTTTTAATTTTAAAAATTTTCTATTTCCCTGTTCTTTTATTTCCTGATGCATAGCAAGACTTTCAAAACCGCCCCAGCTATAACCATGACCAAAATGATCTAGAGAATTTACGAATTTGTCTACAGACTTTTTATTTTTTGAAGTAATTTTTAATCCCATTAATCCTGATGATCCTGAATAATATTTTTTCCATAATTTATAATTTTTTGAGTTTTTTTTGAGGGGATATAAAACTTCAATATTTTTTTTTTGGGATAAAAATTTTGCAATTTTATTTGTATTTTCTTGGTGTTTATCTAGTCTAACATCTAATGTTCTTAATCCTCTCATAATCAGATATGCATCATCGGGGCTTAATCTTAAACCGGTCATATTATGTGCTTCTAAAACTTTTCTAAATACTCGTTGGCTTACTGCTAAACTACCTCCCATAACATCTGAGTGTCCTGAATAATATTTAGTTCCAGAAACAATTGATAAATCAAATCCTAATTTAATAGGTTTTAAAAAATAAGATGTTCCCCATGTATTATCTATTGCTGTATAAATTTTTTTATTTTTTGCTATAGAAAGTATTTTTCCTAAATCCTGGAATTCGAACGTATTACTACCAGGATTTTCAACATAAATTAGTTTAGTTTTATTTGTAATATTTTTTTTAATAGTACTTAAATCATTTGGATCATAAAACTTTGCTAATATTTTAAAATCTTTTAGATATTTTTCCGTCAAGTTTCTAGTTGGGCTATAGACTGGATCTGCGATAACTAGTTCATCTCCAGGTCTCAATATACTAAATAAAGTCAAAAAAACTGCTCCGAATCCAGTGGGTGTTAAAAAAGTATGATATGACTCTTCTAATTTGGTTAATAACTTTTCTAATTCAAGAGTAGTTGAGGTGCCTTGCCTTCCATAATCAAAATAACCACCCCTTGGATTATTTAAACTTTTTTTTTGTGTTTGCCTCAAGTCATTCATTGACTTGAAAACCATAGTTGATGTTCTGACCAACGGTGGATTTACTGAACGATTTTTAAAGTCTTTTGATGTTTGTTTTAGTATAGTTTTGAAAGAATTTCCCATAAATAAATTTGATAAGTAAGATTTACAATGCTATATCCAACGAATAAGTCAATAAAATTATAATTTGAGGTAATTATGGGATATCCAAAGAAACATAGAGGCCGAAGAAAAATGGGCTCAAAAAAAAGAAGAGCTAGAAAAAAAAATAAAAAGAAATAATCAAACCCAAAATGGATAGTATTCAAAAGGTCAGATCCATAACTTTATGGATTTTTATAGTTCCTTTCTTTGCTATTAATGCTTGCCTTATATTAATCACCCAATTCCATGGGCTTTTTCATCCAGAGGATATTATACACAACACAATTCCTTACATTGATGGAGGAGCTTCAATAAGTAGAACTGCAAGAGTTTTTCCAACTTATTTAATATTTAAACCTGCTATGTTCTTAACCTCATACTTATTAATTAAATATTGGATTTATAATAAAAATATCATTCTATCTTTAAATAATAACAACAAAAATGTGAAGAAAATAATTTTTTTTGGTATAGGTTCAGCAATTCTTTTAACTATACATTCTATATTCTTAGGAATTAAGTTTGACTACGATCTTTACAAGCTATTTAGAAGAGTTGTTATGCTTCTTTTTATAATTTTTGAAATTGTTGCACAAGCTTATCTTGTAATTACTTTATACAAATTAAAAGATAAGATTATTAATAAAATTAATTTTAAATTTTTAAAACTTAAAGGGATTCTTGTAAGTATATTAATAATAGTTGCAATATTAGCAATTCCAATTGTAAGTATGCCAGGCAATAAATTTCTGAAACATGCACTTGAGTGGGATTATTTTGTAGGTGTAATAAGCTTTTATTTACTTACTTACTTTATGTGGAAAAAAAATACTAATTCTTAGAAATCCAGCCTCCACCAAGAACTTTATCTCCAAAATCATCTTTTGAGTAAAATACACAAGCTTGGCCCGGAGATATACCATATTCATCATCGAAAAGGTTTAATTCTGCGTGATTATTTATTATATTTAGTTTAGATTTTATTAATCTGCCTGTAGATCTAACTTTTACAAATATTTCTTTTTCAAACTCTGATTTATCAACTAAAAGATTAAGATCTTTTAAAATTATATCTTTTTTTAGTAGTTCATTTTTATTTCCAACAATGATCTCGTTTTTTTTAGGATCTATATCAATAACATACAAAGGATCTTTTGCTGCTATTTTGATACCTCGTCTTTGTCCAATTGTAAAATTTACAATTCCATCGTGTACTCCTAAAACTTTTCCCTCAATATTTTTTATATTTCCTTTTTTAAATGCATCAGGCCTTATTTTTTCAATAACTGAAACATAGTCTCCATTAGGTACAAAACATATATCCTGGCTATCTGGTTTATCAGCTACATTTAAACCAAGTTCCTTAGCAACTTCTCTTGTTTTTGATTTTAACATCCCGCCTAATGGAAATCTTAAATAGTTAAGTTGTTCTCTTGTAGTGTTAAATAAAAAGTAACTTTGATCTCTATTCTCATCTATGGCTCTATACATATCTGTAATATTATTTTTGGTTAAACTTTTTACATAATGACCAGTAATTAAAGCATCAGCATTTAAATTTTTTGATTCTTGGAATAAGTCATTAAATTTAACTGTTTTATTACATTGAACGCATGGGATTGGTGTTTCACCATTTAGATAGCTTTCAACAAAATTATCGACAACACTTTCTTTAAATTTACTTTGATAATAAAAAATTTTATGTTCTATATTTAATTTTTGGGCAACACGCTTTGCATCCATAATGTCTTGGCCTGTGCAGCATTGCTTGGAATGTTTGTTTTCTTTGTTATCGTCATAAAGTTTTAGAGTTACTCCAATAACTTTATAACCCTCTTTTTTCATAATCCCCGCAACAGTTGAGGAATCCACTCCTCCTGACATGGCTACCACTACTTTGGTATCCTTTGGTTCTTTGTCTAAACCTATAGAATTTAATTTTGTATTCATATTGATGGTATTTATACCGAATTATATTATAAATAAAATCAAATGATTTTAGATTTTGATCCAGGCGACAAAGTTGTAAATCCTCTAAATAAAGAGTGGGGTATTGGCCAAGTCCAATCAATAATAAATGAAAAAGTTACAGTAAATTTTGAAAACGTAGGAAAAAAAGTAATTAATGCAAAAGTGATAATATTAAAAAAAATATATAATGAAAAGTAACGAGCTTAAAAATTTAAATTCAGAATTGAAAGAATGTTTTTTGAATGCTGGGAAAAGAGCAATGTATTTGCGAGATGTTGGTTTAAAAACAGAGATTAAAAATGATAATACCCCAGTTACAAATGGAGATTTAGAGGTAAATGAAATACTTACTAAAAAAATTAAAGAACTCACTCCTAACATTCCAATAGTATCCGAGGAAAGTAGTATGAACAAAAAAAATAGTGAGTTAACTAAATTTTGGTTAATTGATCCAATAGATGGAACTTATGATTATATTAACAATAAAGATGAATTCACTTTAAATGCTGCATTAATTTTAAACAAAAAACCTGAGCTTGGTATAATTTATGCTCCTGCAAAAAAAAGACTATTTTATACACATGGTCAAAACCATTGTTTCGAATATTCCAATGGTATTGAAACCAAAATTACTTGCGAAAAAAAAACCAATCATAATGAAATTATTGCTGTTTCATATTCAGATAATTTAAAACCTCAAATTTCTGAAATTCATAATAAACTTCAGGTAACCAGTTTTAAAAAAATGAAAAGTTCTTTTAAGTTTTGTGTAATTGCAACTGGAGAATACGATTTATATGTAGCTGAACCTAGAGCATCCGAATGGGATATAGCTGCTGGTCATGCTATTTTAAAAAATGCAGGTGGTATCATAACAGATTTTGAGGGAAACGAAATTCTTTATGGAAAAAAAGATTTTAAAAATCCAAGTCTGATAGTTAAGAGATCAAAAGATTTATAATGGATGAGCAAATCAGAATAATTTTAATAATCATCGTATCTGTATCAATTTTTGGTTTGTTGGTATTTGTTTTTGTAAAAAATTATATTAAAAGAAAAATAGAATATTATTTATCGGAAAAAAATAAAAAAGATAAATCAGAGTAAATTTACTATTTTTAAATATTCATCAGTTTCAATATCCATTACTTTTCTTGAAACTTCAAAATCAAATCCTGCCCTTGCTAAAACTGCAATATCTTTTTTATAAAAAAGTGGTCTATTACTCTCGTTACGTGCTGGTCCTATTCTTTTTTTTTTACATAGTTTTATAGCTGAAAAAAAATCCTGATCTTCATTTTCTTCATTAATTTTTTCTATTGTTTCATTAATATATTTATCTTTAATTCCTTTTGATAAAAGAACGCTTCTTATCTTATTGATAGAGCTTCCGCGTTGTATTAAACTTTTTGCTTTGGACTTAGAGTAAAATTCATCATTTATGAATCGTGATTTTTCCAAATCCTGAAGCACTACATCAATCAAATCTGTAAGATTTTTTTTGTTAGTATTTGGTATTTTTGATTTAATATATTTTTTTAACAAATATGTTCTTAGCTGTTGCTTAGATGGAGCGTATTTTTCTATATAATTGAATGAAAAATTCCTCATTTCCTCTACTGTAACTTTTAAATTTTTTTTCTTATTTTTAATAGGAATCATTTTAAGATTTAATATATTATATTTTTTTATGATTGATCAAATATCACAATATTTCACAACTGAAACGATTTATATCTGGTTAAATATTGGCGTTATTCCTTTTTGGCTCGTTTTAATTGTATTTCCACAATCTAATATCTGTAAATATATAGTTTCATCAATATTTCCAATTATAGTTTTCTCTGCAATCTATACATATCTAATCATTTTGTTTTTTAATTCAGGATATAATTTTATTGATAATTTTGATCTCTATAAAGGTTTAGCAAATCTTAATGAGTTAATGAGTGATAATTCTTTTTTAATTACTTTTTGGATTCATTTTTTAGCAATAAATTTATTTTGTGGCTCATGGATTGTAAGAGACTGTCAAAAGTTTCAAATATCAAAATATTTAGCATTCATTCCCTTATTACTTACATATTTTGTTGGGCCATTAGGAATATTTTTATATTGGTTAATAAGAATATTTTTTGCGAAAAGAATAAGTTTATTTGATTAAATTATACTACCTTGAACCCATTATTTTTCATTGAGGAGAAACCACCTTCAATATGTGATACATTTTTGTAACCCATATCCTTCAATGACTTGGTAGCTAAAGCTGATCTTAAACCGCCGGCACAAAATAGTACTATTTCTTTTTTCATATCAATTTTACCATTTTTAAAATATTCACTCTGTGGATCCATCCAAAACTCCAACATGCCTCTTGGTATATGTGCAGAATTATCTATTCTACCTTGTTTATCTAATTCTCTGATATCTCTTATATCAACTAAATTACATTTATCTTCTTTAACAAGCTTTAACGCATCATCAACGGATAATGTCTTTATCTCTTGCAGAGCATTTTCAACGAGTTCTTGAGATGATTTTATAGTCATAATGAAGTAAGTATATAATATGAAAGAGTCAAAAATAAAGAAAAAAAATACTTTTTTAAAAAAGCTTTTTTTTAAACTTTCTAGACGTCTAGGATACGAGGTCATCGACCAAGGCGACCTTTCATTACATGATTTAGATGGGGGTAATTCTAAAAGTTCATTATCTAGGTTAGGTGTTAACTCTTTAACTCTACCAATGGGTACAGTAAATATAACAAGACCTGTAAAATCCTTAGATATTATAATAAGAACTTGTGCATCAGTTAAAATGTTAACTCAATCAAAAGAAAGAGTCTTTGAAAAAGAAAAAAGTGAGTATACCCTTAGATGTCTTAAATCGATCGTAAACTCTATAAAATATTCTGAAGACGAATTAAAAAAAATTAAAATAAAATTAACAATAATAGATTTTAACTCCGATCAAGCGATAATAGATAAATTTGAGACTATTCTTAATAATAATTTTTTTAACTATGAGATTAAAAAGTTAGAATATGAAAAATATAGTGCTCAAATTTCAGATATTAATGAAGAAAATAAACCTGTAACTGCTAATCAAAAATCTAATATGTCAAATATTCATCAATCTATTGAATTATCTAAAAGTTGTGATGATTTAATATATTTTGTTGAAGATGATTATATACATTCTAAAAATTCAATTTTGGAGTTAATTTCAGCATATGAAAAATTTACCTCACAACTAAATAAAGAAGTTTTTTTATGTCCTACTGATTATCCTTATCTGTACAGGGATGTTGAAAATACAAACGTTATAATTGGTAATCAATCTCATTGGAGGAGAATTAATCATACATTATGTACGTTTTTAACCAGTAAAATGATGATTGATAAGTATCATGAAAATATTACTCAAATGTGTAAATTTGAGCATTATCCATTTGAAAAACCTTTGCACGAAATTTATAAGAAAGAATTTTGTTTCAGTCCTATACCTTCAATAGCAATACATTGCACAAATATTAATTCAATCTATGGATTATCACCTAATGTTGATTTAAAAAAACTTTGGGAGGAAGCTGCTTTTTAATGTTGGAGGCCCCTTAGGGCCTCCACATTAACTCTTTAACACTGAGGGAGTTAAAGTCTTTAGTCTCTTATTGCGTAAGCAATTACACCAGTTTCAGTAACGTCTGTACCTTTCATTTCAGCCTCTTTACTTAATCTGATACCTATTGTGTTTTTCATAATTGCCCAAACCACAAATGCTATTACAAATACAGTTGCGTTAATTGCGATAACACCTAATAATTGTGTTCCGAAGTTCGCACTTGAGTTTGTAATTGGAACTGCTAGCGTTCCCCAAACTCCTGCAAACAAGTGTGCTGGAACTGCACCAACTACATCATCAATTTTCATAGCAAATAAAAACTTAGTTCCGTAAACAACTATAACACCACCCACAGCACCGATTAATATTGCTGCTATTGGAGAAGGCATTAAAGGTTCAGCGGTAATTGATACAAGTCCACCTATTGCTCCGTTTAACATTTGAACTACATCAGTTTTACCTGCCGCAAGTCTTGTTACGATTGCTGCAGCCATTACACCACCACACGCTGCTAGGTTTGTATTGATAAATATTTTTGATACTGCTACTGCATCATCAAATGTTCCCATTGCAAGTTGGGACCCACCGTTAAATCCAAACCAACCTAGCCACAATATAAATACTCCTATTGTTACTAGTGGAATTGAGGAAGCCGCAAATGGTTTTAATGGAGCAGGATCACCTTTTTTCGTAAATCTACCCAGTCTTGGTCCAAGCAAGATTGCTCCTGCTAAAGCTGCTGCACCACCTGTAGAGTGAACTAATGTTGAACCAGCAAAGTCAGCAAAACCTCTAGCTGCTAACCAGCCTCCACCCCATTGCCAACCCATTACAAACGGATATAAAAATCCAGTTAGAATTGCTGCAAATAAGAAGAACGGCCATAATTTAATTCTTTCAGCTAATGTACCTGATACAATAGATACTGTGGTTGCACAGAATACCATTTGAAAATACCAATCAGAGCCATCAGCATAACCTGTTCCTATTTTACTACCATCGGACCATGGCATAAATTTACCTATGTATCCACCTTCTGGAATACCATATGCAACATTGTATCCAAACATCCAAAACATAATACCAGCAATAGAGAACAAACCGATATTTTTTGCACAAATTACAGATACACTTTTTGACGTAACCATCCCTGACTCTAACATCGCGAATCCCGCAGCCATAAACATGACTAGAAAACCACAAACTAGAAAAAGGAATGTATTAAAAATAAACCCAACTTCTGCAGAAACTGTTGTTGCTGCCACTCCTGCGCTACTCATGTTGAGTAGAAAAAGAAGTGCTGTAGCTGGAGTAACTATTTTTCGTAAAATTTTACTCATATTATCTCCTTTAAAATTAATTAAAGGATTGTTTTAATTTTTCAGGCAAAAATAGCTAACGTTAATGAGTAAAAATAGGTATGCGATTATTGCATATAGTTACAGCCTTTATGAGGTTTTCATAAAGGCTGTAAAACTTAAAAAATTATTTATTGAATATTTCTTTAAGTGCTTTTGCAGGCAAAAATTTAACTTTTTGTGATGCTGCTATTTGGATCTGTTCTCCAGTTCTTGGATTTCGACCAATTCTAGCTTTTCTTTTTGCGACTTTATATGTACCAAAACCAGCAATTTTCACTGAATCATCATTTTTCAATGCATCGAGTATAGTGTTGGTAATAGTATCAAAAGTACGCTCAGCATCCGCCTTACTTAAATTAAGGCTTCCTGAAAGCTTTGCTACTAGTTGTTTTTTGTTCATTTTAGCTCCGGTTTAAAGGTTAAATCCATACTTTACAAAATGCTTGATAATTCAAGCTTTTTTTTAGTATACAAAAAATTTTTCCACACTATATATTGTATTCAAAAAAGTGTTGATTTTATTGGCTTTTTGGTATCTTAAAAAAAAGCTTTAAAATAAGCCTAAATCTTTAAGGTCATTAAATGTAGCAAAAAACATCAATGATAATAGTAAAAACATTCCGATTCGAAAAAACCCCTCCTGAGTTTTTTGGCTTAAAGGTCTACCAAGAATTTTCTCAATTCCGTAAAACATTAAGTGCCCACCATCTAAAAGTGGTATTGGAAATAAATTAATTAATCCAAGACTGATTGAAATGTATGCCATAATACTCAAAAAGGGAATTATACCAAATTCTGCAACTTGACCTGTTATTTTTGCAATTCTTATTGGTCCACCTAGCTGAGTTGTATCTCCAGAGCCATATATCATTGAACCAAGGTATTTGAGTGAAGAAACAGATACAAAGTAAACCTCATACAAAGAGTAATACAAAGCCTTTGCTGGTCCAAGCTTTACATGATTAATTTGATCGTTTAAAGGACTTAATTGTATACCAACAATACGTTTTTTTATTTTATTTCCAAGATTATCTGTAGAGTCTATTAGTCTAGGTTCAACTTTAAATAAAATTTCATCATCAATTCTTTTAACTTTAAAATCAATTATATCGGAAGTGGACATTGTTATAAACTTTGAAACATCTAAAATACTTTTTACCTCATTATTATCTATTTCAAGAATAATGTCGTTTTTTTTTAATCCCGCTTCTGCAGCCGGGCTTTCAATCTGAACTTCATTAATTACTGCTGGTGTAAAATCTTTGCCAGCGAACATGTAAATGAATAAGAATATAACAGCTGCTAATATAAAATTTGCAATTGGGCCTGCTGCAACGATAATAGATCTTTGGTAAATTGGTTTAAGGACAAATAGTTTTTTTCTATCTTCTTCGTTATATTTTTTGATTAATTCTTCTTGATCGCTTTGTGAAAAAACGTTTCGATCACCAAAAAATTTTACATAACCACCAAGTGGAATTAAACAAATTTTCCATCTTGTACCAGACTTATCGTTCCATCCAAAAATTTCTTTACCAAATCCAATAGAAAAGTCAGTAACTCCAACGCCATATTTCTTAGCAAAATAATAGTGACCATATTCATGAATAAATACCACTACTACAATTAGTATAATAAATGGAATTATAAAATTTAGCATAAAGACGATTATATACTTTATTTAATTTTCCAGGCAAGTATTGGGGTTAATGTTGCCAGCATAAATGAGGTAAATAGTAAAGAATTAGCTATAAAATCAGGAAATGCTTCAATTGGTAACAATATACCTACTAATATGCTTTTACTAAAATCCATTGAGGGAAAAAATAGTATGCCAAATATTAATCCAATAATTACTGATAGATACATATTTTTAAGCTTTAAAGATTTATTATAAAAACTGTAAAAAACTGTTAGTACAAAACAACAACATAATAGGTCTGCAAGAAGAAATAAGTATAAAACACTATATCCTCTTGATGAAATAAAAAATACTATCAATGACATTATAACAATTAAATATTTTGAATAATTTAAACTTTTAGACACTGTTAATTTGTGAAAAAATTTTCCATCCACAATTATAGAGCTTGATAAAGCATTTATTAAAGTATCAACCGTGCTTATTGTTAAAGATAAACCAAGGATTATTACTAATAAAGCCAAAAATTCGTTTTGATTACTAAGTAATAAATTAAAAAAGCTTAAATCAGGTGATACATCTGAATTTAGAGATTTAGATATTAATCCAGCATAACCCATAAAAAATACAATTGGAATTATGATTAAGCCAGAGACAATTAAGCTTTTATGTAAAGTTTTATTATTTTTAGCAGCATAAACTCTTTGCCAATTTCCTTGATGAAATAAATTTGTTGCAGCAACAGCAATAAAAAAAGTTAAGCCTGCTGTATAATTATTTAAATAACTCGTGCTTAGTAAATGTTTGTTATTACTACTAATGAAATCTAAACCAAGATTTCCGTTATTATTTAAAATTATACTTGTAAATGCAATTAATAAAAAAATTATTATAAAAATTAATTGAAAATTATCTGTGATAATTGATACTCTTAGTCCTCCATACAGAGTATAGATTAAAGTAAAAAAAAGAATACATGAAGCTGTAATCCAAAGATCTATTCCTGACAAATAGTTTAATAGAATACTAATAGCAGTTACCTCAGCACATAGAAAAATAAATAGATAAAATATTGTTAATATTAAAATAAATTTAAAAAAGCTTTTTTGAAATTTTTTTCTAATAAATTCAACTAAACTTGACCCTTGCTTATTCTCATTTCTAATTTTTTTGCCTAAAAAAATAAGTAAAAACATTGGAAAAGCAGTACCTAATGAATAACCAATAACTGCACCTATTCCTCCCCATGTAGCTGCAGATGAAGGTCCAAACAAAATCCAAGCCCCTAGCGCGGATGCTACTAGACTAGTTGTTAAAGATACAAAACCTACATTTCTATTTGCAGTAAGATAATTATTAAAGCCTGTAAATTTCTTTGAATAATATATTCCAATTACAGCAAACAATAGGCAAACTACAATTAGTGATACTATCGATGATGACTTTGATAAAATATATCCTTCCATTTCTCTCCCTTTCTGAATTACCGGACAGGTTATAAGGGTATAATCTCAGTCTTTCGACACCCCTTTCTATATATTACACAAAAAAATAATTTTTTCACCCCAGAAAAATTCTGGGGTAATATAAACTATGGGGGAAAATTAAAATTGTTCCGACTCAGTTGAGCCTTCCATCGCAGTAGTTGAACTTTTTCCACCGCTAATGGTATTTGAAACTGCATCAAAATAGGATGTACCAACTTCTCTTTGATGTTTAACGCTAGTATATCCGTCTTTTTCTCTTTCAAATTCTTGCTCTTGAATTTTTGAATATGCTGTCATTCCTTCTTTTTTATATTTTTCAGCTAGTTCAAAAATTGCAATATTTTGTGTATGAAATCCTGCTAAAGTAATAAATTGAAATTTATATCCCATTTCAGATATTTTTTGTTGAAAAGTTGCTATCTCACTATCTGATAAATGTTTTTTCCAATTAAATGATGGAGAACAATTGTAAGCTAAAATCTTTCCTGGGAACTTACTATGAATTGCATCAGCAAATTTTTTAGCTTCTTCTAAATTTGGTGTTGCTGTTTCACACCATATTAAGTCAGCGTAAGGTGCGTAAGCTAATCCTCTTGAAATTGCTTGATCAATTCCATGTTTGACATAATAAAAACCTTCAGGGGATCTTTCTCCAGTTAAAAATGGTTTGTCATTTTCATCATGATCGTTGGTTATTAGTTTTGCTGCATTTGCATCGGTTCGTGCAAGTATAATTAAAGGTACATCAGCAATGTCAGCAGCTAATCTCGCTGCTTTTAAGTTTCTTACAGCTGTTGATGTTGGCACTAAAACTTTTCCTCCCATATGGCCACATTTTTTTTCACTAGCTAATTGATCTTCAAAGTGTACTCCAGCAGCACCAGCTTTTATAAATTTTTTCGTCAATTCAAATACATTTAATGGTCCGCCAAAACCAGCTTCTCCATCTGCAATAATTGGAAGCATATAATCAACTCTTTCGTTCGGTTTCATATCACCATCTTTCAATTCCATATGCTGAATTTGGTCAGCTCTAATAAGAGCGTTGTTGATTGATTCTACTAGTCTTGGAGCGCTATCAAACGGATATAAAGATTGATCTGGATACATTTCGCCAGCTGTATTTGCATCTGCAGCAACTTGCCAACCGCTAACATAAATTGCTTTCAATCCAGCTTTTGCATGTTGTACCGAATGGTTTCCTGATAATGAACCTAAAGTATTTACATACGGTTCAGTATTTAAAAGTCTCCAAAGTTTCTTTGACTGATGTTCGCACATCGAGTGGTTAATTTTTATTGAGCCTCTTAGTCTCTCAACTTCCTCTGGTGTATAATCTCTTTTTATTCCTGAAAATCTTTTTAGATCGTATGATACCTTCTTTTCTGAGCTCATTTATTATTTCCTTTGAATTGGTTTACTCTAGAAATAAGGTACTAGTTGTTTTCACCAAACTCGTTAGTGAATTCATTCATACCGCTTGAACCCCAATCACAATGATCATCTCTCAGATAGATACCGTTCTTAGTCTCATTATCTGAGTCAACTTGAAAAGCATTTTTTGCTTTGTTTTCAACGTTTTTGATTTTGTTTTTGTCGTTCATAATGATTTTATAATTTACAAAATTTACTTTTTCCATTAAATAATTAAAAAAGCTTGTAAAATATGATAATTTATTGTAAATATTTATTTACAAAATTTACAAATAGAAAATTATGAGTCAATTTGATTTAAAAATAGGGCCTAAAATTAAGGCTTTTCGACGTAAGCTGGGCATACAGGCAAACAAACTTGCTGAACAATTAAATATATCGCCAAGTTATTTAAACCTTATAGAGGGTGGTAAACGTAAAATAGATGGTGATTTGCTTTTAAAAGTTTGCCAAGAATTAAAAATAGAACTATCAGACTTAACTACTAAATCGGATTTAAACTTAGTTAACGATATTTCAGAATTGTTAGATGATCAGCTCTTTGAGGATCTAGACATATTAAGTCCAGAAATAAAAGATTTAGTAAGCACAAATCCAAAAATTGCAAAAGCTCTTATTAAGTTAGGAGATAATTATAAACAAAAAGATCACGAAATAATAAATAGAGTGGAAAATATATCTGGAAAAATTATTGATAAAAGGAAAGCTGCTTTTCCTGGAGAAATTGTATCAGATTTTTTGCAAGAAAATAAAAACTATTTTCCTAAATTGGAAGAATATGCGAATACTATTTTTGATAAAATTCAAGTAAATAATAGAGCTACATATCTTGCTCTTAACGAGTATCTAAAAAAAGAATATAATATTATTGTAAAAGACGTTATCCCAGAAGAAAGAAAGCCATTTTCAAAATTTTACGACAAAAGAAAAAAAGAACTGTTGCTAAGCGATTATGTAGCACTCGAGACAAAAAAATTATTTGTTGCAGCACAGATAGCTCATGAGGGTGCAATAAAAATAATTAACGATTATTTAGTAAAATTTTCTTTTCCAAGTGATGAGTCGAAAAAACTTACACAGGTTGCTTTATTAAATTATTGTGGTGCAGCAATTTTAATGCCATACAAACTTTTTCACAAAGAATGCATGAAAAATAAATACGATCTTGAACTTTTACAAAATACATTTGCAACAACTTTTGAACAAATTGCTCATAGAGTAACATGTTTGCAAGATCCTAAAATGCCAGGCATACCTTTTCATTTTTTAAGAGTGGATATTGCAGGAAATATTTCAAAAAGATTTTCACTATCAGGTATTGAAATACCAAGATATGGTGGAGCATGTCCAAGATGGAATGTATACTCAGCATTTACAAGACCTGGAATAATTCAAGCTGCTGTTAGTAAAATGTCAAACGGTGAAAAATATGTCTGTATTGCGAAAACAGTAGAAAAAGGTGTTGGAAGATTTGGTGAGGCAAAAAGTATTCTTTCAATAGGACTAGGTTGCGAAGCAAAATATGCAAAGGATTTTGTTTATACTGAAAACTTAAATTTAAATGATAAAAAGACTGAAATACCTATAGGTGTATCTTGTAGAACTTGTGATAGATTAGACTGTTCTCAAAGAGCATTTCCACCTCTTCATAAAAAATTTGATGTAGATGTAAACTCTAGAGGTGTCTCGGTTTATGTTAGTGATCAATAAATCAAAAACAAACTAAGTGCTCAATATGAATTGGTCTTTTAATTCCGAATTTTTCTTGTAAATCGTGTTGATGAATATGATGCGAGTGAACAAAAACAGGTAAAAGTAAATTTTTCATAGTCTTTAATGTATAAATAAAATTTGTACCTCTAAATTTTCTATCAACTACTTCCAATTGAAGGTTGCTTTTATCATCATGCTCTAAGTCCTCGGGTTGAATCAAAAGTTTTACATTTGCGCCTAGTGGAAATGGTTTTACAAAATTTCCGGTTATCGTTCCAAGCTCTTCATTTTCAAGACTTTTTGGACTAGTTACTTTTGCTGGTATTAAAATTCCCCTATTTAAAAAATTAACAACTTCAATTGAATTAGGTAGATGGTAAACATTATAGGGATCATCATACTGTTTAAGCTTATTATTTAGTATTATTCCACACTTAGTACCTAAGTAAAAAGCTTCATAAGAGTCATGTGTTACAATTATTGTGGTAATTTTTAATTTTGCGAGTAATTTTTTAATTTTTTCCTGTATATCCTCTTTGTGACTTTGATCTACATTTGACAAAGGTTCATCTAATAAAAGTAAATCTGGTTTAGATAAAAGTGATCTTGCAAGAGAAGCTCTTTGAGCCTCTCCAGCACTAATTTGGTGAGGATACTGATTTAATATTTTTGAAATATCTAATAAATCCACTATCTCATTAAAACTAACTTTTTTATCTTTATTATCTGGATTTTTTTCAGCACCTAATAGTATATTTTTTTCAACTGAGTAATGAGGAAACAAACTATTTTCCTGGAAAGCTAGTGATATATTTCGATTTTCTGGTTCAATATTTATTTTTTCTGAGGACAGAACTTTTCCTTTTAATTTTATATGACCATTTTTTATTTTTTCTAATCCCGCTATAGCTCTCAATATAGTTGTTTTTCCAATTCCAGATGGTCCTAATAGACAAACAATGTCACCCTCTTTCTCAATCGAAAATGACATATTTTTAACTTTTGTATTTCCGCCAACAACAAAATCAACGTTTTCAACTTCAAAGAAATTATTCATTATGTTCTCTTAGAATATATTTAGACGCAATTATAATAAATATTGAAGCAATTAAAATTAAAAATAAAGAAGGTACGGCAGCTGCTTCGAGTAGATCTTCAGATGCGGATATATACGCTGTAGTTGCAAAGGTTTCAAAATTAAAAGGTCTTAAAATAAGAGTTATGGGTAACTCTCTTATTATTTCTAAAGAAATTAATATTACAATTAATAATAACGAATTTCTTAAAAAGGGAACATGTATGTTCAGAAATGTTTTTCTTTTTGAGTAACCCAACATATAAGCACTTTCGTCAACGGCAATATTAATTTTCTCATAACCAGATTTTATGCCATTAAATGCTAAGGAATAAAATCTTATAAAGTAAACTAGAACTAAACCCAATATTGATCCAAAAAAAACTTTTTTAATAGACAAGAATCCTAATGATTTAATTATTGTGTTATCAAACCAGGCAATGAAGGTTATGAAAGAGACAGCAAGTATTACTCCTGGTATTGCATATCCAGAAATTGACATAGTAGATAATATATTTAAAGTTTTATTATTCGTTACTCTGTTTCCATAATTAGATATTAATGAAAAAGATATTAATACTATGCTAGATAATAATGCTAGATAGAGAGTATTAAGAGAAAGAGTAACAATTTGTAAATCGAATAAATTTTCTGGAAATTTTATCGTCCAATATAACATTTGACTTAATGGAAATATAAAACTCATAAAAAAAACAAAAAAACAGAACACAAAGGCAAAAAATGACTTTGCGCCTTTAAGTTTGATCTTTTCTTTCTGTTTAAATCCACCTTTGATATTGAAGTGATACTTGGCTTTTTTTCTTGATAAATTTTCTATTATAAAAAGTGAAAATATAAACAGTAATAGAAATGAAGCTATTCTATTGGCAAATGCAAGATCATCAAAAGCAATCCAAGAATTATAAATACCTGTTGTTAAGGTATTTATAGAAAAAAAATCTACCGCACCAAATTCTGCTAAGGTTTCCATTGCCACAAGAGATAGTCCTGCAATAATTGCGGGGCGAGCAGCTGGTAATATTATCTTGTAAAATGATTTAAATCTTGAAAAACCTAGGTTTTTTCCTAAATCAATAAGGTTTTGAGATTGATACAAAAATGATGCTCTTGAAAGTATAAATACATAAGCAAAAAGAGAGAATGTCATTGATAAAACTGCACCAAACATTCCATTAAATTTTGGAATAATTTTATTATATTCACCTTCGCCTAGTAAGTTTGTCAGAATAGTAAAAGCAGTGCCATAGTTATCAAAAAAGGCTGTTAAAGAATAAGCATATATATAAGGTGGAACAGCAAAAGATAAAATTAATGCCCACTTAAAAAAATTGCTTAAAGGAAATTTAAAAAATGATACCAAATAAGCAGTTCCAGTTCCTAATATAAATGTAAATATTAAAACCAATATAAGTAAAATTAATGAATTTAGAATGTATTCAATTAAAAAAGTATCTTTTAAAATTTCATAGTAATTTGAAGTGTTTTGAAAGAAACTTGAAAAAACGGTTATAATTGGGATGCAAATAAACAATGAGATTGCAAATGATAGCACGAACCAAATATTAAATTTTTTTGTCAAAATATTACCCTTATAATACTAAAGGTTTGTAACTAAAAGGGGTAATACCAAATAGTTACGAACCTTGTCTGTGAGTAAAGAAAATTACTTTTTGTCTTCAAAAACATCAAGGATGTGTGAAACCTCTTTATTTTTGAGCTCAGATAACTTTCTTTTATTTATTTTTTCATTGATTTTTTCACACTCTAAAGCACACGGATCGCATGCCTTAGAAGATTTATTTAAATCAATTTCAAATAAATTCTTTTTATTCATCAGCTTATTTCCAACCAGCAGCAGTCATTACTTCTACAGCTGTAGCTTGATTTTTTCCATAGGTGGAAAGCTTAGTTTTCATATCTTGTTTGAAATCTAATCCTAAGTTATTTACTACTAATGGACTTGGTGAAACACCATCAATCATTGGAAACTCAAAAGTATTATTTGTAAAATGCTCTTGAGATTCTGGGGTTAATAAAAACTCTACAAGTTTAACTGCATTAGCTTTGTTAGGCGCACCTTTTACTAAAGCTGCACAACTAACATTCATGTGTGTTCCTCTATCATTTTGATTAGGAAAAAAAGCTTTAACTTTTTTTGCAGCTTCTTGTTGCTCTGCACCTTTTTTACCAGATAACATAAGCGCCAAGTAGTAAGTATTCGCTACGGCAATATCAGCTTCACCAGCAGCAACTGCCATAATTTGTGCTCTGTCGTTACCTTCAGGTGTTCTTGCCATATTTGCTACAACACCTTTTGCCCACTCAGCTGTAGCTGCTTTACCATTATTTGTGATCAAAGATGCAACTAGAGATTTATTGTAGATGTTGCTAGATTTTCTTATTACTAATCTACCTTTCCATTTAGGATCTGCTAAACCTTCATAAGTCATTCCAGATAATTCAGCACCTGTAACTCTTTCTGGTGAGTAATAAATTATTCTTGCTCTTTTTGCGATACCAACCCACTTGTTTGTTCTAAAACTTTTTGGGACAGCTGCTTTAATAACAGCAGAAGTTAAACCGCCTTGAAGTGATCCTTTTTTATCCATAGCTCCACATCTTCCAGCATCTGCTGTGATGTAAAGGTCTGCAGTAGCATCAGCGCCCTCCTCAAGTATTCTTTTTTCTAAAGCACTTGATTTTCCGTTTATCAAATTTACCTTTATACCAGTCATGTTGGTAAATTTACTGTAAAGCTCTCCGTCTGCTTTATAGTGTCTTGCATTGAATATGTTGACTTCATTTGCAATGGCAAAAGTCGAGGCAAACAAAATTGTTATCAATGAATAAATTGTTATTTTTTTCATTTAATTTCCTCAGTGTTTATTAAATTATGAAGTTCTTATATTGCAATTGATAACTGTTTGCAATGAGAATGATTATCAGTTGCGTCAATCTGATCTATTTGGAAAAGGCCATTTTATTGGTTTTTTTTAAAATTTCCACTCAGAAATTTTACTATATAAAAAATTTCTAAATGCTTGAACCCTAGCTACATTTTTTAAAGATTGTGGGTATACAAAATGAGCCTCAGTAATTGGTCCCTCAACTTTTGGAAGGACTTTAATCAGATTTTTTGACTGAAATACTAAATAATCAGGTAATGCTGCTAAACCTACACCACTCTCAACAGCCAATAGTAATCCCATTACGCTGTTAACTTTCATAATTGATTTTCTTTTTTTTGAGTCTTTCATACCAATTTTAAGCGCCCAATCAGGATTATAAACTGGAGACGGAGTTCCTTTTCCAAAAGATATAAATTTATGTTTATTCAAGTCAGCTATGCTTTTAGGCATACCCTGTTTTTCTAAATAAGAATTAGAGCCGTAAATATGATAATTTATATCCATTAATTTTTTTTGAATGTAATTTAATTGTTTTGGTCTTCGCATAAAAATACCGATATCTGCTTGCCTGGTGCTTAAATCTAGCTCTTTATCATCAAAAATAAGCTCAACTTCCATTTCTGGGTGAAGCTGCATAAATTCTTGTATTCTTGGAGTTAGCCAATGTGTGCCAAAACTTCTAACTGTAGTAATTGTGATCTTCCCAGTTGGTTTATTTTTTTGGTCACCTAATGAGGTTTCAACCTCTTTTAATTTACTAATCACCTCATGAGCAGTTTTATAGACATATTCTCCATTTTCTGTAAGAGTTAAGCCTCTAGCATGTCTCTCGAATAATTTAACTTTTAGGTCGTCCTCTAATGATTGTATTTGTCTACTTATTGCAGACTGGCTTAAATTTAAAATTACTGTTGCACTTGTAAAACTACCAGCTTCCGCAACAGCATGAAAGATTTTTAATTTATCCCAATCCATTACTTGCTCAAATTTATTAAGTATCTTCCTGACGTTTTTCCCTCTAGCATTTGTGAATACGTGTTTAAAAGCTCATCAAGACTTATTTCTTTAACAGATTTTTCTAACAAACTAAAATCTATAAGATTTGGTAGTTCTCCCCATAAAAAATCTCTTCTTTTTTTTGAAGTATCTACTGAGTTTATACCCCAAAGCTTTACTCCTCTAATAATAAATGGCATAACTGTTGTATTTAATTTGTAGTGATTGGCATTACCACATGCTGCAACAATCCCTTTATCTCTTATGTGTGAAAGAACATTTGCTAGGATATTTCCTCCAACGGTATCTACTGCACCATCATATAATCCTTTATCAAGAGGTCTAGCGTCTTTATCCAAATCAGCTGTATTTATGAGGTTTTTTGCACCTAAGGATTTTAAATAATCATGATTTTCTTTTTTTCCTGAAACTGCAGTAACATTTATACCTAATTTATTTAAAATCATTACGGCCATACTTCCAACTCCACCTGAAGCTCCAGTCACAATCACATCAACTACTTTTTTTTGTAGTAAAAGTTCTTCTCTTGCTTTTACTGCAAATGCGCATTGGATCGCTGTAAGGCCAGCTGTACCTAATATCATTGATTGCTTTGCCGATAGATTTTTTGGTCTTTTTACAAGAAACTCTCCTTTTACTTTTGCGTACTGAGAATAACCTCCATAATATAATTCACCAACTCTCCATCCAGTACAAATAATTTCATCGCCTTCTTTATAGTTTTCATTTTTACTTTCTAGAACAGTCCCTGAAAAATCTATTCCTGGTATATGAGGAAACTCTTTAACTAATTTAGCACCATTTTTTAAAATTAAAGCATCTTTATAGTTCAATCCAGAATATTCTACTTTTACAAAAACGTCCCCGTGTTTTAAAAAGTCTTTATTTACTGATTTTACTTCTCTGGAAAATTTATTACCATCTTGATTTACGACTAATGCTTTGAAATTATCAGACATATCTGAAAATTATTATACAGATATTTATTTGCTTATAAATCTTAAATATCTGTTTTGGTAACTTAGATCTTCTTTGAATTGGCCTAAATAGTAATTAGTTACTGTTGTTGCTTGCTCTTTTTTTACTCCCCTCATAGTCATACACATATGATTAGAGTCTATTGTTACAGCAACACCTTTTGCATCTAGCGCTTCCATAACAGTTTTAGCAATTTGCATAGTTAATCTTTCTTGAGTTTGAAGTCTTTTAGAAAATGCTTCTACTACTCTTGCTAGCTTACTTAAACCTACAACTCTCTCGTTAGGTATATAAGCAACATGAGCTATACCAATTATTGGTGCCATATGATGTTCACAATGGCTTTGAACTGAAATATTTTTTTGGATTACAATATCATTATATCCATCAACATCCCCAAATGTTTTTGATAAAATTTTATATGGATCCTCTTGATAACCTTTGAAATATTCTTTGAATGCTTTTCTAACTCTTTTTGGAGTTTCCAGTAAGCCTTCTCGACCAGGATCTTCACCAATATATTTTAAAATTTTGACGAAAGCTTCTTCTGCTTCCTTCTCAGATATTTCATTTTCTATATTAGTTTTGTTTATTTCTTTAACTAATTTCATGGAAGCCCTTATACATATAAATGCATATTTTTAAAATATTTAATATATCTAAAGATATGTTACATAAGAACTATATATGTTTAAAAAAAGAGAAAATGTTAAAGAAATAGAGGAAGGCAAGCTGTTATCACCAAAATTTGATAACGATGGTCTGATACCAGTTGTGACAACATGTGCCAATACAAAAGAAATATTAATGCATGGTTACATGAACGTTGAGTCTCTTCGACTAACTATTGAGACAAAAGAAGCTCATTATTGGAGTAGATCTAGGAAAGAAATTTGGCACAAGGGTAAAACCAGTGGTTTTGTGCAAAAAGTCAAAGAGTTAAGAATTGATGATGATCAAGATTCTGTTTGGATAAGTGTAGATATTGGAAATGGATCCAGTTGTCATGTTGGTTACAGATCATGTTTTTACAGATCGGTTCCATTAGGTAAAATTGATAATGGTAGAAATATAGAAATGAAATTTGAGGAAAAAGAAAAAAAATTTGATCCTGAGAAAGTTTATAAAGGACAGCCGAATCCTACAAAAATTTAATGGAAGATAATCAAAAAAACGTATTAGGAGAGAACCTTGAAGAGTGTTCACTTAATCCACTAACCGGTTGGTATAGAGATGGTTGTTGTAAGACAGATGAGAATGATAAAGGTGTTCATACGGTTTGTGCTAAAGTGAATAGCGAATTTTTAAATTGGTGCAAAGATGCAGGTAATGATTTAATCACACCACATCCAGAATTTGGTTTCCCGGGTTTAAAAGATGGAGATAGTTGGTGTGTGTGTGCTAGCTGGTATGCTAGAGCTGTAGAAGCTGGTAAAGGTTGTCCAATATATTTGAAAAAAACTCATCAAAATACTTTAAAGTTAATTCCATTTGAAACTTTAAAAAAGTTTGCAATAGATTTATCCTAAACTAATAAAGCTGTGCATCAGAAAAATTACCTGAGCAACTTTTATTAAATTTTGATATTGGATGAATAATATTAATTTTAATTGTACTCTTGTTTATTAAAGTTTCTATTTGATCCTCATTTAAATTTTGAAAATTGAATATATTATTTTTTATATTTTCTAATAAAACTTCTTCTGTTATTGAATAGTTGGGTTTTAAAGTAAAAGGATTATAACCAAATTTATTTGCAACGATTTTATTTCTAATTATATTACAATCAGTAATCTTAGGTTTATATTTTTTTTTTTTCAAATATCTATTTTTATCCATAATTGCATTAATTTTAATTATGGTATTATTTTCACTATCGATATTTACGTCATAATTGATAGATTGATATCTGACCATAAGTCCAGCTCTTTTAGAGCTCGTAACCCGAGATTGATTTTTCAAAAAAAAAATTTCGTATTTCATTAATATCAAATCCTTAAGAGTAGGATTTATATTATTTAGATTGTTTGCTTTAGTGTTAGGAATAAAAAAAAAAATTAAAAATATAGAAGAGAAAAAAATTTTTTTACATATTTCCATATTTTGGACCACCACCACCTTCTGGAGTTACCCAGGTAATATTTTGAGATGGCTCTTTAATATCGCAAGTTTTACAATGAATACAATTCTGTGAGTTAATAACAAATTTTGAGGTGCCATTTTCGACTTGAACCTCATATACACCCACAGGACAATATCTTTGAGCAGGTTCGTCATATTTTTCTAATGTATAATTTATTGGTAAGTTGGGATCTTTAAGTTTTAAATGCACAGGTTGATTTTCAGCATGATTTGTTCCAGTTAAGTAAACTGAGCTTGTTTTGTCAAAAGTGATTATATTATCTGGTTTTGGATAATCAATTTTCGGCATATTTTTTGCATCTTTTAATGTTTCATGGTCAGCGTGTTTGTGTCTTAAAGTAAATGGTAGCTTACCTCTAAACAATATTTGATCTATTCCTGTAAAAATTATTCCAAGTATTAGACCCCAGCTAAAGCTTGGTTTAACATTTCTTGCAGCATGCAATTCATCATATAACCAACTTTTTTTAAATTTCTCCTCATAAATTGATATATCTTTTTGTTGGTTAAGGTGCTCAAATATTGTTTCTGCTGCTATCATACCACTCTTCATAGCAGTATGTGAGCCTTTGATTTTTGGCATGTTTAATGTTCCTGCATCACAACCAACTAATAAAGCACCAGGCATATACATTTTTGGCAAACTTTGAATACCTCCTTCAATCAAAGCTCTTGCACCGTATGAAATTCTTTTGCCTTTTTCGATATATTTTTTAATCGCTGGATGAGTTTTAAATCTCTGGAATTCATCAAACGGAGATAAATGTGGATTTTTATAATCTAATCCAATCACGTAACCCAAAAAGATTTGTTTATTTTCGGCATGATAAATAAAACTTCCACCATAGGTTTGATTATCCAATGGCCATCCAGCTGTATGCATTACCAGACCTTCTTGATGTTGATCCTCACTGATTTCCCAAATCTCTTTAAAACCAATTCCATATTGTTGAGGATCTTTTCCGTTATTTAGTTCAAATTTATTTATTAATTGTTTTCCTAAATGCCCCCTGCACCCTTCTGCAAATATTGTCACCTTTGCATGTAATTCCATACCTGGTTCATAACTATCTTTTTTTTCACCATTTTTATCTAGACCCATATCTTGTGTTGCAACACCTTTAACTGAACCATCATCGTTATATAAAATTTCACTAGCTGGGAAACCTGGAAAAATTTCAACGCCTAAACCTTCGGCTTGTTCTGCAAGCCATCTACATAAATTTGCTAAGCTGATAATATAGTTATTATGGTTTTGTTGAACTTTAGGTAATAACCAAGTAGGCCAACTCAAAGATTTTGTTTTACCTAAAAATAAAAATTTTTCTTTAGAAACTTTTGTTTTAATTGGACTATTTAATTCCTTCCAATTGGGAATCAACTCATCTAAAGCGCGGGTTTCAAAAACATTGCCTGACAAAATATGTGCTCCTATTTCAGAAGCTTTTTCCAAAACGCAAACATTTAAATCAGATTTTAATTGTTTAAGTCTAATTGCTGCTGACAATCCAGATGGACCTCCTCCAACAATTACAACATCGTATTCCA
The DNA here is from genome assembly GCA_902585665.1 of uncultured Pelagibacteraceae bacterium. Taxonomy (GTDB): domain Bacteria; phylum Pseudomonadota; class Alphaproteobacteria; order Pelagibacterales; family Pelagibacteraceae; genus Pelagibacter. The sequence goes on along the minus strand of CACIEO010000001.1, from coordinate 264,128 downwards.
TTACCTCACGAGACATATTGGAAATTTTTACAGTATTTGTTATTTTTGTATAGTGTTTAATTTGTTCAATTCTTCCAGAAATTTAGGAAGAGCATCAAATAAATCAGCCTCTAAGCCATAATCTGCAACAGAAAAAATAGGTGCCTCACCATCTTTATTAATTGCGACAATTACTTTACTCTCTTTCATGCCAGCCAAATGTTGGATTGCACCTGAAATTCCGACTGCTATGTATAAATCTGGAACAACTACTTTGCCAGTTTGACCAACTTGGTGATCATTTGTAATGTAGCCTGCATCGACAGCTGCTCTTGATGCACCAATTGCTGCATTTAATTTGTCAGCAATTGCTGTAATGAGTTTAAAATTTTCGCCACTCTGCATACCTCTTCCACCTGAAATTACTATTCGTGCTGTACCAAGTTCTGGTCTATCTGATTTAATTTCTTCTTTTTTTAAAAATTTTGTATTTTGAGATGCATCTGTATTTTCACCTTTAATTATTTCTGCTGATCCACCTGAGGTAGGAGCAGGATCAAATGATGTAGGTCTAATAGTGACACATTTTTTTTTATCAGTACTTTTAACTGTAGCAAATGCATTACCTGCATAGATAGGTCTTAAAAAAGTGTCTTCAGAAATTACTTTGATAATATCACTTACTTGAGAAGTATCTAACAATGCAGCAATTCTAGGCATTAAATTTTTTCCAAATGTATTTGCTGAACAAACAATGTGTGAGTAATTTTCTGCGTGCTTGAGTATTACTGGTGTATAATTTTCTGCGATATAGTTTTCGTAAATATCATTATCTACATGTATTACTTTTTTAACATTAGGAACTTCTGATAATGATTTTGCAACTGGATCGGCATTTTTACCTATTACTAATACGTGTAAATCATCATTTATTTGAGATGCAGCAGTTATAGCATTATGAGTAAATGGCTTTACTTCTTTATTGTTATGCTCTGCTATTAATAAAACTGACATTATATTACTTTAGCCTCATTTTTTAATTTTTGAACCAACTCTTCAACACTAGAAACTTTAATTCCAGCTTTTCTTTTAGGTGGTTCCTCAACTTTAATTTGCTCGATTCTAGGTTTTATATCAATGCCTAATTCTGAAGCATCTATTTGCTCAAGAGGTTTCTTCTTTGCCTTCATTATATTGGGTAAAGATGCGTATCTAGGCTCGTTTAGTCTTAAATCACATGTAACAATAGAAGGTATTTTAACTTCTATTGTCTCAAGACCTTCATCAACTTCTCTTGTTACCTCTAATACGTTTTCTTTTACATCGATTTTAGAAGCGAATGTTGCTTGAGGCCAATTTAAAATTGCAGCTAACATTTGACCTGTTTGATTACAATCATCATCAATAGCCTGTTTGCCCATAAAAACTAAATCTGGTTTTTCTTTTTCAACAATTTTTTGTAAAATTTTTGCAACTGCTAATGGTTCAATAGTGCCAGACGCTTTTACTAATATTCCTCTATCAGCACCAACCGCCAATGCTTTCCTAACTGTCTCTTGGGCTTTTTCTTCTCCAACCGTTACAGCAACTATTTCCTTCGCTTTACCAGACTCTTTTATTTTTACTGCCTCTTCAACAGCATTATCATCTGGTGGATTTGTTGACATTTTGACATTATCTGTAACAACGCCAGATCCATCTTCTTTAACTCTGATTTGAACGTTGTAATCAATAACTCTTTTAACTGCTACTAGTATTTTCATTAGGCTCTTAGTAATTTATTTTCTGAATCGTAGGGACTATCTTCTAAAATTGTTGCTTCATGCATTTTGCCGAGTATATCAATTTTAAGTTTTTGTCCAACATTTGCCAAAGTAGGTTTTACCATACCAAGTGCAATTGATTTTCCTAATCTAAAACCATAATCTCCACCTGTGGCTCTTCCAACAACAGATCCGTTTTCATAAATCGGATTATTTCCTAATACATCAGCATCGGTGACGTTATGTACTTCCAAGGTTACCAACTTATTATTAAATCCTTTTTCTCTCCATTTATTCAGTGCATCTAATCCAATGAAGCTTCCTTTATTTGGATGAATGAATCTATCTAATCCACTTTCATACGGCGCATACTCAATTGACAATTCTGTACCTACAAGTTTGTAAGATTTTTCAACTCTTAAACTGTTCATCGCTCTTATTCCAAAAGGTTTTAAACCTAAATCTTTTCCCGCCTCCATTAACTTGTCAAATATATGGTTTTGATATTCAATTGGGTGATGGAGTTCCCAGCCTAGCTCACCAACAAAATTTACTCTCATAGCATTTACAGGTGCATAACCAACATCTACATTTTTCGCACTCAACCATTTAAAATTCTCATTAGAAAAATCATCTTTAGAAACTCTTTGCATTAGCTCTCTTGATTTTGGACCTGCAACTACTAATACTCCTGTACTATTAGTTAAATTTTCAAATATCACACTTCCATCTTTAGGCATCCATTTATGGATCCAGTCATGATCAAGTCTTTGAAAAGCCCCAGCAGAAACTAAATAGAAGCTATCCTCGGCTTCTCTTAAGATTGTAAATTCTGAATGCACGCCACCTTTTGTGTTTAAAGCATGACATAAATTTACTCTACCTACTTTTTTGGGAAGTTTATTTGCAACCAAATTATCTAAAAATTCTTCTGCTTTTGGACCTTTTATTCTACATTTCGCAAATGCTGTCATGTCTAAAAGTCCAACATTTTCTCTAACGTTCTTACATTCTTTTTCAACTGCTTTAAACCATTTTGATCTTCTAAAGGACCAGTCGTCTTTTTGTTCCATACCATCAGTTGCAAAAAAATTAGGTCTTTCCCACCCAAATTTTTGACCAAATACAGCTCCTAATTTTTTCATTCTGTCATAACACGGTGCTGTTCTTAATGGTCTTGCTGCTTCTCTTTCTTCATCAGGGTAATGAATTATGAATACATTCCTATAAGCTTCTTCATTCTTTTCTTTTAAATAGGACTTAGAGCAATAATCACCATATCTTCTAGGTTCAACACCAAGCATATCAATTGTAGGTTCGCCATCTACAATCCATTCTGCTAATTGCCAACCTGCTCCTCCAGCCGCAGTTATTCCAAAACTATGACCTTCGTTTATCCAAAAGTTTTTAAGTCCCCATGCAGGTCCAACAATTGGATTCCCATCTGGAGTATAACAAATTGCTCCATTATAAACTTTCTTCACTCCCACCTCTCCAAAAGCAGGAACTCTGTGAATTGCACCTTCAATATGTGGAGCTAATCTGTCTAAATCTTCTTGAAATAATTCGTATTCAGAATCTTTTGATGGTCCATCAACATAACAACATGGAGCACCATCTTCATAAGGTCCAAGTATAAGACCACCAGCTTCTTCCCTCATGTACCATCTGCTATCACTATCTCTTAATACCCCCATTTCAGGTAAACCTTCTTTTTTTCTTTTTTGAATTTCAGGATGAGGCTCTGTAACAATATATTGATGTTCAACTGGTATGACTGGTATTTCTAATCCAACCATTTTTCCTGTTTGTCTTGCAAAGTTACCTGAGCATGACATAACATGTTCACATTCAATACTCCCTTTATCAGTTTCAACGACCCAGCCATTTTTTGTTTGTTTAATTCCAACTACGTTAGTATTTCTGTAAATCTCTGCTCCTCTATTTCTTGCTCCAGTAGCTAAAGCTTGAGTAAGATCAGCAGGTTGAATGTATCCATCTTCTGGGTGTTGAATTGCTCCAACCAAATCACTTGTATTACATAAAGGCCAAATTTCTTTTACTTGATCTGGTGTTAAAAATTTTACATCTACGCCTATTGTTTGTGCAACACCAGCATACTGATGGTATTCATCCATTCTATCTTTTGTACTTGCAAGTCGAATATTTGAAACAACACTAAAGCCAACATTTTTACCTGTCTCTTCCTCAAGAGTTTTGTAAAGGTCAACAGCGTATTTGTGTAATTGGCCAACCGAGTAACTCATATTAAAGAGTGGCAGTAAACCTGCAGCATGCCATGTTGAACCAGAGGTAAGCTCTTTTCTTTCAACTAATACAACGTCAGACCAGCCTTTTTTTGCTAAATGATATAAAGCACTTACACCAACTACTCCACCTCCGACAATAACTACTTTAGCTTTTGATTTCATAAAACCGATTCCTACTAGATTTTTGGTTTGAACGAAACAAAATTTTAGTAGTCATCATCCTCATCTCTCCATCCTTTTATATACATCAAATATGCGGCCACAGTTACACTTATACATCCTACTATCATGCCTAAGTTGAGGCCAAATTGCTTACCAAAGAAATACCAACCAAGTTGAGTAGAACCTATTGTTGGCACACATAAAATTAACATTAAAATTGGAATTCTTTCATAAAAAGGTTTTTTCTTCATTTATATTGACGATCCTAGTGGCATTGGTTGTGAGACACCACTTGTTAACCAACAGTTTTTAAGTGGACCAGATTTGTCATATTTTTTAACTACCCATTCAAATTGATAATATTTTTTCTTATCATCTAAAACTGTAACTCTATAGGTTGCACTGTTTTCTGAAGCAGAGACAATATCTATTTTATTTTCGAGATGATTTATTAACATTTGATACATATCACTTTTTAGCATTGACTTAAATTTCTCAAGTGGACCTGTATATTTTTTATTATTTGGGTGTGCAAACTCCCATGTTTGCTCAATACCAAAATCTTCGTACGGCTCATTATTATTTTTTAACCCATTTAATTGTATCTCTACAACTTCTAACGGTTTAATTGAGTTTTTTGGTTTAATTAGCTCAGCATTACAAATAGACTGAAAACAAAAACTTAAAAAAATTAATATTACAAGTTTATTTTTATATAAATACATTCTTACGTAAACAATATAACATGTGAAAAATAAATTAACTTTACAATAAGGACGCAAATGAAAATTGGTTTTATAGGCCTAGGAAACGTTGGTGGGAAACTTGCAGGCAGTCTATTGAGAAACAACTTCAAATTGACTGTTTATGATCTTGACCAAAAAACAATGGACAATTTAAGTTCAAAAGGAGCAAGTATTTCAAAAAATCCAAAACAACTTACTCAAGACTCTGATCTAATTATTACATGCTTACCCTCACCTGAAATATGTAGAGAGGTAATGGAGTCTAAGGATGGTGTAATTAATGGATTATCAAAAAATAAGATATGGCTTGAAATGAGTACCACGGATGAAAACGAGGTAAAAAGAATTGGAAAGTTAGTTAAAGAAAAAAAAGCATTTGCTCTTGATGGACCTGTAAGTGGTGGGTGCCATAGAGCTGATACAGGAAATATAGCAATATTTGTTGGTGGAGAAAGATCCGCATTTGAAAAAATTTTTTCTGCTCTTTCAGCGATGGGTGAAAAAATTCTTCATACTGGAGAATTGGGCTCTGCCTCTGTTTTGAAAGTTATAACAAATTACTTAGCATCAGTTCATTTAGTTGCGTTAGGTGAAGCTTGGACTGTTGCAAAAAAATCTAATTTGGATTTAGAAAAAACTTTTAAAGGAATTGCTATTTCCTCTGGAAATTCATTTGTGCACGAAACAGAAAGCCAAGTAATATTAAATGGTTCCTATAATATAAATTTTACAATGGATTTAGTTTTAAAAGATACTTCCTTATTTGATAATTTAGCAAAAAAACTTAATTCATCTTTAGAAATATCACCAATGATTGTAAAAATTTTTCAGGAAGGTTTGAAAAGCTATGGTTCTCGTGCCTGGTCTTCAATGATAGTTAAAAGAATGGAGGATAAAAATAAAATAGACTTTAGAGCAAAGGGTTTTCCAACCGAGCTTATAGATAAAGAACCTGAAAAGAAAGGTTATGAGATATAACAGACAAGGTCATAATATTGTTCATAGAGGGCTGGCGAAAAAAACTTTCAAAGAAAATTCAATTAAAGCCTTCAAGTTTTGCTTTAAAAAAAATTATGGAATTGAAACTGATTTACACACAACTTTAGATGATAAAATTGTTTGTTATCATGATTTTAGTCTTAAACGATTTAAGAGTAAAAAGTTAATAAAAAATTTAAAATATAAAGATATAAATAAAATAGCATCAAAATATACAATGCATATTCCAACTTTGAATGAGATTGTTAAAATTTCAAAAAAAAATTACTTAATGCTAGAAATTAAATCAAAATTTACAAAAAAAAATTTTTTAAATCTTATTTCTATTATAAAGAGTTTAAAACATTATAGCATAACTTCTTTTAATGAAAAAAATATTTCAAATTTAAATAAAATTAAAAAAAATTTAAATTTGGGACTAGTTTTTTCTTCGACCACTTCAATAAAACTTATTTTACAAAAAAGTAAATTAAAGTACCTTAGATTATTAGTTTTAGAAAAAAAATTTCTTACTAATAGAAAACTTATAAAAATAAAAAAACCTATTTATTTTTACACACTAAAAGATAAAAAAGTTAGAACAAAATTTTTAGGAAAAAATCTTATTATTGAAAATTTATAATTATTGTGAAAGATAACTAAGTCTTCCTATTATTTCATCACGATCCATATAGTAACCTTGTAGGTGTCTATGTCCTGAGTTAGGATCGAATGCTGTTCTGCCGTGCAAAACTCTTCTGTTATTGAAAGAGTATATATCACCTGGATTTAGTCTGAACTTAATAACAAATCTATCATCATGTAACAGATTACCAAATCTATGATGCGCGAAATAAACTTGGTCCATTACATCTGGATGACAATCTAATGCATCCATGGTTGCAACACTAAATCTAATATCATTATAATCACCATCTTTAGTTAAACTTATTGCGGGTGCATAAAAACTTCTGTGAGCTTGCTGGGTATAATCTTTATCTCTAAATTTTAACGGTACATTTACCAAAGTATCAAAAATATCCTTTTCATTATTTTTTAAGTAATCTGCAACAGCAAAACCATCAACTGCTGAAGAATCTCCTCCATTAGCAGAATTTATAAGACAATGTAAAAACTGGTAGCCTGGTGGATTTTCAAACCAAGGTAAATCCATATGATTTTTCAATGCGTGGGCTGTATAGGCTGAGTTATTTGGTTTAGGTATATTTATAACTTCAAAAGGTGTTTTAAAAAAAGTTTCTCTTGTGTGACTAATTCTATTTAAAACTTCAAAAGCTGACTTTTCTTTTGTTGGTGCGTTATTTACTAAAGCTATTCCTTTATAGTGAAGTAGTTTTAACCACTTTATTAAACCTTCCTCTGAAGACATGATTTCATCGCAATCAATACTTATAGACTTAATGTTTTTTTCAATCGATTTATCCCAAAGTTGGTATGGAGAAATGTATTTTTGTTTATTTTTGATTGTGTAACAGTTTTTTCTTAACCAATTAATATCGTAAAAACTTGTATGATTTCCCTCGCTCCAAACTATTTCTAGTTTACCCTCATCATTTACTTTATATTCTGTTGGATTTAAATTTTTAGAAACGTTTAATATATCAAACATTCTATGCCTAGAATCTTTGTCGTGAGCCGTTGGACAATTATCTCTTAACCATAAATAATTAAATTTACTTTCTTCTCCATCGCTCCAAAGAATTCTTAGGTAAGTTCCATTTTTTTCAAGTTTTGAAATACTAAACATGGGTAAAATTTATTATACTTATTTACATTTTCAATGCAATTTATAGTTGATAAATTATTGTTTTTTTTAATAATATCAAAAATAAAATTTGTTACTTTGCAACAAACTTGGACAACTGTTAAAACTTTATAAAAAATGAGTAAAATTGAAATTAATAACGTTTATAAAATATTTGGTCCCTCTCCAAAGAAGATTCTACCGATGGTGCAAGAAGGTGCTACTAAAGAAGAAGTTTTAGAAAAAACAGGACATACAGTAGGTTTAGATAATGTGTCACTTAAGATTGATGAAGGTGAAACATTTGTATGTATGGGCTTATCTGGTTCAGGTAAATCTACTTTAATTAGACATATTAATCGTTTAATCGACCCAACATCAGGTGTGGTTTCTGTAGAAGGTACTGATGTGATGAGTTTAGACAAAAATAAATTAATAGATTTTAGAAGACATAAAATGAGCATGGTTTTTCAAAGATTTGGGCTATTTCCACATAAAACTGTTTTAGAAAATGTGGGTTACGGACTTGAGGTTCAGGGTAAAAAACCTGAGGATAAAAATAAAGTTGCTATGGAAAAAATAGAAGCTGTTGGTTTAAGTGGCTTTGAAAATCAATACCCAAACCAACTATCTGGAGGTATGCAACAAAGAGTTGGTTTAGCAAGAGCGCTTGCTACTGACACTGACATATTATTAATGGATGAAGCTTTTTCAGCACTTGACCCTTTAATAAGAAGTGACATGCAAAAACAGTTGCTTGATTTACAAGGCGAATTAAAAAAAACGATAGTTTTTATTACACATGATTTAGATGAATCTTTAAAATTAGGTGATCATATTGGAATTTTAAATGGAGGAAGATTAGTTCAAGTTGGAACCCCAATAGAAATAATAATGAAACCTGCAGATGATTATGTTTCAGCATTTGTTAAAGATGTAAATAGAGCAAAAGTTATAAAGGCCAAAATAATAATGAAATCAGTAAATGAGGTTGATAATATTGACAAATCAAATCTTGTTAAAATAAATGAAGATCAATTTATAGAGGAATTCCTACCACAAGTGGTTTGTTCAAATGCAAATTGTGAGGTTGTAGATAAAAGTGGAAATACCAAAGGTTATTTAACCCAAAAAGAGTTATCTAAAGCACTTGCCAAAGAGCATTTAAAAGAAGCAGTTAAAACTAATTAATTATAATTGATTTATTAAGTCTGGAGCGATTTTTTTTGATTTTCCGAAAAATTTAAGTGCTTTTATAGTTTCTAAATTCGATTTATCACCATCTACCACTACAAATCCAATCATTCCCATACTTTTATGAGGTGTGCACCAATAAGCATAAATGCCTGGCACTGTAAATTTATACTCAGCATCTTTGTTCATTTTAGATTTGAATTTTTCTACACCAGCAGGAAACCCACCTTTTATAAATTCTACGTTATGACCTTTGGTTGTTGCTTTCCAAAAAACTGTATCACCTGAATTTACTTTTACAATTTTTTGTGAGTAAACCATACTCTCTTTTCCTAGTTTGTTAAGCATTTCAATTGTTACATCTGCTGCATTCAACAAAGTTGGTAATAAAGTAATTGATATGGTTACTAATGATCTTTTGATTATAGATTTTAAATTCATAGAGGTTATTTAATATTAAAAGTTATCTTATCAACTCTAATATTGGAGCAAGTTGCCACAGGATATAGTTTTAAAAGTTTTTATTTATGCTTTACTAGTTTTAACTTTTCTCTAGTTTCGGCAGGCGTCATTACTGAAGCTCCTAAGTCCTCAACAATTCTTCTTGCCTTTTCAACTAGTTGAGCATTTGTAGCTAGCTTTCCTTTTGAAATATATAAATTGTCCTCAAGCCCTACTCTTGGGTTTCCACCCATTACTACTGTTTGAGCAACATAAGGCATTTCATTTTTAGAAATTGCAAAACCACTCCATACTGCCTCTTTCGGCATAATATCTTTCATTGCTTGCATTGCTAAAGGTGTAGCGGGTGCACCCCAAGGAATACCCAAACACATTTGGAACATTGGGGGATCACTGAGTAATCCCTCTTGATATAACTGAGCTCCAAACCACATATTTCCTAAATCAAAAGCTTCTATCTCTGGTTTAACTTTTATTTCTTGAAGTCTTTTTGCTGCTTTTCTTAAATCTCTTGGGGTATTGATTGTAATAACAGATCCATCTCCAAAATTTAAAGTCCCACAATCAAGAGTACAAATCTCAGGTAAGAACTGTTCAGCATTTGCAATTCTTTCCATTACATTCGCCATATCAGTTAATGGACCAAATTGAAGTGGACTATTTTCTCCTATATCTAAATCACCACCCATTCCAGTCGTAAGATTTAGAACTACGTCTGTGTCTGATGATCTGATTCTATCGACAACTTCTTTGTATAACTCTAATCTCCTACTTGGTGTTCCATCTTCCTCTCTAACATGTATATGTGCAATCGCTGCGCCGGCTTTTGCTGCTTCGATTGCAGATTTTGCTATTTGCTCTGGTGTTTTGGGTAAATCAGGATGTTTTTTAGCAGTATCACCAGATCCAGTAACTGCACACGATATAAATACTTTATTGTTCATAATTTATTAATGGTATAGTTTATTATAATTAATATGGAAATAACAGAATTAAAAAAAGATTTAGCAGCTACCTTTAGATGGACTGCTAGATTGAATATGAATGAGGGAGTTGCAAATCACTTTAGCGCATGTGTGCCTGGTTCAACTGATGAATTTTTAGTTAATAAATCAGGTGTTCATTTTAGCCAAATGAAAGTAAGCGATTTAATTTTGGTTACCAAAGAAAATATCGAGGAATTAAAAAAAAAACCCGACCTTGTGGATGCTACTGCAATAAATATTCATGGGACAATTCACCAAAAAGTACCTCATGCAAAATGTATATTTCATGTTCATTCAAAATACGCGACAGCTCTTTCTGCTTTGAAAAACCCTACTCTTCCTCCAATAGATCAAAATACGATGAGGTTTTATAACCGAGTATCTATATATAATGAGTATGGTGGTATGGGTTTTGAGGAAGAGTCGCTAAAAATGGCAGCTGCATTGGGTAATAAACAAAATCTGTTAATGTCAAATCATGGAATTTTAACTACTGGTGAAACTGTTTCGGATGGATTTGATGCATTATATTACTTTGAAAAATCTGCAGAAACATATTTAACAGCTTTAGCAACTGGAAAAGAATTAAATGTAGCATCACACGAAGTGGCAGAAAAAACAGCACAAGAGTGGTCAAACTATCCTTCTGATATGGGTAGAGCACATTTAGATCAAATCAGATTAATTTTAGATAAAGAAGAACCTGATTATCAAAATTAAAAAAATAAATTATGAAAGATAAAAAAAAATTTTATATAAATGGACAATGGGTCAATCCAATTAAAGCAAAAGATTTTGATGTAATTAATCCCTCTACTGAAGAAGTTTGCGCAATAATTTCTCTAGGCAGCTCTGAAGATACTAATCTTGCTGTAAAATCTGCAAAATCATCTTTTGAAACTTGGAAAGAAACTTCAAAGCAAGAAAGAATAAAACTTTTAGAAAAATTATTAGAAATCTATAAATCTAGATGGGATGAAATGACTGATGCCATATCAACTGAGCTTGGTTGTCCAAAAGATTGGTGTTCAGCCAATCAAACTGCATCTGGTGCGGGTCATATTGAAGATTTTATAAAAAGATTAAAAGAATTTAATTTTGAACCTGGTTTTGACAAAGGATCTGTTAATCACATTGTATATGAACCAATTGGTGTATGTGGTTTAATTACCCCTTGGAACTGGCCAATTAATCAAATAGCTCTTAAAGTTGTGCCAGCACTTGCAACTGGTTGTACAATGGTTTTGAAACCTTCAGAGATAGCTCCTTTATCAGCAATGCTTTTCGCCGAAATGATTCATGATGCAAAATTTCCTGCGGGTGTATTTAATTTAGTAAATGGAGATGGACCAGGCGTTGGTACAGATTTGTCGGGACATCCTGATGTTGATATGGTTTCCTTTACTGGATCGACAAGAGCAGGAAAGTTAATCACAAAAAATGCAGCTGATACAATAAAAAGAGTTTGTTTAGAGCTTGGAGGTAAAGGTGGAAATATTGTATTTGCCGATGCTTATCCTGATGCGGTTAGAGACGGAATACGAAATGTCATGAGTAACTCTGGTCAATCATGTGATGCACCAACAAGAATGTTAGTAGAAAAATCAATATACAAACGAGCAGTAGAAGAAGCTGCAGATGAAGCTAATAAAATTAAAGTAGATCTTGCATCAAAAGCTGGCGAACATATAGGTCCGGTTATATCTAAAACGCAATACGATAAAATTCAAAGTTTAATCAAGAGTGGAATTGAAGAAGGAGCGACCTTAGTAGCTGGTGGACCTGAGAAACCTGAAGATTTCAAAAAAGGATATTTTATAAAGCCAACAGTGTTCACAGATGTAAATAATGATATGAGAATTGCTAAAGAGGAAATTTTTGGTCCAGTTTTATCTATAATTCCCTTTGAGAATGAAGAAGAGGCAATAAAAATTACAAATGACACTGAATATGGTCTTGGAAACTATTTGCAAACTGAGGACAAAGAAAAGGCAAAAAGAGTTTCAAAAAAATTAAGATCTGGAATTGTGTACGTAAATCACAAACCTGCGGACTCTGGCACTCCATTTGGTGGTTATAGACAGTCTGGAAATGGACGTGAAGGAGGTACCTGGGGTTTACATGAATATTTGGAAGTGAAAACTATCACCGAATGGAAAAATTAAGATGATTGGGTATGTAATGGTAGGCACAAATAATCTAGATAAAGCCATTAATTTTTATGATGAAGTTTTACAAATTATAAATTTAAAAAGAAAAGATACTGATGAATTTTGTGCTGGATATACGCAAAAAGATGGCGATGGTACTATAGAATTTTATGTTACAAAACCAGCAAATGGTAAAACTGCTACTTTCGGAAATGGAACACAAGTTTCTTTTATTGTTTCATCAAGAGAGATAGTTGATAAATTTCATGAGATCGGTTTAAAAGCAGGCGGTAGCAGCGAAGGAAGCGGCGGAGAAAGACCAGAAGGATCTGGTGTATATTATTCATATATTCGCGATTTAGATGGAAATAAAATCTGCGCTTTTACAAATAACAAATAAATTAAATGTCTTATTCATCAATTGAAAAGCGATTAGCTGAAGGAAAAATAATAATTCTTGATGGGGGAATAGGAGGAGAATTACAAAAAGTTGGAGCAAAAATGGATGAAGGACTGTGGTGTGGGAGATGTTCTTTAGATAGTCCAGATGAACTTTTAAAAGTGCACCAAAATTATATTAAAGCTGGTGCTGATGTAATAACCGCAAATACTTATGCTTCAACTCCTATATCAATGAAAAAATATGGTTATGAAGATCTGATTCAAGAATGCAATATTAAAAGTATCAAAATTGCAAAAGAGGCCGTGTCAGGTAAAAATGTTTTAGTTGCTGGATCTGTCTCCACTTACGGTTATTTTATGAAAGATGGTGTTGCTAAAATGAAACCAAGTTTTGATGAACACTTAAAAATTTTGTCAGATACAGGAGTAGATTTAATTATTCTTGAAGCTATGTCGTCACAAGCTGACATTGTTGAAACTTTAGTTGAATGTTCAAGTAATTTAAAATTACCAACGTGGTTATCAATATCTTGTGTATTTGATAAAAATAAAAATATTCATCTTGGATATGATGATGATGTGTCTCATAAAGATCCTCAAGTTTATGAGGAACTTGAAGTCTCATTACATAGATTTAAAAAATTTCATTCAGGACCAATACTTGTTGCACACTCAAACATGAGTGTAACTGAAGAAGCCGTCAGAATACTAAAAAATAATCATAATAATACAGTTGGCGCTTATCCAAACAGAGGACACTTTGTTAAACCAGAATGGAAGTTTACTGATGATATTAAGCCAAGTGATTATTTTAAAAGTGCAAAAAAATGGATTGATAGTGGGGCACAAATTATTGGTGGTTGTTGTGGTATTGGTGTTGAAGAGATAAAAGCAATTTCAATTCTAAAAAATTAATATAAAATAAAAATATGAAGACATTTATTGGTGGTATTGGTTGCTTTTGGGATGAAACTAAGTACGAGGGTATCGAGGGAGTAATTTCTACTGAGTGCGGTTATTGCGGCGGAGACGAACCAAACGTCACTTATAAAGCAGTATGTGGTGGAGATACTGGTCATATTGAAGTTGTTAAAGTAGAGTATGATGAAAAAGTTAAATCATATGAAGATATGGTGAGACTTTTTTTTAAATTACACGACTCTACTCAAGTAAACCGTCAAGGTACGTATGTGGGAATTCAATATAGATCTGAAATTTTTTATAATAATGATGAAGAAAAAAAAATTGCGGAAAAAGTTTTAGAGGAAATGAATAATAAACTTGGTGGTAAAGTTTCTACTAAAGTTTCAAAAGAGAAAAATTATTGTAAGGCTGAAGGTTATCATCAAAAATATGAACAAAAAAAATCTTTGAAATTTGATTAACTTTATTTAATTTGACTAAAATAATATCATATAAGAATCCTGAATTAGCAACGGTCAAAGATAATAAAGCCGTATGGAATCTCCCTAAAACTAGAAGACATGGTTATAGAAATCTTCACAAAATAAATAGATATGGATTATTTTTAAGATCAGATTTGGTTTTAAAATTAAAAAAAAAATACAAAAATACAATCTATAAAAAACCACTGGTAAAAAAAATGACTAAACAAAAGTCTTTTTGCTCTTTAATAGTTGGAAATAAACAAAATATTTATTTTGAAAAATACGCCAAAGATTTTCCAAAAAATCAACCTCAAACAATAATGTCTATAACAAAAATGTTTGTTAATCTTTTCGTCGGAGAACTATTGAATAATAAGTCAATAAATCTTGATAAAAAAGTATCTTACTACCTTCCAAAAATTGGGAGTGGTTATGCCAATGCTAAAGTGCAAGACGTATTAAATATGAATGTGATAAATGCCTACACAGAAGATTACACTAAGGCATACTCTTCATCTTTTTTACATGAGCCTGTAGGTGGATGGAGACTGCCAAAAAGTGGTGATACGCATTTAAGTCAGGAAAGTTATTTAAATACTATCAAATCAAAAAAAAATAAAAATTTAGAAAACAAAAGTAATTTAGCTTTTTATAAATCTGCAAATACCGATGTTATAGGATTAATAGTTGAAAAGATCAGCGGTAAACCATTAAGACATTGGATGTTAAGAGCAGTTGAGGCAGCTGGGTTTGAAGATGGGCTTTATATTGCATCTGACAGATATGGTATGCCTTGGATGTCAGGGGGAGGATGTTTGATAACAAGAGATTTTTTAAGAATGGGTCTTTTATTTGCAAGAAAAGGTAAAGGAGTGGGAAATAGGAAGATTGGCTCAAGCTCTTTTTTAAACCGAACTTTAAACAATGTTGGTCCAAAATATATGAACTTATCAAATAATAAATATTTATATTATTCTAACTCTACTATGGTATCTGGAAATATGATCGGCCATTCAGGTTATGGTGGTCAATTTTTAGCTGTTAATTTAAAAACTGGAAACGTTGCTGCTTTTTTTTCTGTTTTAGAAACTAAATCAGCTACAAAAGAAAGTTACAAAGTAGATATGATTAATATGTTGATTGATTTAGTGGATACCAAATATTAAGCGGTAATTTTTTTATCCTCTTTAGGAGCAAGAACAACAGCTAAAATTCCACCTAAAATAATCATTGAACTTCCAACTATTTCTCTCCATCCAAAAGGTTCATCGGTTAAAATACTGGAGCTTACAACTCCAACGACTATTTCTGTTAGAAAAAGAATTGAGCATAGTCCAGCACCTAGTTTGCTTGGTGCCCAAAGAATAACAATTCCTGTAGGAATGAAATAAAATAATGACAAAACAATTAAGAACATTGCCATTGGAATAAAAGACTCTATTGGTGGTGTCTCGCCCAAATAATCAACTAATAAAAAACCAGCCACAATATTAAATAATGTTCCGTAGAAGAAAAATGAAAATATAATCGGGAATACTCCATCAGTCTTTATAACTTCAAGTCTTATCATTCCTCCTGCAAAAATTGCTCCTCCAGCGAGAGCTATCCAATCCCCAGCATTTTGAGGTAAAGGTATAATTGCATCTTTACTAAAAACTATCCATAAGCCAGCGAGAGCTAGTGAAAGTGTAACGGCTCTTTGCCAGCCAGGTCTTCTTTTTAAAAATAAGATTTCAAAAATAGTAGTCCAAATAGGAGTCATGTAAAAAAGTATTAAAGCTCTTATTACATCTGTTAAAAGAAAACTTAGTGCATAACAAATAAAACCACCACCAACCAGTAATCCTGTTAATGGAAGCTCGAAGCCACTTCCTTTTTTTTTATAAACTCTCCAAAGAGCGATTGGTAACAACAATAACACTCCAATTACCATCTGGGCAATTGTACCCCATCCGCCAGTTAATCCTCCAGCTTCCAGTGTACGTTGAGGGAGCCAATAAATTCCCCAAGCTCCAGCGGAAAATGCTAAAGCAAGTGCAATTTTAAAATGATGAGGGTGTCTTTGCATTAATTATTATATTTCTGGTTTTATTTTTGAATAATTGAACATTTGTTCGTATTTTTTTGCAAATGCAAGTACTTTTAAATCATCGTTCTTTTTTCCTATTATTTGCATACCCATTGGTAGTTTATTTTTATTAAAACCAACTGGAACTGTTATGGTTGGTAATTCTAAAAGGCTTGATAATATAAAAACTTCAATCCATCGATGATAAGTATCTAAATTAAAATCATTTATTTTTTCTGGATAATTTAATTCTTTTTTAAATGGAAATACTTGTGCTGATGGCAAAGCTAAAAAATCGTAATCTTTAAATATCTGATTTATATCATTTATAGATTTTTTTCTTTTTTCTAATGCAATATCAATGTCATTATCTTTAATATCTTTTCCCCTATTGTACTCCCAAATTGCCTGAAAAGTCATTTCATTAATATCTTTAATACTCATACTTCCAATATCCATAAATATACTTCTTGATCTGAATGTTAACCACGAGTCCCATAGTTCATCAGTATTAATATCTGATTTCAAAAAATCTATTTTTATATTTTGCTTATTTAACTCACTTAATTTTTTTTCACAAATTTCTAATATTTCATTTTCAAATTTATAATTACTATTAATATCAGATAACCATCCTATTTTTATATTTTTAATTTCTGAATCTTTTATTTCAAAATTTTGAAAATTAGATTTTAATTCTAAGGAATATGGATCCAAACTGTGTTTACCAGTTACGCTATCTAAAATAATTGACATATCGTCTGGTGTTCTAGATAAAAAACCAGGAGTAGTTAAAATAGGAATATTTTTTTGGTTGTCTGATCTAGCAGAAGCAATAACTCCCGGGGTTGGTCTAAAACCGTATATATTAGAATATGCAGCAGGATTCCTACATGAACCCATTTGATCTGTACCATCAGCAAATGGAATTAATTGAGCTGCGACTGCTGAACTTGCGCCTCCGCTTGAACCACCAGACGACTTGCTTAAGTCATAAACATTTGAAGTTGGACCAAAAAGTCTATTAATTGTATGTCCTCCAACTCCGAGTTCAGCTGTATTAGTTTTTCCAATTATTATTGCGCCGTTTTCAATTAGTTTATCCACAAAAAAAGAATTTTTTTTTGGAAAATAATCTTTGTAACCTTTAAAACCGTATGTTGTTTGAATTCCAACGACATCACTTAAATCTTTAACAGCTAACGGTAAACCAAACAAAGATTTATTTTTATTCTCTTGATTATCTTTTTTTTTAGCCTCTTCTAAAATTTTCTCAGTCTCTTTTAAAAGAATAATTGCATTTAATTTTGGATTATACTTTTCAATCCTTGCTAAATAGAATTCTACTACTTCTTTTACTGATATCTGTTTTGTCTGAATTAATTTAATAATTTCAGATACTTTTTTGTTTTCTAGCATCTGCCCTAGCGAGCTTTTTTAATGCTTTTTAAAGTTAATTGTTCAACCTCTTCTAAAGTTGCCTTTTTAGGATTTTGACCATAGGCCTGATCGAGCATAGATTTTTTTGCAATTCTTTTGAATGAATCCTCAGGTACACCAATTTCATTTAATCCTCTTGGAATATTAAGTTCATCTAACATTTTATTTAAATTTTCTTGAAAACCTTTAACGGAATGGTCATCAAATTGCATTGCTTCTGACATTCGTTGAACTTTTTCCTCTAAACCAGGTAAATTATATTCCATTACTGTTGGAAGAATTATTGCATTTGTAAGTCCATGATGGGTATTATATTCTGCACCAACCATATGAGAGATGGCATGTACTAAACCTAAGCCTTTTAAAAAAGCTACTCCTCCTAAATAAGACCCAACAATCATTCCTCCCCTTGCAACTAAATTGTCTGGTTCATTTACTGCCAGTTTAAGGGACTTAGAAATTAAATTTAAACTTTCTAAAGCTGAACCATCACATAACGGATGAAACATAGGAACACTGTAACCCTCAATAGCATGTATCATTGCATCAATACCGGTCCAAGCTGTTAGGTTTGCTGGTAACTTTAAAGTCAATTCTGGATCGACTAATGCTAAGCAGGGTCTAGCCTCTGGATGCCAAATACAAAATTTCATACCTTTTTTTGTGTCAGTAACCATTGCAGTTATTTCTGTTTCTGCACCTGTGCCAGCAGTTGTTGGTATAGTTATTAGTTTTGGAAAAGGGTTTTTACCTTTCAGATCTCTTGGAACTTTATCTAAAAATTCAAAATCCCACAAAGGTATTCCACTATTAACAGTTAAGCATATAGCTTTTCCTCCATCCATAGCACTACCACCTCCTATTGCGATTATAGAATCATGATTACCGTCTTTGAATGCTTTACAGCCACCATCGATTTCATCATCTCTAGGGTTGGGAGATATATTAGAATAAATATTTGATTTAATTTTTGTATCAGAAAGCAGATTTTGTAATTCACTTATAAAAGGTAGTTTAGTGCTTCCACTATCTATTACGATTAAAGGATTTTGAATATTGAAATCTTTGCAAAATTTTCCAATTTCTTTAAATCTTCCTGGTCCATAAGCTGTAAATGTTGGAAAGGTCCAATCTTGTTTGCCTAATAAATGATCTTTATTGAGTTTAAAATTTTGCATATTTATTTAAAAATTTATACTAACTTACAAAAATAAATGAAAATCGCAAAAGAAAAAGTAGATCTTAAGAAAACTTTAATCGCAATACTTACAATGCTATTGGGTGTAGTTTGCGTAGATTTGTATTTAGTAGTAATTAGATTTATAGGAAATGACTATTCAGTGTTTAAATTAGCTGTTTTTAGAAATTTTTTTGCGGTAATACCATTGCTTGTTCTACTTTTCTTTTCAGGAGAATACAACTCACTTTTTAAGAATGTAAATAAGAAATTTTTATCTCTCTGTTGTTTTAGAGGATTAAGTTTTCTTGCAATGAATATATTTATTTTTATCTCGGTAATTAATGTTGAGTTTGCAACAGCAATGACTTTAACTTTTTCATCTCCATTTTTTATAGTAATACTTTCGATTATATTTTTACAAGATAAAGTAGGTATATATCGATGGTCTGCAATTATAATTGGATTTTTAGGTGTGGTATTAATTTTAAGGCCAACGAGCGATATATTTAATTATTATTCTATATATTCAATACTAACAGCATTCGCTTGGGGAGTAACGGTTATAATACTTAAGTTCATTCCTTCAAACTTCTCAACGTCCAAAATACAATTTTATACGTTGATGTTTAATGTGATAGGTGCATTTTTTTTATTTGTTATTTTATCAAACGATTTTACGGTTAATAATCTTAGAGATTTACTATTAATGGTTTTAACAGGAGTACTTGGTGGGACAGCAGCAATATTATTTGTATACGCATATAGACTAATTTCATTAAGTAAGCTCGCCTCCTTTGAATATTTTGGTATCCCTTCCTCATTTTTATTAGGTTGGATTTTTTTTAATGAGGCTCCATGGCAACAATTATTTCCAGGTGTTTTATTAATAGTTTCTGCTGGTTTCATAATTATATGGAGAGATTCTCAAAAAATTAAAACAGTTAAAGCTAATAAGAAATTTTATTAGTTTATGTTTTTGATTTCATTGACCTCATTACTATAGAACGGTCTATCTCTCCTAGAAGTTCTCCAGTCTCTGAGCATATTACTGGGTAAATTTTATCTGACTCAACTAATTTATCAATTAAAGTCTCAATTTTTGAATTATCTAAAATGCAGTCCGACTTATTTTTAAATAATTCTTTTGATTGATTACAACAATCTTTTCTCATTACTTTACCTGCACTTAAAACTTTATATTTTGGAACATCCTCGCAAAAGTCTTTGACATATTGATCTTTAGGATTAGCAACAATTTCTTCAGGTGTTCCGACCTGAGAAACTTCACCATCTTTCATAATTGCGATGTGATCTCCCATCTTAATAGCCTCTAAAAAATCATGAGTAATAAAAACCATAGTTCGCTGGAGTTTTTCTTGAATTTTTAAAAGTTCGTCTTGCATCTCTCTTCTTATTAGTGGGTCTAAAGCTGAGAATGGTTCATCAAAAATTAAAATTTCAGGATCAACTGCAAGTGCTCTTGCTAATCCAACTCTTTGTTGCATACCTCCTGATAATTCTCTGGGATAGTTGTTTTGCCAGCCATCTAATCCAACCATTTTTAAAACTTCCATGGATTTTTCTAATCTTGTTTCTTTTTTTGTACCTCTAACTTCTAATCCGTATCCAATATTTTCTACAACTGTTCTATGTGGAAAAAGTCCAAAATGCTGGAAGACCATGCTCATTTTATTTCTTCTTAATTCTAATAAATCTCTTGAACTCATTTTAGTCACATCAACATCATCCATTTTTACGGTACCTGATGTGGGTTCAATTAATCTTGAAATGCATCTTACCAATGTTGATTTTCCACTACCGGAAAGACCCATCACCACAAAAGTTTCTCCTTTTTGAATTGAAAAACTTACATCTTTTACAGCTACAACATGCCCTGTTTTTTCTTGTACTTCTTTAATAGAAAGACTTTTATCTAAATTCTTTATAATTCTTTTTTCATCTGGTCCAAACAACTTCCAAATGTTTGAGCAGGTGATTTTTTGGTGTTTATTCATGCTTAAAATTATAATTTATAGTCAAAATAGACAATATTTTGCTTTAAAAGTAAAATTAATTATTCTAATTTTATAAATATGTCTACCAGCACTGAAATTATAAAAAAATCAAGCCAATCAAAAAATATCATAACTTATTTAATAGTTGGCTTAGTATTTTTAGTTGCTTTATGGCTTTCTACTCAAAATGAAGGCCCATCAAAGTTTCCAAAGTATGTAACAGATCAATTTACTTTTACTGCATGGGTAAATGAGGGAGAAGATTTTTTAAAAAAAAACTACAGATGGATGACCAAAATTGTAGCTGGATACATTAAGGCTTGTTATTATTTTGTTGAAGATTTTTTACTTGATTCTCCATGGTTATTAATCGCTGCTATAATATTTTTACCATGTTTGATTGCGGGTGGTTTAAGACTTGGTCTCTACTCATTGTTTGTAGTTTATTTTTGGGGTGCAACAGGTATGTGGGAACCTTCCCTTCAAACTGTTGCTTTAATGGGTTTATCAGTTTTACTTTGTGTATTTTTTGGATTTATTCTTGGAGTGTTATGTTCTCAAAGTGACCGGTTTGAAAATTTTATGAAACCAGTTTTAGATACCATGCAGGTGATGCCCGCTTTTGTATATTTATTTCCTGCTTTATTTTTTTTTGGTATCGGTGGTGCACCAGCAATTCTTGCAACTATGATTTATGGAATGCCTCCAATTATAAGATTAACAAATTCAGGTATACGACAAGTTCCTGCTCAAACTATAGAAAGTGCAACTGCATTCGGCTCAAATAAATTACAGCTTTTATTTAAAATTAAAATTCCTTTATCATTGCCTAGTATCATGATGGGTATCAATCAGGTAATTATGATGGCTCTGGCCCTCGTTGTTCTTGCGTGTTTCATTGGAGCTGAAGGTATTGGTGGACAGGTTTGGCAGGCTATTAGAAGGCTCGATGTTGGATGGGCTATGGAAGGTGGGCTTTGTATTTTGTTTATGGCAATTATGTTTGATAGGTTCAGTATGTCGTTCAGCAAAACTGAAGAAAGAATTCCAGATGATGTGCAGAAATTTTATTTTTTACCACAAAGTTGGGCTAAATATTCTCTAGCAAGAATTATAGAGCAACCTATAAAAATTTCTCACGATATAATTAAATATGTCTGTTTATTTGTTACTAGTTTAATCGCCTATTTTTTTCAGTTTTTAATTTCAATATTTAATAAAAGAACTGCAAATGATATTAAAGAATTTATTAGTAAACGATATTATATAATACCGTCATTTATAGTTTTTTTTCTAATTAGTTTAATCGATACATATTTAATTAGCTTTGGTTCTTTTCCTGAAGAATGGAAACTATCTATAAGACAACCAATTACAAATGCTGTGGAAAGTTTAACTGTAAATCCAGGTTTTATTGCTTTTACAAAAAGTTTGAGAGCTTTTGTTTATCTTAATTTATTGCGTCCTTTAGATGTTTTCTTAACTCATATACCTTGGTGGTACACTATGGCTGTGTTTGTTGCTTTGGGTTATATAACTGTTGGAGTAAGATTTGCAATCATTACTGCTATATTATTGCTTTTTATCGGTGCTTGTGGAATCTGGTCTCAATCAATGATTACTTTATCATCTGTTTTAGTGTCAGTTGCTTTATGTTTTGTAGTTGGAGTTCCTTTAGGAATAATAGCATCATATAGTGAAAGATTTAGGAATATACAAAACGTTGTACTAGATGCAATGCAAACTCTTCCTTATTTCTGTTATCTAATACCAGTTCTGATGTTTTTTGGTGGTGGAATTGTTTCTGCAGTTTTAGCTACGGTTATTTACTCGATACCACCTATAGTAAGATTAACTTGTTTGGGTTTAACACAAGTATCAGGAACTTATTCAGAAGTATCAAGATCGTTTGGTGGAACGTTAATTCAAACTTTAAAGAAAATAAAGTTTCCTTTAGCGGTTCCAAGTTTAGTCATAGGTTTTAACCAAACAGTAATAATGGCCTTTGCAATGCAAATAGTTACACCATTAATTGGTGGTAAGGGTCTTGGGTTAGAGGTATTTAATGGATTAGCCAGATCTGATACTGGCAGAGGTCTAGCAGCGGGAATCGGTATTGTTCTCCTAGCAATAATAATAGACAGAATTACTCTGGCTTGGACAAGAAAACAAAGAGAAGCATTGGGCCTTTAAGTTCACTCTATATTGCAAGTAATTAGTGCGTTTTTTAGAGGGGTTTACATTTATGTAACTTTTGAACTAAAATAAGCTTTTAATTAATTCATTGGAGGGAAAATAATGAAATTATCAAAAACAATATCGGCACTATTTTTATCATTGGTGCTATTAGTTGGTAGTTTAGGGCAAGCTAATGCTAAAAGACTACACGCAGCTATTGCTGACTGGACTGGTGGTATTATCACTTGCGAAGTTGCTGTAGCGATTCTTGAAAGAGAATATGGATATAAAATTAAGCAAACGGTATTTCCATCAGGAACTGGTTTATGGGAAGCAATTGCAGCAGGCGAACTTGATTTTGCTTGTGAAAGTTGGCCAAGTTATGCTGAAGCAGACTCTGTGATGTTAAATGAAGATCTAATTTACGAGGGTAAAGTCG
This sequence comes from uncultured Pelagibacteraceae bacterium, assembly GCA_902585665.1. Lineage (GTDB taxonomy): Bacteria > Pseudomonadota > Alphaproteobacteria > Pelagibacterales > Pelagibacteraceae > Pelagibacter. The sequence goes on along the minus strand of CACIEO010000001.1, from coordinate 240,563 downwards.
TAGGATCTTACAGCGGAGACGGAAGTGTAGATTTACTTGGAACAGCAGGAATAATTGGTATGTCAGACTACTGGATACCAAAATATGCAGCTGATGAACTAGGTATTAAAACTTGGAAAGACCTAAATAAACACAAAGCAAAATTTGCAACTATTGAAACTGGAAGCAAAGGTAGACTTATTGGTTGTCCGGTAGCTGGTTGGAATTGTCATGACCAAAAAAGACTTGATCTTTTAGGAATTGATTTCCAAGCTGATGAACTTGGTACAGAAGCAGCAGCTATTGCTGAAGCAAAAGCAGCTTATATGAGAAAAGAACCTTTCTTATTATACCTATGGTCACCACATTGGTTTTTTGGTGAGTATGAGATGGTAGGAGTTCAACTTCCAGATCACAAAGTTTGCGACCCAGATACGTTTACTGAAGCAAACAACTGGAAAGACTGTGGAACAAAAGGTTGGCCAGCAACTGGTTGGGCTAAGGATTATACAATGAATTATGGTAATCCAGCTACTTTTGCAAAAGCTGAACATGCTGATGCTAAAAAATTCTTCGAAAACATGTCTTTACAAAATATTGATCAAGCTAAAATGTTAGTTGAAGTTGATATTAAGAAAAGACCTGTAAAAGAAGTTGTTAAAGAGTGGTTAGACAACAATCCAGATAAATGGAAGCCTTGGCTAAAATAATACTTTTTAAATAATTAAAATCAAAGGCCCTTTTTTACAAAAGGGCCTTTTTTTATTATGGCAAATCAAACTTTAAAAAATAAAAAAATCATAATATCAGCTGGAGCATCTGGAATTGGGTTAGCCACAGTTAAAGTTTGCTTAGATAGAGGTGCAACAGTATTTGTAAGTGATATAAATGAAAAATATATCAATAAATTAAAAAAAAATTCAAAAATAAATAAAAAACTCTTTGTTTTTAATTGCGATGCTTCAGACGAGTACCAAGTAAATGAATTATTTGAAAAAATAAAGAAAAAGACATCCAAAATTGATTGCCTGATTAATAACGTTGGTATAGCAGGTCCAACTGCAACATTAGAAAATATATCAACAGACGATTGGGAAAATACAATGAGAGTAAATGTATTTAGTCATTATTATTTCACTAGACTAGCAATACCAATGTTAAAAAAAAATAAGGGTGGATCAATTATAAATATTTCATCAGGCGCTGGAATAATGGGCTTCCCTTTAAGATCACCTTATGCTGCAAGTAAATGGGCAATTGTAGGAATGACAAAAACTTTATCTATGGAGCTTGGTAAATTTAAAATACGTGTGAATGCGTTATGCCCAGGAACAATAAAAGGTGATAGAATGATTAGGGTTGCAAAAGATAAAGCAAAACTTTTAAAAATTTCAAAAAAATCTATTGAAAAAGAATTTATATCAATGGCATCCATGAATTGTTGGATTTATGAGAGTGATATTGGGAAAATGTGTGGCTTTTTGATTTCTGATGATGCAGCAAGAGTATCTGGACAAGTAATCGGTGTCGATGGAGATGCTATTAGATTACATTAGATCTGTAATTAATTTTGAGGTAATAATTATTAAATGGCAATAAAAATTTCGACAGCAAAAATTAAAAAAGAGTGGACTGACTATAATGGTCATATGAATGTGGCTTATTACATTTTAATTTTTGATCAAAATGCAGCAGAAACATTAATGACAAAGCTTGATATGGGTGAAAAATCTGCATTAGAAACTAATAAAAGTACAATGGTAGTTGAGTCACATATTACTTACAACCAAGAATTGATTGAAGGGGATGAAGTTGAATTAAACCTTATACACTTTGACCACGATAAAAAAAGAATACAGTACAAGTTTGAAATGGTGCATAAAGAAAAAAAATATTTAGCATCAACAATTGAAGTTTTAGCCCTTTATGTTGATTTAAAAGAGAGAAAAGTTGCTGAATTTGAAAAAGAAAAAGTAGACCTTATGGCAAAATTCATCAGTGAAAATAAACATTCCTTCAAAAGCAAAAATCTAATATTCTCAAATAAACTAAAAAAATAGTTTCATTCTTTTCAAATTAAAAAGATAAGTTTTTTGGTATAGGCACAGAACATGGAAGTAAATAATAATACAAAAGGTATTTTTTTTATAATGACTGGCATGGCCTTTTTTTCCATTCAGGACTCACTTATTAAATTTATTTTCGAAGATATTGCGTTATTTGAATTATACCTTGGTAGAACACTAATCCAAGCGACTATACTTTTGGCATTTGTAATAATAACAAAAAAACATATTACTTTAAAAACACACTACCCTTTTTTAACTCTTTTAAGAGTAATTTGTTTCTTTTTTGGATTTAGTTTTTTTTATATATCTTTAACTTTTATGACGCTTGCTATGACGAGCGCACTATTCTTCTCCTGTCCTTTTTTTATGTCAATGTTTGCTAAATTTTTTCTTAAAGAGCAAATTGGTATAAGAAGATGGTCTGCGATTGTAGTGGGATTTATTGGTGTAATAATAGTTTTAGACCCAAACTGGGAAGACTTTGATTATTTTAAGTTAGCACCAGTTGCTTGTGCTATTTGTTACTCATGTTCGATGACAATAACAAAATATACATCTGACAAAGACAGTATTTATACTCAGATGACTTGGCTTTATATTTTTGCAACCTTTGCAGGTTTGATGATATTTTTAATAACTGGGGATGGAAAATTTAATACTTTTACAGATCCAACAATGCAATTTATTGTAAGAGAGTGGTTTACTAATCCTTCAGCTTCATGGCCATACGTTCTTGTTATGGGGATTGTTGCATCTATATCATTCTTTTGTGTTTTCTCAGCTTACAGTATTGCATCTCCATCAGTTGTATCATTGTTTGAATACTCATATATTGTTTGGGCAATGTTAGCTGGTTATATTCTTTTCGAAACTATTCCAGTGCCTAGAACTTTTTTAGGTGCAGCAATCATTATTGCAGCTGGGTTATATATTTACTTTAGAGAAAAAGTAAGAGGTCAGATGATAGCAACAGATACACCAAACAGATAATGAAACAAAACTATATACCAACTATAAATATTTCATCATTGGTTAACAAAGATCTGGGTTCCAAAGAATCGCTGAAGATCATTAAAAAGATTGAGAAAGCTTGTGTTGAGGTAGGTTTTTTTCAAGTCATTGGTCACGGTATTGATCATAAAAAAATTAAAAAAATTGTAAAAATTGGAGAAAAATTTTTTAAACTTAACAAAAAAGAAAAAATTAAACTTTCTCCAAATAAATGGAATAAAAAAAATAAAAACTTTTATAGAGGCTACTTTCCAAGTGACGTAAATGGAAAAGAAGGTTTGGACATTGGAGACTTAAGAGTATCAGAAAATTTTTCACAGAAAATTAAAAATCAATACATAGAATGTTTAGATTTAGAAAAATGTTTTCAAAAAAACTCAATAAGTCATTTATCTAGCTATTATGATGATATTTATTTATTAAGCGAACTACTTTTCAAAAGTATTATCAAACTATACAAAAAAGATCCTTTGTTATCCGGTAAAGCTTTTTCAAGATTTAAAACACTGAGTACTTTGAGATTTAATTTTTATCCAATTCAAAGTAAACCTGTGGAAATCTCTAAACAAGACGGTGTTGCATTGGGTTGTGAAACACATGTGGACAGCGGGATATTTACAGTTTTATATCAAGATAAAGTAGGAGGACTACAAGTTCAAAATAGAAAAAACAAGAAATGGTATGATGTGCCTTTTAATAAAAATGCTCTAGTTGTTAATACTGGAAGAGCATTAGAATATCTAAGTAAAGGAAAGTTTAAGGCTACAAATCATAGAGTTCTTTGGAACAAATCAGAAAGAATTTCAGTACCTTTCTTTTTTGAGCCCTCTTACGATTTTAAAATGTCTCAATCATTTTTAAATGGAATAAATTCAAGAAAACAATCTATTTCTTATGAAAGTTTTATAAATAAATCTCTTCGGAAATTTGTCGAGTACGCAAGATAGAATAGTTATAAACTTCTTACAGTTTTTCTAACATCTTCTAAAAATTTTTTCCTCTTTTGATCAGAAACAAAAGGAACTGCAAAATACCTTTTATATATTACATTAGTTATCCCACATATATTAAATACACCTCGTCTTAATCTTTTAGTTGGCATATTTAAAAAAAAAGTTCTAATTGCAAATTGAGGTGATCCATAAGTACAAAATACTACAGCTCTTTTTCCCTTTAGGTTTCCAATAGGATAACCATAATTACCAATAATTTTTTTAAATCTAAATGCCCAAGGCGGAGATAAAACTTTGTCTATCCACCCCTCAACAATTGCTGGCATTCTAAAATTCCAAATAGGTGCAATCAAAACAATTATATTTGATTTTTCAATTCGCTTTTGGTGATCTAGGACTGTTTCATCTGGTTTTTCACCTGCAAATACTGGGTCGAATTTTTCTTTATATAGATCTACACAATCTACAGAAAATCCTTTTTGTTTTGCTTCTTCTAAAAAAGTTTCTCTAATCGCAGCATTAAATGAATTATCATTATAATGTCCATATACTAAAAAAATATTTTTCATTGCCAAATATTATCTAATTTCCTTTGTCTTCCACATCCCTCTTTATATAACAAATAATTTAAAAATTTCTCTTTATAATAATCTTGATGATGTTCCTCTGCTTTATAAAATATTTCAAATTTCCTAATATATGTAACTACTTTTTGATTAAATTTTTTCTCAATTTCTTGAATATCATCCTCTATAAGTTTTTTTTCGTCATTATTTGTATAGAACGCAACAGACCTATAACTGTATCCTTTATCACAAAACTGACCTGCCTTATCGAAAGGATCGATATTTTTCCAAAAAATATTTGCTAGATTTTCAAAATTTATTTTTGATTTATTATAAACAACTTCAACAACCTCGAAATGTCCTGTGTCACCATATGTAACTTCTTTATAAGTAGGATTTTTTGAGGTTCCACCTGAGTATCCTGATACTACTTCAATCACACCTTCTGTCTTTTCAAAAACCTCTTCCATGCACCAAAAACATCCACCAGCAAAATAAGCTTTTGATATTTCAGATTTAACAACATTTGTTGCATAAAAAAAAATAAAACTTATCAATAAAAACTTTTTCACTAATTTTTCAGTGCTGGAAAAACAGGATTAGACTTTTGGAAAATCTTTTGATATTCCTGCTTAATACATCTATTAGATATAAATTCCATATTAGAACTTTCAGCAATTGCTTTTGCTTCGTCACTATGAATTCCATATTGCAACCATAAAACTTTTGATCCGATTTCTTTAGCTTGTTGAGCAATGCCTGGTGTTTCTTTTGAAGGTCTGAATACGTCAACAATATCAATTTTTTCTGGAACATTTTTTAAGTCAGCTAATACTTTTTCATTATTGACTATTTCACCTTCTGCAAAAGGATTGATTGGATACACTTTGTAACCAAAATCTTGCATATATTTCATCACTACATTTGCAGGTTTTCTTTTTAAATTTTTTGGATCTTCCCCTTTTTTTTCTGAACTAATACCTATCATTGCGATTGTTTTTGACTTTTCTAAAATATTTTTAATCTGATCGTCGGTCATTATCTATTTTTCCATTTAGGTTTTCTTTTTTCTAAAAATGCCTGAATACCTTCTTTAGCATCAATTGACATCATGTTAAGCGTCATCATTTTTGCTGTGAAATCATAAGCTTTTTTTAATGGCATCTCTAATTGCTTGTAGAAAGCTTGTTTTCCAATTTTAATTGTTAAATTTGATTTTGAAGAAATTGTTTTAGCAATTTTCATAACTTCTTTGTTTAAATTCTTTTTTGAAAAATGATCATTTATTAAACCAACTTCTTTAGCGTAGTTTGCTTTAATTGGTTCTCCTGTAAGAAGCATTTTCATCATTCTTTTTCTTGTAACTTTTCTACTTACTGCAACCATAGGTGTGCTACAGAACAATCCAATGTTAACACCTGGTGTTGCAAATATTGCATCATTAGTACTATAAGCTAGGTCACAACTTGCAACTAATTGACATCCAGCCGCATAAGCTGCACCATGAACCTTGGCAATTACAGGTTTACGTCCTTCTACAATTTGTATCATGAGCTTTGAACAAAGATTAAATAACTTTAAATATTTTGATCTTTTTTTAAGTCCTCTTACTTCTTTAAGATTATGACCTGCGCTAAATCCTTTACCGGCCCCTTCTAAGATAATTACTCTTGTAGAATTATCTTTATCCATTTTTTGAAAGGTTTTTAAAAGTAGGTTTAGAGTTGCAAAAGTTAATGAATTATATGACTTTGGATCATTAATTTTTATATTCTTAATTCCGTTTCCTAAATTTTTTACTAATACAGTCATGATATTTAAGTACAATCATTTCCTTAATTTGTCTTCATATTTCTTTCTGAGCTTTTGTAGATTAACTAGATATTCATCTCGAATGCTGGAGATCATTGCCACAGACTTACCTTTTGCTTGTGATTTTGTTCCACTAATAACTCTACTAGATAACTTTTTTGAAAGTTTCGGAGCTTTTAATTTTGTCCATGGTAATTTTAATGCTGGTCCAAATTGTTCTAACATATGCTTCATTCCGAGTTTACCACCTGCTAAGTGAAAAGTTAAAAATGTTCCCATCAAAGACCATCTAAGTCCTGGTCCGTCCTCTATAGCTCTATCTAAATCTTTAGTGGTTGCATAACCTTCATTAATAATATGCAAACCTTCCCTCCATAACGCTTCTTGTAATCTATCTGCTAAATATCCAGGTAATTCCTTTTTAACAATAATTGGATTCATAGAAATAGATTTATAAAATTTATTAGCTTTATTTAAAAATTTCGTTTTAGTTTTTTTACCGGCAACAACTTCAACTCCGGGACATAAATAAACTGGATTAAATGGATGTCCAATCATAGTTCTTGCTGGATTTTTACATTTTGAATAAATTTTTGTAGGAAGTAAGCCAGAAGAACTAGATGAAATAATCGCATTATTTTTTGCGTACTTTCCAATAAGATTCATTAATTTAGTTTTAATTTTGTAATTTTCTGTAGCATTTTCCTGAATAAAGTCTGCATCTTTAAGTGCTGCTTCTAAGGAAGTTACATATTGAAAATTTTTAAGATTAATTTTTTTTTTATTAAATAGTTTTTTAACAAATGGTGAGGCTCTTCTTATCTCTTCAATTATTTTTTTTTTTAATTTTGGATCTTTGTCATAGGCAATGACCTTAAAATTATGAGCCAAACATCTAATAATCCAGCCAGTACCTATAACTCCAGTACCAATTACGGCAATCTTTTTAATCATTTAATCTGTTAAACCATCTGATCGAGCAACATTTCTCTCTAAATGTATAGGTAGAACTTTTCCATAAATTGCTTTTGAGTGCTCTGGTGTATTTACTCTCCAAGGATCAAGAACATAAGCAGGAATACACATATATCTAGATTTGTTTCCTTCTACTTTAGTTACTCTATGTAATGTGAATCTCCCTTTGAATATTTGCAAATCTCCCGGCTCTAATTTTAATTGTCTAACTCTTGATCTGTCTCCGTTTAAAACTTTTTTAACTTCGTCAAAATTTTCATTACCAGGTTCTCTTATGTTCGGGCAGTATTCAAATATTCCACCTTTCTCAGGTTTTTGGATCATTAAACTTAATGTAAATTCGCAACTATCAAAATGCCAAGGCAAAATTCCTTCTGGCTCCATTACATTATAAGCATGACAAGCTAAAGGATCTGCCCATCTATATATTGGTGAAACTCCTAAACATAACGAAACAAATTTTAAAAGTTCTTCAGTTTCGTACAAAAATTTCATTTCGGAACCTTTTAAAAAACAATCCGAATTCAAATATCCATTAAATCTATTCATGAAGGTTCTTTTAGGATGATCTTTCGGTAACTCTGGATCGTCTTTTGCATATAAATAAGGATTAATTTTTTCTTTAGACATATAAACTTCATCAAGTTGTTTTTCTAACTCTGTATTCATTATTGCAAGTGACTTTGGTAGGATAAAATTTGGAATTGTTGAGCAACTATCTTCGTCTAACTCTTTTTTACATTTTTCAACTAATTTTTTTATTATTGGTGAGTTTAAGTCATGAATTGGATATTTTTCTAAATCTACAATTGATTTAAGTCTTTCGTTCACTTTAAATCTCCATCTTCTCGCATTTTAGCTCTAATTTTTGTTGCTGATATCTTTTGAATTTCTTCAGATAACACTATTTCCTCAATTTTGTACCCTACTCCTCTGCCGTAACAAATATTAGTTATATTTGGCACTAATATTACTTTAAATCTTCCTTCAAATTCAGGATTTAATCTTTCCTCTATTTTTTTCTTTACTGTTTCAAAATCAAATGGGTTATCATCTACACCTTGCACATCTCTAATTTGAATACAAACTTGTCCTGTTTTTTTAATTATTTCTTTGAATAAAGCATAGTGGCCGTCGTGAAATGGTTGCCACCTTCCCAGCATTTGCGCGGTTGGTTTTTTGTTATCCCACTTATAGCTCATCGGTACTCCTCAATTATTAGTTTAATCTTAATTATTGAAATTAAAAGACTTTATTTAGTTCAATATAAGCTTCTCTTGCATCACCTAAATTTGTTAAATCATCGTTAAGGTTAAATAATAAATCAAATCCTTTTATATCTTTTTTAATCTCAAGTTGTGTCATTAAATTATCAGTACTATTTAATTTTAGTGCATACTCAGTATCTTTGCCTGGTAAATAACCTAAAGCTATATAAAGGTTGTCTGTATATCCTGTGCCATACCCATAATGTAAACCACCTTGATCAAGTGCCTGTTTTCTTTCGTAGATTATAAAAATACTATAATTTTCTGGAAAAATTATATCTATACCGATCTCTCCATTGATATTGTGCAAAGAACCTGAGTGTAGTTTCGTTTGAAATGATTTAGAAGTATCGTCTTTATATGTATATTTAATATTTGAAGAACGTTTCAAATTAGCTTGATATTCTAATTTTCCATGTCTTTTAATTGAATATTTTTCATTTTCAATTTTATCTACCGCTGCAATAGCCGCTCTGATGTTTCTAGATTTTACATGTTGTTTCTTAAAACTCATTGCAGAAGTTCCAACTTCTTTGTATGAGTCAAAAATTGTATGACCAAAATCAATTTGTGCAGATGGAATTATTGTTAATGTATTTTTAATAATTTCATCTTTAAGTTTAACCGTTCCATACATTTGTCTTCCAGTTCTAGTGGCAGTTAAATTTTCGCCATCAAGTAAATTTAGGATATCTAAATTTATTTTTCCAATTCCAAAGATTGTATCAATATATTTATTGTCAATAGATGAAGGTCTTGTGTTGTACAGTGTAAGATTAAATGTATCTGCATTCATGTTGCTACCATTGTAACCTACTTTAGTATGATCATTTCCATATCGAAGAGCCCATCCAATAATACCATTATTGTCAGTAAATTTGTCTGCACCAATAGTTAAAGAGCTTGCATTAATTTCTTTTGAAGTTGAAACATTTGTGTCTCCTACTTTTCCAACTGAAATACTTCCCTCGCTCCAATAAAATACATTTTTATCTTTAAAAGGTTTATTTTTTTTTGTGGTTGCAGTTTTTACTGCTTCTGTAAGAGAGGCTAGCATTTGATTTGAAAAGTTAATATCAATCTGTAAATTTGTTAAATCTTGTTTATCTTTGTTTCTTCTTATCCATTTTAATCTGTTTAAAGCTGAATTTGTTGAATGGTCAATCGTTCTTCTAGCAAGTTCCATTTGTGCTTCTGCCATACCAGTTCGATCACCCTCTGTTATAGCATCACATTTACCTTCAAAAAGATTATAAGGACAAACCAAATCATACTCCATTAAATTATCTGCACTATATTGGTTAAAATCATTAGCAATAATCAGTTTTATTCCATTTACCCCAAAAGCCAGTCCTCTTGGTTCGTTATTACCAGGAGTTAAATTATTTACATTCACTGTTCCATCTATAACAAATGATGATGTGTCAAAGGAATTTGTAAATGAAACTTGGGTTACACCAGCGTCACCCTCAGCATGACTTGTTATAAAAACTCTTTTTCCGTTAGGGCTAAAACGCATACTTGCTGGATTGTTTACATAGATTGATGATGCAGCGGGAGTAGCAAACGAGATACCTGCTGAGGTAACTAGTGACAATGTTGTCAAGTCATATGGGGTTGAGAGTGTATATTCTAATAATCTAGCACCTACATCCGCATCGTCAGCATCAAACCAAATTAAAAATAACTTAGTGCCATCATTATTAATTTCTATACCTTGTAGTCTATGTTTTTTATTTGCCGTGCCAGCATGATCAAAATCTCCTGCTAGACTTCCACTTGTAAAGGTAGGAGAGTCTAAATCTGTAGTTTGTGAAGCAAATGTACAAGTTGAAACATCATAAGGTGAGGTTAAATCAAATCCATAAGCCTTATCACCGTCCGCTGTATTATTACCAGCATTTCTTGTCACGATAAAAAAACGCATTCCATCGCTACTAAATTCTAAGTCATATGGAGTAGATTCCATACGGCCTCCCATATCACATCTTTCGCTGTCCCCTGTATAAGTTTTTGATGAAACATCGTATGGTATAGATAAGCTAAATTCATTTATAAATTGATTATCGGGTGTATTTGCAGAACCTGTAAATACTTTTGTTCCATCTGAATTAAAGGCAACACCAGTAATAAGAGTACCAGGATCGACGCTTACTGTTTGATTATGAGTTATCATTGCTCCAAATGAATTAGAAAACGGGAGTAAAAAAATTAATGCCGGTATAATTATTCTCAGAAATTTCATAAAAAGCTTTTATACCCATAATTTTTAGTGGATCAAAAGGTAAATTTATATAGTAAATTCACAGAAACATTCGTAAGTTCTTGAGTGCTGATTTTACTATCTATATTAAATTAATTTATATTCGAAATTTTTAAATAAATTCCGTAATCTGGGTCGTCTTTTAAAAAATCATAGTGACTATCTATATTAACTTTAAAATTATCTAGTTCTTTATCATGTGAAAACTTAGCTGATGTATCTTGAATGGACATAGCATAAGAAGACCTTTGAGAGCCTCTGTAATCTAAAGCAATATTAAAGCTATCATTCTTACTATTTTTAGCCTGATCCCTGGTGTACTTAGTCATTAAATTTAAACCAGTCTCTGATACAAAATCAAATCCAATACCACCTATAAAATTGTGAGTAGAGTTTTCTATTCCTCTCAAAGTAAATTCCTCACCATTAGAAATGTAAGAAAATGTCTGTTCTGAGGCTGGACTCATATCGGCATAATATTCAAAATCAAAATAAGGAATAAAAGATCCAACTTCAAAATCGTAAGTATTATCTAAACTTGTTCCTACAGAAGATGTAAAATTTCCAATATATTGATCTTCATATTCTAGATTTAATCCCTCAGATCCTGTTTCTTTATATGCACCTAAATGTGTTATTCCATAATTAATTTTTAATTTAGGAGTAAAATTTAATCTATTTTTTGAAAATGTATCTCTCAAACTTAATGATCCATATAATTGTTCGCCATATCTGTCACCATTTGTTGATTGAGATCCGCTGCTATTTATTAAATTTGAATTTATAAAACTCATGCCTAATAAATGATCTGTAAATCTTTGTTCTCCTTTTGGTTTTGTTTCATAAAAAGTTAAGCTAAAAGAATTCATATCTAAAGCACTTCCAAGGTCACCAATATCAACATCATCAGTACCAAATCTTAAAGCAATACCTCTCATAATATTATCCTGACCTTTTTTATCTGCTCCAAGAGTAATGGCGGAAGTGTTAATACTTTTTGATGAAGATTGACTAGTGTCACCCGTGCTTCCAATGCTGATAGTTCCTTCGCTCCAAAAAGACCAGCTTGAATTTTGATAATCCGACCCACTATTACCATCATTGGAAAAATAAATTGGAATTAAAGTATCTGTTAAGGAATTCAAAATTGCATTATTAAACTGAATCTTAATGTTTTGATTAGTTAAATTAACTCTTCCGCTATTTCGTCTTAACCATTCCATACGGTTGATAACTGGGAATGTTGTGTGCTGTATAATTTTTTTTGTTGTCTCTGATTGTGTTTCAATAGAAGCTACATCATCTTTGTTTGCTGTTGGATCGATGCAACTGATGACACCAAAACCACAAGTTAAATCATATTCATTAACATCTCTATTAGCAGCATTATTTTTGAAATCTAAAATAAATAATTTAAGACCATCAGCACTAAATGCAATTCCTGAAGGTTCTTCAATTTGGCCAGAGAGGTCGTAACCACTCGACTCAAGTGTTACATTAGATAAATCAAAAGGTGTGCTTAGTGTGAATTCTTTAATTTTTTGTGTGCCTGTTCCTGTAACGTACATTTTAGTTCCATCAGAGCTAAATGCAAATCCTTGTGGAGTCCCATTTATTTGTCTTAAAGTTTTGCTGCTCGTTCCAGTATATTCTTTTTGAAGAACTGCGTTTGAGAGATCAAAGGGACTACCCAATGAATATTGTTTAATAGAGTCATTACCTGTCGCATCATAAATAAAAAGTTTTGTTCCATTCGTATTAAATGCGATAGCTACAAAATCCAAACCATCCCCATTAAAATATACATTCTGATGTGTACTGGTTGAAACATCATAGGCAGTTGATAAATTATACTCATTTATTTCTTGATCATCTGTTCCAGCAAGAAACAATTTTGTACCATCAGAATTAAATTTTATATCTTTTGCATCTATTTGTTCTGATACATGAAGATATTCATTAGAATTTTTGGTAGCAGTTGAAATATCGAAAGCTGTAGATAAATCAAATTCGAAAATTTTATTTTGACTCATTCCAACAACAAACATTTTAGTTCCATCTGGTTTAAATGTTATTCCATGTGCGAGTTTTTGCGTAATACCTTTGCTGTCAACAAATCCACTTACAGCTGCAAAAGTAATTGAACTTTGCAAAATAAGAATAATTAAAGTAATTATCTTTAATTTGAAAATTTTATTCATAAAATTAGATATGTTTTTAATCTATTTTTTTAAATCTTTACATATCTTAGGTGCCCAATTCTTGGCATTCTGTGAGGTTACATGAAAGTCGAATTTATCAGGTTTTACAAACATTTTATTAGTATCATCAAATCTTCCTTCTTTTATTGTATCAACCCAAACAACATAATCTGCTGGAAATAAGCTTCTTGCTTCAGGCGTTGGGCAAATGAAATCAGCTACAACATAATTTCCCTCACCTTTTAATTTACTAGCAAGATCTGCCATTCTCTTTGCCTGTCTTTTTCTTCCCTCTTCAGAAAAATCCCAATCGTTTGCAGCTTTTCTAACTTCATCGGCATTTAATCTTTTTGCATTTATCATTGGCGCAAGTTCATCTGCTAAAGTTGTTTTACCTGCGCCAGGCAAACCCATAATTAAAATGATTTTCATTATATTTTTTCTAAAGGATGATGGGACATTAATTCAAGCCCGTTTTGTCCAACCAAATATTGTTGCTCCAACTTAACACCTTCTTTGCCACCAACTTTACCAATATAACTTTCAACGGTTAAAGTCATATTTTGTTCAAAAATTCCACCTTGTTCTCCACCATCTGTTGGATATTTAATTTGTGGCCACTCATCACAAAGACCAATTCCATGAACCATACATGAGTATCGGTTACCATAGTACTCCTCAGGTAATAACCAAGATTTTTCAATAAATTCTTTAAAAGTCATTCCAGGTTTAATTAATCTTGCATTATGGTCTATTTGTTCAACTGCCATTGAGTATAATTTTTTTTGTTCATCGTTAAATTTATGTCCCACGACATAAGATCTTGAAATATCTGCACAATATCCATATGGACCAACCATATCGGTATCAAAAGCAACAATTTCTCCAGTTTGCATTACTTTGTTACTGCTCTCTTGCATCCACGGATTTGTTCTTTCACCCGAAGATAATATTCTACACTCAATCCATTCACCTCCATGCTCAATATTTGTTTTGTGAAGAATAGACCAAAGTTCATCCTCAGTCATACCAGGTTTTAAATCATTTCGCATTTTTGCAACACCTATCTCTGCAACTTCTATTGCAGCTTTCATGCATTTTAATTCCTCAGGAGATTTGATTACTCTTGCTTGCTCTAATATTAATTTTGCATCAACAACTTCAATACCTTGTTTATTAAGTTCAGATACAGCTGGACCATTTAATACATCAATTGCAACTTTTTTAGTTTTAAAATATTTATTTGATAATTCTTTAATTTCATTAATCCATTTTTTGAGTTGAGTATTTGCTTGATCGCCGTTGCTAAAATAATCCCAGGTGATTGCTGGTCTAATTTCATCGATTAAATTTAAGTGCTTTGATAAAATTTCACAATTAAAGTACTCATACAAAATTGTTGGTCCATTAACAGGCACAAAACAATATCTTGTTAGATTGTGCATATTGTAAACACTCATATTTACTGTGTCTAAGGCGTATCTAACATTGACTGGATCAAAGAGTATGCATGCCTCGAGATTATTTTTTTCTAATTCTTTTCTAACTCTATCAAGTCTATATGATCTTAATTTTTCAAAATTTATCTCATCCTCTTTTAATCTTTTTTTTGTTAAAAATTTTGGTGATGTTTTAATTTCCGGTGCAATTTTTCTACTAAATTTCATTTTAAATTAAATTTTGTGCTACCCATTTATGAAAATGATGAGTTGGATTATCCATTACAGGTGAAAAGTTTCCTCCATTATATGACGGGGAGTTTCTGCCAGTTTGCATACCCTGTATTATATCAACATCTTCTCTTTGAATATCTTCCCATTGTTTATGATTTTGTTTTCGCAATGATTTAAATTTATTAGCTTGAGCTGCTTGTTCACCAACATAATATAACTCCATATGTTCAAGAGTAAACTCATGATTAATTGGTTCAATCCAATAAGCATAGTAATGATCTTTATGAATTCCAAGCATAACATTTGGAAACAATGCAACATACTCTGCAATATTTTCTTTATCCTTTGGCCAGTTTGGAAAACTTGGAAGTTTTTCTTTTCCTTTAAATTGAGGATTATAAACAACTGTGCCTTGGCCGGCAAAGCGATTGGGTAAACCTTGAATATGATAATGGTCCTCTATTTTTGAGTAGGAATTTAATCCTGGATGAACCCATGGAAGATGATAACTTTCGCAATAGTTTTCAATTGCAAATTTCCAATTGCATTTTGCATTTAATTTGAAATATCCAAAATCATTTGAGTGATGAATTAATTCTCTGTCTTTTATTGGCCAAAATTTTTCCCACCTATCGCTTAAGGGTTTTATATATTCTTCAAAAGACATTTCATTTTGATTAATGTTTATCATTATTAAATCTAACCAAATATAAGATCTGATTTCTTTTAGATTACTTTTTGATTTATCAAAACCTTCTACAGAATGTTTATTCATACCACCAATGTGAGGTGTTGCTATTAGTTCTCCATCGAGACTATATGACCAAGAATGATATGGGCATCGAATAAGGCTATTAATTTTTCCACTTTTAGAAACCAGTTTCACTCCTCTATGACTACAAACATTGTGGAAAACTTTAACTTCATTCTGTTTATTTCTTAAAATTAAAATAGGCATTCCAAGAATATCTATTGGTTTTACATCTCCAATTTCAGGTATGGAGCTTACAACCCCAACAACAATCCACTTATCTTCAAATAATTTTTTTCTCTCTATTAAAGTATAATCTTTGCTCGTGTAGCATTCGTTTGGTAATCCATGAGCTTTTTCAATAGAGTTATTTACAACATCTAGTTTTTTTTTGTCTATAATATTATAAATTTCAGACATAACTTATTTTATCACTTCATATAACCCAAGCCAAGCATTTACATCTTTGCTTGCAATATAGTCAGATTTAAAAAATTCGATTTCTTTCCATTTATTTTCATTGTTTAATTGTTCAATTTTTTTATCAAAGCCATACTCTTCGTGTATTCCTTCGTTTATTGTAAAACATATATGTCCTTTATTTTTAGTAATTCTTATAAATTCGTCTAAAGCAGGAGGTTTAACGTGTCCAAATGTAAAAGTCCCAACACACATCACAGCATCGAAGGAGTCGTTTTCTTCTTCAATAGGTTTATTTAAATCTACTTGATCAAGTTTTTTGTAAAGTTGGTCAGGTACCAAATCTAAGAGTTTTTTTGAAAGATCTGCACCATAAAAATTATGATACCCAAATTTTTTTAATTCAACACCAACTAATCCTGTGCCACATCCAGCATCATAAATTTTAGCATCCTTGTTTTTTTGATATTTAATAAATGTTTCAGTAGTTTCTTTTGGGCCAGTATAGTTCCAATCAAGCATGTCTTTATCATATTTATTTTCTTGTCCCCAATCGTCATAATACTTCATTACCTCATCGGTTTTTTTTAATTTATAAATTGGTATTTTGTTTCCTACGTCTTTTTGTGCCATCATCTTCTCATTTTTTGTCCTGTTGGATCATAAAGCGGTGATTTTATTACTGAAGAGTTAAACAAATCTCCATTTATTTCCACTTGAATTCCTTTTTCCGAATTTATTTCTCGGCTATCAAGATATGAAAACGCAACACTTTTATTTGTAAAATGTGCAAAACCTCCTGAAGTTACGTATCCAATAGCTTTTCCATTTTTTAATACCGCTTCGTTATTTGTAACGTCAATATCATTTGTTTCTACAATTAATGGTGTAAGTTTATTTTTGCTTTCATCTTTTTTTGCAAAATTTTTTCCTACAAAATCTTTGTCCCAGTCAATGAATACATCCAATCCTGTCTCTTTTGCAGTAAAGTCTGGTCTATAATCAAGTGTCCAAGCACCCCAATTTTTTTCAAGACGCATAGACATTAAAGCTCTTAAACCAAAGGGTTGAATATTAAATTCTTTACCAGCTTCCATTAATTCTTCGTACAATTTAATTTGATAATGTGGCGCTGTATAAATTTCATATCCCAGCTCACCAGTAAAAGATAATCGATTTACAATTGCTGGTACTCCACCAACAAACATTTTCCTAGAGTCTCTAAATTTAAAATTTTTATTTGATACATCTTCTCTTACAATTTTTTGAAAAACCTCTCTGGATTTAGGTCCTGATATTGCTAAACCATGAAAATCATCTGATCGATTTTTATAATTTACTTTAAATTTATTTAAATGACTTTCAAACCACCTTCTATGCATTTCTTGAGCTGCTCCAGATCCAAAAACCATAAATTTATTTTCATCAATACATGACACGGTAAGGTCACCATAAAGTTTTCCTCTGTAAGTAAGCATTGGGGTAAGAGAAATTCTTCCTGGTTTAGGAATTTTACCAGCCATAATATAGTTTAAAAAATTTCTAGCATCAGGTCCTTCAAATTCGTGTTTTGAAAAATTTGCAAGTTCCATCACACCTACATTTTCTCTAACATTTATAACTTCTTTTGATACGTAATTATGAGATCTTGATCTTTTTATAGTTGGCTCTTCAAAGGCATCTTCTTTATTTTTTGCAAACCATAAAACGCTCTCTAAACCAAATCCATCTCCCATAACTGCTCCTTGATTTACAAAACGATCGTATAATGCAGTTGTTTTTTGTTTTCTGCCCTTGGGTAAAGTTTCATTTGGAAATGTCATTATAAATCGTCTTTCATAATTTTCTGATGATTTAATAGTTCCATACTGTGGAGTGGCATATTCACCAAACCTTGCTACATCCATTGCCCAAACATCAATTGAAGGTTCCCCATCTATAATCCATTCAGCGATACATTTTCCAACACCTCCGCCCTGACAAAAACCAGCCATAACGCCAACTGCAACCCAATAATTTTTCATACCTGGAACTGGACCAATAAGTGGACTGCCATCAGGACCAAAAGTAAAAGGTCCATTAACAATATTTTTTATTCCAGCTTTTTCTAATGCTGGCATTCTTTCAAATCCTATTGCTAACCTGTCTTGAATGTTATCTAGCTTTGGTTCTAACAATTCATGTCCAAAGTTCATCGGAGTTCCATTTATTTTCCATGGAGTTGACTTAGGTTCATAAGTACCAAGCAACATTCCTTTACCTTCTTGTCTAAAATAAATATTTCCCTCAAAGTCTGTGCCAATTGGTAATCTTTGATCTCCCATCGCTTCAATTTCTGGAATACTTTCAGTTATTAAATAATGATGCTCCATTGGTTGAACTGGAAGATCTACTCCAGAAAGATTTCCTACTTCTCTAGCCCATAGACCACCTGCGTTGATAACAATTTCTGCATTAATATTTCCTTTATCAGTAAATACATCCCAAGAACCATCTGGTTTTTGTTTAGTATCTTTAACAACTGTGTGAGTATAATATTTTCCACCGTGAACTTTAGCGGCTTTTGCAAATGCATATGTCACTCCTGAAGGGTCAACTTCACCATCAATAGGATCCCACAAAGCTAACAAATACCTTTTAGGATCAATTAAAGGATGTTTTTTCTTTACTTCATCAAGAGAAATAAATTCTTGGTCTAGACCCATATATCTAGCTTTTGATCTTTCCCTCTTTAAATATTCAGCCCAAACCTCATTAGATGCTAAATAAAAGCCTCCGCTTGGTTTAAAACCAACAGAATGACCAGACTCTTTTTCTATCTCTTTATAAAGACCAATTGTATAGGCCATCATTCTAGAAATATTTGGATCAGATGAAATTACGTGAACATTGCCAGCAGCATGCCAAGAAGAACCAGAAGTAAGTTCATTTCTCTCAAGTAAAATACAATCTTTTAAACCAAATTTAGATAAATGATAAAGAATTGAACAACCTACTACACCACCACCGATAATGACTACTTTTGCATGATTTTCCATTTTAATATTTTATTTCTTTGTTTACTTTCTTCAATGTCTTGTCTGTCCCATGGTGAAAATGCTTACTCATATCTGGCATATACTTCATAGCAATCGGTTTTTTTCCAACTGCAACTGCCATCTCTCTAACATGATGAGCTTCTGCTCCACAACATATACCAATTAAATTAATTTTTTTCTCAAGACATTCCTTGGCGAATTCTGCCATTTCAAATCTATTACAAAATAAATTATCTAAAGCTACGGGAAACGCATTTCCTCCTGGGATACAATCACATCCGTGATCAGTTTGATTTAAAAATCCAGGCTCTTCCTCCGTTGTTCTATATGGAACAGGCAAACCTGCGACATGGCATGAAACTTTTTTTCTAACTTCTTTTAAAAGTTTCATTGTCATTTTAGGACCTCTATAACAATTTAAACCAACAACATCTGCACCAAGATCTTCTATTATTTTACACGCATCTTCAGCTGTGTAACCGTCTCTTGTTAAATCTCCTCTAGGTATCGCATAATTAGCTACAGCTATTAAACCTTCATCCTTAATTGCTTTTAATGCTATCTTCATTTCATCTACCCAATTGATTGTTTCCGCAACAATGAAATCAACACCCGCCTCTTTTGCCCAAAGCACTTGTTCCTCATACATCTTTTGACATTCTTTAAATGAATTTTTATCCTTTGGATCAAAAATATTTGTATTTGCAACATCTCCACAAACCATCAAATCCAAATCTTTAAATTCATTTGCAGCATCTTTTGCGATTTTAAGTGCATTTTTTTGCATTTGTTCAAGCAGATGTTCTTTTCCAATAATTCTTAATTTTTCTCTATGTCCGTAATAAGTGAAAGCTTGAACGATATCAGAACCAGCTCTTATAAATTCTCTATGCAGCTGAGTTACAACATCAGGATGCTCTAGCACTACCTCAGGTACAAATGGGCCTGCAGATAAATATCCTCTTCTTTCCATTGCAAATAAATACCCTTCTGCAAATATGACAGGACCTTCATCTAATCTTGATAATAAGTTTTTTTTCATTTTCCTCCTTTAAAAGTTAATTTATTTTTTATTTGAGGAAAGTTTTTAATAACTGTCTCTTATAATTGATTGTTGAAAAACAGTTTTGCAATTTAAATTAAATTTAAAACCAAAAATATTTTTGTATGAGACAAATTTCATAATTTTAAAAATATCAAAATACAAAATCTAAGTAAAAGCAATTTTTAATTACAACCCATAGTTGTTACTGGTTTGCTTTTTTTCTTATATATGTTCTAATTACTTTTTAAATTTAAAAAACGGAGATAATAAATGAAAATAAAAAGAATAATTCTTTCTTTACTTGTTGCATTTGGCTTAACTTCTTTTAGTGGAATAGCTAACGCTGCATGTGGAAAGATTTCTATTGCTAATATGAACTGGGCATCAGCTAATTTTATGGCTGAAGTTGATAAGATTATATTAGAAGAGGGTTATGGTTGTACTGTGGAACTAGTTCCAGGAGCAACTATGCCAACGTTTACATCGATGCAAGAAAAAGGTGAGCCAGATGTTGCTCCAGAGTTTTGGGCTAACGCTGCAATCATCGCTTTGAATAAAGCTGTTGATGAAGGTAAAATGCACTCACTTAACAAAGCGCCAATTACTGGTTTGGGTGAAGGTTGGTGGGTATTACCTCACACACTTAAAAAACATCCTGAGTTAACAACTGCTGAAGCTATTTTAAAAAGACCAGATCTTTTTCCACATCCAGAAGATCCATCAAAAGGTGGTTTCCATATTTGTCCTCCAGGCTGGAACTGTGAATTAAGTAACAGAAACCATTTTAGAGCTTGGGAAATGGAGAAAAAAGGTTGGAAGATAGTTGAAACTGGTTCAGCTGCAGGATTAGATGGTTCAATTGCTAAAGCTGCAGAAAGAGGAGAAAACTGGTTTGGTTATTATTGGTCACCAACAGCTATTATTGGTAAATATGATATGAGAGCTGTGGATATGGGTGAATGGGGTGGTAAAGACAACTGGGATGGTTGTATTGTTTTACCAGAGCAAGAGTGTGCTAACCCTAAAAAAACTTCATGGACAAAATCTGAAGTTTACACAATCGTAACTGATAATTTCAAAAAAACAGCTGGAAACGCTGGTATGGAATACTTTAAAAAAAGAACGTATCCAGGCCCAGTTATGAACGGTATGTTAGTTTGGATGGGTGAAAACCAAGCAGAAGGTGCTGATGCTGCAATTGAATTCCTAAAAACACAAGAGAGTGTTTGGACGAAGTGGGTTTCAAGCGGTGCTGCGAAAAAAATCAAAAAGGCACTTTAATTAATAGTTAAAATTATCTGAACCCGTTATAATTAACGGGTTCAGAAATAAAAAAATTATGGATTTCTTAAATAAAATTCCTGAAATGGACAGAGATGCTTTAAGAGAGTTAAAGAAGGGAATTGATTTAAGTTTTAAAGAATTTTCAAGACAGTATGGTGACTCTATAGAGGGTTTTTTTGATCCTCTTTTACATTTTTTAATATGGTTAGAAAAACTATTAGTAAGTAGTCCATGGCCGTTAGTAATTGGTGTTTTTGGATTATTGGCATGGATAGGATCAAGAAGTATCAAATTAGTTATTGGAACAATGATTTGTTTTCTGATCATTGGATACTTTGGAATGTGGAAAAATTGTATGGCTACAGTTGCTATAATTTCTGTTTCAACATTAGTATGTATAGTTGTAGGTATTCCAATAGGTGTTTTGATGTCAAAATCTAACAGGGCTGAAAAAGCAATTTTACCAATTTTAGACATGATGCAAACAATTCCAAGCTTTGTTTATTTAATTCCTATTATAATGTTATTGGGAATTGGAAAAGTTCCTGGATTATTAGCGGTTTGCATATATGCGCTTCCTCCAATAGTAAGACTTACTAATTTGGGAATTCGAGAGGTCGACAAGGAGACTCTGGAGGCAAGTGAGGCCTTTGGCGCTACCCCGTTCCAAAAACTGAAATCAGTACAAATTCCGTTATCACTTCCCACGATATTTGCTGGAATAAATCAAACTATAATGATGGCTTTAGCCATGGTCGTTATAGCTTCGATGATAGGTGTTAAAGGTCTAGGAATTCCAATTCTTCAATCAATTTCTAATCAATATTTAGCCCTTGGAATGATGAATGGGCTTGCAATTGTGGCCTTGGCCATAATTTTTGATAGAGTTACCCAGCAGTACGGTCAGAGGATCCAAAAGCATAGAGGTCAAAAAAAGTAACCTGTTTCAATTTGATCTCAAATTTTTATAGACAGTTTTTTCAAAATAAATAAATATCTTCCAATGAACTTTTCTTTAGAAATTGGACCAAAAACAGACCTTTCCACTCTTCCTACCCTTAAGGATGTTTACATAACAATGCTTCCAGGGGGTGATTATAAAGAGACAGCAGAACAGGCTGTTAAGTTAGTTCAAAATGGTTTTAATCCAATTCCCCATTTCCCGGCACGATCTATTGAAAGCGAAACACAACTAAAAGATTATATTTCTATTTGTAAAGACGGGGGTGTTAAACAAGCTCTTATTATTGGAGGAAGTAGAGAGCCAGTTGGTAAATTTGATAGCTCGATACAACTTTTAGAGACGGGTTATTTTGAACAGATGAAGATAGGAATTGCTGGACATCCAGAGGGGAGTCCTGATATATCGGATTCTAAATTGGAAAAAGCAATGGAAGATAAAAAGCCTTACGCTGATTATATAGTCACACAATGGTTACTAGATCCTCAGCCTATAATTGACTTTATATCCAAGCAATCAGTACCAGTTCATGTTGGAATTACTGGGCCACTTAAAATCACTAGCCTTATTAAATTTGCTAATATTGTAGGTGCAAAAAATTCCATTAACTTTCTAAAATCTAATTTTAGTAAGGCATTAGATTTGATGAAACCTAAAGACCCTAATGAATTAATTGGGAAATTAAAAATGCATACCGATTTTTTTCACATTTATACATTCGGCGGCTTGAAGGAAACTAACAAGTGGTTGAAGGAGAATGAATATGTCTAAAGAGTTTGATTATTCAAAAATGAAACATGCAACGTCTGTGAACCAATCAGACAGACACGTACCTTATAATTTAAGACAAAGTGGACCAACAAAAGTTGAATTGTTAATTTCGACAAGGGTAAGAAAATCACCTTATTGGCATTTATCAATGAGAGCAGGATGTTGGAGGGCAACTGTATACAATCGTATTTACCATCCAAGAGGTTATGTAAAAGGTAAAAATGGTGCGATGGTAGAATATAAATCAATTAAAAATGATGTAACGATGTGGAATGTTGCAGTTGAAAGACAAATTAGAGTTAAAGGAAGAGATGCTGAAAAATTTGTTAATTATGTAATTACTAGAGATGCAACAAAAATATCACCGATGAGAGCAAGATACGTAATTCTTTGTAACTATAAAGGTGGTGTCTTAAATGATCCAATATTATTAAGAGTAGCTAAAGACGAGTTTTGGTTTAGCTTATCAGACAGTGATATCGGTCTTTACTTGCAAGGTGTAAACGCAAATAAAAAGTTTAAATGTGAAATTGATGAAATCGATGCGTGTCCTGTACAAATACAAGGTCCTAAATCTAAAGCATTAATGAAAGATTTAATTGGCAGACAAGTTGATTTAGATAATATGCCCTACTATGGCTTAGCAAAAGCTAAAGTTGGTGGAAGAGATTGTGTTATTTCACAATCTGGTTTTTCAGGTGAAGCTGGATATGAAATTTATTTAAAGAATGCTACAAAATATGCAGATGATATGTGGAATGCAGTTTTAAAAGCAGGAAAAAAACATAAATTAAGAGTTATTGCTCCTGCTCACCACAGAAGAATTCAGGCTGGAATTTTATCTTGGGGTCAAGACTTAGATCACGAACACAATCCGTTTCAATGCAATCTTGGTTACCAAGTATCATTGTCAGGAAAAGGTGAATGGAAGAAAAAAGCCAATTATGTTGGTAAGGCTGCTTTAGAAAAAATGAAGAAGCAATTAAATGCTGGTAAAAAACCTTATAAACTCCAATTAGTTGGAATGGAATTAGGTGGAAAACCAATTACAGAATACGCTCCTGATTTCTGGTTAATTTCTAAACCAAGTGGAGGGAAACCTGTAGGATTTATTACTTCGCCTTGGTATCACCCAGAAAAAGGAATGAATATCGCAATGGGATATGTCCCTTACGATGGTACGAAAAACCCAAATGGTTTTCCAAAAGGAAAAGTTGGAACTAAGTACAAAGTTCATTTACCAAGAAAATATTCTACAAAGCCTGGTAAACCAGTTGATGCTGTAGTAGTTGATATTCCATTTACTGAGTCATACTACGCAAATACAAGAGAAGTGGTAAAAGGTTAATTCAATATTTCGAGGAGCGAAGTAATTCGCTCCTCATTTAAGTTATGTTTGCTGTATTTTTAGATATTGTTTTTAAATCACTGAAGTTAGATAGATCCCTTTATTCAGATAATAAATATTTTGGAGAGGCTGCTATATACTTTGCTGGCCTGATAATGATTTTAGAAGGAGTTGCTGGAGCAATTGCTGCAAATAGTATTATTAAAACATCGATAGGACTTTCGGGATTAACTGCTATTTTAACATGGTTTATTTGGTCTATATTAATTTTTGTAATTGGAGTTAAGCTATTTCCAGACAAAAATAGTAAAATACCATTTAAAAAAGTTCTTATTGGTGTTGGTTATGCCCATGCACCTGGATTAATTAGGTTTTTTGCAGTCACACCAGATTTAGTTCTACCTGTAATATTTTTAACTCAATTTTGGATTTTTGCGTCTCTTATAATATCAACCAAACATGTTTTGGGACTTAAGTCTAACTTTAAATCTTTTGGTATAATTTTTTTAGCTTTCTTATTAATTGCATTTTTATCGATATCATTTGTGATTAGTAGAATGAATGCATTGCCAATAAGTACAATTAGCTAAACTGGAAATACTGTTTTTGAAACCCTGCAAGACTGGCAAATTTTAAAGCCGGATAAAATTAAATTTTCTGTCACACTTTCATCTTTTTTCCCACATTCTTCACATTTATTATCAATTTCTTTGAAGTTTAATTTTTTCTCTTCTTTAGTCATTATCTGTAAGTCCTGCTCCAGCAGCAGAATTTTTCAATTGTTCTGTCTCCTCTACAAAAGTTCCTTCTGATAATTTATAAAGTTCTTGCCATTCATTTTCTTCAAATGTGTTTTTATTCTCTATAAATTTTATTTTAATTTTTTTTGCAGCATCGATAATATTACCACTCAAATAATTAGAATAAATAGATTGGTTAAAATTTAATAAAAATTCTTTTTCATCAATATTTAAAAAAATCCGTTTACCAATAATCTCAGTTGACCTACTGACAAATGGTAAAAATAATAAAGGGAATGCCATATTTTCAAAATTTATCTCATCCATCTTCTCTAAATTTATTACCTGATCTAAAAAATTTGTACCTGATATAATTGGGCAATAAGCAATATTAGAAGTATTTATTTTAGATATTAAACTAATTTTTTGAAACTGTTTTTGATTATAAATTTTAAAATATGAATTTAAATTTTTCAAACCTGCTAATCCAAACATTTCCAGTAATCGTATATTTTTTCCTAATTCTTCTGCAATACCCCATTCAAATCCAATGCTTTTTGAAGCTCTTTTGACAGTGGTGTCTATTTCACTAAAGCTTTTCATTAATTTATTGAATTATAAACCCAATGGTCACTTGATGTTGTGAGCTCAGTTGGCAATGGAGCTCCTTGAAACATGCAGATCCTTAACCATTTATCTGAACGAGGATCAAATTTTACGGCACCAAAAAAAGAAAGCTTCAATCTTAGCATGTCAATTGGCATTAATTTTGAACCTATTGTATTGTCTTGAATTTCAGCATATGGAAATTTTTCTGTTATGAATGCTCTTCTTACGACATGTCTAAGGTCGTTATTATTCATTAAGAAAGTCCCTATTTTTAAACTATTTTTTTCATTTGAAATTCTTTCATACAATTTACAAATATCTCTTGCTATTGCTAATGGTTGCTCTAGATCAGAACCTTCATCTTGAAATCTGTTGGCCAGCCTAGGTTCTTCCTTGTTTTTTGATATAAACCAAAAATTTTGATTATTTTCTTTTTTTTTAAAGTCTATTTTAAGAATATCTGAGTATTTTAATTCTAAAACTTTTCTTAAATCTAAAATTGTTTTGTCTATTGGTATTGTAAAGAATTTTTCTTCATCGGCGCTCATAGTTCTTATTAGTGGATTTGTAATTTTTTCATAAGGCTCCATCATCACTGAAACCATAAATTCTAAACATTCTTCTCCTAAATTATTTTTCGCCCAAATATACAAATCGTTATAAGAAAATTCTTTTTCGAAATCAAATTTTGTTAAAAAATATTGTAACAATAAATCTAAATCTTTCTTTAAATTATTGATTTTTAATAGTTGGAATTCACTTTCGGTAGTCCAATTATCAATATTTTTTTTAGAATTTTGCAGGCAACTAATTATTAGATCAACATCTTTTTTTTTTACCTCTTTTATTTCTCTAATTTGTTTTAATGCAGTTTCTCTTGCCATTATCCAATTATTTAGTAACAAAGGATGATTTACAATAAATGGAGCCATCCCTAGACCAGTAGAGTTACCTATTCCTAGATTTCTGGAGATATTTGGATCTAATGTGACTGCTTTTTTGGGATTTTTACTCTTTGCAATGTGGTTAACTTGATCAAAAGTAAATTGTCTTACAAGATATACCAACATCATTTCTAATCTAAATGGACCATATATTTCTTCTCTATTTTTAATTCTAAATCTATCGGCCAGCCCAAATTTTCCTGAGCCGTAGACAGCTGTGGTTCTGTAAAGGTACCCAACTTTTGCTAATTTACCCTTATCTGGTTGTTTTCCTTTTGAGAGACACTCAACGACATAATCAAAAATTCTCACTGATTTGTTTGCACGAGATAATGTAAGTTCTTTAAATGACATTCTACCAACTTCTTGTTTTGGAACATTTTGTTTTAATCTTTCGATATCTTGTTTTGTTGGAACGCCATCAAATAGTGTGAAAGCTGCGTCCCATTTTGTAGCAATCACTCTATCTGATCTTTCTTGGTCGCTTATTTTATTAGCAAAACAAATCAAAGAATAAATTCTATTTTTTTTTTTAAAAGAATAAATAACAACTCCAAAACCATTCTCGTCCAAATCTAATAGATCTCTTTTGTATTCCCAATTTTTAAATTCCTGTAAGAAGGATCTCAAAAAAGAAAGTTTCGATTGATGAAAAGATCCGAGTCTTGATAATTTCATTACTTCTTTTGGATCTCTTATTTGTATTTCCATTAATTTATCTCTTTATAAAAATTAAACCAATTATTACCCAAAATTTTATTTGTTTCTTCGTCACTAAAACCAATTTTTTTAAGACCAGTTTCTAAATTTTTAAAACCTCGTGCATCTTCAAACCAATTTGGTTGTTTGGGAAAGCCAGGTTTTGATTTGCTTCCTTCACCAAAGTTTTTTTGTTTTGCCCATGTTCCATTTCTCATCCACTCTACAACAGTATCTGGCTGGTACAGGCATAGATCAGAACCTATTCCAACATTGTTTATGCCCATTATTTCTACAGTTTGAGCCGTCATTTCACAAAAACTTTCTAATGTGCAATTAGTACCATTTTTCAAATGGTGCGGATATAATGATAATCCTAACATCCCTTTGCTGTCAGCAAGAGTTTTTAATAGATCTTTAGATTTATTTCTTTTTGCACTATGCCAAAAACTAGGATTTGCATGAGTGATAGCTATTGGCTTTTCACTAATATCGATTGCGTCAAAAGTACTTTTTTCTGCTGAATGTGACATGTCAACTACTACACCAATCTTGTTCATTTCTTTTATTGCTTCTCGTCCAAAATTAGTGACACCGCTATCATTTTTTTCATAACATCCAGTAGCAAGGAGAGATTGGTTGTTGTATGTTAATTGCATAAATCTACATCCATGTTCATGAACTTTACCTATTAAACCGATATCATCCTCAATAGGAGAGCAATTTTGAAAACCAAAAAAAATTGCTGTTTTTTTATCTTTTTTAGCTTTCTCAATATCACTAAAATTTCTAGCAAGAAAAATTAAATCAGAATTGTTTTTAAAATGATCATCCCATTCTTTTAATCGTTCAAGAAATTCGTCATAATCTTCATGGTAAACAACTGTGACATGTACAGCATCCAAGCCAGCTTGTCGGTTTATTTCAAATACTTCTCTAGACCACTTGCAATATTGAAGATTATCAATTCTGTAATTCATATAATAAATATATATTAGTGTTAGGTTTTTTGATATTAAATATATAAATGCAGAACAAAAAAAGTCACAAAGTAGCAATAGTAATGGGTAGTCAATCGGATTACTCAACTATGAAATACACAGTTAAAGTGCTCAAGATACTCAAAATAAAATATGAAACTAAAATTGTATCAGCTCACAGAACTCCAAATAGAATGTACGACTTTGCAAAAAAAGCTGAAAAAAATAATATTTCTGTAATTATTGCAGGGGCTGGCGGCTCTGCACACCTTCCTGGAATGATAGCTGCTTTAACAAGAATACCTGTAATAGGAGTTCCAATAGAAAGTAAAAAATTAAAAGGATTGGACAGTCTTCTTTCAATAGCTCAAATGCCAAAAGGAATACCAGTTGGAACAGTTGCTATTGGTGTTGATGGGGCGATAAATGCTGCTTTACTAACTGCATCTATATTGTCAGTTAGCGATATAAAAATAAGAAATAATCTTGAAAATTGGCGTAGTAAACAAACTAGATCTGTGAAAAAAATACCACGTTAAATGAGTATGATAAATCTTGGAATTTTAGGTGGTGGTCAATTAGGAAGTATGCTTGCGACAGCAGCAAAGAAATTAAATGTACAAACTACCATTTATTGTGACGATGAAAATGCCCCCGCACAAAAATTTGCTGATAATTTTATACTGGGTGATTATAGTGATGAAAAGAAAATTTCAGAGTTTATTAATAAAGTAAGTATTGTAACATATGAATTTGAAAATATTCCCTTTAATACACTTGATTTTATTAATAGACATAAACAAGTTTTACCAAAACCAAATATAAATCAGGTTATCCAAAATAGATTTTCTGAAAAAAATTTTATAAATTACTTAGGTATTAAAACAACTGACTATGTAATAATAAAAAACTTAAAAGATTTAAATAATAATTTAAAACTTTTACCTGGTATTTTGAAAACCACTACTCTTGGTTATGACGGCAAAGGACAAATTAGACTAAATAATAAAAATGAGATAGATCAACACAAAATAGATTTTAACAATCAGTATATTTTAGAAAAAATTATAAATTTAAAGAAAGAAATTTCAGTAATTATTACAAGATTTAAAAATCAAACCTATGAGATATATGAACCAATAGAAAATATACATAAAGATCAGATACTTAAATTTTCAGAAATACCAGCAAAAATAAGTAGCGATATTTTAAATTTATCAACCGAATGGGCAAAAAAAATTTCAGAAGAATTAGACTATGTAGGTACTTTATGTGTAGAGTATTTTATTGACGAAAACGACAATCTTTACGTAAATGAAATCGCACCTAGGGTACATAACTCTGGTCACTTAACAATAAATTCCCATAATGTAAGTCAATTTGAAAATCACATAAGAGCAGTCTGTGCCTTAGATAAATTGGAAACAAAAAAAATTTATAATGCAAAAATGATAAACTTAATTGGTGAAGATATTACTGAGTATCGAAACAAGAAAGTTAAAGAAAACGAATTTTTTTTTGATTACCAAAAAAAAGAGGTAAAACCGAAAAGAAAAATGGGTCATTTCACCACGATTATTAAAATTTAATAATGAAAAAATTTATAATTTTAATTATTATTTTTTTTCAATATACTTCAATAACTCTTGCTATGACAAATAAACCATACCATCATCTAGATAACGGAAAATTCAGAAACCCTGAGGGATCACCAATTCGAAGTGAAAATGTAAAATGGTCCTATAGCACATTTAATAAAGAGAAAAAAAAATTAGACATGACTGTTCCAGATGAACACGTAATCAAAAAAAATTTAGTTTTAGAAAAATTAAATAGTATTCAAAATAATGATTATATCGGTTGGATAGGACATGCTACCTTTTTAATAAAATTAGGTAATACAACTATAATTACTGATCCAGTTTTTTCTAAAAATGCTGGACCATTAATTTTTGGACCTAAAAGATATACTGAGCCAGCATTAAATTTAAATGAGCTGCCAAAAATTGATTTATTTTTACTGACTCATAATCATTATGATCATCAAGACATGAGTACTATAAGAAAGTTTCCATACAAAGATACAAAAGTATTTACCGCTCTCAAATTAGGTAAATATTTTACAAAACACCATTTTAAAAATGTTCAAGAGCTTGACTGGTATCAAGAAGTAAAATTTAATGATTTAAAAATTACATTCTTACCTGCGGTTCATTGGTCAAAAAGAAGTTTAACAGATACAAATAAAACTTTATGGGGTAGTTTTTTAATAGAATACGCTGGAAAAAAAATATTTTTTGCATGTGACACTGGATATGGAAACATATACAAAAAAATTGGCAAAGAGTTTGGGCCAATTGATCTAACAATGATAAATATTGGTGCATATGACTTTAGACCAATGTTTGAAAAATCAATATATCACACATCACCCGAGGAGGCGCTGCAAGCCGCTCAAGATCTCAAAAGTAAAAAAGTTTTAGGTACTCATTGGGGTACATTTGTTTTATCACTTGAACCAATAATGGAACCTCCAAAAAGATTCAAAGATAACGCAGAAAAATTTGGTTTTAAAAGAGAGAATGCTTTAATTTTTAAAATTGGAGAATTTAAAAAATTAAGCGAGGTGTTAGATTAATTTAAATATCTAGATTCATATAACAAGAGTTTGGATCCTCTTTGTAGTGAGCAAAAGGAGAACATTTTTTGAAACCAATTTTCTGAAATAATTGTCTTGCTGGTTTAAAAAAATCTCCAGATCCAGTCTCGATACTTAATTTTCTTAAATTTAAATTTTTGGCTTTAATTAATAAGTGTTTTAAAATTTTCTCCCCATAACCTTTTTTCCTAAATTCGTTTGTCACTCTTATAGATTTAAACTCACCATGTTTTTGATCAAAAAATTTTATAGCACCACACCCTACGAGTTTACTGTTTTCCCATATGCTCCAAAATTTAATACTAGGATCTTTTAACCCAGGTATATCAAGTACATGGGTACTCCCTTCAGGAGAGACAGATCGTAATTCTTTAAAATGATATAGTAATAGTTCATTTACCTCACTATTATCAAAATTTCCCTCTATAGATTCCATATTTAATTAAAACATATAATATAATTAAATTTTTAACCAAGATAATTATAAAAAGTTTATCTGAATTTAATTGTTATTTCTAATTGCTGATTTTACTGAATTTACAAAAGCTTGATGATTGTTCTGTGTTTGAAGGAAGTTTTTCTTATTATCTTTTTTTTCATCTAGGTTATCTAAAAATTTTGTGACATGTTCTACTGCGTCTTCACCAGTCGTGTGTACTAATGCCTGATTTATTGTTACGCTTAATCCCGCTTGATAAACGTTACCTGTGCTTGCAACTGTATAGGCTGGTCCAATAAATGATGCGGTGGTTTGTATACACCCATTTAAAGCAATTAATAATATTACATATAATGAAAAATTTCTTATCATCACAACGCGGAATTAATACTGATTCTTTATTTCTGAACAAGCTTGATTTAAAAGTTATACAGTTTGTGTAAATTAAAAAGCTTTATAACCGAACTCAAGGGCAGCATCTGTGACGGAATGATACAATGACTCTCCAAAACTTCTTAAGCACATCACTCTTATCTTGTCGGGTTGATCGTTTATAAAATCTAAAGTAACTGCAATTCCATTAAAAATTGAATTTACTACTTCATTTTTATTTATATCATTAAAATTAATTGGGCAGCCTTTTTTTAGAACCTCTTTTACGTTTTTACCTGATAGTTCAATGATTGCTTTTGAGTGTGATAAATCAGTTATAGCAAACTCATCGTTAGAAAGACTTTTTGCTATTTCTTCAGATAAACTAACTGTAGCTGACAATGCAAGCCAATTATTTGGGCCTATCCATAATATTCTTACATCTTTATTTTCAGATACTCTAAGTTTATCAGGAAAATCTAGACCGGATAATTTATAATCATTAATATTTTTCTTATTTTTTTTAAACTTTACAATCTGAAAAATTTTAAAGCTTTTTAATTCTTTTATATTTATAATTTCATCAGAGTTTTTATTTTTAAAATTACCATGATCTCCAACTAAATGAACACTATTTAATGGTGATATACTTGTCATGATCTTACTCTCTCCCCTTTTGGATCTACATAATGTGATGATACAATTTCAACAGCTATAGTTTTATTTTTAAGTGGTGACATGGCATAAAGTTTTGAGCCAATCATATTTTTTCCATCTTTTAAAATAGCTAAAGAAAATGGATTGTTATGTTCGACACTCCAACAAGAAGCTGAAATATGACCTAGCTTTGGATTAGGTAACTTTCCTTTAGGATCTTTTACAAGATGTGATCCTTCTGGAATACTTGTCTTTTTATCTAATGGAACTACTCCTACTAATCTTTGTCTATCCTTTTCATTATAGGCTTTTTTCAATAAAGATCTTTTACCTATAAAGTCTTTTTTCTTACTTACTAAACCATCTAAACCTGTATCATAAGGTATTGTTCTTCCATCTAATTCTGATCCAGCAACGTGGCCCATTTCTATTCTAAGAGTTGATAAAGCTTCAGTTCCATATGGTTGCAAATCAAAATCTTTACCAAGTTCAATAATTTTTTCCCACATAAAGTTTCCATTATCTGACTCAACATTTACTTCGTAAGCAAGCTCTCCGGAAAATGAAATTCGAAATATTCTCGCATTAACACCAAATAAATTTGCTTCTACAAATCCCATAAATGGTAATCCTTCGTTAGAAACATCTGTATCTGGAAAAAGTTTTTGTAATAAATCTCTAGACTTTGGTCCTGCAATAGCAGCGCCAGCCCACTGTTCAGTTGTTGATACAACATTAACATCCAGTTCAGGCCAAACTATTTGTAAATAATATTCTAAATGAGACAATACATTAGCTGCTTGAGCAGTAGTGGTTGTCATATGGTAATGGTTCTCAGAAATCCTTGTAGTTGTTCCGTCGTCCATTACGATACCATCCTCTCTAAGCATTACACCATATCTTGCTTTTCCAACTGGTAGTTTAAGCCACGCATTTGTATAAACTCTATTTAAAAATTCAGCTGCATCGGGACCTT
Source organism: uncultured Pelagibacteraceae bacterium (assembly GCA_902585665.1). Classification (GTDB taxonomy): domain Bacteria; phylum Pseudomonadota; class Alphaproteobacteria; order Pelagibacterales; family Pelagibacteraceae; genus Pelagibacter. Next base: position 207,100 of record CACIEO010000001.1, on the reverse strand, counting down.
TAACATCTATTTTTCCAAGAGTTGTTACATCACAAACACCAACATTTTTTCGAACGTTTTCTGCTTCTCTTTTAGAGGCTTCAAACAATCCCTCATTTCCTCTTTTGTAGTATCTTGGTCGTAACCAAACACCAGCATCAACAAAAACTGCATTATTTTTTTCATGCCAATTATGCATTGGAGATTTTCTTGTTGGTTTAGAGTGTTTTCCAATTTCTCTTCCTACAATAGCTCCAATAGAAATTGGTGTATAAGGTGGTCTGAAAGTTGTGTGACCTACTGCTGGAACAACTTTATTTTCTATGTTTGATACTAGTTGTAATCCATTAAGATTACTTGTTTTACCTTGATCGGTAGCCATACCTAATGTTGTATAACGTTTTACGTGCTCAATAGATCTATAACCCTCTCTAATTGCAAGTTCTATATCTGATACAGCAACATCATTCTGAAAATCTAAAAATCTTTTATATTTTTTTCCTTTTGGTAAAGGAACACACCAAAACTTATCGTGTTTAGAGTGTTTTTTTTCTGAAACTTTAGGTATTTGTTGGCTATTGTTATTATTCGTAATTGCTTTAGATAATTCAAAACCCTTGTCAAAAGAAGTTTTCAATGTTTCTTCTAAAGTAAATACTCCATTTGCAGAACCCAAGGTTACTTCTTTTTGTTTTGACTTATCTGGCACAAAAGCATCAATTTCTTCTTTAAATTTTGTCTTACCGCCTGATTGAGACGCAAGATGAACAGTTGGGGTCCAAAAACCAGAAACACAAATACAATCACATTCAATATTTTTAATTTGATTTAAGTTTTGCTTATCTTCAGATATCTCTGCAATATCACAAGATTTTACTTTCTTATAACCTTTGGCTGCAACTACAACATGAGAAAATTTAATATCAATACCAAGAGACTTTGCTTCTTTAATTATTTCTGAGTTACTGTCTTTTCTACTGTCTAATACAATTGGATTAATGTTATTTTTTTTAAATTCGATAGCGGTTTCATAAGCGCTGTCATTGTTAGTAAATACAACAGGTTTTTTTCCGACTAAAACTCCATAAACTTTCATGTATTCCTTAGCTGCAGATGCTAGAACTACTCCAGGTGTATCATTGTTTCCAAAAACTATTGGTCTTTCTATTGATCCTGAAGAAATTACAACTTGTTTTGCTCTTATATACCAAAGTCTTTGTTTAGGAGTGAATTCTTCTGATTTTGGCAAATGGTCTGTCACTCTTTCAGACATTACTAACATATTGTGATCGTAGTAACCGAAAATTTGAGCTCTATTTTTAACGGTTACATTTGTCATTCCTTTAAGTTCTGTAATAATATTGTCAGCCCATTCTTTTCCACTTTGATTATTAATACTCACATCTGATGTTAATAAACTTCCACCAAATCGAGGTTTGTCTTCAGCAAGAATTACTCTTGCACCATTTTTTGCTGCAGCATAAGCACTTGCCAATCCAGAGGGTCCAGATCCAGCAATCAATAGATCACAATACTCATATTTATGTTCATATCTTTCCTTGTCATGTTCTTTTGATGCAACGCCAAAACCTGCTGCTTTTCTTATAAATGGTTCGTATATTCTGTACCAAAAGCTTCTCGGCCACATAAAAGTTTTGTAATAAAAACCTGCAGGTAAAAATATATTTAAAAAATTATTTATTGCACCAATATCAAAATTAACACTTGGCCAACAATTTACGCTCTTCGCCTCTAAACCCTCAAATAATTCCTGTTCTGTAGCTCTCACGTTTGGTTCTGTTTCTCCATTTCTATATAATTGAACAATAGCGTAAGGCTCGTCGACACCTGCACCAAAAAAACCTCTTGGCCTATGATATTTAAAACTTCTTCCTACTAAATGAACACCGTTAGCAATTAGAGCAGATGCCAGTGTATCTCCGTCATAGCCAAAATATTTTTTGCCATTAAATTTAAATGAAAGTTTTTTTTCTCTATTTACTAATCCGATTTTATCTAATCTATAATTTTGTACCATTATCCAACTTTTTCTTCTGATTTATAAGTATTAAATATTTCATGTGTTGAGGTATCTCTAAGAACTTTTATCCATTGTCTACATCCAGATACATGATGCCAAAGTTCTAAATGTTTTCCTCTTGGGCTTTTTCTTAAATATACAAACTCATCCCACTCTTGATCTGAAATTTCTTTATTAAGTTCTGGTCTTTTTACTGAAGCATCTCCACCATAAGCAAATTCATTTTGAGATCGTAATCCACAATGTGGGCACTTGATGTAAAGCATTTAAGAAATCCAAGTTTTTGTTCCAAGACCTTTTTCATCTATGAGGTGACCAGTGCTAAATCTATCTAGTCTAAAACCAGCGTTTAATTCGTGAACTCTATCTTGAGCTATTGTATGTGCAAAAGTAAAACCTGATGCTGGTGTTGCTTTAAATCCACCATAACACCAACCACAATTTAAATATAATCCTGCAATATGAGTTTTGTCGATTATTGGTGATCCATCCATTGACATATCCATTATACCGCCCCAGGTTCTTAGCATATTTAATTTACTTAAAAATGGGAACATCGCAATTCCCTCTGTCAATACATGTTGAAGTGTTGGTAAATTTCCTCTTTGCGCATAACTATTATATCCATCCAAATCTCCACCCATTACCATTTCACCTTTGTCGGATTGACTACAATAAAAATGTCCAGCACCAAAAGTTACTACATGATCAAGAATTGGTTTGATTGGTTCTGAAACACAAGCTTGCAATAAATGAGTTTCAATTGGTAATGTCATATTTAACATTTCAGCTAGAATTGAGGTGCTACCAGCAACACATAAACCAACTTTTTTAGTTTTAATATCTCCTCTTGAGGTTTTAACTCCTTGAATTTTTCCATTATTAATATCAAATCCGGTAACTTCACAATGCTGGATAATATCTACTCCCATTGAGTCAGCTTGTCTTGCGTAACCCCAAGCAACCGCATCGTGTCTAGCAGTTCCAGCACTGGGCTGCATCAGTGCACCAAATATTGGGAACCTTACATTGTCAGAAAAATCTAAAACTGGAACTTTCTTTTTTACTTCTTCTCTATCGAGCAATACTGCATCAATACCATTTAATCTCATAGAGTTTCCTCTTCTTGCATAAGCGTTCATTTGTGCATCAGAATGCGCAAGATTAATAATTCCTCTTGGAGAGAACATTATATTGAAGTTTAAATCTTGAGACATGCTTCTCCACAACTCCATACCTTTTTCATAAAAGAGACCGTTTTCATCGTGCATGTAATTTGATCTTATAATAGTTGTATTTCTCCCAACATTTCCGCCACCAATCCATCCTTTTTCTATAACTGCAATATTTGTAATTTTGTGTTCTTTAGCTAAATAATATGCTGTGGCTAGGCCATGACCCCCACCCCCAATTATGACTATGTCATATTCTTTTTTTGGTGTTGGATCTTTCCAGGCAACTTCCCAACCTTTGTGACCTGAGAATGCATTTTTTATTAAGCTTAAAAATGAATATTTTTGCATAAATTATTATAACTAATTTTAATTTATTTCTTTAAAAATTATATAATAAAGTATAGAAATCTGTTCCATAATATAAAGCTTAAAGAAAGCATATATGGGCGCAGTCAAATCAGACATCGAAATAGCAAGAGCCGCAAAAATGAAGCCTATTAAGGATATTTTAGGCAAAATCAAAGTTCCAGATAATAATAGCAGCTTTAGTCCTATGGGTAGGCATATTGCTAAAATTAACCTTGAATACTTAAATAAATTAAAAAATAAAAAAGATGGACATCTAATTTTAGTAACAGCTATTACTCCTACACCTGCAGGAGAGGGAAAAACAACTACCTCTGTTGGGTTGCATGATGGCCTTAACAAAATTGGTAAAAAATCAATAGTATGTTTGAGAGAGCCTAGTCTCGGACCATCATTTGGTATGAAGGGAGGCGCTGCTGGAGGAGGTTATGCTCAAGTAGTACCTATGGAACAAATTAATTTACATTTTACTGGAGACTTCCATGCCATTACATCAGCTCATAATTTGTTATCTGCATTAATAGATAATCACATCTATTGGGGTAACAAACTTAAAATTGATGATAAGAGAATTGTTTGGAAAAGAGTTATGGATATGAATGACAGAGCTCTAAGGTTCATAAATATAAATACTAAAGGTGTTGCAAAAGAATTCCCTAGAGAAGATGGCTTTGATATTACAGTTGCATCAGAGGTTATGGCAATTTTTTGCCTATCAAATGATTTAAAAGATTTAGAAAAAAGAATCGGAAATATAACAATTGCATACAATACCGATGGCAAACCTATTTATGCAAAAGATCTAAACGCCCAAGGACCAATGACTGTTCTTTTAAAAGATGCAATAAGACCGAACGTAACACAGACTTTAGAAAATAACCCTGCATTAATCCATGGAGGACCTTTTGCTAATATTGCGCATGGATGTAATTCGGTAATTGCAACAAAGTCTGCTTTAAAACTTGCTGACTATGTTGTTACAGAGGCAGGGTTTGGCGCAGATCTAGGTGCTGAAAAATTTTTAGATATTAAATGTAGAAAATCAAACTTAAAACCAAGTTGTGTAGTTATTGTTGCAACAATAAGAGCCTTAAAAATGCATGGAGGTGTTGAAAAAGAAAATTTAAAAAACGAAAATGTTGAAGCGCTAAAAAAAGGATTAGTAAATTTGGAAAGACACATAAGTAATATAAAAAAATTTGGATTAACGCCAATTGTAGCTGTTAATAGTTTCATTTTAGATACAAAAAAAGAAATATCCGCAGTAAAGGATTTTTGTAAAAGTCAAAAAGTTGAAGTCAGCGAGTCTACACATTGGGCAGACGGTGGAAAAGGTGCAAAAGATTTAGCTAAAAAAGTTGTTAAAATATGCAAAGTTTCAAAAAAGAAAAATTTTAAGTTTTTATATGAGGATAATCAATCATTGTGGAGCAAAGTGGAAACTATTGCAAAAGAGATATACAAAGCAAGTTCAATTACTTCAGATGAAAATGTTAAAAAACAGTTGAAAATATTTGAGGATAATGGATATGGAAAATTACCTGTCTGTATAGCTAAAACTCAGTACAGTTTTTCAGTTGATCCTAAATTAAAAGGGGCTCCTACAGGTCATGAAATTTCTATAAGAGAGGTAAGATTATCATCTGGTGCTGAGTTTATTGTTGTAGTTTGTGGATCAATTATGACAATGCCTGGTTTACCAAGAGTTCCAGCCGCTGATAAAATAAAACTAAATAAAAAAGGTGATATAGAAGGATTATTTTAAACCTAAACCGTCCCAAAAATCTTTTGCTAAATTTTTTCCTGTAAGATCTTTAAACTGAGGTAATCCAGTTGGAGATGTAACATTTATATCTCCAATGAGGTAACCATCAATTAAATCTATTCCTGCAAAATAAATTTTATCTTTTAATAAACTTTTGCCGATTAATGAGGAAATTTTTAATTCTTTTTTACTTAAGGCAGTTTTAAATGCTGTTCCACCTTGTGAAATATTTGATAAGTTAGATCCTGCTCTTGGAACTCTTTTAATTACGCCTTTTACTTTACCCTTGATTATAAATACTCTTTTGTCTCCAAATTTTACTTTATTTAAATATTTTTGGACCATCAAATAATTATATTTTTTAATAAACAAAGATACTTTTGGTTTAGAAAATTTTTTTGTTAAAAAGAGTATATTTTTTCCTGCGTAACCATCTAAAGGTTTAATTACGATTTTCTTATATTTTTTGTAATGTTTGTGGATGTCCTCAATACTATTTGAAAAAATAGTCGGAGGCATAAATCTTAAAAATCGTGAAGAGTAAAATTTTTCAGATACATTTCTTATCGCAGATGGATTATTAATAACTTTTTTTTGATCAATATTATCCAAAAAATATGTAGAATTAATATAATTCATATCAAATGGTGGATTTTGCCTTATTAAAATAAAAGCAGCTTTTGAAATATTAAATTTAATTTTTTTATTTATTTTATAAAAATTTTTTTTACCTTCAAAAAAATATACCAGATGTCCTTGAGCTTGGAGTTTAGAATTTATTATACTTAAATTATCAGCTTCATACCAAAAAACTTTAAAACCTCTTTTTTGAGCCTCAATTGCTAATTGTAAAGACGTATCTGTTAATGGATTAATTGTTTTTAGGTTGTTAGATTGTATTGCTATAATTTTTTTCATTGATTTAGATTTTTAAGTGAATCTTCAGCTTTTGTACTTTTTTTAGTGATCATGCTATTAACATTTTTAAGATATATTTGCTCATTATTTTTTTTTGAGTTTAATTGATTTCTAAATTTTAATCCCTCTTTTGATAATTTTAAAAAAATTTCTGACCAATCTAAAATACTTTTACCTTCTATTTCTGTACTAAAACCTTTTGATGGACTATTAAAATATGCTTCTAAAATATCTTTTTTTTTCCATTTATTTATAATCTCATATGTTTCATTTAAATTTCCATAAAGAAGTCCTATTAAAAATGCTGGACCAGCACAATGACAGTCCCATTCGCATGCATCCAAAGATCTTATTTCTATGTAGCTTTTTAATCTTACTTCGGTAAAAATTGTGGATAGATGCAATTCAAGATTACTTTTGTCAGCTTCATCTTGTTTTATTAAATCGGAATATGTTTTACCATCTGGGAATAAATATTCGTTATTTTTTTGATAAAATAACAGTGGATAATTTAAAACAAAATCTGCATATTTTTCATAAGACATTTCTTCAAGAAAAATTTCTGGCAATCCAGCTCTAGAAGTGTTTTGCCAAACTTTCGAACGATAAGATAAATAACCACTGAATTTGTTTTCTTTGATTGCAGAATTTGAAAATAATGCGATGCTTATTGGTGTTAGATAAGATGCAACTTTAAATTTTTTTTTAAAATCTTCTTCATTTTTGTAGTCAATATTTATCTGAGTACCAGCTGTTTGATACATCATTTCTAAGCTTAGAGAACCATTTTTTGGCATCTCTTTTGTCATAACTTTGTATCTTTTTTTTGGATTATTTGGAATTTTATCAATACTCGAAAATGGGTCGAAACCTACTGATAAAGTTTTTAAATCAAAGTTTTCACATGCTAAATTTAGTTTTTCTTGAAATTCATATGACTCAGAACAGATTTCATGAATATTAGATAATTGACTACCAGACAATTCTATTTGATTTCCTGGCTCTAGAGTAATCATTTTTCCATTTTTTTTTAAACCAATAATATTTTCATCTTCTTTAATAGGCTCCCAATTAAATTTTGAGATAAAAAAATTGAAAATTTTTAATAAATCAGAGTAATCTGCCCTTTCATTACTTTTTTTTTTAAATAGAAATTTTTCATTCTCAACACCAATAAATTGATCTTGTTTATTACCTGAAATAAAATGTTCTATTATTTGTTGCTTAGATTTTATTTTCATTTAAATAATCAATCCAATTTTTTAATTCGATCATTCTTAAATCTTTATTTGATATTTGATTTTCTTGCTCTATCATTTGAACATGATTATCAATTTCTTTTTGATCTTCAAAAGCCTTCTTTTCGATTAATCTCTCAGTTCTAAAATGGATCAATCTTATCATTTTATCGTATGATATCTCTGGATGATATTGTATACCCCAGATATCACACTCATTAATTTTAAAATTTAGTCCTTGCACTTTATTAATTTTATTTGATGATAAAAGTATAGCGTTATTTGGAACTTTTGAAACTTCATCAAAATTAAATGCAGGAGTGTTAAAATTATTTTTTTTATTTTTATAAAGAGGATGTTTTAAACCATTTTCATTTATTTGTATTTGATGCGCAATTCCTCTATGTGTTCCTTTTTGACATTTCCTTACCTCACCACCTGCTGCTGTAACCGCAACTTGCATACCCCAACATATTGCAAGAATTTTTTTTATTTTTTTTTGAGACTCTTTCATAAATTCAATTTGTCTACGAATTTCAATTGTGTCATTATAAATATTTAAGCTACTGCCGCCCCATATAAGACCATCGTACTCCTCAAGGTTTTTAATATTCTCAAAAACTTTAGGATCTGATGATGGATTTGCTACATCAATTTCTAAATTTTTGGTAAAATATGCAATACTATCTTTTAAACTTTCTGTATGTGTTTGGATGCCAGCATTAGTAAATTGCTGATTTTCCTCTTTAAGATTACCCTCTACTATTAGTATTTTTTTCATGAAAATAAATTACCTTTCATACTGTGGTCATATAATTTTTTCATATCTTCTAGATTTAACAGTCTAGGATTTGTCGCAGTTGAAGGATCTTCGAGAGCCATTTTTGATAACATTTCTAAATCAAATTTATCTTCGCTGATAACTTCTGATAAAGCATGTGGAATATTTAACTCTTTTCTTAGTTCTAAGATCCAATCCAAAAAACTTTTAAAATTTTTTTTTAAACCAAGGAAATCACAAACAGATACTATTCTATTTTCTATAAATTTTTTATTATAAGTTAGTACATAAGGCATAAAAATTGCATTAGATAATCCATGGTGTAAATTAAATTGAGCGTTTACCGGGTGACTTAATGAGTGAATTGCACCAAGACCTTTTTGAAACGCAGTAGATCCCATGCTTGCTGCGGCCAACATATCTGACCTTGCTTCTAAATTTTTTCCATCTTTAACAGCAGTCATTAAAGATTTTTTTGTCAATCTTATACCTTCTATCGCTATACCATCAGCCATTGGGTGAAATCCAGGAGCGCAAAAAGCCTCTAAGTTATGCGCTAAAGCATCCATCCCTGTTGCAGCAGTTAATCTTGGAGAAAGGTCCAAAGTTAAAACTGGATCTAAAATTACAATCGACGGTAAAAATTTAGGATGGAAAATTATTTTTTTTACCCCAGTTTCATTATTAATTATCGCTGATGCTCTTCCAGTTTCTGAGCCTGTACCTGCTGTTGTGGGTACAGCTATTATAGGTGCGATACTATCGTTGTTGGCTCTTTTCCAATGATCACCTATATCCTCAAAATCCCAAATTGGTCTTGTTTGACCAGACATAAACGCTATTGCTTTTCCAACATCCAATCCACTTCCACCACCAAAAGCTATTACACCATCACAATTATTTTTTTTAAATTCTTTAACACCTTTATCAACATCATCGCCATTAGGGTTACCAGAAAAATTGGAAAAAATATTTATGTTTTTGAATTCTTTTTCAATAATTTTAATTATATTTTTTACAAAATCTAAACCTGCTAAATCTTTATCTGTGACAAACAATGGCTTTTTAATTTTAAGACTTTTGCATGCAGAATTAATTTCAATTATTCTATTATTACCGACCCAGACGGTTGTTGGGTAGTTCCAATTAGATTTCATAAAATTTACAATTTTTTTAAATTTAATTTTTTATTTTTTAATAAAGATCTAATTAAATTAATCATTAAAGGTATTTTTTGTAAATTAATTTTTTTAAAAATAAACGGTCCAATTTCTCTCGCCAATTGTTCTCCTTCAACTGTATCTTTCAACATAAATTTTTTCTTAGCAGATTTAAATGTAAAACCTTTTCCTAAATAATCACCCATTTTACTATTTCTTCCTCCAGCAGCGCTTACATATAAATCACCAACACCTGCTAGACTTTCGACTGTGGTTTCTTTACCATTAAAATATTTTGTTAAATATTTCATTTCTATTAAGGATTTTTGAAATAAACTTGAAGACATATTTAAAGATTGACCTGCACCTATAACCATAGCATAAATATTTTTTATTGCCGAACAAACTTCAACACCGATTATATCTGTCGAATATTCAACTAAATAATAATTCGTTGAAATTAATTTTCCAATTTTTTTTGCTATATTAATGTTTTTATTTGCGATAATTACTTTGGTCTGATTTTTTTTTGCTAGTTCTTTTGCTAAACATGGGCCTTTTAAGACTGAAATATTTTTATTCTTAGTGTCAATTTTAATTTGCTCAGAAATTGTTAAAATTTTATTTCTTTTTTTGTCATATTTCAAACCTTTTGTTAAAATTAATATTGGTGTTTTATTTTTAATATTTTTTAATTCCTTACTTATGAAATTAATTCCTGGTAAACTAAGTGCAATAACTATCAAATTAAACTTTTCTTTTAAAAGTTCTTTTGAAAATATTCTGAATTTAAGTTTTTTTGGTAGCTTTATTTTTAATACTGAATGAAATTTATTTTTTGATTTAAGATTATTTATAAATTGTTTGCTATAAGGCTCAGTAATTGTTACATTATTTTTATTATCTAAACAAGGAATCGTAAAAGCTGATCCCATTGCTCCACCACCAATTACTAATATTTTTGCCATAACAAAATTATGCTAAAGTTTTTTTAATTGCTTGTTGCCAACCTTGCAATAACTTATTTCTGTAACTTTTATTGAATTTTGGTTTAAAGTCTCTATCTTTTTTCCAATTTTGTTTAATATCACTGAGGGATCTATAAATACCAGTTTGATAACCAGCCATATAAGCAGCTCCTAAAGCAGTAGTTTCATTAATTTTTGATCTGGTAATCTTAATTTTTAAAATTTCTGATAGAAATTGAACAAACCAATTATTTGAAACCATACCACCATCAACCTTAACACTTTTAGGGTTTAAACCATCTTTTCTCATTGATAAGAATAAATCAGAAGTTTGATAAGCAACAGACTCGATTGTTGCTCTTACTAAATCTCTCCAATCACTATCCCTTGTAAGACCCGTGATTAAACCTCTTGATTTGGAATTCCAGTATGGAGCTCCTAGACCTGTGAAAGCTGGTACAACATAAACACCTTTACTATTTTTTTTTGATTTCGCGATCTTTTCAGTCTCATAAGCATTATCTATTAGCCTGATTTTATCTCTAAGCCATTGCACACCAGCACCTGCAATAAATATAGACCCTTCTAAAGCATATGTAGTTTTATTATTTATTCTGTAACAAATTGTAGTTATTAATTTATTTTTTGACATGATCTTTTTTTCACCAGTATTCATTATTAAGAAGGCTCCTGTACCATAGGTACTTTTGACTGATCCTTTTTCAAAACATGCTTGACCTATTGCTGCTGCTTGCTGGTCGCCCAATACAGCAGAAATTTTTATTTTTTGTCCAACAATTTTCTCGCTTGTAAAACCAAAATCATCAGCAGAATTTTTAACAGTTGGAAGAATTTTTTCGTTGAGTTTGAATATTTTTAAAATATCTTTATCCCATTTGTTACTTGTAATATTAAAAAGCATTGTTCTTGAGGCATTTGTGGCATCTGTTACGTGAATTTTACCATTGGTTAATTTCCAAATCAAAAAGGTGTCAATTGTACCAAACAGCAACTCATTTTTTTTAAATAATTTTTTAGCTTTTGGGACGTTATCTATTATCCATTTTATTTTTGTTGCAGAAAAATATGGGTCTAAAAATAAACCAGTTTTTTTTCTAATTAACTTTTCTTTTTTTTTAATTTTTTTGCAGTAGTTTTCTGTTCTTCTGTCTTGCCAAACAATTGCATTATAAACTGGTTCACCTGTTCTTTTGTCCCAGCATACGGTTGTTTCTCTTTGGTTGGTAATTCCTAAGGCTTTAATATTTATTTTTAACTTCTTTGATTTTAACAAAACATTTTTTGTGACTTTGATTGTTGTTGACCAAATTTCTTTGGGATTATGTTCTACCCATCCGTTTTTTGGAAAAAATTGCTTAAACTCTAATTGAGATGAAATTAATTTTTTGCCACTTTTTGAAAAAATAATTGCTTTAGACGATGTGGTTCCTTGATCAATGGCAAGTATTCCATTCACAAAATATTAATCCTGCCCCAGCAATTTCTTTTGTTTTTCTGCCCAAGTACGTATTAAATTATCAACTGCAAGTCCAATAAATGCTACACATAATCCCAACATCAAACCATTACCAGTTCCTTGTCTGTCAGATAATGCTTTAAGTATATATTGTCCAAGATCAGTTGTCCCAATCATTGCTCCAATAATTACCATAAACAATGCAAATACGACTGTTTGATTTATTCCAAGCATCATGTGTGGAAAGGCTAAGGGTAGTTCTATTCTCATCCATCTTTGAAGTCTGTTAACTCCTGACATTGAGCCTGCATCATGTAATGCTGATGGAACGCTTCTTAATCCTTCTATTGTGTATCTTGTTGCAGGTATTGATGCATAAATTACAACTGCAATTAAAACAGAAGTGTCTGTTACCCCAAATAACATAATTACAGGTATTAGGTAAATAAAAGATGGAAATGTTTGAAGTGTGTCACACACCGCTAATGTAATTTTAGTGCTTGTTTTGCTTTGTGCACTTAAAGTTCCAATTATTATACCTAAAATACCTGAAACAATTACACCGAATGTTGCCATATACATGGTTATTAACGCTCTATCCCACCACTCAGTTAGAGCTATAAATAATGTAAAGCTTCCAACAACAATTGCAGATCTTATTCCTCCAATAATATAACCAGCACCCATAAAAAGTACAAAAGTAGCTACAGCTGGCATTCTTAAGAAGGCATTTTTCATAGGAATTAAAACTTGTGTAATTAACCAAGTATTAAAAACTTTTAGTGGATCAAAAAAGTTATCAAGTATCCAATCTACACCAGAATTCCAAAATGCTTCTGTAGATATTCCTTTATTGTGTGGAACAATAAACAGATAATTAAATCCTTCTTTGAAATAGAATGTTCCAATATATGATAAAATGTATCCAGCTATGACCACTCCGACAAAAATCATAAAATATTTATTTCTTTGAAAGAAAGTTGGATTTTCAAAATAATTTATTTGTTTGTTTGCCCAAGCCAGTGACATTTTATCTAATAAAACAGCGATTAGTGTTATACATATTCCTGCTTCTAAAGCTAAACCTATTCGTAATTGGTTCAAAGCTAATAATAAATTCCAGCCTAGTCCTTTTGCTCCAATAAAAGATGCAATAACAGCCATTGCTAAACACTGCATGATAACTTGGTTAACACCAATTAAAATATCTCTACGAGCCGTTGGTATTAATACTTTAAATAAGAGTTGGAAATTACTACATCCGCTCATCTTTCCAGCCTCTATAACTTCTGGTGAAACTTTTCTGAGTCCTAGCAAAGTCAATCTGACCATAGGAGGTGTAGCAAAAATAATAGTTGCTATTGCTCCAGCATGGTCACCAATACCAAATAAAACCATTATTGGAACTAAATAAGAATAGTGTGGCATGGTTTGTGCAACGTTAAGAAGTGGGTTTAAAATATTTTCAACTCTTTTACTTCTGTATGCCCATATTCCAAATCCTAATCCTAATAAGAAAGATATTGGCGCTGCAACCATTACAAAAGATAAAGTTTGCATTGAAGGTTTCCATTGACCAAATGCTGAAATATAAATCATAGTTAATCCAGCAAAGATAGCAAGATTCCTGCCATTTAATTTATAACCTAAAACTACAGCTGCACCAGCAACAATAGTCCAAGGAAGTCCCGGTAATTCTGCCCAAGGATTTTTATCTAACCAATCCCAGCTAGTAAATGCTACAACAGTTTCAACACCTCCAATTAAAATTTCTCTTATGAACTCAATCATGAAAAGCATTGATCTAGAAATAATTCTTGTAATATGAAGAACAACTGGACGAGATTTTGTCTCCTGAATATCGCTATCAAAATATTCTATAGGTGCCCATTCATTTAATAGAAAAAAAACTGAGTCATTTATCCATCCAGGCATCCATGCTATAAAAGCAGGTAATCTCCAAAACACACTGTATTTTGTTTGATCTAATTTATCTTTATCAATAAATTCAGTTCCAGCTTTCGCAAATTCATATCCATCAGGAACCTCTATTGCAAAACATAATCCAAAGAACACTAATAACAAAAATGACCATTGGACAGCTTTAGGATATTTTTGAAGAAAAGCCATAATACTTTATTTTTTTTCTTTACCTTGCCCAAAAACAGTTTGGATTATTTTTGAAGGTTTTACACTTCCAACTACATTATTATTTTTATCTATCACACTCACCGGTTTATCCTGACTTAAAATTTTTTCAGCCACAGTTTCAATTATAGCATCTTTTGAAACAGTGATATTGTCAGCATTTTGTCCCCCTGAAGATTTGTCCATTACAGCTTCGATCTTTAAAACTTTTTCTCTTGGTACTTCTTGAGTGAATTTTCTGACATATTCAGTTTTTGGATTTAAAACTATGTCTGCTGGAGTATCTAATTGTTCAATTAAACCATCCTTCATAATTGCTATTCTATCAGCAAGCCTTAGTGCTTCGTCAAAATCATGTGTGATAAATAGAATTGTTTTATTTAAAACTCCTTGAAGTCTCAGAAATTCATCTTGCATTTCTTTTCTAATTAAAGGGTCAAGAGCAGAAAAAGGTTCATCTAAAAACCAAATATCAGGTTCAACTGCAAGTGAACGAGCTATACCTACTCTTTGTTGTTGACCTCCAGATAACTCTCTTGGAAAATAATTTTCTCTACCTTTTAAACCAACAAGCTCAACCATTTCTACTGCTTTTTGAATACTCTCGTTAGTTTTACTTCCTTTTATTTGCAAAGGAAAAGCTATGTTTTCCAAAACTGTTTTGTGGGGAAGCAGGGCAAAACTCTGAAACACCATTCCCATTTTATTTCTTCGTAATTCAATTAATTGTCTCTCGTTCATTGCGAGAAGATCTTGACCTTCAATAAATATTTTCCCTCCTGTTGCATCAGTCAAACGAGATATGCATCTTAACAATGTTGATTTACCCGAACCAGATAAACCCATAACCACAAGCATTTCACCTTTAGAAACCTCAAATGAAGCATTATTAACTCCAACAATACATCCTGCGTCCTGAAATGATTTTGCATCTACATTACCATTTGCACTCTGAAGCATTTTTTTGGCATTGGTTCCAAAAATTTTGTAAACAGACTCACATTTAATTACTGGTGTAGAAGACATATTTAAATAATTATACTATTATTGTTAGTGTATTCTCCATCTAAAAATTTTTAATAAAATAAACCCTAGTATCTATACTTGTTCTTAAAAATCCAAGTGCCTCACCCTCAACTGTTACTGAGTCTGAAGTTCCTTCTAAAGGTTTTACCGTAAATTTTGCAAAACATTTATTTTTACTATCGTTCCAATTAACTGCGTATTTTCCGGTAGTACCTCCATTTGCTGTATATAAATTAAATGCTTTAGCATCTGTAATGTTCGCGCCCATAATTGCTCTTTGTGTAATAATCTTTGTATTATTACATACGATTTTATATTCTTCTGCTGAAAGCTTTCTTCCTTTATCACTTTCATAAAACGTTAGCACACCTCTTGGTAAACTCTCAATAAATTCATTTGCTTGTTCTTGAATTTTTTTTTCTTCAGCAATTTTTTTCTCAGCATTTGGATCTGGTCCAAAAAAAATGTTAAGTACAAAAAATGTAAAGAAAATTACAATTGTTAAACTAACTAAACCTATTGAATTTTTATAATTTTCAGACAATCTATAAATGTTACTTAACATGGTTACCCTCGTTCCATGTACCTTCCATTACTTTGCCATCAGACCAGGTAAAAACTCCTTTGCCATGCATTTTACTATTTTTCCACTCTCCTTCATAAGTGGAGCCATCGGGGAATTTCAACTTTCCAATACCATGCCATTTACTGTCATTAAATTCACCTTCATAAACATATCCATTTGGCCATGTTTCAATACCTTTGCCTTTTTTTGACCCATTAACCCAATCACCAACATAGGTTGTTTTATCAGTGTAAGTCCATGTTCCAAAACCATTATTACAATCTCCATCGGTACATCCTGATTTTTTTGCAAAACTAATATTGGAAAATATAAAGCTTAAAATTATATAAATTAAAATCTTTCTCATTACTTTTATAAACTACACTAAAATAAAAAAAAAATCTCCCCTAGTAAAACTAGGGAAGATTTTAATTTGATTTTAAGTTGAAATAAAGTGATTACTTAGTCCAACTTTGCCATACAGACTTATTGTCAGCTAACCATTTTTTTGCAGCATCTTCATGAGACATCTTATCTTCGTCAACTAAAGCAGCCATTGCTCCAATTTGACTTGTGTTAAAAGATAATTTCTTGAACATTGCTGCAGCTGCTGGATGAGTTTTTGGAAAGTTCTCGTTAACAGCTTTTTTTAAATAGCCATCAGGAGCTCCACATTTTCCATCACCACCGTCTACAGGTCTACAACCATCATAGTATGGTGGAAAATCTATAAAAGTAAAACCAGCACCATCAGTAAAGTTTGGTGTCCAGTTGAAAATTATAGTTCCTCTTCCTTCTTTTTTAGCTGCTTTAAGTTCTGCCCAAAGTGCGTCTGCACCACCAGCAAACTTAACAGTCCATAGATCACCTAATCCAAGAGCTTCAATTCTTTGAGGTATTAGGTCTCCGTGCCAACTTTGAGGACCTTCAAGCATTCGTCCTTTTCCACCAGAGTCTGGTGTTGCAAAATTTTTAGCACAATCTGGATTCTTTAAAGCGTTCCAATCTGGTAGACCAGGACAATATTTTACAGCCCAATCAGGATAACCCATATCCTCAATTGTTCTTGCTTCATGATCACCCCAATCTAAAACTCCGCCCTTATCTCGAGCAGTGTCAAAAGATTTTCCAAATGCAGATTCCCAAACTTCGTGTGATAAAGTTACGTCTCCAATTCTAATAGATTCGTAAACAGCTTGAGAGTCAGCTGGAACGTATTTAACGTTATTACCCATGCTCTCCATAATTCCACCGATCACATATGCCATAACTACTTGGCTCGACCAGTTGTGTGTTGGTATAACAATGGGTTTTTTACTATCTGCTGAGTTTGCAACTCCAACGAAAGAAACCATTGAAATCACTAAAGCAGATATAAGAGATATTATTTTTCTCATTATTTTCCCCTTTCTTAATATATTAAGTGACTAATTATGTGCCTAAGAAAATGTATAGTCAACAAGAACATATATATATAATATATAAGTGTTTATGATTGCTTATGAGTAGTGAATTATTTCAAATAAGAGAACCCGGATTGAACGTGTTGCCACCTGGAGTTGAAAGATATGTGGTTGATGGCGGCGGTTTAACAGGAATACAATTATTTCCTGATGATGAAATTGAAATAATAAATAATGAGGGAAATCAAATTTGTGAGATTGCTGTGTTTAATAAAGACGGTAATTCAGATCTTTCGCTGCTTAACTTAAAAGAAATAAAAGAGAGCGTTGAAATAAAAAAAATTTTATCGTCAAAAGATGAGACTTCTAGAGTTGCAGCTTATCAATTAAAAAAAAGAAACCTAGACATAAAGAACTCAAAATCAGCAATAGTTTTTGATAAAGATACATCGTGGGGTGAGAAATTAAAATTTAAATCAAAAGACAAGTGTTACAGTATTTTTGCAGCACCAGGACCTGCAATGCTCGTATATGAACAAAACCCACCAACTGATTTAACAATTTTCATTAAAAGAGCAAATATAGTTAATGATAAAGAGCATTCCATAATTCCTGATCCTGTATTTGATCCACTAAATGAAACTAATATCGATAAACAAACTGCAATCTCATTTGAAGTTAAAGAGGGAGACTATATTCAAATTATATGTCCAACAGGTAGACAGTGTTCTGACTTTGTAGCTTTTGATACAGCAAAGCTTGAAAAGGGTGTTGAGAAAGGTCTTGACTGGCAAACAACAAGAACATTTATGGGTAATACTTTTCCTGGTCCTGGTTTATACTCAAAGTTTTACGATACAGATCATGAGCCTTTAGTTGAGGTAATAAGAGATACTGTCGGTAGACATGATACTTTTAATCTTGCATGCACATCAAAATATTATGAAGATGCAGGATATTTTGGTCATCCAAATTGCTCAGATAATTTAACAGGTGCAATGCAAAAATATGGTGTACAAAAACAAAAAGGCTGGCACGCGATTAATCTTTTTTTCAACACCTCAGCTGGAGGACAAAATACAGTTTTATCTGATGAATCTTTTGCTCGCCCAGGAGATTATGTAATAATGAAGGCTCTTAAAAATTTAACATGTGGTACATCAGCATGTCCAAGTGATATTGATCCATGTAATTCATGGAATCCAACTGATATTTTTGTTAGAACTTATGATAAGAATAAAGAATTTACAAAATCATTTGCTTTTAGAATGAAAACAGACGCAGAACCAAAATTAACAAAAAATACAGGTTTTTACGAGAGAACCTCAAAACTAACAAGAAACTTTGTTGATGCAAGAGGTTATTGGTTACCAAATGATTACACCAAGCATGGTGTGATAAATGAATATACGGCATGTAGGGAAAAAGCTGTTGTGATTGACTTATCTTCTTTAAGAAAATTTGAAATTCTTGGACCTGATGCTGAAGAATTAATGAACTACACTTTAACAAGAAACATAAAAAAACTATCGGTTGGTCAAGTTGTTTATTCATCAATGTGTTATGATAATGGATTTATGTTTGACGATGGTACGCTTTTAAAAATGAGCGATCATGGATTTAGATGGATTTGTGGTGATGAATATGCAGGTGAATGGTTAAAAGAGCAAGCTAAGAAAAAGAATTATAAAGTAAGAATAAAAAATTCAAGCGATCAAATAAGCAATATTTCGTTGCAAGGTCCAAATAGTAGAAAGATATTAGAAAAATTTATTTGGACACCACCAACTCAGCCAAAAATATCAGAATTACAATGGTTTAGATTTACAATTTGTAGAGTCAAAGAATTAAGTGGGATACCGCTTCTTGTATCAAGAACAGGATATACTGGAGAATTGGGTTATGAAATTTGGTGCCATCCATCTGATGCTCCAAAAGTCTGGGATGTTGTAATGGATGCTGGTAAGGACGAAGGATTGATACCTGCTGGTTTTGGAGCACTTGATCTTCTTCGAATTGAAGCTGGGCTGATATTGTTTGGAAATGAATTTGATGGACAAGTTGATCCATTTGAAGCTGGTGTTGGATTTACAGTTCCTCTTAAAACTAAAAACGAAGATTTTATTGGAAAAGATATTTTGATTAAAAGGAAAGAAAATCCTCAAAAAAAAATGGTTGGTTTAGAACTTGCTGGAAAAGAAAAAGCTAATCACGGTGATTGTGTTCATATTGGAAGATCACAAGTAGGTATTATTACAAGCGGGTGTATCTCTCCAACTTTAAATAAAAATATAGCACTTTGTAGAATAGATGTCGGACATTCAGAATTAAATACAGAAGTTGAGGTTGGAAAAATAGACGGTCATCAAAAAAGGATACCAGCAAAAATAGTTCCTTTTCCACACTACGATCCAAAAAAATTAAAAGTAAGATCATAATGAGTAAAACTACCAAAGATCTTCTTGAATTTTGGGAAGATCAAATGAAGGAGTCTCACACGTCAAGCAACTATTTTTTTAGAAAATCACCATCTCATTATCATATGATGCTACTTGTAATGAGTGCGTATAAACTTAAACAAAATTTATCAGTCGAGGAATTAAAAACAAAGCTATTTAAAACCTCACGACCTAAATCGGCATTAATAATTAATGAGGCATGTGAAAAAGGTTTTTTCTATTTAGAGAAAACTTCTAATGATCAAAGAAAGAAGTTTATTAGACCTAGCAAATCTTTTGTAAACGAATTTAATGATTATCTAAATACCTTAAAAAATTTAAGCTTTTAGTGGTTAAACTCTAAGTTGTAAAACTACTTATAAATTTTATATATAAAAAAAAATATATACTTCTGTCGCAGGAAAAATAAAAATTGAGATATGTCATTACCGACAAAAGCAAAAGTAGTTATCATAGGTGGTGGAATTCACGGTTTAAGTACTGCCTGGAAATTATCTCAAAAATATAAAAATCCAAACGACGTAGTAGTTTTGGAAAAGAAAGATACCGCAGCAGGAGCGAGTGGAATTGCATGTGGTGTTGTAAGAAATAATTATTTCCAACCAGCCATGAGAGAATTAATGGCACACTCTGTTAGCGTTTGGGAAAGCGACCCTAAAGCATTTAAATATAATCCAGTAGGATATTTGCAAATTTCACCTGAAGTGATGCATAAAGATGTTGCAAGCATTTATGAACAACAAAAAGCTATTGGCTATGAGTCAGATTTTATTGAAGGAGAAAAAGATTGTTTAAAATACATGAAAACAATCTTTGATGATTGGCAAGCAAAAGGAATTACATCTGTTCTTCATGAGAAAAAAGGTGGATATGCATTTAACAAAGACTCTATTAAAGCATTAGAAGTAAAAGCAAATAATAATGGAACTAATATAGTTAAAGGAGTTAAAGTTACTGGCTTCAAAAGAGGAAGTAACAGTAATGCAGTTACTGGAGTTGTAACAGATAAAGGAACTATTGACTGTGAACAGGTTGTTATTGGAGCAGGACCATGGGTAAGAGATTTTTGGAATATGTTAGAACTTCCAAAGACAACTGACATTAAAGGTAAAGACGGAAAAATGCACGAAGTTGAAATGTGGAAGTATTGGTTTTTACAAGAAGGTGTTTTGGGAGTTGATAAAGATTATTTAAAAACAAATGATGGAAAATTGCCTCCTGTAACGCATGTAGATACTGATGCCCCTTTATACTCAGATAAAGATGGTAAATTAATTACAGATAAATTGTGGGGAATATATTACAAGCCTGATATTGAGGGACTAGGAGTACAAGGTGGAACATCGCCTTACATTGTCGAAAAACATTTTGATAAAGTAAATGTCGACCCGTATGGAATAGAATCCCCTGAATATCAAACTACTGATAAATTTTCTGATATGTGGACGTCGGCTTTAGCTCATTGTCAAAAAAGATTTGAGGGAAAATCTCATCTATACAGAAAAGGACCATCAGGTGGTTTGGGATGCTTAACTCCAGACTCCTTCCCAATCTTCGATCGTTTTTTTGAAAATGTTTATATGATTGCTGATGCAAATCATGGTTATAAAATGATTGGTGTTGGGCAACTTGTTGCTGAAGAAATTATGGGCCACGAAAGCGAATTATTGAAACCATTTAGATTCAATCGTTACGCGAAAGGAGAATTGCACCCTACTTCGAACAGTCCTTTTCCATGGAGTTAGACTAACATTATGGACACTAAACTAAATATCCGATACTTTTACTAAATAAAAATTCTTTAAGGGGGAAAAATGACTGATCTAGAAAAACACGTAAATCAACCTGGCAGAGCGAAATTAATTAAAAATGTAAGAGAAAAAATTAACGAATTAGGGATTACATATATTTATTTTCAATTTATTTCGGTAACTGGAAGAGTTGTAGGTAAAGGTATACCGGCAGATCATTGGGAAAGAACTGCTGAAAAAGGATTTCAATTAGTTTACGGAGCAACAGCTAACTTATTTCTAGATAGGCACAATAATTACATTGGTTACGGGCCTGAGGCTATGGAGCTTGTGGGTATACCTGATCCAGAAACATTTGTTCAGTTACCTTGGGATAAAAGAGTCGGAAGAGTTTTTTGTACTTGTTTTAGAAATAGAGAAGAAAGAAATAATCCAGGTGGCCACCTAACATCAGATTGTAGAGGTAACTTAAGAATTTTCATGGATGAATTCCAAAAGAAACATGGTTTAGAATTAAGAGTTGGAACAGAGCCAGAAATGATGTGGCTTACTAAAAATGAGGACGGAACACCAACTGGAAAAGGTTTCTCCAAACCTTTCTGTTATCATATAGATCAATTTGAATCTTTGAGACCAGTTTTCATGAAAGTAATTGAATATTCAAAAGCGATGGGTCTTGATATGATCCAAGGAGATCATGAAGATGCTCCTGGGCAATTAGAGTTAAATTGGACTTACGATAACGTACTTAGAAATGCAGATAGACTGTCTACCTATAGACAAATTTGTGCTCAAGTTGCTAGAGAACATGGGTTAATTGCATGTTTCATGACTAAACCTTTTATGGGTGTTTCAGCTAGTGGATGTCATACAAACATGTCTTTATGGAAGGGTGGAAAAATTTCTGTAAATAAATTAGGTAATAAAAAATTACCTGGTGTTGAGGAAGTATTTAGTTATGTTTCAGGTGGGACTAACACGTTTATGCCTGACACAAAGGATATGCAATTACCAGGAAAAATTGGATTACAATCAATAGCTGGAATAATGAAACATCTTCCGGCACTTACTGCGTTAGGTTCATCTACTGTTAACTCTTATAGAAGATTATGGGACCAAGGTTTTTGGGCTCCGGTTTACGCTGATTGGGGTTATCAAAATAGAACATGCGGTTTAAGAGTTTCAGCGCCTGGAAGATTTGAATATAGATCAGTTGACTCAATGCATAATCCATACCTTTTAGGGGCAGCTTTATTAAAAGCATGTGACGATGGTATTAGTAATAAAATGAAACCTGCGGCTCCAGAGTCTAGAAATATTTATGAAGCACAAAAAGCAGGAAAAGATGTTAAAAAACTTCC
Source organism: uncultured Pelagibacteraceae bacterium (assembly GCA_902585665.1). Classification (GTDB taxonomy): domain Bacteria; phylum Pseudomonadota; class Alphaproteobacteria; order Pelagibacterales; family Pelagibacteraceae; genus Pelagibacter. The sequence continues at coordinate 184,519 of CACIEO010000001.1, read as the reverse complement.
ATTGAGTTTAGGTGAAGCTTTAGAGAGACTAGCTGAAGATGATGTAATCAAATCAGCATTACCTGATGAAATGTATAAAGTATTTCACTGGTATAAAAACGATGAATGGGAAAAATTTTTAGGTGCTACGACACAATGGGATCTAGATACTTATTTAGATTGTTTACCGTAGTACAAAAAGGAAAAAAATATGTGTGGAATTGCAGGATTAATTCATAGAGGAAAATCTTCAAACGTAGGTTCCGAACTTCAGCTAATGTTGCAAGCATTAAAGCATAGAGGTCCAGATTCAACTGGATACGCCCTATATGCTGAAAATGATGGTAAAAATTTCATAATGAGATTTAAAGTTGGAGAAAATGTTGGAGAAGGAAGCACATCTGTAAATGAAGATGCAAGTGTTTATGATAAAAGAAAAAAATTAGTTGATAATATGCTTAGTGAGTTGGGGGCAAAAGTAATTAAAGAAGATAGATTAACACCTTATTCTTTCAGATATGAAATGGAATTTAATGATGATCTTATGGAATTTTCAAAAAAGATCGAGAGCATTGAAAGTGTTGAGATATTGTCTATAGGAAAATCTTTAGAATTAATAAAAGATTTAGGTGATGCAGCAGCAGTTTCTGAAAGATATGGTTTAGGAGAAGTTAAAGGTACTCATGCAATAGGTCATGCTAGAATGGCAACAGAGTCAGGTGTTGATATTAAATCAGCTCACCCTTTTTGGGGATATCCTTTTAGTGATGTTTCAGTTGTTCATAACGGACAATTAACGAATTATTGGAACAATAGAAGAGTGTTAGAAAATAAAGGAATGAGATTTATGTCAGAATGTGACTCAGAACTTATAGCCGTTTATTTAGCAGAAAAAATGAGAAACGGAGCAACCTTAGAGGAAGGAATGAAAGACTCATTGACTGGTTTAGATGGAGTGTTTACTTATTTTGTTGCAACAAAAGACTCATTAGGTATGGCAAAAGATACCATGGCTGCAAAACCATTAGTGCTTTATGAATCCGACGACTTAGTTGCAATGGGATCAGAAGAAATAGCAATAAGATCAATATTACCACAAGAGATAGATACCTATGATCCTTTTGATGGAGAAGTAAAAGTATGGCAAATTTAAAAACTGCAGAGAAAAAAACAAAAGCCCAATCAATGGGTCTTCATACAGAGGTATTAACTGGAAAAACACAACAGAAATTCTTTAATCCAGATGAGGCAGAAAACTTTTTTTATTGGGGTGCATATGATGTTGATTTCAACAAAAGAACAGACCTTGATGTAAAAGATATGGATTGTAAGGAAGCAAATAGACGAATAGATGAATTAATGAGTCAAGGATATGGAACTATCGTAATTAAAAATCCACAAGGAAAGCATAGCTTAGGTGTCGGGATTTTAAATAAATTAAATCTAATTTTCGAAGGAAGCTTAGGTTATTTTGGTGTCGGTTCAATTGATGGACCAATGGTAAGGGTAAATGGAAGAGTCGGCTGGTCTTGTGCAGAAAACATGATGGCAGGTAAAGTTGTTATTGAGAAAAATGCTGGATCGTGTTTTGGTGCTGCTATAAGAGGAGGCGATTTAATCTGCAAAGGAAGCGTTGGTGCTAGAACTGGAATTGACCAAAAAGGTGGAACAATTATTGTTGGTGGAGATGCTGGGGCTTTTACTGGTTTTATGATGCAAAGAGGAAGAATCATCATTATGGGAGATGTTGGTATTAATTTAGGAGACTCTATGTACGACGGCACAATATATGTAGGTGGAAAAATTGGCTCATACGGCAGTGATGCGATTGAGTCACCTATGACAAAAAGTGATATAGATTGGTTAAAAAGAAAACTTAAAGTAGCTGAATTAGGCGAAAATTTTGATGTTTCAAAAATGACAAAAGTTGTAGCAGGTAAGAAACTTTGGAATTACGATGCATTAGAACCAACTGAGAAAAAAGGAGCTATATAATGGCAAAGAAAAAAAATGGTAAAAACGGTCATTCAAATGGTAATGGCAAAAGCGAATTTGCAAAAAGAAACAAAAGTTTATTAGGTTATAATTCAATTTTTACACCTGAAGTTATTGACGATATTCATATAAAAGCACAGTTGGGAAGATACAGAATGCGTGGAATGGCATTAATGAAAAAAATTCCAACTTTTGATGATTTGGTATTTTTACCAGGAACTTTAACTAGATTTGTAATAGAAGGTTATAGAGAAAAATGTGAGACTAAAACAGTAATTGGACCTAGATGTGAGAATCCAATTGAATTAGATATACCTGTATATATTACTGGAATGAGTTTTGGCGCACTTTCTTACGAAGCTAAAACTGCATTAGCAAGAGGTGCAACAATGGCTGGAAGCGCAACGTGCTCTGGTGAAGGTGGAATGATACCAGATGAAAGAAGGTATTCTGAAAAATGGTACTATCAATGTATTCAATCAAGATATGGATTTAATCCACATCATGCTCAACTTGCAGATGGAATTGAAGTTTTCATTGGTCAAGGACAAAAAGTTGGTATGGGTGGTCATTTAATGGGTCAAAAAGTTACTGATCAGGTAGCTGAAATGAGATCGCTGCCAGCAGGTATCGATCAAAGATCTCCTGCAAGACATCCTGACTGGTTAGGTCCGGATGATTTAGCCTTAAAAGTTCAAGAATTAAGAGAACTGACAAAAAATAAAGTTCCAATACAATTAAAACTTGGAGCAGCAAAAGTTTATGACGACGTTCGTATGGCCGCTAAGTGTGACCCTGACTCTATATATCTAGACGGAATGGAAGGCTCAACAGGTGCTGGCCCTCACATTGCTGCAGCAAATACTGGTATTCCAGGTATTGCAGCTATTAGAGAAGCAAGAAGAGCTATTGATGACGTTGGAAAAACTGGAAAAGTTACTTTGATATATGCTGGAGGTGTTAGAGATGGAGCAGATATGGCTAAAGCTTTAGCGCTTGGAGCTGATGCAATTGCAATAGGTACTGGTGCTATGATTGCATTAAATTGTAATAAAGAAATTCCAGAATCAAATTTTGAAAAAGAAATGGGTGTACCAGCTGGTCATTGTTACCACTGTCATACAGGCCGTTGTCCAGTTGGAGTAGCAACACAGGATCCTAAACTTAGAAAAAGATTAAATCCTGATGAAGCAGCATTAAGAGTTTACAACTATTTACACACAATGACTTTAGAAGCGCAATTATTAGCAAGAGCGTGTGGTAAAACTAATATTCACTCCTTAGAGCCAGAAGATATGGCAGCTTTGACAATGGAGGCATCAGCTTTAGCAAAAGTTCCATTATCAGGTACAAACCACACTGTAGGAGTTGACGATTTCCACAAAATCTAAAAATGGCAAAAAAAAAGAAAAATAAAAAAAAAGTTAAAGAAGTAAAAGGTCAACTAGGTAAAAAAAAAGAGACCGCTAGAGAAAAAATGATCGGTCAAACAATTGGTTACAGATATGATGTAAACCTTTTACCTGACTACTCTAGATTAACTCCATTTTTAAAAAAATATATCGATGCAATGGGTTGGGATGATTTAAATTGGCTTGAAGATGTACATATGGGTTATGAAGAAGATAGACCAGCTGTATTTGATAGAAATGCAAACGGTTGGGTTACTATACCTAAAAAAATTAAACTTCCTAATAATCAACAAGATAGAGATATGATAGCAAGAGAACTACTTGTAAAATTTCAAATGTCTCCAAACCATCCACTAGTTGATCTAAAAAAGGCTTATAGAAAGTTTTAAGAATCTAACTCAATTTTCATCTACTCCAGGTTGTTTTTAATTTAATTAATTGCGTTCGATCTAGGTTTTTAAGGATTGTACTAACCTTACCATCAAATAATATATTCACAATTTGTTATAACAAATGGAGGTTTGAAATGACTGACGAACTAGGTGCATTGACGGCCATATTTACAGAGTTTTACTATTGGATAACAGTAGTACTCATGTTTTTAATTCACGTGGGTTTCTGTATGTATGAAGTTGGAGCTTCCCGATACAAACATCATCAACACACTTTAATGAAAAACACAATGCTGATACCTTTGGTAACAGTTACGTGGTTTTTATTTGGTTGGTGGATTTATTGGGCATTTCCAACAGGACCAGGCCTTGCACCATCAATAATGAATGGAAGCGATGCTTTAATAACTGACGACTCTGCTTTTAGTGCTAAATTTTATGTCGCTACAAGTCAGCTAATGGCTGTAAACTTGGGTGATCATATTAGTGGAGTTTTCTGGGCAGCGTTTCTACTTTTCTCATGGACAGCCGCTTCAATTGTATCCGGTGCAGTTATAGAAAGAATAACAACATTTGCTTTTGGAATACTAGCAATTGCAATTGGATCTGTTTTCTGGACAATAGATGCTGCATGGGGATGGCACTTTGACGGTTGGATGCTTAAACTACTTGGATATCATGATGCTTACGCATCTGGAGTAATTCACGCAATAGCTGGTGGATTTGCTTTGGGTATTTTAGTCGTTTTAGGTCCAAGAATAGGTAAGTTTACATCAAGCGGAGAACCTAGAAATATAGGACCAAGAAATCCTTGGTTAGTAACAATCGGATTATTTTTAATTTATACCGGTTTCTGGGGTTTCTATGCTGCATGTAATATTCCTATTTTCAATTTAGGTCCAGAGTATGGAATGGAAGGTGTGACTTACTTTACCGCAACAAATATTTATGTAACTCCTACTACACTAAGTGGTATTACTTTTAACTTTTTGATGTCGCTTTCTGGAGGGTTGCTAGCTGGATATGTAGTTTCTAGAGGAGATCCTTTCTGGACATATTCATCTGGTTTAGCTGGAGTTATCTGTGCATCTGCAGGTAATGATTTGTATCACCCAATTCAATCAATGATAATTGGTATGATCGGAGTTGTTATTGCATACAGAATGCATTACTGGGTTGAACGTAAGTTCAAGATAGATGATGCAGTCGGTGCGGTCGCAGTTCATGGTTATGCTGGATTTGTAGGTCTAGTGATTTGTGGGTTTGTTTTAAATGGTTATCCATCATCAGGTTACAGTGTTGGAGCTATGTGGGACGGATCAACTTATGCATCAATAAATCCATTAGGTATGTTTATCGGAGCAATAATAATGTTTTTTGTTTTGGGAATGATACCAGGATATATAATTGCAAAAGTTCTCAATGGAGTTGGAAGATTAAGAATTCCAAGAGAAGCGGAAATTGCTGGATTAGACTACGAAATAATGGAGGCTGCAAAAGACGATGAAAAATCGGTAGCCTCAGCAACTAGATAAGGAGGATAATATATGGCAACAGTAACGAACTGGATAGATCATTTAAGCGCCTCTGAAGTCAAAGGTGCTATTTATCCAGGTGTGGGGTCAGAAGGAATTTTAGTTATTCTGGCCATCATTATTTGGATTGGATGGCATGTCATTACTGCCAAGCAAGAAAAAGAAGAGCTTGAAAAACTTGCAAGGCAAAGACGTGGTCCAAATGATTGGAAAAGCAATATTACCGACGGGTAATTAAAATTAAGGGCACACATCAATTGGTGTGTGCCCTTTTTTAAAACCATGGACGATAATAATAATCAAGAAAATTTAAATAAAACTCCTCGTAAAATGTCCCGACTTGCATGGCCTAAAGCTATATACGGTGTGGTTTTAGCAGTAATAATTATTATTGTAATAAATTTAATTTATTACAAAAATTTCTTTTTATCTTTATTTAAATAATATTGTGTTAGAATAATTTATGTCAAAAAACCTTTCTACAATAGCAAAAACAAAAAAAATAAAATATTTTTTAATAAGTTTTGTTGATCTTTTTGGAGTATTAAGATCAAAACTTGTGCCTGCAAGTGCAATTTCTGGAATGCAAAAAGATGGTGCAGGTTTTGCAGGTTTTGCAACTTGGCTAGATATGACTCCAGCGGACTCCGATATGTTTGCAATTCCTGATCCTGACAGTTTAATTCAACTTCCATGGAATAAAGAGGTTGGTTGGCTTGCATCAGACTTATGGATGGACGGAAAACAAGTAGAAGCTTCACCAAGAGTAATGCTAAAAAAGCAAATTGGTATTTTATCTAGAGATAAATTAACGATGAAATCTGGTGTTGAGTGTGAATATTTTTTAATTTCAGCAGATGGAGCATCAATTGCAGATCAAAGAGATGTGCAATCAAAACCTTGTTATGATCAATCCGCGTTGATGAGACGTTATGATTTAATAAAAGAAATTTGTGACTGTATGATTGAATTAGGCTGGGGTCCTTATCAAAATGACCATGAAGATGCTAATGGTCAGTTTGAAATGAATTGGGATTACTCTGATTGTCTTACAACAGCAGACAGGCATGTTTTTTTCAAATTTATGGTAAAAAGTTTATCTGAAAAGCACGGTTTAAGAGCTACATTTATGCCAAAACCATTTGAAAATCTGACAGGAAATGGTTGCCATGCTCATATTTCTTTGTGGAATGAGAAAAATAATAAATTTTTAGAAAGTGGAGATAGGTATGGACTAAGTAAATTGGCTTACAATTTTTTAGGTGGTTTAATGAAAAACGCAGCATCACTATCTGCTTTTTTCAATCCAACTGTAAATAGTTTCAGACGTATTAATGCACCTCCAACAAAATCTGGTGCTTCTTGGTCACCGTCAAGTATCTCTTATACTGGAAATAATAGAACTCATATGATAAGAATACCAGATCCAGGAAGATTTGAACTTAGACTTATGGACGGATCTTCAAATCCATATCTTTTACAAGCAGGAATACTTGCTGCAGGTCTACATGGAATGAATATGAAACTTGATCCTGGTGAGCCATTAACATGTAATATGTACACTGATTATAAAAATTATCCAGATCTAGATAAACTACCAGATGATCTAGAAGAGGCATTAGAAAAATTAGAGGAAAATAAAATACTTAAAGATGCTTTTGGTGAAGCGGTTATAAACAGCTACATTAAACTTAAGAAAGAGGAAATAAGAAGTTTTTTTCAAAATGAAAATTTTGATAAAAAAGGCCCAATAACAGATTGGGAAAAATTAAATACTTTAGATTGTTAAATGCAATCAAGTAAATTATTTGATAGCTGGTCGCATAGTAAATTTATATCAAATCAAAAATATAATTTTAGCCGTGAAGAAATTTTAAAAGTTTTACCAAAAAGTTTTATTGATGAAGCTTATACGGCAATATCAAACTGGGAAGGATATAAACCTACCCCACTCATTGATTTAAATAAATTAGCTAAAAATTATAATTTGAATAATATTTTTTATAAAGATGAGTCAAAAAGATTTAAATTAAAATCATTTAAGGCTCTTGGAGGAGCATATGCTGTAGAAAAAATTTCTGCTGGAAATAAAAATATTATTGTTTCAACTGCAACAGCTGGTAATCATGGTAAATCTGTGGCTTGGGGAGCTCAAAGACTAGGATTAAAAAGTAAAATCTTTATTAGTGAAAATGTAAGTGAAAGTAGAGCAAAAGATATTGCAAGCTTTGGTGCTGAAATTATAAGAGTTAGAGGAAATTATGATGACTCTCTAAAAGCATGTATTAAACAATCAGGTGAGAATAATTGGAAAATTATTCAAGATGTAGCCTGGCTTGATTACGAGCTTGTTCCAAAATTGACGATGTCAGGATATTCAGTGATGATTAAAGAAATATCTGAACAAACTAATCATTATATAACACATATTTTTTTACAAGCTGGAGTTGGGGGTATGGCTTCTGCAGTTATTGCTGGTGTTGCAAGATATTTTAAAAGAATACCTAAAATAATTATTATTGAACCTCAAAGTGCTGATTGTGTACTTGCTAGTGTCGAGAAAGGTAAACTGACAAAAGTAGATATAAAAAAAGAAAGTATAATGGGTGGTATGTCTTGTGGGGAGGTATCTTTGGTCCCATGGCAAATAATCAAAAATTCTGTAAATAATTGTTTAAGTTTATCAGATGATAATATTGCGACAACAGTGGCAATGTTAGCAAGAGGTGAATTTAGCAATGATAAAATAATTGGTGGGGAATGTTCTGCACCCGGTATATTGAGTTTAATAATGAGTTGTAACAACAAAAAAATTAAGCAATCGTTAGACTTAAATGAGAAATCAAATGTTCTTTTAATTGGTTGTGAGGGAGACACAGATACAACACTTTACAAACGAATGATTTCATTGGGTAACGAAACACTTAAATAAAATGAGTAAATACGCAGTATTTTGGATAAGAGATGATTTTCGAATAAAAAATAATCCAGCATTGTCATATGCAACAAATAATCATGAGTGTGTATCTGCGATCTATATATATAATAATTCAAAATTTGATCAAAAAAGAGAGGCACAAAAGTGGTGGATAAGTAAATCACTTACAGAATTCGGCAAAGATTTACAAAAATATAATATTAATTTAGAGATCTTTAATTCAGATGAAATAAATTTCTTTTCAAAAATCAACAAAGAAAAAGATTTGAGTGTATACTGGAATAAAATTTATGAACCAGAGGAATTAGATATTGATAAAAAATTAATTTCATTTTTTGAAAAAAAAAAAATAAATTTTAAATTTTTTAAAGGCAATGTTCTTAATGAATTTAATAAAGTAAATAAAAATGATGGAACTCCTTTTAAAGTTTATAGCCCATTTTGGAGAAATGCAGAGAGAATTTACTTAGAAAAAGTCCCAGAGAAAAATTCCATTATTAAAAAATTAAAAAAATCTAAAAATTTTTTTAGTGGGTCTATTAATTCAGATAAAATTCTTCCAAAGAAAAATTGGTACAAAAAATTTGAAAACTATTGGATTCCATCAGAAACTCAAGCTGAAACTAATCTAAATCAGTTTATTAAAAATGAGATAGGTAATTATGGAGTTGATAGAGATTTTCCATCAAAGAAAGGTACTTCTAAACTTTCACCATTTATTCGAAATGGTCAAATTAGTGTGCAAAATATTTTTGAAAAGTGTTCAAATATTAAACAAAAAAATATAAGTATAAAAAAATATATAAATGAAATAGGTTGGAGAGAATTTTCTCATAGTCTTATTAACAATTTTCCACAAATGCTTAAAGGAAATCTTAGAAAAGAATTTGATAGATTTCCTTGGGTTAAAAATAGTAAGTTCTTAAAAGCTTGGAAAAGAGGAATGACAGGTTATCCAATTGTTGATGCTGGAATGAGAGAACTTTATGAGACAGGATGGATGCATAATAGAATTAGAATGGTTGTTGGTTCTTTTTTAGTAAAACATTTGAGAATTAATTGGCAAGAAGGAGAAAAACATTTTAGAAATTGTTTGTTAGATTTTAACGCTGCTAATAATGTAGCGCAGTGGCAATGGGTTGCTGGATGTGGGGCAGATGCAGCGCCTTATTTTAGAATTTTTAATCCAATACTCCAAGGTGAAAAGTTCGACAAAGATGGAGAATATGTAAAAAAATGGGTTCCAGAATTATCAAAAGTTCCAAAAAAATTTATTCACAAACCATGGGAAATGGAAGAAAAATATCAAGAAGCAATTAAAACCATAATTGGTAAAGATTACCCTATGCCTCTAGTTAAACATGAGATTGCTAGACAAGAAGCTTTAGCTGCGTTTCAGAGTCTGAAAAAAAATTAGTCCCCAATAAAATGATGTATAAGTGTTCTAATATGCGGCTCTAGTCTGTGTTCAAAGAGATATATTCCTTGCCAAGTTCCTAGCAATAGATTTCCATTTTTAATGCTTAGAGAAATTTGATTATTTGTTAAAGCTGATTTTATGTGTGCAGGCATGTCATCTTTTCCTTCTATAGTATGTACGTACAGTTTATTATTCATTGGAACTAATTTATCAAAATAGTTAATTAAATCAGTTTGTACATCAGGGTCCGCATTTTCCTGTACTATAAGAGATGCGCTAGTATGTTGTATGCTTATATTTAAAATTCCATTTTTAAAATTGTTATCTTTAATCCAATCGTAAGTTTTATCTGTAAAGTCATAGAGCTTTTGTCCATTTGTGGAAATCTCCAAATTAAAGAACTTTTGGATCATTTGTTATTTTTAAAATCTACACCGTATTGAGATCTTGGTCCTTTTCTTAATCCAAATGGTCCGGAAATAAAAATTGTCATTGGCTTTGTTCCAGGTTTTAAATCTACTCTATGATAATTATTAGCAGATCGAAAACCAATATATCCAGGAGGCCTCCAAAATTTGCCTGTTTTTAGTGTTTCATAATATCCATCTCTTAAAATGATAGTTATATATGGAAATAAATGATTATGAACTCCATCACCGTGATCATCATCTAACATTTCGTGAATTAAAATATTGAACGGAAACCATTTTGGTCGATTTCTAAACAGTAAATAATATCTGTTCATCCACGGTTTAGCTTCATTATATCTTGGATGAGATGGGCCTCTATCTAAGACAACTTTTTTTCTTCCTAATTTTTCTAATAATTTTAAAAACATCTAATTCAATTTTATAATAGAATTATTTTTTGTTATATATAAATTTTGACCTTGAACAACTGGTGAAGATATTTTTTCTTTGTCAATTTTTATAATAGATTCGACATTTCCATTGGAAATACTAATTACCATTAGTCTTCCGTTGTTTAATGTTAAATATATATTTTTTTTTCCCACAATAAATCCAATTGGTTTAATATTTTTTCTTTTTTTTGATTTAAATGAATTAAATAAATAAGTACTTCTTATAAGTTCACCATTTTTATTATTAATAACAGCCAAGTATCCTTCGTTTGTAACTGTAAAAATCAATTCATTAAAATAAACAGGTTTAACATTAGAATTTAACTTTTGCTTCCAATTAAGCAATCCGTCTTTAGAATTTAAAGAATAAAAATCGTTATTGTTATTAGAAAATATAATAGAATTATTTGTAGATATTAAATCCGAATTTTTAAAGAACATTGACTCATCATATATTTTTTTTGATTGCGTAGGAGTTTGCCAAACAAGGTCACCAGTAACAGTATCAACTGCAGTAATATCTCCTATGGAATTATTAAATATCACTTTATTATTTTTAATTATTAAAGATACTCTTTTCTGTGATTTTATAAAAGGTGCATCTGTTTTATAATTCCATATTTCTTTACCATCAATAACAGAAAAGCAACGTAATATGTTTTTGGTATCTACAACATAAAATTTATCTTCGAATATCTTTATTTGTGAGTTAAATGGTGAAATATTATAATTTGACCATATTAATTTACCTGTTTCAATGTTTATTGCAAAAGTTTTAGCAATTGTGTCAACTACAATTAAAGTATTATTTTTAGCTGTCATAAATAAAAAAGGATTTAATTTTTTTTCAGATTTATTATAATAATTATTTTTCCAAATTAATTTAGAATTTTGATCAAATTTTAAAATTGTGCCTTTGTTATCAAAAAATATAATATTTTGATTATCTAAAATTACTTCTGGCTCATATTCATTAAATCTTTCAATTTTTTTAAACTTATATCTAGATATACTCTTAAGTTCTCCATCGTAATTAGTTCTTCCATTATTATTATAAAAGTAGCTTTGGGAAAAATTTTCCTTTTTTAGACTAGATAAATTAATTTTTGAACTTTTATTTATCTCGCTTAATAAAATCTCATCTTTTTTAGAAATTTGTTTAATATTTAATATTTTCTGCTTGCTACCAATATTTCTCTTTGACCAAAACTTAGAATCTGAATTGAGAGAGCATGAAAAAAGAAGAAAAACTAAAGATATAATTTTAAAAAATTTAATCACTAAAATCTCTAATAAGTTTCTTTTGAGCTTCTAATTTTATATTTTCATTACTTTTTTCATCATCGATAATCTCATTAAGTAATTTTTTTGACTCTGATTTATTATTTTTAAAGTAAAAATATTCTGAAAGAAGTAATAAAGAGTGAGACTTCCAAATGCTATCAGAATTTAATATTGGTCTAAGTATCTTAATTAACTCATTTTCCGTAGCAAAATTTGAATTAAAAATTGCCTTTTTATATATATTCAAATTTTTTATTTCTTCGTCGATAAAATTAATACCTATAATCAAATCAAAATATTTATTTATTTTGTTTGTGTCTGTTATAATTTCGTTATCAATAATAAAATATAAAGCTAATGGCGAATAAGTTGAATTTTTTGACTCTATAATTTCAATTAAACCATTTTCTATTTCATAATTCATTATTTGATTTTTTTGCTTATTTACAACATAATTATATTTTTCTGCTATCTTTAAATGGCTTCTTGTTTTGAGCTCATCAAAAACAAAATAAATTATGATTAAAATTACAATAGCTGAAAAAAAAAAGATTATATTTTTTGAATTTTTTATAAAAAAATTCTTAATTTTTTCTTTTCTAGTGTTTTCGTTTATTATTTGAATTTCTTCTTCCATATCTACATCATATTTCTTAAAACAAATTGTAAAATTCCACCATTTTTATAATACTCAAGTTCATTTTTAGTATCTATTCTACATAATGTTTGTATTTTCTTAATTTCTCCAGATTGATATTTTATCTCAACTTCAACATTATCTGAAGGGTTCACCCCATCCTCTATTCCTAATACAGAGATTAACTCGGATCCAATTAAACCAATTTTTTTTCTATCAATTCCGTTAATAAATTGTAAAGGAAGTATACCCATGCCTATTAAGTTTGATCTGTGGATTCTTTCAAAACTTTCAGCAATCACCGCTTTGATGCCTAAAAGTTTTGTTCCTTTTGCCGCCCAATCTCTTGATGAGCCTGTACCATATTCTTTACCACCAACTACTATTAAATCTGTACCTCTTTTTTTATACTCTACGACTGCATCATATATAGGCATGACTTTGCCTTCAGGGTATAGTTTTGTAAAACCACCTTCAGTCCCTGGAGCCATCTCATTTCTTATTCTTATATTTGCAAAAGTTCCTCTCATCATTACTTCATGGTTTCCTCTTCTTGAGCCATATGAGTTATAATCTTTTGGTAAAACTTGATGCTTCATGAAATATTCACCTGTTGGACTATCTTTCTGAATAGATCCAGCTGGTGAAATGTGGTCTGTTGTAACCATGTCTCCTAAAATTAATAATGGTCTCGCATCTTTAATTTCTTTGAACCCTTCAGGCTTATCTGAAAGAGAGTCGAAGAAGGGTGGTCTTTTGACATATGTAGAACTTTCATCCCAGTTATAAATACTCGTTTTGTCTGTTTTAATTTTTTGCCATTGTGTGGGTCCTAATGATACATTTGAATATCTTTTAATAAACATGTCAGGATTCAAAGATTTATTAAGGGTGTCCTCAATTTCTTTATTTGTAGGCCAGATGTCTTTGAGAAAAATATCTTTTCCATCTTTGTTTTTTCCTAAAGAGTCTTTGTAAAGATCAACTTCCATATGCCCAGCCAAAGCGTATGCAACAACTAGAGGAGGTGATGCCAAATAATTCGCTTTAATATGTGGTGATATTCTTCCCTCAAAGTTTCTATTACCTGATAAAACAGAAACTGCGTATAAATTTTTACTTTCTATCGCTTTAACAATATTGTCATTTAAAGGACCTGAGTTTCCAATGCATGTTGTGCAACCATATCCAACTAAGTTAAAACCAAGTATATCTAAATATTTGCTTAATCCCGCTTTTTCTAAGTAGTCTGTTACAACTTGCGAACCTGGAGCTAGTGAAGTTTTGACCCATGGTTTTGTCTTTAGACCAAGTTCAACGGCTTTTTTAGCAAGTAACCCTGCACCAATTAAAACATTTGGATTAGATGTATTCGTACATGATGTAATTGCAGCGATTAATATTGATCCATCTTCAATTTTGAAATCTGTATTTTCAACTTTTGAATTGTTTTTTTCATTTCGACCTGTTGCGTCTTTAAAAGCTGTTTTGAAGCTTTCTGAAGCTTCATTTAATAAAACTTTATCTTGAGGTCTTTTTGGTCCAGAAATAGTTGGAACCACTTTTGACATATCAAGTGATATTGTATCAGTAAACTCTATATCTTCGCTCGCCCAGAGACCTTGTGCTTTTGCATATTCTTCAACTATTTTAACTTCATTTTCATCTCTTCCTGAAAATTTTAAATATTTCAAGGTTTCGTTATCAACTGGAAAAAACCCACAAGTGGCTCCGTATTCTGGTGCCATATTAGCTATGGTTGCACGGTCTGCGAGTGATAAATTTTTTAATCCATCACCAAAAAACTCAACAAATTTTCCAACTACTCCTTTATCTCTTAACATCTTAACAACAGTCAAAACTAGGTCAGTTGCTGTGGTTCCCTCTGGTAATTTATTTTTCACCTCAAACCCAATCACTTCAGGTATTAACATTGAAATTGGTTGACCAAGCATTCCTGCTTCTGCTTCAATACCCCCGACACCCCATCCGAGAACTGACAAACCATTAACCATTGTTGTATGACTATCTGTTCCAACTAGAGTATCTGGAAATAAGTAGTCATCATTATTGTGAGATTCTTTCCAAACAACTTTTGATAGATATTCTAGATTTACTTGATGGCAAATGCCTGTTCCGGGAGGAACAATTCTAAAATTATTGAATGCTTGTTGTCCCCATTTTAAAAAAGAATATCTTTCACCATTTCTTTCAAATTCAATATCTACATTTTTTTCAAAAGAATCTGATTTAGCCGACTGATCTACTTGAACTGAATGGTCTATAACTAAATCGACTGAGGATAGTGGATTTATTTTTTTTGGATCTTTATTTTTTTCTTTAACGGCTTCTCTCATTGCAGCTAAATCTGCAACTGCAGGTATACCTGTATAGTCTTGTAATAAAACTCTTGCAGGTCTATATGCTATTTCTGTATTAGATTTTTTTTCTTTAAGCCAATTTTTAACTGAATCAATTTGTTTTCGTGTTACTGTTAAATCATCCTCGAATCTTAGTAAATTTTCTAGAAGCACTTTTAGTGATTTTGGAAGTCTTGATATACCTAATAAACCATTTTTTTCAGCTTCAGTAAGTGAATAATATTTATAATCTTTAGAATTAATTTTGAGCGTGTTTAAAGATTTATATGAATTTTTATTACCTGGTTTCATAAGTCATATTTTATAGATTATTAAGTCCTAATTATGTATTAAATTATAGATAAAATGTTCCAATACAACCCAATAAAAGAGAAGCCATAACATAATTGAAGATTTTAATAAATTTCTCATTTGTCGCAAATCTTCTGAAAAATTTACCTACAAATGTCCAAAAAGTAATACTGATTAACGCACAAATAAAAGATACTAGAATAACCCAAAATGAATAATTAATAAAATTGTTACCACTCTCGACATATGTAGATACTATAATAATCCCTACAATTACTCCTTTGGGGTTTAAAAACTGAAAAAAAAACGTATCAAAAAACTTAACTGGATTTTCCTTTTTATTTTCCGTCTGGTTTTTTGAAAACGCTATTTTGTAAGCCAAATAAATAAGAAATAGTGATCCAGAAATTTTAAGTATTTCTTGTAATAAGGGATAAATTTTAAAAACATTTATTAGACCAAAATTCAGAACACAAACCATTGTAGTAAAACCAAAAATGACACCTAACATATGTGGAAATGTTTTGATTACACCAAAGTTAAATCCTGAGTACGATGCAACTATATTATTTGGGCCTGGTGAACAACTTGTACCTAACATAAATAATGACAATGACAGTAATTCTGGATGCATATTTTATGCTATTGGCAGTCCGTTTTCAGCTTTTTGAGATGGATGAACTAAAGTTACTTTTCCCTCTTTATCAATGGATCCCAAAATTAATACTTGTGAAATTACTCCTGCAATATTTTTTTCTGGAAAATTACATACTCCTATAACTTGTTTTCCAATTAGATTATCTTTGTTATAAAAATGTGTTATTTGTGCTGAAGACTGTTTAATTCCAATTTCACTTCCAAAATCAACTTTTAGAACTAATGAAGGTTTTCTTGCTTTTTCATTTTTTTCAACAGATATTACAGTTCCTAAACGAATATCTATCTTTTGAAAATCATCATAGGTTATTTGTTCTTTCATAATAATAATATATAATTAGTTGTAATGAAAATAGATAACATATTATTTGAAAAATCAATAAAGATTCTTAAAGATTTAATATCTTTTAAAACAATTTCAGGTGAAAATAATTCTTCTTTAATTAATTATTGCGAAGATATACTTACAAAATGTGGTGCTTCATCTTTCAAGGTTTTTGACGATGAAAAAAAAAGAGTAAATCTTTTTGCTACTTTAAAAGCAAAAAAGCCGAATGGAAAAGAGCCTATAATACTTTCAGGACACACAGATGTAGTGCCCGTATCTAAAGGGTGGTCCACAGATCCTTTCATTGCAGAAATAAAAGATGAAAAATTATATGGAAGAGGTTCTTGCGACATGAAGGGATTTTTAGCTTGCTCATTGGCTTTTGCAGAAATATTTTCAAAATCAAATCTTTCAAGAGATATACACTTTTCTCTTACATTTGATGAGGAAACTGCATGCATTGGAGCTCCTTTATTGATTAAAGAACTAAAAAAAAGAAAAATTACAAATGGAATTTGTATCGTAGGTGAACCAACAGAAATGAAAATTATAGACTCTCACAAAGCATGTTATGAGTATACAACTTTTTTTGAAGGGTTAGCTGGTCATAGTTCTAAACCTGATGAAGGAGTGAATGCTGCTGAATACGCATCAAAGTATGTAAATAAATTAATGTCATTAAGAAGTGATTTAATTAATAGAAAACCAAAAGATTCCATATTTACTCCTTCCTATTCAACACTATCTATTGGTGGAATATTTGGAGGAATTGCACATAATGTAATAGCTGACAAATGTCATGTAAATTGGGAAACCAGACCTGTTAATAAAGAGGACGGTATATTTTTAAATAGTGAAATTGATAAATATGCTGAAAAGCTTTTATCAGAAATGAAAAAAAAATATCCAGATGCATCAATTAAAAAAAAAATAATTGGAGAAATAATTGGATTTAATAGAGTAAATGACTCGAAAGCTTGTGAGTTTGTATCTAGTATTACAGGAGATAATTCTAGAGAAGTCGTATCTTTTGGAACAGAAGCAGGATTATTTCAAGAAATTGGAATAAGCACAGTTGTATGTGGTCCTGGATCAATAGAGCAAGCTCATAAAATTGATGAATTTATCGAATTAAGTGAAATTAAAAAATGTTTAACTTTTTTAGAAGGTGTAAAAGAGAAATCAGTAGTTAATTAACTCCACCCGCCAATAGATTTTACTTCTAAGAATTCTAGAAGACCGTCTTTTCCAGCTTCTCTTCCAATACCAGAATGTTTAAATCCACCGAATGGTGCATCAACTGCAATACCTGCTCCGTTTACATCAACCATTCCTGATCTAAGTTTTCTTGCCACCCTATGAACTTTATTTTGATCTTGGGTTTGTATGTAGTTTGTTAATCCATATGTTGTGTCATTTGCAATTTTAATAGCTTCCTCTTCGCTTTCAAAAGGAATAACAGATAATACTGGACCAAATATTTCGGTTTGAGCAATTTCCATTTGATTATTTACGTCCGCAAAAACTGTTGGTTTTACATAATAGCCTTTTTTTAAACCATCAGGTTTACCAAGTCCTCCTGCAACTAATTTTGCTCCTTCGTCTATACCCTTCTTAATCAATCCTTGTATCTTATTATATTGAGTTTCAGATATTACTGGACCAATATGGTCTCCTTCTTTATTTGGATTATCTACTTTGAAATCATTTGCAAATTTAATTAGTCTATCAACTGTTTCTTTATAGATTGATTTTTCGACTAACATCCTGGTTGGAGCATTACATGATTGACCAGAATTTCTAAAACATCTTGTGGCACCTCTTTCTACAGCTTCAGGATCCGCGTCTTTGAAAACAATGTTTGCACCCTTACCACCCAATTCTAGGCTAACTCTTTTAAAATCATTTGCTGCATTTTTAGATATTAAAGCACCTGCTCTAGTTGATCCGGTAAAAGAAACCATGTTAACGTCGGGATGACTAGTTAATGCATTTCCAGTTGTTTCACCGTCGCCATTAACCAAATTAAATACACCTGCTGGAAATTTAGTTTCATCAATTATTTCTGCAAGTATCATTGACGATAAAGGAGCTAATTCTGATGGCTTTAAAATCATTGTACATCCAGTAGCTAATGCTGGCATAACCTTTAAGCAAACTTGGTTCATCGGCCAATTCCATGGAGTTATTAATGCACAAACTCCTTTTGGTTCATAAATTAATCTTTGATTAGGCGCATGATCACCCAATGGTTTTTCAAATTCAAATTCTTTTAAATATCTTATAAAAGATTTCATATGACTTGCTCCAGTACCAGCTTGGAGTTTGGTTGCAAAATCTTTTGGAGCACCCATTTCAACAGTTATAGCATTTGCAAAATCTGCCCATCTTTTTTTATAATTAGCGTAAAGTGTTTCTAGAAGTTTTAATCTTTCTTCTTTTGATGTAAATGCCCAGCTTTCAAAAGCATTTTTTGCTGCTTGAACTGCTGCATCAATATCTTCTTTACTACCTATGGATATAACAGCGCAATTTTCTTCTGTTGATGGATCAATAACGTAACAATCTTTTTCTTTTATAGGATCGGTCCACTTTCCATTAATATAGAATTTTTTCTTATTTAGCATATTTAAAAATTAACCTATCTTTTTGCTTTTGCAAACAAGTTTGTAAGTTCATACACAATCGTTGCTGCGGCTAATGATGTAACTTCTGCATGATCATACGCCGGTGCAACTTCTACTACGTCTGCTGATATAATTTTCATTCCAGATAATCCTCTAATAACATTAACCATTTCTCTAGAAGTCATTCCTGCAATTTCTGGAGTACCTGTTCCCGGTGCATGAGCTGGGTCTAAAACATCTATATCGATTGATAAGTATAAAGGATTATTACCAACTCTATTTCTGATTCTTTTGACAATTTTATCAACACCTTGTGACTGAAATTCATCACAATGAATTATTTTAAAACCAAAGTTTTCATCATTTTTCAAATCCTCCCTGCTATAAAGCGGTCCCCGAATACCAACATGCATTGATGAATCATCTAAAA
Organism: uncultured Pelagibacteraceae bacterium; assembly: GCA_902585665.1. GTDB lineage: Bacteria > Pseudomonadota > Alphaproteobacteria > Pelagibacterales > Pelagibacteraceae > Pelagibacter. The sequence goes on along the minus strand of CACIEO010000001.1, from coordinate 165,351 downwards.
ATAAATTTTCCTCTCTTGCTCTTCTAAAAGGTGTTCCGTGTGTATAAGGAGCACCAAAATATGTATCCCAAGTATCTAAATGTGCATCAAAATGCACTAAAGCAACAGGCCCTTTGTTAAATTTATTCATTGCTCTTAATAAAGGAAATGCAATTGTATGATCTCCACCCAAACTTATTATACCTTTGGTTTTTTTTAATAAATCTAAAGCCCCAGCCTCAATTTGTTTTATAGCTTCATCTATATTAAAAGGATTGCAAGTTATATCTCCTGCATCCGCAACTTGTTGAACTTTAAATGGTTCGACATCATAATTAGGATGATAATTTGTTCTCAAATGTCTTGATGCTTGTCTTATACTTTGCGGACCAAATCTTGCACCAGGTCTGTAACTAGTTCCAGCATCAAAAGGAATACCAACTATTGCAACATCACAATTTTCTACGTCCCGTAATTCTGGTAATCTTGCAAAAGTACTTGGACCAGCAAACCTAGGAACTTTTGTTCCACTAATCGGTTGTATTGGTTCTTTTTTTTTTGTCATAAATTTTATTTATAAAATTAAATGTACCACAACTAAATTAAATGGAATATCATTTATGTTTTCAAAATGAGAATTCTTATAATTATTTTAATATTTTTTTCATATTATTCCCCACTTAATGCAAATGAAATTTTTAATCTTATTAAAATTCCAAATTTAGAAGTTTTTAATCTAGATAGTAAAAATAAAATTAAATATTTAAGTTTAAAAAAAAGTTTTACCATCGGAGCAACTAAAAATATTACTTGTGATAAAGCAAATGAAATTAATCTAAAAAAAAAATATGAAATAATTAAAAAAAACTTAGACATTTATAATTATCATTTTTTAAAAAAAAATAATATTCGATTTGTTGTGCTGTGTGAAAATTTATCAATATCAGGTATTGGGACTGCAGGTATCCCTGATATACAAAAAAGAACTTTAATATTAAATATAAATTTTAATCCAAAATATTTTGAAAGAGTTATACACCACGAAGTTTTTCATATGATATATGATAGCCATCCTATTTTATTTGATGATAACTTGTGGAAAGAGTTCAATGATAAATCGTTTCAGTACGCAGGATGTTCTATATGTTCTGATAGTGTTGGTTTAGATGAATATAAAGAAACAGATGGATTTATTACTGAATATTCAAAAACAATTCCCTCTGAAGATATGGCTGAAATATACAGTTTTATTATCAAAAAGGAAAATATTTTAACAAAGCTTTCAGAAGACGATGCAAAGCTAAAGAAAAAAATAAATTTTATTAAAAATTCTATAAATAAAATAGATAGTCAAATATTTTAAATGATTAAAAAAATCAAAGCATCTAAATCAGAAAAAATATTATTATTTTTTTTAATTTTACTAGGAATTTTTTCTTTTAGTTTTTTTTATAGTATAAAAAACAAATGTCTTTTTGTTGATGATGTAAATTTAGAAAACCAAAATTTTATTGATAAAGAAAATATTATCTTGATGGAGGTGGAATGTGGCTTAGTCGTTATTAGATTAATTCCTGAAACTTCACCGAATTCAGTAAAAAGATTTAAATTATTAACTGAAAAGGGTTTATATAATAATTCAGCTTTTTATAAAGTTATAGAAAACACATTAATTCAAGCAGGAGATATTGAGTATGGAAATATTGAAAGTATAAATTATGTAAAGGTTGGTAGTGGAAAATCGGGCTTAGGGAATTTAAAATCTGAAATAGACGAAGATTTTAAATTTACTGAAGGCTCTGTTGCTATGGCTCGAGATGATGATTTTGATACCGAAGACAGTGAATTTTTTATTATATTAAAAGATATACCAATTTATAATGGTGAATATACTCCAATAGGTAAGGTAATTCTTGGCCTAGATGCTCTAAAAAAAATAAAAAAAGGTAATAAGTCAAACTATGTTCTTAGACCTGATTTTATAAAATCGTTAAAATTTATTGATTAGATTTTGTATGATTAGTTACTTTTAATTTTCTGAATTAAGTTTATCTGTTGCTTTTTTAAATCCAGTTAAATTTGATTGTATTATCAAAGGTTGCTTTGTAGCATAACCTAAAACCCCTATCTCTAAAAGATTTCCAGATATAAATTTTTTATAGACTTTGTCATAAGTGTTATCCATTTCAGAGTTGCCTGATCCTTTTGATAAAAATACAAGACATCCTATTTGTTCACAGCTAGACCAAGGAAGATTTACTTCCTCTTCATTATCAAAACGAAGTGAAAGTTGTTTATTTAAATCGATCCCTAAAGGTGAAATAATTGTAATTAATTGAATTTTATTTTTTTTATCATCTACGAACTTTGTATATGTTACCGAAAAATTGATATTGGTATTTTGAATTCTAATTGTTTGACTTACCTCACAATTTTTATCTTTACCACTTTCAACGCACTGATAAGTCCAATTATCATATTGTTGAGTTGTTACTTTTGGTGGAGATTTATCATCGGCAATTAATAATTTTGATCCTAAAAGAAGAAATAAAATAACAAAAATAATCTTATTCATTAATACTGTTTACTAAGTGTAATGAATGTTCTACCATCCCAACTTAAACCGTCAACATCTAATCCGTCACTATCTACTCCAGAATTTCCTTTTATTGTTCTAGAATGCGATAATTGAACTGTAAATAAATTAAATACTGGAACATCCATAGATAGACCCCAGCCTTTTAACGCATATTTATTTTTAAGATCTGTATTTGTTGAGTTCCAACCGGTCCATTTATTTTTATGTAAACGAATTTGTCCATAGTCATAAAAAAGAGTTGTTGGAAGATTAAAGAAATTTCTTTTTAATTCTACACCAGTAGTAAAACCTGCATCTCCAGCTGCCTCACTAGAAGCATACGCTCTGACAGCATTTGGTCCGCCCAAAGTTAACTGTTCACCACCATCCAAATTATCAGCTGCTACTTGCCCATTAAATTTCAATAAAATATTAGTTTTATTTGTAATTTTTTGAAGACGATTAAAATTAAATGTAGCTTTTAAGTTTCTGCCGTTGTTATCAGCTCCCGCTTGATCAGTAGAGTAATTTGATAAATTATCTTTTAAATCTAGATTTCCCAATGTAATTCCAACAAGACCATAATTTACTCCTCCACCCAATTTTGTATCAGTGCCATCAAATCCTAAGTTAAAAGTTGCCTTGGTCATGTCTTTGTTACTATTATTTCCCGTGCTTAAATTATTTACGTAGTCATTCCTAGACACTAAAAAAGTTGCATTAAGATTTTTAGTAAGTTTTTCAATTAATGGCCTAGTTAAAGTAAAATTATATTCTGTTGAGTACCCTGAGGGCATAGTCGAGTCGAATGGTGCTGATAGTTTATACTCCATCTTAGAAAGTCTAAACGTACCTTGCATACCATTATAGCCCATTGGGAATGTAGTAGACATTGCATAATAATTGGACTCTTCTTTTTGTTTGCCCTTTTGAAAATTATTTCCAGTTGCAACATTTGTGAAAGTAAACCTATCCCCTATATTAAACAAACCATCAATGTTTATAGTATTTGTAAGTTTGCCAGTTCCTGAAGATCGAGAACCTGTGTTATCAGCCAGGGAAGATCCAGTAATTGTTTTAGTATTGCTTGCTGTAATTACAATATCTGTTTCACCAAATTCTTTTCCTTCTTCAAGTTGCGCTATCGCGTTAATTCCAGGTGTTCTGTTAAAGTTTCTTATATTTTTATCTAATTGAGAAATATTTAAACCCCCACCATCTAAAACTTTATAAAGAATTTTTTTTTTAATTTTTTCCTTTGATATATTTAACTTTTTTTCTTCATCGACGTTAAAAGTAATTTTACCCAATACTGCTTCGGTAATTTTAATCTCTACTATACCATTATTAATATCTTGTGGTGGAAGGTAAGCTGTTGCAAGAAAACCTTCAGACCTATAATAATTAGATATTATGGTAGTAACATAAAGAAGAGCATCATAATCTAGTTCTTTATTGATATTTTCTTTAATTAAATTCTTAAGTGTTTGATTATCATATCTCTTATTTCCATCTATTTTAAAATCTTTAACTAAAACTTTTAATATTTTTTCTTTATCGCTTTCTAAAACATTTTCATTAGTTTTACCTAAATTTTCAGATGCATCGGGTTTATTTTCATTAGGAAGTTGTGGAACTTGTTTATTTAAATCATCTACAGTAGGTATATCTACAGCGTTTGCATAACTTATAAAAGTTAATAGTAATGCTGAAATTAAAACTGTTTTTATATTAATTATTCTCTTCATCTTCTAGTATTGCATCAGGGTTGCTGTTTGTATTGTTTAAACTTTTATTGTTTTGCGCTTGAGGTTTATTTTCTACTCTTTGTTTTGGTTTTGATCCAAGTTTATAAGGGTTAAAAAATTCGCCCTTTTGTGGTTTACCTTCAAATGTTTTAAATAAATCTTTTATATCTTTAAATTGTTTTGGTGGAGCATTAAAATCTTTTGCTGTTTCCATATTAGCTGGTTTAAAATCTGTTGGATTTCCTTTTGGAGTTCCAAACAATCTTCCAAAAAAACCTTGGCCTGATGGGTTGTTGCCTTCAACACTTCCTTTAGCTAAAGGTTTACCTATATCAAAATTATTACCTGCTGGTCTTGCTTTCATATCTCCAAATTTAGGATTATCTGCGTAAACAATTTCAACACTTTTTGCTAAACCAAAAGTATTTCCACCCCCAAAAGGTTTAAAATTCAAAGGTCCAGGACCAAATTCATTTATTGGTTTAAACTTAGATGCTCTTGCAGCAGTTTTTGCAGCCATTTTAGCTTTCTCTTTTGCTGCAGAATTAACAACACCACCAGTCATTTTCTGACCTACTCCAGTTCTAGTTCCAAAAGGAGTTCCCGCTTTAATCACTCCCCATCTCGCACCAGTTGCTTGAAAACCTGTTAAACCTGTATATGATTTTAATGCTTTAATAGATCCAACTGTAGATTTAAATTGAACTGTAGGAATTGAATTTACACCTCTGTCAATTTCTACTGCTTTTGCTATTAGAGAATGTTTTCCTTTAACTGTGTCATTTACTTTTCCATTAAAGATTACCTTTGGATCCATTGATAATACAGTTCTTATAGTTCCATTACTCCCAGTACTACCAATTAAAACGTCTCCATTATAAACTTGTTCTTCATAAGTCATAACATCACCTTTAAGTGTTATAGTATTGGCTGTTGTTGTCATTTTATAAAAACTATCTGCTGTATTTGTTGGATCAACAGTTTCTAGATTAAATGCATAACCAACTCTATCTCCATAGGTTACATTTCCATTTGCTACAGCAGTCATTGATCTGTTTTTAGCATTTCCTTGACCTTTTAAAGTTCCTAAAAATTGTATATCTCCAAGTAATGACGCAAATTCAACAGGTGAAGCTTTTGAACCTGCTCCAACAACTACATCGTCTGAATAGGTTTGGTTTTCTATAGTGGTTATTCCAGAATTTAATCTTACTGGACCTTGTATTGTTAGACCTGCCAAAGAAATTCCACTAGCTAAACTGAATTGATCTGACGTTGAATTTGAAATAATAGTTGGACTTAATACTCCTCCAAAAGCTGATATATTACCACCGACTAAATTTCCTCCACCGGTTATTGTTGTTGTTCCTGTGTAAGTATTTGTGCCTGATAATGTAACGGCACCGCTACCACTTGATACAACTGCACCCGATCCTGAAATAGTTCCTGATAAAGTTTGCGTAGCACTTGAACCATATTCAAATGTACCCGTATTAATAATATTTCCTGAGTAACTTCCACTTCCTAGTTTACCACTACCTGATACTTTTAATTTACCAGCGTTAACTGTTGTTGTGCCTGTATAAGTATTTACACCTGATAAATTTAAAGTTCCTGTTCCAGATTTTGCTACATTAGTTGATCCAGATATAATTCCAGATAATGTAGAAGTGCCTGAGTTTGTAATTGATATATCGCCGTCCACTGAAATTTCTCCACTTGCAGATATAGCTGCCCCTGTTACGGTTAAATCATTAAGTGCAACTCCACTGTCACTTGCATCTGTAACAATAGTTATATCTTTTATGGTAGCTGCCAGACCTTCGTTGCTTGCATGATGAGCTCGACCTATCATAATAGTTTTAGTTGTTGGATTTATTACATTGCCAGATGATTTTGCATTTGTTCCATTAAATGCTTCTGAACCATCCACATAAACTTTTGCAGTATTGTTATTATAAGTAACTTTTACAGTTCTCCAATTTCCAGCTGTTCCATTACTTCCTTGACCAAATAAATCTAATGCTCCTTGGTTTTGTCCTCTGACATAAAAACTATCTCCTCTATTTGGTGATCTGATCAGAATACCTTTTGTGTAGTGTCCGTAAGAAAATATGGTATTTAAGTTTCCACTCCATCCTGAAGAATTATATTTTGCTTCATAGGTCCAGTCAGAACCCAGGTCTTTACTAATTGTATAAGGATTGCTTCCATTTTGTGCAGTAGTATGAGTACTTGAAGTAAGATATGTTGATGTAACAGCACTACCTCCCTTGATGTTTCCTGAAAAAGTCACATCACCAGCACCAGCATTAACAATCAGATTTCTTGCTGTTCCTCCAGTAACTGAGCCTAGAGTTCCACCAAATGTAACATTACCTGCCCCTGAACCGGTATTAATTGTAGTATTTTGATAAATATTTACATTATCACTAAAAGTTATATTTGAATTTGTGGTTGCTAAAGTTACAGCAGAGCCTGAGCTAGCTCCTATAACAGTTGCTGCAGAATAACTTTGTGCTCCTGTAGTTGTTATATCAGACTCTAAAGATATAGCGCCAGTTACGTCAAGGGATGGTAAAGTAACTCCCTCTGATAGCTGTAATACTTTACTAGCACTTGAATTAATAGAAGGTGAACTACCTAACGAATTATTAGCTGCAGCTATTAATGTTCCTGTTGATAAAGTTACAGCTCCAGTAAAATTACTATTTCCTGAAAGTGTTAAATTTCCACTACCTGATTTTGTAATTCCTCCACTGCCTGAAATTGCACCTGATAAGGTTTGTGCTGAGCTTGAACTTAAAGTTAATGTACCTGCATTACTAATTGAACCTGCATAAGATCCATTACCCAACAATCCAGAAACGGTAATTGCACCGGCACTAATTGTAGTGCCTCCTGAATAAGTATTCGTTCCAGATAAAGTTAAAGTTGATGCACCTGATTTTGTTATTTGTCCAGACCCAGATATTGCTCCTGATATAGTTTGTGCTGAACTTGATGTGTAAGAAAATATTCCGCTGTTAGCAATTGTACCTGAATAGGTTCCACTACCCAATCTTCCTGAAATAGACAATGTTCCAGCGCTAATTGTGGTATTACCTGAATAAGTATTTGTTCCTGACAATGTTATTGTTTCATTGCCAGTTTTTATTAAATTTCCTGAACCACTTAATACTCCTGAATAAGTAGTTGAAGAACTGTTATTTAAAGTAATATCATTACTGGATATATTAATATTTGCTGAACCACTTAGATTGTTCATTTGAGAATCTGCACTCAACACAGCTGAACCTGCATTTAAAGTTACAGATCCTGTAGCATTTGATGGTTTAAATGTTAATTGACCTGCTCCAGCTTTTGTAAACGAGTTTGCCGCAATCACTCCAGATATAGTACTTGTTCCACTGTTTGTAACTGAAATATCGCCAGAGGCTGTAACAGCTGCTGCACTTAAAGCTGCACCATTTACTGTAATATTATTTAGTGCTGTTGATCCACCAACGGCACCAGAGAAAGTTACGTTATCTGTCCCAGCATCTACAACTAAATTTCTTCCTGAAGAATTTCCATTTACTGTTCCTGTAAAAGTAATTGAGTCGTTATTAGCATCTATTGTTGAATTAGATGTTAGAACAACATTTCCATTTAATCTTATATCATCATTGGCTGAACTTACATTTTCAGATGTATACGACCTGTAAAATACTGTAGCACCTCCAGTTTGATAATTATTGGTCCAACCAGACCACTGATTGCTAGGATTTCGTATACGCATTCTTGCGGCTGCACCTCCGGTAGCTTCTCCCCAAAAATATAAGAAAGGTCTAACTTCATTAGCAGTAAAAGTTCTATCTCTTTCATGATATTGAACTCCGTGTCTTCCTGGACGATATGACCATAAGTAAGCACTTTTGTCTGAGTGATTAAATCTGTTTGAATTTTGTACAGCAGACTTTAAACTTGCTATTGTTTGACCAGCATTTCCTACATAAGATATTACGCTATCGTCAGCACCTACTTGCAATCTCCACGATCCAGATGCATTAGGTTTAAAATATCCCTCGTATCTGTAAGATTTATAAGATCCAGGGTCACCCTGATAGATGCTTGTTACGTTATGGGTAGCGGTAGGATTGTTGTTAAATAGATTTGTATTATCATTAACATGCCCATTATTCCATTCTCCAAAATAACCGTTGTAATCGCTTCTTATCCATCCTGCAGCTCCTAGAGAAGAAGTTGAATAAGTTCCAGCTGACGCATCTGTAGAGATATTTCCACCAATATTGATGGTACCTGCAGTAACGTCTATTCCTGAAAGTCTGTAAGTTGAGCCAATATTCCCACCAAATGTGGCTGTTCCAGATGACCCTGATACTGTCAATCCTTTTGCTGTGCTAGAATTGCTGTCTAGTGTGCTATTTAAAGTTAAATCTCCGCCTCGAGTATTTATAGTTACATCTGCTCCAAGTTTAACTGCTGATGCAAAAACAACATTTAATGAATTACTACTCGATCCAACATTTGCATTTAGAACTGTTGAGGTAGATGTAAAAGTTAAAGTACCATTAGATCTTCCACCACCATAAGAAATTGCACTATTAACCGTAATTGTATTATCCGCTGTCACGTTAACGTTTGTAGATGCTAAGTTACTTACATATGTTGATGCTTCTGATGAACCAACAGTTAGATTGGTTGGATCAAGTAACCAAATACCATAATTTCCAGTTTCTGAACTTGTATCTACTTTTATTCCATTGTAATTTAAAACAGCTCCAGACGTTTCTATCTGACCCCCACTACCATCAATACCTTTTGCGGTTAATGTTCCATATACACTTGTAACAGAGTTACTATCTTTAATATTAGACCAAGCAACAATTGTACCACCAGCTCCACTTTCTGTTGCACTAGCTGATAATACTGAGTTTTTATCTATTGAAGTATATGTTGACTGAAGCAAATCCCCTTTACCTTGCCAGTCTCCACCTATTAATATTTTACCACCACCCTCTTTACCATCTGCACTAAGTTTCGCAGATACTAGGTTTAATTCTTTACCAGTAATCTCAATATCGCCGCCCCCATTTGTTGAGGAATCAACATCTAGTTTGCCTGAGATTGTTGCCTCACCTTTTGATCCTGCATCAATTTTGATTTCACTTGCTTCGATAGATCCTGTATTTGAAACTAATTTGATAACACCATTTTCTGATACAAGGCTCTGTGCTTTTGCATCAGTTATTTTAATTGTTTCATCAACCAAACTTTGTGCAGCATCTGCTTTTATTGTTACTATTCCATTTTTGGTTTCAATTGTTCCCTCATTTTTTGCAAGTGATTTTAGTTTAGATGGTTTTACTTTAACTGTAAGCTTGTTACTCCCACTTATACTTAACAAAACATCATCTCCTGCCGCAAGAGCGGTTGAAGCTTTTGCAATAATTTGTCCTTTATTATTAATTTCTGGAGAAATTAATGCTACATACTGAGCATCTATTTTTCCACTTGCAGTTAATTGTGATAATTTATCTGTTGAAAATGATAAATTATTATTTAAAAAATTTTGATTTGTAATATTTAGCGTAGATAGTATGGCCCCTTCTGCTCTAACAGCTGAAGTGGGTCCCATCAATATTCCAGTAGGATTTACTAATATAAGTCTTCCATTTGAGAAAATAGATCCATTAATAATTGATTTTCCGCTAACAACATTGTTTAAAATAGTAGATTTATTTGTTGGTTGATTAAAATAAACTGATGCACTTGATCCAACATTAAATGTATTCCAATTTACAATACCTTGTTGGGTAGTTTGATTTACATCAAGTCTTCCAACACTTGTTTGATTAATATCAATATTACCGCTAACTACCTGACCGCCTGTTGGTAAAGCAAATTGATCAATATTTTGAGCAAAAACGAGAGTGTTTGTTGGCGCAAAAGTTAAAAAAATAATTAAAAACCAATTTATAAAGCTTTTTAATAATATTTTCATTTTGGTGTAATTCTCCCAAATTTTAAAATTGATGGAATCCCTTAATTTACTTGGTATTTTAGCGAACAAGGCTTAAACTAATATAGTTTTAAAATGGCAATATATTTTAATACCAAATTTTGGTAGTAAAAATAATTTAAAATATGCATAAATTCTGAATATTTGACCCTTTTTAAGGAAATTATCAATTAATTTTGACGCACTCTACTTTGATTAAATTGCATGGCTCTAAATCATAATAAACATTGGATCTATAATATTTTAAAAAATACTATCAAAAATTAGTAGTAAAAATTTATACAATGAAAAGTAAATTTGTAAAAATAGCTGGTGATTTAGTAGATCATGTTAATGATACTGGTGAGTTATCATTTATTTTCAAAACTAAAGTGCATGTAATAATAATATTTTATATTTACGGTAGCGAAAAGATTACTTTTGAAAATTTATGTAAAATAACTAAATCAACAGTGAGCAGAACAACAATACAGTCAATATTATTTGAAGGAGTAAAGTTAGGTTATTTAAAAAAAACTATTGACAAAGACGATAGAAGGAAAAAATATTATAGTTGCGAATTTCTTAAGCCAATACTTGAAAAATGGCACAATCAACAACAAAAAATATTTAATTAATTTATTAAAGGTTTGCCCGTAGATAAGGTATGTTTAATACGATCTTGGGTTTCTTTGGTCTCTATTAATCTCATGAAAGACTCTAATTCCAAGTTGTATAGGTTATCTTCACTTAACTCCTTATCTAAACTTGTATCCCCACCACTTAAAACTGTTGCTAATTCTTCACCAACTTTTAAGCCGTGATCTAAAATAATTTTATCGTTATAAAGTTTTTCTAATAATTTTACCATTTTATCTTTCAGGGGTTTACCTGACAATTTAAATTTACATTCTTCTGGTGGTTTGAAATTCTTATTTTCTAATAATAGTTTTTTCGCTTCCTCGAATAAACTATTTCTATTCATAACTTTTTTATCTTCAGGTCTTAAGAATTTTAAAGGCAAAGCCTCTACGGTTGAAGTTGCTGTCTTGGCATAACCAATTATATTAAAAACTTGAAGAGGAGCATAATCTGGATCTTTTTTTGCCTCATCTGTTTGAGACCATCTCCATAATACTTCTTTGCATCCGCCACCTGCGGGCACTACTCCAACGCCAGTTTCAACAAGTCCCATTACAATATTTGTATGGGATACAACGAAATTCGACTGGATAGCAACTTCTTCTCCTCCACCTAAAACTAAACCTGAGGGAGCAGAAATTACAGGATGTTTAGAATATTTTAAATGTTTACATGTTTCTTGAAAATATTTTATAAATTTTTCAACTGATTTAAAATCACGTTTTTCTACAAATTCCATTGTGTATTTTAAATTTACTCCAGCAGAAAATTGCATACTTTCATTCATAATAATTAATGGTTTGTCTGTGGCCTTTTTTAGTGCATCCATTGAGTCATAATCTAAAGCACAAGCTTTAGTGGTAAATTCAACAATATTAAAATCCTTAAATCTAAATATGTCAGCTGATTTGTTTTTATCGATTTTGATTGCTGTTGGTTTGATTTTACCCAGAGTTTCAATATCTGTATAAAGCTGTCTTTGACCATAAAAATTTTCATCTTTTGTTTTTGATAAATTTTCTAAGAAAGAATTTCCTTTAACATCTCCTACTCTATCAAAAAAGTTTTTGACCCCAATCGCTTTTAACATTTCAAAGGGTCCCATCGACCAGTTAAAACCAAGTCTCATAGCTTCATCGATGTCATTAAATTTATCTGTAATACCAGGAACTAAAGAAGATGAGTATTTTATGATTTGTGAAATTACTGACCAAGCATATTCACCAAATTTATCTTTCCTGTTTATTAACAAATTTAAATCTACTTTTTCTATTCCTAATTCAATTTTTTTGGATGTTAAGTATTCTCCCGTTTGTAAATTTATCGCTTCTAATATTTTTTTATTTTCTTGTTTGTTCATTCGATAGAAACCGCCTTTACCTTTTCTACCAGTGTATCCATCTTTAATTAGTTTTGTGATTAATGGAATTTCTTTTGCAACTTTCTGAAATGGGTCAGTTTCAGGCAATTCTTTTATAAAACTTTTTAAGACATCTGACATTAAATCAATACCAATTAAATCATAAAGTCCAAATACACCTGTTTTTGGAATTCCCATTGGTCTACCGAAAATTGCATCTGCTTCCTCAATAGACAAATTCATTTTAAAAGCTTCTGTCATTGCTACTTGCATAGCAAATACACCAATTCTATTTCCCAAAAATCCAGGTGTGTCGTTACAAACTATAGCCCCTTTACCAAGCTCATGTTCACAAAATTTTTTAAGATATTTTATTTTATCTAAATCTGAACTTTTGCTTTTAACAATTTCTAAGAGTCCCATGTATCTCACAGGATTAAAAAAATGTGTAATACAGAAGTCTTTTTTATCTTCTTCAGATAACTTTTCAGATAAAACGCTAATAGGTATAGAGGATGTGTTTGAGGATACGATAGTGTTTTTTTTTCTTGTATCAAATATTTTTTTATAAATATTGTGTTTAATATCAATTCTTTCTACAACAGCCTCTACAATCCAGTCTGCGTCGGCTACTTCTTTAAAATCATCATTAATATTTCCAACATTGATTCCATCAATTTTTGATTTATCAATTAGCAAAGGTGGTCTTGATTTTTGAATTCTTTCTTTTGCTTTTTGACTGATTTCTGTTGTCAGATCTAATAAGGTAACAGGAACATTGGCATTACAAAGATGTGCAGCGATACCACTTCCCATCGTTCCTGAGCCAATAACAACAACTTTATTTATTTTCATGAGTCAATTTTATATAAAATTTAATTGTTTCATGAAATAAAAAAATTGTATCAATTTGAAATTTGCTGATTTTTTAAATCATTAATTTTTATATGGCACCGGATTGCATTTCCATTTTCATCAATTTGCCATGGTGGAACATCTGTTTTACAAATTTGACCTAATAATCTAGGACATCTTCCTTGGAATGAACATCCTTTTTCAGGTGGTTTTTCTTCTACAATATCTTCTGCAACTAACTTTGGTTTAATATCTGGGTCTGGTTCTAATACTGCTCCTAGAAGCACCTCAGTGTAAGGGTGAGACGGAAATTTATATACGCTTTCAGATGGACCAATTTCACATAATCTTCCCTGATACAAAACTGCAACCCGGTCACTTATTGCTTTCACAACTGCAAGATCATGTGAGACAAAAATATATGTAGTGCCAAAATCTTCTTTCAACTCTTGAAGTAAATTCAAGACTGCTGCTTGAACAGAAACATCAAGCGCTGAGGTTACCTCATCACATAGAATTATATCTGGTTTTGCCGCAAAAGCTCTTGCTACAGCTACTCTTTGCTTTTCACCTCCTGACAATTGTCGTGGATACCTGGTAAGATAAAACTCACCTAATCTTACTTTTTTTAAAACTTCTATAATTTTTTGTTTAAGTTCATTTCCACTAAGACCAAAATATAGTTTAAGAGGTTGTGATACAATTTCCTCAACTGTGTGATTTGGATTTAATGATTCATCAGGATTTTGAAAAATCAATTGTATTGCTCTTAGGTAATTTGCATCTCTTTTTTTTAGATCATTTGATAAAATTTTATTTTTATCAAATTTAATTATCCCATCTTTTGCTTTGATAAGTCCTGCGATAGATTTAAGAATAGTTGACTTTCCACTCCCGGACTCACCCACAAGTGCCAAGGTTTCTCCTTTATCAATTTTTATATTTATGTCTTTAACTGTTGGATTTGTGTCATCAATTTTATTTAGTAATTGTTCTATGAATTTTTGTTTTGCATAACTAATTGAAACAGAAGATATATCTAAAATTTCATTTTTTAATAACTTTCTTAATACTTTTTTCGAAGATTTTATGTCCTCATCCTTTTTTTTATGAAGTTTTTTGTGGTTAAAACATCTAACACTTGTGCTGAGCTCACTAACAAATTCTAACTCTGGCGAGTTTATTTTACATTTATCTTCAGCAAACTCACATCTATCGTAAAAACTACATCCTTCTTTTATTGTTCCAGGTTGCGGCTGACTACCTGACATCGAATTGGGAAGTCCAGATAGAGTTAATTTTGGTATAGATTTTAATAATCCATAAGTATAAGGATGAATTGGATTTTTTAATATAGTCCTTACTGGTCCATCTAAAACAATTTCACCAGAATACATTACAATTACTCTATCGCTTACCTGAGCTATTGCTCCTAAATCATGACTTACATAAACCATTGATGTACCTGTATCCTTCGCGATAAAGTTCAATAGCTCTAAAACGTGGGCCTGAGTTGTAACATCCAACCCAGTAGTTGGCTCATCCAATAATAAAAGATCCGGGCTCCCAGCTAAAGCCATTGCAACTGCAACTCTTTGTTGTTGACCTCCAGAAAGTTCATGGGGATATCTTTTTGCAATTGTCTCTGGAGAAGGTAACCTAACTTTATTTAATAACTCCGAAATTTTTACATCTCTATCTTCCTTTTGAAAATTTGTATGTAATCTTAATGCTTCGTCAATTTGATAACCAATTTTTAAATTTGGTGTTAAAGACTGTCCAGCATTCTGAGGTATCATTGCTATTTTTCTTCCTCGAATATTTTCTAATTCTCTGTTTTTCATTTTTAAAATATCATTAGACTGATAAATACATTCTCCAGAGATTGTAAATAAACCATGCTTAACATAACCCATCATTGCTAATGCGAGAGTACTTTTTCCTGAACCAGACTCTCCTACTATACCAACTGTTTCACCTTTATTAATTGTGGTACTAATATTTTTTAAAATTGAAATTTGTTCCCCTTTTTTACTGGTAAAACCAATAGATAAATTTTTTATTTCTTGTACAACTTGTTGCATATTAAACTGGTGCTTTGGTAGACCTATCAATACCTAATGCTTTTGCAAAAGCATCTGCAGTTAGATTTATACCTATTATAAGTGAACTTAATCCAAATATCGGTGCAAGTACTGCCCAATACGCAAAAGACATCAAGCCTCTTGCATTAGATATCATCAATCCCCAATCTGGAGTTGGAGGGCTCACACCAAAACCTAGGAAGGATAATGAACTAAAACCAAGTAACATCCATGACCATCTCATTGCACCCTCAACCATAATTGCATCTCTTACATTTGGTAAAATTTCATTCCAAATAATTGAAAAATTACCATGACCTCTAGCTCTTGCTGAAATAATAAAGTCTTTAGCTATTACATCGTGTGTTGCTGCTCTTGCTACTCTTACAATTCCTTTTCCATAAAAAAAGCCTAAAGCTGGTATCAAAACAATTGTTGATGTACCTAAAAGTGAAACTATTAAAAGCATCGCAAGTATCCAGGGAATAGAGAGAAAAGCATCAATTATTCTCATCACTACGTCATCTATCTTTCCACCAACCAATCCACAAAAAATTCCTAGCGCACCTCCCCATAGCAAAGCAATTAAAGATCCAAAAAAAGTTACCGTTAGCGCAGTTCTGCCTCCAAGTATAGTTCTTGTAAAAACATCTCTTCCAAGACTATCTGTACCAAACCAATACTCGGAAGAAGGTGCTTGTAACATTAAAGATGGATCAATAGCCTTGTAATCATGGGGTACATATAGAGGGCTTGTGATGGCTAGTGTGACATGAAAAACTAGAATTATTAAACCAATTAATCCAGACGGCCTTGAGGCCATAGTTGAAATAATTTCCACTATTTTAGAAAATGTGTTTTTAGGTTTTTCTTGTTTAATAACTAAAGTCATTTTTTAATTTGTAAGGATTTTAATCTTGGATTTAACATTAAAGTCAGTAAATCTGCGATGAGATTTATTATTACATAAATTGAAGCTAATATAATTGCTAAAGCCTGAACAACAGGCAAATCTCTATTTGAAATAGACTCAATTACCAATCTACCTAATCCGGGGTAATTAAATACTACTTCTGTAACAACTACTCCACCTAATAACCACGCAATAGTAAGCGCAACTACATTTATTGCTGGCAATAAAGCGTTTGGTAAAACATGTTTAAACACCATTTTCCAGTAAGGAACACCCTTTAGAATTGCCATTTGAACATAGTCCGATGCCATAACTTGAATAACACTTGACCTGACCATTCTTGCCATGTGAGCGGTCATAATCATTGATATAGCAATAACAGGCAGAATTATGTTTGGTAAAAGCTCAGATACAGACGCTCCTGTTGGAACAATTACTATTCCTGGAAGCCACTCCAGCCAAATTGCAACAATTAATATTAATAAAGTAGCACTGATGAATTCTGGAATCGTCATAGAAAAAATAGTGAATGTTGAAATTATAATATCTGGCATTTTATCTCTCCATAACGCAGTGATTATTCCTAATAGTAAGGCAATTGGAATTCCAATCAAAATAGATGCAGAAGCAAGTACTAAAGAATTTTTTACTCTCGGACCAAGGACATCATTGATTTTCATTTCACCACTTAATGAATAACCAAAGTCACCTTGTATTACTCCTATAGCCCAACTAACATATCTCTCATAAGCAGGTATATCTAACCCCAGCCTTTTGTAGCATGCTTCAAGTGCAGCACCATAAGCCTCCCTCTCTAGATAAGTTGTGCAGGCATCACCCGGTAAAACTTCAACTCCAACAAAAGTGATCAAAGATACAATAAATAGGGTAATTAACCCAAGAAGAATTCTTTTTAGAACTAAAATTAACATAATAAAATTGTAAAGCTTCTGTTAAACAATATTTATATTAAATGAAAAGGATTTTACAGGCCTAATTAAAGGCCTGTAAAAAAGATTTTTGTATTAATCTGTTACTTTAAGCTTATGCCAACGTACAGAAAAAACTTCTACATCATCTAAATTTTTAACTCTTGATGAAGTAATGACTAATTTTGATACGTGATATGGAATCATCGTACCAGACTCTTCCCATAAAGTTTTTTGTGCATTTTGATAAGCTTTTTTTCGTTTGCTAAAGTTAAGTTCACCTCTTGCATCAGAAAGATTTTTATCAAATGCTGCATTTTTAAAGAATGATTCATTCCATTTTGCACCACTATGATACGCTTCATGCAGAATACTATCTGCAGGTCTTTCATTCCAACGAGTCATTGCAACTGGCTTTTTCATCCAAGTTTCTTTCCAATAACTTTTTGAAGGTGTCATTTTAACTTCAGCTTTAATACCAGCTTTAGCTAATTGTTGTTGTAATACTTCACCAATTGTTGGCCAAGTAGGTTCTTTAGTAGAAACGTGAATTACCATATCAAACCCGTCTGGGTATCCTGCTTCATTAAGAAGTTTTTTCGCTTTCTTAATGTCTTGAGGACACTTCATTTTTAAACGATATTGATCTGATGGTGCAACTGGTGTATCGCAAGATACTGTGGCTGCTCCACCCATTACTAAATCAACAAGCTCTTGTCTATCGACTGCAAGTCTAACAGCTTTTCTAACTTTTGGATCATCAAAAGGTGCAGTATCAGTTCTCATTACCATACCTCTCCAATTTCCTGTTGGTACTACTGAAACATTAAACTTTTTATTACCATCAAAAATTTTCTTTTGGCTAAATGGTACATATCTGTTCATATCAATTTGACCAGTTAATAAAGCTTGTACTCTTGCTTCACCATCAGGTATTGCGATAACATGTACTTCCGCAACTCCTGGCGCACCTTCCCAATAATCTGGGTTTGCTTTAAGCACAGTCGTTCCCTCTGGATCAAATGTTGCTACCTTAAAGGGTCCAGTTCCAATACCAGTTTGACCAATAGTATCTCCAGAACCTGAAGGTATCATTCTTAATCTATAATCAGTTAATAATAATGGAAAATCTGCAAATGAAGTATTTAATTTCATTTTTACGGTATGTGAATCTATTACTTCAATATCCGTAACAGAGCTCATACTTTTTTTCGCAGGTGATCCAATATCAGGATCTTTAACACGCATTAATGAATATTTAACATCTTCGGCATCAAAGTCTGAACCATCATGAAATTTTATTCCCTTACGGAGATTAAAAGTCCACTCGTTTGCTTCTGAATTTGCTGACCATTTTGTTGCTAATGATGCTGTGACTTTGCCTTTTAAATTTTTTCTTACTAAACGGTTTTGAGTCATTATAACTACTTGAAATAAACGCCCTTTAGTAATTGCATCAAGGTTTGTATCTTTTCCAAAACCAAGATCATGCGATAGTTTAAAGACACCGCTTGACGCATTCGCTAATGAAAAAGACAACATTAAAGATATCAATGAAAATGATATCACTTTATATATTTGTTTCATAAAATTGCCCCTCTTTTTAAAGCGTAAAGTTAACAATTCATTTGTTTGATATCAATAAAGAAAACTTTATTGTTTTATTGGCATTTGTTGTTTAATAATCATCGTTATTAAATTATATGCACGATATCCTAAAAAACGTAAGGTTTTCAATAAAGCCAACTAGACTGAATGGTGAAAATAAAGTAGAGTTAGCTAGAACTCTCCCTATTCATCCTCTTACCTATCAAGAACTGCCTTACGACCCTGAGTATTCACATTATGCTGGGCGACTTACTACAGAAAAATTATCAAATGCAACTCCTGATCAAATGTATTGGAAAACAAGAAAAGAAATAATTTTAAGGCATACAGGAGAATATCCTTATGAAATATCAGGTCCAGACTCTTTGAAATTTTTAGAAAAAATTTTCCCTAGAAATATTTCAAAAATGAAAGTTGGTAGATGTTCTTATCAGTTTGCTTGTTACCATGATGGTGGAATGATAACTGATGGAATATTACTAAGATTAGAAGAGGATAAATTTTGGTTTGCTCAAGCTGATGGAGATCTTTTTTCATGGTACAAAGCGAATGCCGAAGGTTACAATGTAGAAATATCTGATCCAAATGTTTGGATAAGTCAAATACAAGGTCCCAAATCAATGGAGTTGTTATCAAAATTAATAAAAGAAGACATTGCAGAAAAATGGAACTATTTTGATTGCAAAGAAGTAACAATATTCAGTGAAAAGATTATAATAAGTAGGACTGGATTTACAAACGAACTTGGATGGGAGATTTACTTTAGACCTGAAAATAACGCTGAGAAAATTGGTGATTTAATTCTATCTGAAGGAAAAAAGATGGGCATGATTTTAACAGCTACACCATCTTTTAGAGGAAGAAGAATAGAAGCAGGTCTTCTTTCAGCAGGACAAGACTTTGATAAGAATACAAATCCTTTTTCTGTTGGACTTGGTAAATTTGTTGATTTAGATAAAAAAGATTTTATTGGAAAAAAAGCTTTATCGAATCTTGAAAAAAAATGTAGAACATGGGGCCTTAGAGTTAAAGAAAGTGTGGCCCTAAAAGGTGAAAATATTTTTTCTAATAACAAAGTAATTGGAAGAGTTACATCAAGCACATGGTCGCCATTTCAAGTTTGTGGAGTTGCAATTATACATTTAAATAATGATCAATTTGGACCTAGCTCAGTAATAGATGTGAAGTGTTCAGATGGAAAAATTTATAAAGGTGAAATTTGCAGTCTACCAATGTACGATAAAAAAAATGAGATAGTTAGGGGCTTAGTAAAAAATATACCAACTAAGCCAGAACCTTGGCCAGGAATTCAAACAAAATAGTTTCTTTAAATGGATATTGTTGAGAAAAAAATTATATCTATAGGCGGTGGCGGATTCACACACCAAACAGACAAATTTTTAGATGAATTTGTAATTAATCAAATAATCGATAGAAAAATTAAATTTGGATTTTTACCTACAGCAAGCAAAGATAATTTAAATAAAATTAAAATATATTATGAGGAATTAAAAAAATATAATCTTGAATTATCTCATTTTGAACTTTGTTCAAAAGTAAAAGGTTTCTCAAATTGGATAATGGATCAAGATATAATTTATGTTGGAGGAGGAAATACCAACTTCATGCTAGATTTATGGCAGGCAAATAAATTGTATAAATATTTTGAAAAAGCTTATGACTCAGGAATTATTTTATCAGGTGTTAGCGCTGGTGCTGTTTGTTGGTTTGAATGGATATTTACAGATTCTCTAGGAGGTGGATATAAACCCCTTAGAGGAATGAATTTTATATCAGGAAGTTGTACACCTCATGCGTCTGAAAAAAATAGAATTTATGAATTTGAATTAAGTATTAAGAATAAAAAAATACCTAATGGTATAGCTATTGATGATGGTGTTGCTGTTCTATTCATAAACGGTAAACCAACTTCTGTTTGTTCTTCAAGCAAAAATAGAAATGCATATTTTATTGATGATAATAATAATAGAATTGTATTAAATGATCATATAAAAAAAACGAATGAGTAATATTTTTCCAAGCAAAAGAATTCATAGTATTGAAGATGCTCGTAATTTAGCTAGAAAAAGAATGCCAAGAATGATGTTTGATTTTGTGGATGGTGCTTCTGGAGACGAAAAATTATGCGAAAATAATAGTAAAGCTTTAGATCAGATTAGACTTCAACCTCGTGTTCTCAGAAATGTGGAAAAAAGAAAAATTAATAAAAGTTTTTTAGGCTCCGAATACGATCAACCATTTGGCTTTGCACCAATGGGAATGTGTAATTTAACTTGGCCAGGTGCAGATGTAATGTTAGCGCAAGAAAGCGTTAATAATAATGTGCCAATATGTGTATCGATGGCATCATCAACATCACTAGAAAAAATGTATGATCTTTCTAAAGGAAATTGTTGGTTACAATTATATAACTTTCAAGATGAAGAATTTCTTATGGAACTTTTAGATAGAGGTAATCAAAAAGGTTATAAAGTTGCAATTCTTACTGTTGATGTCCCTATACAATTTAGAAGAGCCAAAGATAATAAGAATGGTTTTACTGTACCGTTTAATTTAGGCCCAAAACAATTTTTTGATTTTGCTACACATCCACTTTGGTCAATAAGTACACTTCTATATGGAATTCCTAAGCCAATGAATTATGAAACATCGAAGCGAGGAAATAAATTTAATAGAGGTGAAAGTAGAGGATCCACTGATTGGAATACATTGAAAAGAGTGCGAGAAAAATGGAAAGGAAAACTAATTATAAAAGGCGTGATGTCTCCAGAAGATGCAATTAAAATTAAAGAAGAAGGAGCTGATGCTATACAAGTTTCAAATCATGGTGGAAGACAATTAGATAGCGCAACAGCATCAATTGAAGTACTTCCTTTGATAAGAAATTCTTTGGGAAAAGATTTTCCAATCATATTTGATAGTGGTATTAGAGGCGGTAGTGATATTGTAAGAGCATTAGCTCTTGGAGCTGATTTCACAATGGTTGGTAGACCTTTAATGTATGGTATTGGAGCTGACGGTGCTAAAGGGTTGAAAAGAATAGTCGATATAATTAAAGAGGAAGTTAGTACAGCCTTGGGATTAGTAGGTTTAAATGATATAAAAGATATATCTTCGGATATTATAGCTGAGAGATTTATAAGAGAATTTAAATATTAAAATGTCAGAAAAAAAAATAAGAGGTGGATCTCTAATTGCAAGAGCTTTAAGGGATAAAGGTATAGAAAATGTTTTCACTTTATCAGGTGGATTCTGCAATCCTGCATTAGAAGGATTAATGGAATGTCAAATAGATGTAATAAACTGCCCTCATGAACAGATTGCAGGGCACCTTGCCGATGGACACACAAGAATTACTAGAAAACCTACTGTATGTCTTGTTGGGCCAGAGGGATTTGCAAATGCTGTTCCATCTATGATGGAAGCATGGGGAGAAAGATCTCCAGTAATTTTCATAACTGGATCAAGTAGTTTAAGAAGACAGGGGGCAGGAGGATTTAAAGAAATTGATGATGTCAAAATTGCTGAACCACTAACAAAATATAGCGCAAGTATTACTGATGGAAATAGAATTCGTGAATTTGTCGATAAAGCTTATTTAATAGCAACAAATGGTTACCCGGGAGCAGTTCACTTAAGTGTCCCAGTTGATATCATGTTTTCATCTTTTCCTGAAAATGCAGGATTAGACGAAAGACCTTTTTCTCAATCAAAAAAAATAAAAAATATTGCTTGGCCAGATCCCAATCAAATGAGTGAAGTTTTAAAATTAGCGTCGAATTCCAAAAAACCGATGCTTATCGGTGGCCATGGTGTCTGGTGGTCAGGTTCTGAGAAGAAATTAGAAGCTGCAGGTCAAAATTTAAATATTCCAATTTTTAATGTTCCATACCATCAAAAACTTTTAGGGGAGGAAGCTAAATCGTACATGGGATTGGCAGATATACACCAATATCCCCCTTCAAAATTTGCGTTTGATGAATCAGACTTAATTTTAATGGTTGGAACAAGACTTGACAATCAGATGAATTTTGGGAATCCTCCACTATTTCCTAAATCTACAAAAATTGTTTGTATAAATGGATCTCATGAAGAAATCGAATTAAATAGAGCTGCAGATATTAATATGCTGTGTGATCCAGGGGTATTTTTGGACACTTTAAGTAAATTAAAAGTAAATAATAAATGGAATTTAGACAGTAAATGGATTGAGCAAAACATATTAGAAAAAAAGAAATGGATTGATAAATCTTTAAAAAATCTTGAAAAAGAAACAATCGAAGCAAAAAAAAACGGTGGTAAAATTCATCCGCTCCAATTAGCTTTAGATGTACAAGATGCAATGAAGGATAATGATTGGTTGGTGATAGATGGTGGAAATACTCATTTTTGGTCTGAAATAGCAATTAATATTGCTGGTCATAAAGGAAAAAAACTTGGTGGTATTTTACATCCCGGAACTTTTAGTATGCTCGGTGTTGGAGTTCCGTTTGCACTTTCTGCAAAAAATCTAAATCCAAAATCAAATGTAGTATTGATAAGTGGCGATGGGGCTTTTTTATCTGGAGGCTTATCTATTGAAGCAGCTTTTCAAGAAAAGAAGCCAATAGTAGTTGTAATAGATAATAATGGTGGGTTAGATTGTATTTCTCAACAACAAGAAAGATTGTTTGAAAGTGGAAAACATTTTGCAACTGATTTTAGAGATATTCCCTTTCATAAAATATTTGAAGGATTTGGAGGTCATGGTGAGCTTGTCCTTAAAAGAGAAGAGCTTGCTCCAGCACTGAAAAGAGCTCTGGCAAGTGGAAAAACTGCATGTGTAAATGTAAAAGCTAAAGGAGTTATCAGCCCGATTGTAGCTGCAGTAAGCAATAAGAGAGATAAAGCATCAATTGAATAATAAATGACAATAGTTTCATCACACTTATTAAGTTCAACAGATGGTTCACATGCATCAGGTGTGAAAGTAATTATAAATCAAATAAATAAAAATGGATCAAGAAGAAAAATTTTTCAATCTAAAACAGATAAAAATGGGAGAATCTATAAACAATTTTCTCTAACAAAAAAAGATACCTCCTTAAAATATGAAATTATTTTTAATATACAAAATTACTATAAAAAAAAAACTAATGTTACAGATATCGTAATCAAGTTTAATATGAAAAATCCTAAGAAAAAATATCATATACCTGTTATAATTGCACCAAACGGATATTCCGTGTGGTGGTCAAAATAAATTAATGAGAAAAATATCAGTTCATAAATCAAAAAATATCAAATTAAATATGTCAAGACGTATAAGACGTACGCCTTTTACTGATAGGGTTGAAAAATTAGGTGTATCAGATTTTACTGTTGTCAATCATATGCTCTTACCAAAAGGTTTTAGAAAAACTGTAGAGCAAGATTATTGGCATTTAAGCAAACATGTTCAGCTATGGGATGTTTCTTGTCAAAGGCAGGTTCAAATATCTGGTAGAGATGCTTTTAAACTTATTCAAAAGTTAACACCAAGACCATTAAAAAAAATGCAAACTGGAAAATGCTTTTATATTCCAATCTTAAATGAAATAGGAGGTATGATTAATGATCCTGTTCTCCTAAAATTAGATGATGACATGTTTTGGATTTCTATTGCTGATTCTGATATATTGCTTTGGGCCAATGGTATTGCAATTGGATTAAGTTTGGATGTTAAAATAAAAGAACCAGATGTTTACCCATTAGCAGTACAAGGACCAAAATCTGAAGATTTACTTGTATCCATTTTTGGAGAAGAAATAAGAAAAATAAAATTTTTCAATTTTAGAATATTTGACTTCATGGGAACCAAACAAATAATAGCAAGATCAGGCTATAGTAACCAAGATGGTTTTGAAATTTACTTCAAAGGTTTTGAAAAATATTTTGATAGTAAAGACTTGGGACAAAAGCTTTGGGACACAATCTGGAAAGCTGGAAAAAAATTTAATATTTCACCGGGATGTCCTAATCTGATAGATAGAATAGAAGGTGGGCTAATGTCATATGGAAACGATTTTACTAAAGAAAATAATCCTTACGAATGTAATTTAGAAAAATATTGTAAATTTGATGATCATGATTTCATTGGAAAAAAAGCTCTTGAAAAAATTAAAAAAAGTGGATTAAAACAAAAAATGCGAGGTGTTATGTTTGGTGGAAAACCCTATAAACCTAATGGTAAGCTTTTGCCAGTACTTTCACTAAGTAAAAAAATTATTGGAAGAATTACATCTGGAATTTTTTCACCAAGAATAAAAAAAAATATAGGTCTTTCAATGATTTCAAAAGATAATTGGAAAGAAAATCAAAAAGTTTTAGTAGAAACCTTAGACGGCAAATTAGTAAAAGGTACTATTACCTCTTTGCCATTTCCTAAATAAATATATATACATATTAATATGTTTAAACCTGTTATTGTCGGATATGCTCGTTCGCCCTTCACTATGGCAAGGAAGGGTGCACTTATTGATGTAAAGCCAGTAAATTTATTATCCGAAGTTATAAAAAATTTAGTTTCTAAAAGCAAAATTAATAAGGAAGATATTGAAGATATTGTGGTCGGTTGTGCTTTTCAAGTCGGTGAACAATGTTTCAACATTGGAAAATTAGTTACTTTTTTAGCTGATATGAATGTTAAAACTTCAGGTATGACCGTTGACAGGTGGTGTGGATCTTCAATGGAGGCTATCCATATAGCATCAGGTAAAATTGCAATGGGGTCAGGTAAAGTTTTTATTTGTGGTGGAGTAGAAAGTATGTCTAGAGTTAATACTGGATTTGACCCAGTCCCTTATCCTTATACTGAAAAAGAAAACCCTCATGTATATTTTTCAATGGGTACTACAGCTGAAAACGTAGCAAGAAAATTTAATATTTTAAGAGAAGAGCAACAAGAATTTGCAATATCAAGTCATAATAAAGCACATGAAGCTCAAAAAAATGGAAAGTTATCTGAAGAAATAATTCCAATAGGTGAATGTAAAGAAGACGGAAATATTAGACCCAATAGCACTCAAGAAAAATTAGATCAATTAAAACTTGCTTTTGATACAAAAGGAACAGTCACAGCAGCAACATCCTCACCCTTAACTGATGGAGCAGCGGCAACAATAATCTGTGAAGAAAATTATGCTAAAGAAAATAATCTTAATATATTGGGTAGAATAGTTTCTACAGCTGTTGAAGGTTGTGATCCAGATTATATGGGACTTGGTCCAATAGGTGCATCAAAAAAAGCACTTATGCGTGCAAATTTATCAATTGATAAAATTGATATCTTTGAACTTAACGAGGCTTTTGCATCACAATCTTTAGCTTGTATAAAAGATTTGGGTATTGACCAAAAAAAAGTTAACATTGATGGGGGTGCATTAGCCTTAGGACATCCGCTTGGAGCTACAGGAGCAAGAATTACCGGAAAAGCTGCTGATCTTTTAAGAAGAGAAAATAAAAAATATGCGCTTTCAACTCAATGTATCGGTCTTGGTATGGGGATTGCTACTGTAATTGAGTCGGTAGATTAATTATCTATTTATTCCTCTAATTCTTTCTGATCTTCGTCTTAAAAGTTCAGCTGTAACCAAAATTAGAGTTGATAAAACAATTAAACATGTGGCAACTGCCAAAATTGTTGGGCTTAATTGCTCTCTTAAACCTGTCCACATTTGAATTGGAATAGTTGTATTTTCTAATCCAGCTAAGAATAAAACAACTACTACTTCATCAAAAGAAGTTACAAAGGCAAATAAACCTCCAGATATTACTCCTGGTAAAATCAAAGGTAATGTAATTTTCATAAATGTATTAACGGGATCACTTCCCAAACTTGATGCAGCTCTAGTTACGCTATGATCAAAGCCAGATAGTGTAGCAGTTACTGTAATTACTACAAACGGAGTTCCTAAAACAATGTGTGCCAAAATTATTCCTGTATGAGTTGCAGCCAGTCCTGCTTTTGCCATAAAGAAAAATATTGCAACACCAGAAATAATCAAAGGTACGATCATTGGAGATATTAGTGTCGCCATTATTATTCCTTTGTAAGGCATATGTCTGCTACTTAACCCTAATGCTGCAACTGTTCCAAGTATCACAGAGCCTATTGTAGCAAAAGTTGCAATTATAAAACTATTTTTTGTTGCAAGGCCCCAAGGATTTTTAGTTCCATATATCATATCCTTATACCATCTTAGTGAGAATGCATCTGGATCTAATCTTTTCATTCCATCTGAAAAAACTAAAAACTCTTCTGCATTAAATGATAATGGAAAAATTACAAACAAAGGTGCAATCAAAAAGAAAAAAACACAGGTACATATAAAAAGATAAAAGTAGTGCCAAATTCTATATCTTGTCTCTGTATATTTTGGTAATGCCATAATTATCCTAGTTTAATATTGTCTACTCCAACAAGTTTGTTATAAATCCAATAAATTACAAGAACTCCGGTTAGAAGCATAAGACCCATTGCAGATGCAAAACTCCAATCTAAAGTACTTTTCATGTGGAAAGCTATTTGATTGCTTATTAAAGTACCTGAGGCACCTCCAACAAGTGCTGGTGTAATATAGTATCCAATTGCAAGTATAAAAACCAATAAACAGCCAGCCCCAATTCCAGGAATTGTTAAGGGAAAATAAACTTTCCAAAAAGCTACAAAAGGAGTTCCTCCAAGTGATTTTCCTGCCCTCATTAAACTTGGGGAAATTGTCTTCATAACGCTATAAAGTGGCAGCACCATAAAAGGTAATAAAATTTGAGTCATTGCAACATAAGTGCCTGTTTTGTTGTACATCATTTCTGGTCTATTTCCCTCGCCAACAAGGCCAATCCATACAAAAAAATCATTTACAATTCCTTGTTGTTGTAAAAGTATCATCCAACTTGCTGTTCTTACTAATAAAGAAGTCCAGAAAGGTAATAGAACACAAATCATTAATAGATTACTATATTTCATTGGTAAGGTTGCTAGTAAATGTGCGATCGGATATGCCATTAAAAAACATAATATAGTTACAAAAAAAGCAATCTCTAAAGTTCTAAGCCATAATATTCTGTGCACTCTTCTATCCTCTGAAACTTGTGATATTTTTCCATCTTCATTTTCATACATATCCATTGCTTTGAGATATTTTGAATAAGTAATATCTGGGGCTCTTCTCTTTATAGCTCTCCAATATTCAACGTTTGCCCAACGTTTATGCACATTCATGATTTGCTCTTTATAATTACCTTGTTCAAATTTTTTCATTTTACGTTGAAGTTTTTTTAGAATACTTTTAAAACCATTTTTTTCGTAATTTAATTGAGTGGCTAATTTTCCAAATGTTTTTTCCTCAACAAGAAATTTATAATCCAAATAAAATGCCTCAAAAACTTCCTCCGGGGGTAATTCTTTACCATCCCATTTTTCCATTGCTTTAAATGTTTTTGGAAGCATGTTTGTGACCATTCGATCATCTACACTTCTAAAAAGCATTTCACCTATTGGAAAAATGTATGTAATTATTAAAAAAAGTAATAATGGAGCTACTAAAAGAAAAGCTTTAATTTTATTTTTTTTTTCTGCTTTTTTTAAGCTTACCTCTAAAGGAATTCCGTCAGTAGTTAATATTTGTTTAGTTTCGCTGCTCATAAAATAAAAAGGGCGGTTATTAAAACCGCCCTAAATATATTATATAATTTTAGTCTTTAAAACTTAAATTATAGTCCAGCTTTCATTGCTTCCCATTTTTCTCCAAGCTCTGTACCGTTATCGGCCCAGTAAATTGGGTCAACTAAGAAGTAATTTTTTGTGTTTCCTGGAGCAGTTGGCATTTCTGGAACCATGTTTGTTTTACCGTCTTTGTACCACGGCTCACCTGCTTCCATAATTTTTAAAGATGATTTTCTCCAAGGTGCGTATGCTATATATTTAGCACTTCCTGCTAAACCTTCTGTACTTGTCATCTCAGCTAATGCTTTTTTAGCATCTGCTTCGTTTGGTCCACCTTTGACTAAAACGAAATATTCATAGTCAAGACCTTGGCCATCCCAAACTTGTTTTAATGGTGCACCTTCTCCAACAATTGCGTTAAAGAATCTACCATTCCAACCAGTTGCCATTACTACTTCACCACTCATTAAAAGTTCTGGTGGTTGAGCACCTGCAGACCAAAATACACATCCACCTTGAGGGTCTGTGCAAAGTTTTTTGATCTTATTCATTGCTCTATCAACACCTTTTTCTGTTTCTAAAGCTTCATAGATTTTTGCTCCACCTTTTCCTGGTTTAATACCATCAGCTGCTAAAGCAATCTCTAAATTTGTTAAAGCGCCTTTGTATATAGCTCTTTTTCCAGGAAATTTTTTTGTGTTAAAGAAATCTTTTATAGTTTTTGGAGTACCTTTTACATTTTCAGTATTATAAGCGTAAGTCCAAGAATATAAAATATTTCCTACAGCACACTTACTTGGCATTGGAGCAAAGAAATCTTTACTCGCTGGAGTCCCATCAGGTGCTGGTGGAAAATCTTTATCAAAATCAAATTCAACAAATAAACCTTCGTCGCATCCAGTAATAGTATCCATTGCAAATACATCGATTATATCCCATGTAATTGCACCAGCTTCTTTTTGTGCTTTAATTTCTGATAATCCACCAGAATAATCCACCCAGTTAATAGGTACACCAAGTTTCTTAGCAGTAGGATCACCATATCCTAATTTTTGACTTTCAGTATATGCTCCACCCCAAGATGCAACTGTAACTGCAAATGCTGATGAAGTTATTGAAAGAGCAAAAGAAAGGGTAAGTAATAATTTACTTAATTTTTTCATTTATCCTCCGTTTAAACGTTTTTTTTAAAAACATAATTACAACAAGTAAAAAAAACGGAGTCAACCAAGTATTTACAAAAAATTAAGTGGATTAGGGCTGATTATATTAAGAATAATTCTAAATTGGTTTATTTTGGGTCTAAAGCTCTTGCATCGGTTGAGTTCCAACTAATATTAATTGTATTCCCAAGTTTGATATCTATATTTTGTGAACTATTTGGAACTTTTAGAATAAATTCAGAATTTCCAAGAACGTTAAGTCTTACACGAGTATGATCACCATGATAAATCACTTCCTCAATTTTTCCTTTATAATTATTATCCATTTTTTGAGATGGGTTAATAAGAGCTCTTTCGGGTCTTATAGAAACAGTAGTTTTATCACCTTTTGATTTAACATTTATTGGATTAGCTACTATTTCACCTTCTTTTAATTTAACTTTGCATTTTCCATTAGAAATATCTGATACTTCGCCCTGGAAAGTATTATTTTCCCCAATAAATTCTGCTACGAAAGAATTCACTGGTTCTTCATATAATTTGTCAGGTGATGAAAGTTGTTGAACTTTGCCATCATTAAATACGGCAATTCTGTTTGACATAGTTAATGCTTCACCCTGGTCATGTGTAACATAAACTACTGTAACTCCAATACTTTCATGAATATGTTTAATCTCATACTGCATACTCTCTCTCAAATTTTTATCGAG
The DNA here is from genome assembly GCA_902585665.1 of uncultured Pelagibacteraceae bacterium. Lineage (GTDB taxonomy): Bacteria > Pseudomonadota > Alphaproteobacteria > Pelagibacterales > Pelagibacteraceae > Pelagibacter. The sequence continues at coordinate 135,072 of CACIEO010000001.1, read as the reverse complement.
AGCGCCTAATGGTTCATCCATTAAAACAACAGCCGGATCAAAAACTAACGCACGAGCTACAGCTACCCTTTGTTGTTGTCCACCTGATAATTGCCCTGGCATTCTGTTTTCAAAACCAGTTAGAGAAACCATAGACAGTGCTTTATCAACTTTTTTATCAATTTCATCTTTTGAAACTTTTCTTACTTTTAAAGGGAAAGCTAAATTTTCATAAACAGTCATGTGTGGGAACAGTGCATAATTTTGAAATACCATTCCAATTCCTCTTTTGTGTGGAGGAATATTTGAAATTGGATTTGAATCTAAATAAATTTCTCCATTTGTTGGAGTTTCAAAACCAGCCAACATCATAAGACAAGTTGTCTTTCCTGAGCCAGATGGTCCAAGCATTGTTATAAATTCACCTTCTGAAATATCTAAGTTAAGATCTTTAACAACTAAAACTTTGCCATCATAACTTTTATCGACTTTATCGAATTTGACGAATTCTGAATTCTTAGACATAAGCGTGTTTTAAAACATTTGTGTGATGTTTTTTCAAGTTATTTTATATGCAAGTCTTTGGGGAAATTACAAAATAACTCACTTCCTTTGTCTGTAATTCTTACAGACTCTGATGCTTCAACACCCCAATCACCAAATTGCATTACAGCAATCATATGAAAACAAACATTTGGTTTAAGAATAGTTTTATCTCCTTTGTAAATATTTAAAGTATGTTCACCCCAATCAGGAGGATATCCAATTCCAATTGAATATCCTGTTCTAGACTCTTTTTTAATATTATATTTATCAAGAACTCCCCAAAATTTTTGTGCCACGTCATCTGCTGTGTTTCCAGGTTTAGCTACAGATATTCCTTCATTCAAAGCTTCGTTTGTAGCTTTCATTGCATCTATTTTTTTTTGCTCTGGTTTTCCAAGATGGACTGTTCGTGCCATTGGACAATGATACCTTTTGGTTACTCCAGATAATTCAACAACAGTCGCCTCTCCTTTTACAAATTTTTCATCTGTAGCTGTTAAATGTGATGCAGATGTCCCTTTGCCTGTGGGTAATAAAACAGCAATACTTGCATATTCTCCACCAATTTCTGGAGTTCCTCTAAATAAAGCCCTTTGAATTTCTGCTACTGCATCGCACTGTCTTACTCCAGGATTTATACTATCCATTGCAATTTTCATTGCATTTTCAGAAATTTTTGCAGCTACCTTCATTAGATTTATTTCTGCATCTGACTTTATTAATCTTACCCAATTAACTAATCTTTTAGAGTCTTTAATGTTTGCATTTGGTAATCCTTGTTTTAACTTTTCGTAACAAAATGCAGTAAAGTAATGACTATCCATTTCGACACCAATATTTGATTTTTCCCATTTTCTTTCTTTAATAAAATTGATTAATGCGTCGTATGGGTGCGTTGGCCATGTATGAATATACTTTTCTTTATAAACTATAATATTTTCTCTTTTTAAATACGTCTTAATATAAGCGCCTCCAGCATCCTGGGCCCTAACAAAACAAATAGGTTCATCTAGATCAACATGAACAAGTACACATTGAGAATAATAAAAAGACCATGCATCATATCCAGTAAGATAATTCATATTATTGGTATCTTGGGATATTAGCAGTTCTATACCTTTTTGTTGCATTGATTGCTTTGTCTTTCTTAATCTTTCTTTATATTCATCTTGTGTAAAGGACATGACTAATTTGAGTTAAATAACTTTCCAAAACCAGATATAGAATTATTTTGACCAATCTTTTCTAACGTATCCCAGATTAAAACTTGATTGCTAGAAAGGACAAATTTATTTAGGTTTTTTTCAAGTTTTTGAATAAGTTGAAGGACTGGGAGAGCAGTACACGAAATAAATACTGCATCAGAGTCTCCATGATCCATATTCATTAAAACTTCATACAAAAAATCTGGATCTACTTTCCAAATATCACTATCGGAATCAATATCTAAATATGAATTTGATATTACTTGAAATTTCTCATCTTTAAAAAAAGAGACAACCTGATTATTTAATTTTTGTGGATAAGGAGTAAAAATAGAAATTTTTTTAATATTTAATTTTTTTAATGCAGCTATAGCCGCGGTGCTAGGAGTTGTAACTTTTGATAAAGGTTTTGCATTTTTTATTTTTTTTTCAATAGTGTCATAACCACTTGCAATTGTTCCAGATGTACAACCATAAACAACACAATCGATTTTCTCATTTGGTAAAATATCATTGGTGACGTTAGTAAGATCTTCTGACATTTTTATTAAATTTTCTTTAGTTAAAGGGTCATATGTCTTTATACGATTAACAAAAAAATCTATATCTTTATCTTTGATGACATTTGAAAAATCTTTTTCAATTATAAAATCTGAGGCTAAAGCAATCAAACCAATCCTAGGATTCTTTTTTTTTGAAAATTTTGGATCAATTTTTTTTAAATTCATACAATTCTTTTATTTGTGTATATTCCTCTAAAACTTGAGGATTTGCCAGCGCTTCTTTATTTTTAATTGTGTTTCCTTCTATTATATTTTTCACCGCTAATTCTACAATTTTCCCATTTTTAGTTCTGGGAATGTCATTTACTTTAAATATTTTATTTGGAACATGTCTCGGTGAAGCATTTATTTTAATCTGTTGTTTAATTTTTTTTATTAATTCATCATTTAGTATCACCCCGTTGTTAAGGATAACAAATAAAATTATTCTGATATCATTATCCCAAGATTGACCCACAACAATCGACTCTTTTATTTCTTTAAATTTTTCTACTTCAGCATATATTTCTGCCGTGCCCAGTCTTACACCACCAGGATTTAAAGTGGCATCTGATCTTCCGTAAATTAAAAACCCACCTGAATTTTTTATCTCTCCATAGTCTCCATGATGCCAAATATTTTTATATCTGTTAAAGTAGGCATTTTGAAATTTTTTATTATTTTTATCATTCCAAAACTTTGTTGGCATTGAAGGAAATGGAGTTTTACAAACCAACTCTCCCTTTATATTCTTTACTGATTTACCTCTTTCATTAAAAATATCCACGTCCATTCCTAAGCCTTTAGATTGTATTTCTCCTGAAATTACAGATTTATAAATATTTCCAAGTACAAAACATGAAACTAAATCTGTACCGCCAGAAATTGATGCAAGATGAACATTTTTTTTAATTTTTTTATATACATATTCAAATCCATCTTTTGATAAGGGAGATCCAGTCGAACATATTGTATTCAGTTTTTTTAAATCAAAATTGTTTGAAATATTACTTTTTTTTAAAGCATCTATATATTTTGCACTTACGCCAAAAAGTGTGATTTTTTCCTGACTAACAATTTTTAAAAGTAAATCTTTTTTTTTAAACATTGGAAATCCATCGAATAAAACAATAGACGCCTTGGAACCTAGGCAGGTTACTAACCAGTTCCACATCATCCATCCGCATGTTGTGAAATAAAAAATATTATCTTTTTCTTTTATATTTGAATGAAGCTGATGCTCTTTTAAATGTTGTAACAGTATACCGCCTGATCTATGGCATATGCATTTAGGTTTACCAGTCGTTCCACTTGAGTAAAGGATAGCTAGTTCAGTATTAAAATTAAATTTTTTAAAATTAATTGAAGATGAGGAATATCTTTGAATTTCTTTCCAGAATTTATATTTTATAACTTTAGACTTTTTAAAATTTAGATATTTTTTACCGGGGTAATTAATTACAAGAACGTGTTTGATTGATTTAATTTTTTTTAATATATCTGGAAGTCTTTCAATAACATTGATTTCTTTTCCATTATAATAATATCTATCACCAATAATTAAAATTTTTGGCTTTATTTGTGCAAACCTTTCAACCAGACCATTTAAACCAAAATCTGGAGAACAGGATGACCATATAGCTCCAATTGCAGAAGTGGCGACAAAGCTTTCAACGGTTTGAATTATATTTGGTAAATATGCAGACACTCTATCACCTTTTTTAATATTTATTTTATTAAAATATGTAATTACCTTGCTTACATTTTGATTTAACTTAGACCAAGATCTTTCTTCCCTAAATCCATTCTCACTTATAAAGGTAATAGCTTTTGAATTATCATTTTTGACTAAGATATTTTCAGCGAAGTTTAATTTGTAATCAGTTAAAAATAAATTTTTATAAAAAATTTTTGAATTTTTAATTTTGTTTTTACCTTTAAGTCCTTTAACTTTACAAAAATCCCAAATACTGTCCCAAAAATTTGCTTTATCTTTTATACTCCAATTAAATATTTTGTCGTAATTGCTTTTGAAATTAAAATTATATTTATCTTTTACAAATTTTTCATATTGCATTAAATTTGAATTCAAAATTTGATTTTTTGAAGCTCGCCATAATTTTTTCATGTTTAAAATTTCCTTTTTAGATAAAATACCAGCATTTTAGCATCAAAAACTATAATAATTTTAATGTTGAAAAATAAATTTAATCGTCCTTAAATTGATTTTTTATAAATACTAACAAATTAGAGGAAAAATGAGAAAATTAATAATTGCTGTATTTTTATTTGTATCTTCTATGGTCACAAATTCTAATGCAGATGGACACGGAATTAAAATGGGTATTATTTTAGGTTTCACTGGTCCAATTGAATCACTTACGCCTGCGATGGCAGCATCTGCGGAGCTTGCATTTAAAGAAGCTTCCGACTCTGGCTCATTGCTTGGTGGTAAAAAAATTTCAGTAACTAGAGCTGACTCGACTTGCGTAGACTCTGCTGCAGCTGTTACAGCCGCTGAGGGATTAGTTTCCGGTGGAGCTGTTGCAATTATGGGAGCGGATTGTTCAGGAGTTACTGGAGCAATCGCAGAAAAAGTTGCTGTACCAAATGGAGTTGTTATGATTTCACCATCAGCTACATCTCCAGGACTAACTGATATTAATGATAGAGGTTATTTTTTTAGAACGGCGCCGTCAGATGCAAGAGGTGGTCAAATTCTTGCAGATATAACTAAAGATAGAGGTGTTAAAAGCGTTGCAATAACTTATACTAATAATGACTATGGAAAAGGACTTGCAGATGTGTATTCAGCTGCAGTAAAAGCTCATGGTATTAAAGTAACAACAGTTGCTGCTCACGAAGATGGTAAAGCAGATTATTCATCTGAAGTAGCAACATTAGCTTCTGCAGGTGGAGACGCTGTTGCAGTTATTGGATATCTTGATCAAGGTGGAAAAGGTATTATTCAAGGATCTTTAGATTCAGGCGCATTTGATAAATTTATTTTATCTGATGGTATGATTGGAGACTCTCTTACAGACTCTTTTGGTAAAGCTTTAAATAAATCATTTGGATCTATACCTGGATCAACAGGAAAAGGTGCTGGAGTATTTGCCAAAGTAGCTAAGTCTGCTGGCATTGACTCATCTGGACCATATACTGGAGAATCTTATGATGCAGCTGCATTAATCACACTTGCTATGCAAGCTGGTGGTAAAGCAGACAGAAATACTATTCAAAAAAATGTAATGTCTGTTGCGAATGCACCTGGAACAAAAATTTATCCAGGCCAACTTAAAAAGGCTCTTGATTTGCTAGCTAAAGGAAAAGCTGTAAATTATGAAGGAGCAACAGGAGTAGAATTTACTAATGTTGGTGAGGCTTTTGGTTCTTTCTTAGAGAAAGAAATTAAAGGCGGTAAGTTTAAAACTAAAAAACAAAGATAATTTTTATTTAAACACCCTAGCGTTTTATTACGCTAGGGTGTTTTTATTTGAAATATCAGCTCTTATACTCGCTAAAATAATTAAAATCATAAAAGGAATACAAATTAAATTCATTATCTTCCAGCTTGTTAAAGCAATAAACACTCCTGCTGATAAACTGCCTAATGCATGAACTGAGTAAACAATAAAATCATTTAAGCCCTGTGCTTTATATTTTTCTTTCTCTTCGTATGTAAGCACAAGTAAACTTGTTCCTGATATAAATAAAAAATTCCAACCTATACCTAAAAAAATAAGGGCAAACATATAATTAAAAAAAGTTTGATCAAAAATACTTATAAACAAGGTAATACTGTAAAAAAATACACCAATGTAGATCACATTACTATGGCCAATTTTTTTAATTAGATGTCCTGTTACAAGCGATGGCAAAAACATAGAAGCAACATGAAATTGAATTACAATACCTGTTTTACTTAAACTCATTTTTTCCATAACATGCATACTTATAGGTGTTGCTGTCATTAAAAAAGTCATTATTGCATATCCAAATGCTGATGCTGCTAACGCTTGAATAAATCTTGGTTGAGAAATTAATTCTAAATAACTTCTTCCAGTATAATTAATATTTTCCTTATTAATTGATTTGCTTTCATAAAACAAAAAAAGAATTGTGGGTATGAATGTTAAAACTGCTAAAGATAAATATGATCCTACGTACAAATTCTCGCTAACAAAATCTTTTGAATAATTGGCCAAACTTGGCCCTAAAAAAGCTGAAATGATACCTCCAAACAATAGTATCGAAACCGCTTTTGGAGCCATTTTTTTTTCAACACTTTCTGCAGCAGCAAAACGATATTGATGAGTAAAGGCCATTCCAATACCTATAAAAAAGTTAGCAAAACAAAAAATATAAAAATTCTGATTAAATATTGAATAAGCTGCCAAAATTGAAAATAATGTATTGCCAATTGATGCATAAATAAAACCAAGTTTTCTTCCTACTAAGCTCATAGTTTTTGTAGCTACAATTGCGCCAATAGCTATTCCAACAACAGAGATTGACATAGGTAAAGTCGCTAATGATTTCATAGGGCTAATTTGAGATCCTATTATTCCACTCAAAAATACAGTTACTGGTGCCGCAGTAAAACTAAAAATTTGACTTAGGGTTAATAAAATAAGATTTTTATTCATTAAAATATGTATTTATCAGATAAATACATTGCAAAAGCTAAAGCCATTCCCAATAAAATATACTTCATATTTTTTTAATATTTATTTTCTCTGGTATTATGCCTTTCGGACGATATCTCATTATTATTAATAATCCAATCCCAACTAGTAAAAATCTAAAATATGCAGCACTTTGAATTAAATGCGCTTTTAAGGCATTAGTTTCCTCTAGGTGAGATGTAAAGAGATTGATAAAAAATAGAGCGATTGGTGCAGCTTCAACCCATAGAAACCAAACGACAAATCCACCTAATATTGCACCAAAATTATTTCCTGTTCCACCAACAATTACCATTACCCATATTACAAATGTGTATCTCATAGGTCTGTAACTGCCCGGAGTAAATAAACCATCATTAGTAACCATCATAGCGCCTGCTATTCCAACTATTGCTGAACCTAAAATAAATATTAATAAATGTTCTTTAACAACATTTTTTCCCATAGCATTTGCGGCTACTTCATTATCCCTTATAGCTCTCATCTTTCTTCCCCAAGGTGAGTACAATGCTTTTTGAGTAAGAATTAACAAAATTATTACAACTGACAAAAATAAACCTGCAAGACACAATTTTACATATACTGATGATGCATCAATTACTAATTGATTTAGAACATCTTGTCTTTCAGATAAGGAGGTAATTAAATCTAATTTTTTTGAATGGAATTTTTCTACTAGATCTATAAACCATGTCGAACTTTGTAAATCGACTTCGTAAGGAACTGGTCTTTTTAAACCAATAACATTTTTTACACCTCTAGCTAACCAATCCTCATGCTTAATTATTGATACTATAATTTCTGCTATAAGCAACGTAGCTATAGCCAAATAGTCTGCTCTTAGTCCAAGTGCAATTTTACCAACTATAAAAGCTATACCAGCAGCAAATAAACCTCCAACTATCCATGAGAAAATTATTGGTAAACCCAAACCACCAAGAAATCCTGTTTTGGCAGGATCAACAGCCTCTATATTTTCAATTGCTGGACCAGAAATATACCTTATGATTATAAATCCTATAATAATTGTAGCTGCAACTACATAATTTCTTTTTTTTGAATTTTCAAATTTTCTTAAAACTGTACGGATTACATAAACACCAAATATTATTAGAATTAATGAAACTACCATACCTGATCCACCAGCTTTCCAAGCTTCTTTTACAGGTGGTACATTTACTAAAACTGCAGCCAAACCTCCTAGTGCTGTATAGCCCATAATTCCAAAATTAATTAGACCAGCATAACCCCATTGTATATTTGCACCTATTGTCATTACAGCAGATATTAAACAATAGTTTAAGATTGTAAGAGCTATAGTCCAAGACTGGAGTATTCCAACTGCAATAATCAATAATATCATTATTGAATACGCAGCTATAATATTTTTATGTTGTATCATAAAGTTTTACCTTTGAATATTCCTGATGGTCTAAAAAGTAGTACGATCACCAAAATGGAAAATGATACTGCAAATTTATAGTCTGTTGATAATAATTGCATCAAGGAGTCCGGTTCCATGAATTCTGGCAATAAATATGTAAAAAATTTTTTATAGGCATAAGTAACTAAAATTTCTGCAAATGCAATTACATAACCTCCAAGAAAAGCTCCAAATGGATTTCCAATTCCCCCAACAATTGCTGCTGCAAAAATTGGTAACATATTATTAAAATATACAAAAGGTCTGTAACTCTTATCTAAACCATAAAGCACTCCACCGATTGTGGCTAATATACCAGCAATAATCCATGTGATTAGAACAACCTTTTTTGGATCTATTCCGGATAGTAAAGCTAAGTCTTCATTGTCAGAATAAGCTCTCATACTTGTTCCAGTTTTAGTTCTATTTAAAAACCAAAACATTATTGAAACTACAATTACCGTAACAAAAATTGTTATTGCTTGAGTAGATTTAATTGCTAAACCTTCATTTAGCCCAGTCATTTCCTTAAATTCATTGGCTTTTAAAATAAATTTTTCCCCATCAAAAAACCTTCTATCAAATGGTCCTATAATTATTCTTATTATTGCTTGTGTAACAAACATTACACCAACGCTTACCATTGCTAACTGAACGGGTGGGCTTTTTTTAATTCTATAATAACTAAATACAAACTTATCAATAAATAACATATAAAAAATCATTGCTAAAATTGCGGGTGGTATTGTCAGTAAAGCAGTAGGCAAAAAACCAAAACTAATTCCCAAAGACTGGAAATAAAATGTTAATAGTACAGCAACCATTGTTCCAAACGACATCATGTCCCCAGTTGCAAAATTAGCAAACCTTAAAATACCGTAGACTAAAGTTACAAATATTGCGCCTAAAGCTAGTTGTGATCCATAAGTAAGTGCTGGGATTACAGTGTAATTTAAAAGTAATATAATTGCGTTTATAAAATCCATTTAAGCTCCTAAAAAAGATCTTCTAACTTCTGGATCGTTTAGAAGTTCATTACCTGATCCCTCAAATTTATTTTGACCTGTAACTAAAACATAACCCCTATCAGATATACTTAGAGCCTGCTTAGCATTTTGTTCTACCATTATTATTGCAACATTGGTTTCTTTTACTTTAATTATATGCTCAAATAACTCGTCCATCACAATTGGTGAGACACCAGCGGTAGGCTCATCCAACATTAATACAGAAGGCTTGATCATTAGAGCGCGTCCAAGTGCAACTTGTTGTCTTTGACCACCCGATAATTCTCCAACTATTTGTGATTGTTTATCTTTTAAAACAGGAAATAAGTCGTAAATATCATTAAGGATTTTGTCTAAATTATCATTTCTTAGGAAAGCACCCACTTCTAGGTTTTCTTTTACAGTTAATTCAGCAAATACATTTTTACTTTGAGGAACAAAAGATATTCCCCTTCTGACTCTGTCTTGCGGTGATAAATTTGTTATGTCCTCACCATCAATTAAAACACTGCCAGATTTTAAATTAAGTAATCCAAGCATAGTTTTCATTGCTGTGGACTTACCTGCTCCATTGGGGCCTAGAATTGCAACAATTTCTCCTTTATCAACATTTATTGTGCATGAGCTAATTATGTCTGGACCATCTCCATATCCAGCAGTCATTTTGCTTCCCTCAAAAAATGCCATTTATTTTTTTCCTCTTCCTAAATAACTATCAATTACTTTCTCATTTTTTTTCACTTCATCTGAAGTACCCTCAAATAATACTGAGCCTTCAGACATAACAATAACAGGATCACACATTCGGCTTATAAAATCCATATCATGTTCAATCATACAAAAGGTATATCCTCTTTCTTTATTTAATCTGAGTATTGCAGTTCCCAAATCTTTCAATAATGTCCTATTCACTCCTGCACCAACTTCATCCAATAAAACTAAATTAGCATCCACCATCATAGTTCTACCAAGTTCTAAAAGTTTTTTTTGTCCTCCCGATAAGTTGCCTGCTAACTCATTTGACAAATGCTTCAAATTCAAAAATTCAGCAACCTCTAATGCTTTGTTTTTGATTTCTTCTTCTTCTGATTTTATAATTTTGGAACTCATTAAAACATTCATTAATTTTTCTCCAGTTTGATTTCCAGGTACCATCATCAAATTTTCTAATACAGTAAGGTTCGTAAATTCATGAGCTATTTGAAAAGTTCTTAATATGCCTTTTGAAAAAAGCTCATAAGCAGGAACTCCAGTAATATCATTATTATTGAATAAAACTCTGCCTTGATTTGGTTTTAAATTGCCCGCAATTAAATTAAATAATGTAGTCTTGCCTGAACCATTAGGTCCAATTATTCCTGTAATAGACCCTTTTTTAATATTGAGTGTACAATTTAATACTGCCGCTAAACCTCCAAAATATTTTGAAAGTCCGTTAACTTGCAAAATGTTTTTGTTTTGCTGCATAAATTAAGATTTGTTTAATCTTTTTAACAAATTGTCTAGTGAACCTTGTAATAATTTATAGTAGCCAGCTTTTCTTAATTGGTTAACTCCTTGCCAATTTAATCCTCCAGGTGTTTGGGAGTCAGAAACAAATTTATTCATATTTTTATCAGAATTTTCTAATGCTAAGCCAGCTAAAGCAAAATAAAGTGAGGTAATATATTCTTGTGCTTTTTTTCTATTAGTTTTCTTTTTTACTAACCAATCTGACAAAATTTTTAAAGTTTCGTAAAATGCTGCCATTGTTCCTGAAATAGCCCAAAAATTATTAGATAATTTTTCGTTTTTAATTTCAACACTTGTTCCAAGTTTATTGAAAAAATTCTTTACTTTTTTATTTGGCGGACACATTATAACTGGACCTAGTCCAAGAGATATCGGAGGCATAGGTATTGCTCTCACTAAATTTACCTTACAATTAATTTTTTTTTTTAGGTTCGATAGATTTAAGGTTGCGACAAAGCTTACAACAGTTTGTTTTTTTTTAAAATTTAGCTTAGGTAAAATTTGATTAGCAACCTTAGGTAGAACCCCAATAAATACCCAATTAGATTTATTTACAACTTCTTGATTGTTTTTTGCAATAATCACACTCTTAAATTTTTTTTTAAGTATTTTTGCCTTTTTTTTATTTCGAGGTGAGATTATTATTTTTTTAAATTTTAAATCAGATCTACAAATACCTTTGATCACATCTGATGTGATATTTCCTGTACCTATAAAGCCTAGTTTCATAAAAAATAGATAACATTATTATTACACCAAAAATTTCTAATTAGTAAAAAAATGGGAAGTTTGACTTAAGTAAAAATGTGGATAGCCCTATAAAACCGGGAGCTAAAGATGGCTAGATAGGACTATCTTTGAACAATATAACATATGGTATAAATATTTCATTAATGATTTTATCAAATTTATTAAAAAACTTATGAAAAAAAGTCACAGACCCCAAACTAAAGTTAAAAATCCAGAGCCAAAACTAGAGAGTCCAGATTGGGTTATATGGGCAGCCTGGGCAGACAGAATCACTTTTGAGGAAATTAAAAGCAAAACTGGAAAATCTGAAAATGAGGTAATTAAAATTATGCGAAAGTCTCTTAAACCATCATCCTTCAGACTTTGGAGAAAACGTGTCCATTCAAAAAGTATAAAACACAGAAAAAAATTTGAAGCAGGCAGAAAAAACATCAGAATTAAAATAAATAAAAACGAATTTCAAACCTAGTAATAAGAAAATAACTTGTTATATATAAATTATGAAAAATATAATCATGTACACTGGACCTATGTGTGCATTCTGTGATGCAGCAAAAAGACTTTTTAAAAGAAACAATGCATCTTTTAAAGAGATTGATATAGGAAATGATATTAAAATTAGAGAAGAGATGATCAAAAAAAGTAATGGTAGAAGAACTGTGCCGCAAATATTTATTGAAGATAATCATATAGGTGGATACGAAGATCTCAGAGCTTTAGAAAAAAGTGGAGAGCTAAGAAATATTTTAGGAAATTAATCTATCTTAAAACTTTAAAAGGGTTTGTTAAACAATCAATATTATCTAATGTCTCAAAAAATATTTCAGTAAGAGTAAATGTTTGACATTTTTTAACTTCAGCTTGATCATTTTCTAAAGTTTGATCATTTGATAACGAAATTATATATTCAGATGGAGATTGACCTAATGCTTGTTTAATTCCGTATGATGTTGCAGCAGATGATCCTGCTTGAAGAATACTTCCAGTTTTAACCATTGTATAAGTCGGGCCCATCATAGATGTTGTCTGCGCGCATCCATTTAAAAATAAGAAAGCTAATGTTATAACAAATAGTTTTTTCATGTTTCCCTAACGATCTATTAATAATATATACAAAAAATTTTTAAAGAAAAATTTTTATAAACCAATTTGAGTTTTATCCTATATTTTGCTTTCTTCTTTATTTTCAACCCTTTTTTTCTTAATTTGTTTTATTAAATCTGTATTTTTAAGATCTAAGGCTAAACAGGTTATGTCATCTCTTAATTTTTCAGCTCCCCAATTTAGTTTCTCTGCAATACTATCCACAATAATTTTTGGTGTGATGCTGGTTAAGCCTTTTACAATTTTTTGAACACCTTCTGCCCCAAGTTCTTCTCCGTTTTTTAAATATCCTTCTGTAACTCCATCAGTATAAACTACAAAGGTTTTATCTTTTAAATTAATTGTTTTCGATTTTACCATTGACTCTGTAAAGTACTTTATAATTCCAATTGGAGGCATTTCCGATTTAATAAATTCAAAATTTTTATTACGATCAAATACCATAATACTTTCATGTCCAGCATTTACAAAATTTACTTCACATGTTTCAATATTAAACTTTCCAAAAACAGCAGTTACAAACATTCCTTTAAATTTTGCTTCTACGAGTTCATTGTTCACACCAAATACAACTTTTTCAAGTGGAAAGGACAAGTTAGATAAAGTCCTAAATATAGAAGATGCTTTGGCCATATACATACCTGCTTTAATTCCTTTTCCAGATACATCGGCAAGTGTAAAGAAATATTCATTTGAACTTACTTTTACAACATCAAAATAGTCACCTGATACGTCTCTTGCTGGCACGTTTTTTGCATAGATAAAATTTTCAAATTTTTCGATGTTAGGAAAAAGACTTTTTTGAACTCCACCAGCGAGCTCCCTTTCTTTAAGAAGTTTTGCCTCTTTTTGTAAATTTGATAGTGCAATTTTATTTTCCTCTAAAAACCTAAAATACAAACCTGTTAAAAAAGTTAAAGTAAGTATAAAAATTGGATAACTGATATCAACTAATTCAGATTTAAATAAAAAATAACTAAATCCAATTACTATAGTAGCTACTAAACTTCCAAAAAATACAGTTAAGCTATACTTTGGTTTTATTCTTTGAGAGAGAAAGAAAGTTATAAATGCCACTAATATCGAAAAAAATAGTTCGAAAACATAAGTGTTTGGATTTCTTATTAAATAGGATTGATTTAGTATATTTTCTATTACATTAGCATGAACCTCAACACCGGGTATGGTTCTGCCTAATGGGGTTTTTACTAGATCAAATAAACCTTGTGCTGAAGCTCCTATTAGAACATATTTGTTTTTAAATCTCTCGTCATCAAATTTACCGTCATAAACTGCACTTGCAGAAATATACTGACTCTTTAAAGATTTTTTAAATTTTATCCAAATAATTCCGTTTGGATCTGATAAAATCTTATGTGGTCTAGAACTTATTCTAGTAATTCCAACTTCATTCATTTCAACATAAAGATTTTTTTGTTTTTCACCAACCCGGATCATTTCAAGGCCCATTGTTGGATAAATTTTTTTATCAAATTGAACTATTAATGGTAGAGATCTTATTATTCCGTCAGTTTGGTCTAAAAAAGAAATTGAACCAAGTCCCTTTACACTTTTTTCCAACATTTCTAAAGATCCAATCGAATAAGGGTAAGAGTAGGTAAACTTTTTAGGGTCACCACCTTTTGATAAAAATCTTGCTTTTGCTTTTCTATCATAGTTGCTATGAGATGGAACATTACTTCCTAAAACTGCTGTTATTGAATTTGATTTTTCTAATTGTTCACTAAATTTTTCATCATGTCCTTTTAAATTTTGGATTTCACCTACATCTGTTGGTATTAAGTTATAAGCTTTTAAAAATTCATCTGGAGATTGTTTATCTTTCTCAGTAAAGAAAACATCAAAACCAATTGCTTTTGGATTTGTTGCATTAACGTTTTCTAAAATTTTAGCAAAAACTGATCTGCTCCATGGAAATTGTCCAAATTTTCCTAAGCTTTTTTCATCTATGTCAATTATTACAACTTCTGTTTCATTTTTTTCTAATGGAAATATTTTTTGGTATAAATCAAAACTTATAAATGAAATTGATTTAACAAAGCTAGGATTTGAAACTTTAATTGAAATTAAAAGAATTAGCAGAATAAAAAAAGTAAAATAGTTTTTGTATTTTGATAATAAAGCCTTCACTACTTGAATGTATATCTATTATAATTAAAGTAAATAAAACTTATTAGAGGGGATTTTAGAGATTATTTCTTTTTTCTCTTCTTTTTTCTCTTCTTCTTCTTTTTAGCAATTTTTTTCTTAACTATTTTTTTCTTCTTAACTACTTTTTTCTTCTTAACTACTTTTTTCTTTTTAACCTTTTTTTTCTTAACTGCTTTTTTCTTTTTAGGTGCTTTTTTCTTAACTGCTTTTTTCTTTTTAGGTGCTTTTTTCTTAGTAGCTTTTTTCTTAGTAGCTTTTTTCTTATTAGCTTTTTTCTTTGTTGTTTTCTTAGTTGATTTTTTTGTAGCTTTTTTCTTAGTTGCTTTTTTCTTAGTAGCTTTTTTCTTTTTACCTTTTGATTTTTTAGCTTTTTCTTTTTTCTTTTTTCCTTTTTTCTTTTTAGCTTTTTCTTTTTTCTTTTTACCTTTTTTCTTTTTAGCTTTATCTTTTTTCTTTTTACCTTTTTTGTTTTTAGCTTTTTCTTTCTTTGGTTTCTCTTCAGTAGCCTTAGGAGCATCTGGTTCAGCAACCTCTATTTCTTGAGCTTCTACTTCTTCAGCAATATTTTGGTCAACCTCTAACTCATTCGTTTGTGGTTCATTTTCGTTAAGCAAAACAATTCTTTGCTCTTTATCTTTTTTGAAGTTCTCTTTTATTATCGATCTAATTTCTTCCTTTTCAAAACCTTGTGCTTTTAATTCTTGTCTAATTTTTTTTCTAAGCGCTTTCTTTTCTTCTTTTGAAGCACCAGAAGCTTTTGCTACTCTCAAAGCTTTCATTTTTTTATTGAATTTTTTCAATTGTGCTTTTGTAATTTGTTTTGCTTTACCAGGTGCTTTTCCTTTTGTCATACTTGCTATACTGTAAGGTTTGTTTAATAAAGTTTGACCTTTATCATTACCAACAAGTACTGCTCCAGGTCTTAATCCTAAAGTGTTATTTTTTCCTGGTCCGATTAATAATGTATCTGTTTTTCCTTTAGTTACATTAGTCTGAAATTCTGTACCTCTAGATCCTAGTGTTCCTTCTGGAACTTCTACTGTTAAACTATCTGGATTTTTTTTGCTAATTAATCCAGAAATTACTTTTAAGCTTCCTTGCTTTACACTTGCAACTATTTTTCCATCGTTTGTCTCTGGATCATATATAAAGGTATCCATCACAACTTCTGACTCTGCACCAATTGTAAAAGTTGATTGGTCTAAAAGTAAGATTTGTGTTCCTGAGTTTTCAGCTGCAAAGATTGTTTCATTTAAGTATATCTTGTCACCAGCTTTTAGAGTTCTGTTACCTGTTTTAACAGTTCCATTTATAGCTCCAACAATACCAACTAGTTGTTTTTCAATTGTTAGTTTCTCCTCGGCATGCAAGGATGTAGTTAAAAATATAAAGCCAACAATTAAAGACAATATTTTTCTCATAAGGTGAGTTTATACCAATTTTTAAGACTTAAAAAACCATTATTTTACTCACTTTGGGTTTTTTACAACCTAAAAAACATAATAAAACAGGGGGTTAAATAAACTTTTCTAAAAAGATTTTTCTAAGGTCTTAAGTTGAATGATCTTGAAATACCAAAAGCTATAGATTCTGCCTCGTAATCAAAATTGATAATATTTGCCTCTGATACTGTTTTATCATACGACAAAGATAAGTTTATTAATTTATTAGGATCTAAAATAGGCAAAAAATCACCAAGCGGTTTTAATAGTATAATATCAAAAGTGTTTGACACATCTGTTCTTATTTTTTTTGAATAAACGCTTGTGTCAGGTTCAAAGTAATCATTAAATGAAAGGGCATCTCCTATAGATATATAAGCGAATGGAAAGTTAAGATTTAATCTCATAGTAAATTCAAAGGTCTCATAGTCATTCATTCCAACCTTATTCTCAGAGATACTATATCCAATTCCTGTACTAGTAGAGACAATTTCAGTTGCTGCATAATCATGTCCTATGTTAATGCTATGTCCAATTGAATTAGTTTCATTAGCTGTTGTATCTGATGAATTGTGGTTACCTTTAGAATCAGTTAAAGTGTAAGAATAGCTATATGTACTTCTATCTCCGCTTGGAAAAAAGCCCGATAATCCTGCTATAGTCGAAAAACTGTCAGCATCATCTATGTAGTCAGATTTACTAAACATTCCAAATATGGATATTCCTTGATTGCCTATTGTTGTGTCATAGGAAGTTGTTAATGTATATCCTTCAACATCATCACCGGTTTCAATAACTTGTCGTGAATCAGAAACACTTGCGTTAAGTAAAAACGAGGAGTCTTCTCCAATTCTTCTAACTGCTGATAAATCAGTACTAGCTGAGTAAGTTCTATCGTGCAATGGAGATGTCAATACATCGATTGCATCTGAAGTTAATCCTAATCTAGTTTTTGAAACATTGTTAACGTTGTTGCTTTGTGAAAAACCCCAGTTCACTCCAGCAACAAAACTCCATAACTTAGGTCTTGCTCTGTCTTCTAATTCTTTTTCTATATCCGCAACTGTTAATAAATCTTCTTCAGTAGCATCCTCGCTTTTTTTAATTTCATCAATAACGATTAAAGCTTTATCTGGCGAGTCTGCTTGAACAAGAACAGAAAGTAAATACATTTTAATTTCAATATTATCTGGGTAAACCATGTTCAATCTTTCTAATGTTGAAATAGTTTGTTTGAAGTTACCCATCTTTCCTTGTTGCTGCGCGTACTTTATATTTAATTCTAAATCATTAGGTTTTTGCAATATTTGCATGTAAGTGATATTTTTTTCAGATGAAATAGCTTTCGTGAAAAATAAAAAAGTAATGAATAAAATTACTGATATTTTTTTAATATTGTACATGTTCCCTAACTCAAAATTCAACAGAGAATATTTTAATAAATGAAAATTTCAATTAATTTTTTTCGTCAAATGTCTAAGATAAATGGAGAGTTTAGCTAGATAATCTAATATTTATTGGTCGTTTAATATTAACTACAATCACCACCCTCACGTATTGAGCCATTTCTGTTAAGACACATTACATCTTCAGCTCCACCACCTGTTTTTTCAGCGAAAATTTGAAACGATCCTCCGCTACCAGCTGAAGCAACACAAAGTGTCCATCCTAAATCGTCAGGCACTACATCTTCATCATCAAAAAGTGAGTCATTCAATGCTGCAACTGTGGTCTCACTAGGATTACAAGTTTCGTCTTCTGAATTAGTTAAGTACGAACCAGTTTCTGCATACCATTCTGCCTCTGCAAGAGCAACTGCTTGCATTAAACTTTTCATTGTAGTTTTTTTTGAAGAATTTAAATAACCGTTATAAGTTAGCACACTAGCAGATGCTAAGATTCCAATAATAGCTACTACTACCAGTAGTTCTATAAGTGAAAAGCCCGGGCATTTACCCGGGCTTTTATTAAAACAATTTAGATTATTACTCAACAGTTACTGTATTCTTTAAAACAAAATCACCATCTGCTTCACATGGCTCATCAGTCTTACCATTACCAAAACATGTTGTAATAGTTATTAAGCTATCACTTGTTGGTGATATAGTAACAGTTCCAGCACTGTAAGCATCACCAGTTCCTTCGTCCACAGCAAGACTATCCGTATCGTACGGATTTTTGTCTTCGATTGGTGAAGTGGATGTACTTTCTAAGTGGGCTGTAATATCACTCGCAGCTAAATACTGTGTTCCTGTTTTACAGTCTAAACCACCTGTACCACCTTTTTTCATAATAGTATCACCATCATTAATCGAGCATTTTGTGTACTCTGATGCAATGTATTTCATAACATTGTTATGAATAGACTTTACTGCATTTTTCTTAGCTGAAGATATGTAACCATTGTAGGCAACAACTCCAACAGCTGCTAAAATTCCTATAATCGCTACAACAACTAGTAGCTCAATAAGAGTAAAACCTTTGTTATTTTTTTTCATTAAAACCTCTTTTATAAATTTTTATTGTGAAACATTAATAATAAATTTTGATTATGTAAATATCAAAAAAAGTGTATAAAATAAAAGAATTATGCTCAAATTGGGCATAACTTGTAAATTATGACCTATAAAGTAGAGGAACTAAATAACATAAGCATTGTCCATCTTAATGGTGAAATTGACATGGATGTTGCAGATAAAGCAAGACAAACTATTTTACCATTAATTGAGAGTGGAAAAAGTGTTCAAGTAAATTTAAGCAAAGTAGATTATATGGACTCTTCTGGTATTTCAGTACTCATTGAAGGTAAACAACTTGCTGAAAAAAAAAGTACAAAATTTGAATTAATAGAGGTAAGTAAACCTGTAGAAAAAGTTTTATCAATGGCGAGGAAATTTTTATGAGTTATAAAGTTACTGAGGAGGGAAATATAAGCACTGTACATCTAGATGGAGAAATAGATATGGATGTAACAGAAAAAGCTAAAGAGGTAATTTTTCCAGTTATTGATAGTGGTAAAGAAGTTCATTTAAATTTAAGTCAAGTTCAATATATGGACTCTTCCGGAATATCAGTATTAATAGAAAGTCATCAAAGAGCACTTGAGAAAAATACTAAAGTTATTATTAAGGATGTAAGTAAGTCAGTTCTAAAAGTTATTATGATGGCAAAATTAGAACAAATATTAAATTTGGAATAAATTCATGAGTGAAATCGCTCACCAAGATCACATTGAAAAAAAAGCATTTTTGGTAAATTCATCTAGCCTAAAAGATGTTAGAGTTTTTTGTAGAGAAGTATTTGAAAAACTTCATATTCAAGAAGATCTAAAAGATGAATTAGTTTTAGCTATTGCAGAAGCTGCACAAAATATTGTTAAACATGCATTTAAAAATTCCGCAAGTCCAACTGAGTTAATGGTTGTTCAAATAAGTTGTGAAAACAACAAACTCCAAATAGCTTTTTACGATAGAGGAACACCTGTTGATCCAAAAAAAGTAAAGCATAGAGAAATTGATAATGTGAAACCAGGTGGACTTGGAACTTTTTTTATTCAAGAAATAATGGATGCTGTGGAATTTAAGGATGGGAAAAAACCTTGGATTAATCATTTAGTTCTCACTAAACAATTATAAAATTTAACCTCCCATCAAAGCACCAACGTTAAATATTGGTGAATACATAGCTATCATTAAACCACCAATCATAACTCCCATAAATACAATCATTATAGGTTCAATCAATGCAGACATATTATCTACCGTTTGGTCGAATTCTTCCTCATAATATTTTGCAACTGAATTAAACATTTCATCGAGTTGTCCTGTTTGTTCTCCTACAGAAATTAATTGACTGAAGGTTGGTGGAAATAGAGGTTCTTTTAAAAATAATTTTGTCAATGTATCTCCTGAGAAAACTCCTTTTTTTACATTTTCAAGAGCTTCGAGTACAACAACATTGTTACTTACCGATTTTGCAATCTCTAAACTTTCCAATAAATTAACACCAGCTGCACTTAAATTTCCAAGAATTAATGAAACTCTTGCCAGCATTGATTTTAATATCATTTCTCCAAATAATGGTAACTTTAAAACTTGTTTGTGCCATCTATATTTAATGGCTGCATTTTTTTTTGTTGCAAAATTAAATCCAAAGTAAAAAGCAATACCACCAAAAAATATTACTTTACCGCCTGTACCTCTTAAAAAATCACTCATACCCATAATCGTTGCTGTTGCAGCAGGTAATTCTAATCCCATTCCAGAATACATTTCTGCAAATATTGGAACTACTTTAATCAACATGAATGCTGTTACAGTAAGTGCAACTGTGAGCATTATACTAGGATACATCAATGCACCTTTGATTTTCTTTTTAATTTTCTCTTTTTTTTCGATGGCATCTAGTACTTTGAATAAAAAGACATCCAATTTACCACTAGCCTCACCTGCTTTAATTAGGTTTACATAAACGTTGTCAAAATGTTGTGGGTACTTTTCAAAGCATTTTGATAAAGTAACTCCACCTTCTAAACTTTTCCTAATATCCTCTATAACTTCTTTTATTGCTGGACCTTCAAGCTGATCTCTTAACATTGCTAAAACCTGAAGAATTGGTAGTCCAGCTTTTACCATTGTTGCAAATTGTTTTGTAAATATAAGGATTTCTTCAACTTTAATTTTCTTACTTTTGCCTAAAAATGATAACGAAAAGCCTTTTTTCTTTTCCCCTGATTTTTCAGTTTTTTTCTTCTTACCCTTTATAAGATTGGTAATAATAACTTTTTGCTCTTTAAGTTTATGAGATGCTTCATCAAGATTTAGAGCCTCAATATCACCTTCTACGTATTTACCATCCGAAATACCTTTGTAATTATAAATTTCCATAAATTTTTTTATTCTGAAGTGAGAACTCTTTCGTACTCTCTAAAATTAAGATCTCCCGCAGAAATTAATCTTCTTCCCATATCTTGCATTGTTTGGAAGCCTTCTTTGATTGCAATTTCCCTAAGTTCAGGAGTTGTTGCTTGTCTTAATATTGCTTCTTTTAATGGTTTTGAAACAACCAGTATTTCATAAATACCTTGACGACCTTTATAACCTGTATCCTTACACTTAGGACAACCTTTTCCTTTGAAAGCTTTAGCTCTTGATGCTTGTTCAGCTGTAAATCCTAAATCTTGTAAAACTTTTGGTGTTACATCTTCGTCTGGTACTCTACATTCTTTGCAAGTTCTTCTTGCAAGTCTTTGTGCTAAAACTAATTGGCAAGCTGCACTAATTAAATAATCTGGAGTTCCCATGTTCTGCAATCTTGTGATTGTACTTGGTGCATCATTAGTGTGCAGTGTGCTAAATACTAAGTGCCCGGTTAATGCAGCCTTCAAACCAATATCAACCGTTTCTTTATCCCGCATCTCTCCGACGAGTATTATTTCAGGGTCTTGCCTTAAAAAAGATCTTAGGGCTGATGCAAAAGTTAATCCTATGTCATCCTTAATTTGAACTTGTCCAACTCCATCAAGTTCATATTCGACAGGATCTTCAGCTGTTAAAATATTAAGATGAGGCTTACTAACTTCTTTTAATATACTATACAAGGTAGTTGATTTACCAGATCCAGTTGGTCCAGTAACTAGAATTAATCCTTGAGTACTATGTATTGATTTTCTTAAATTTTTTAAATCCGCATCATCAAAATTTAATTGTTCTAAAGTTATATCTCCTGCGTCTTTGTTTAGAACCCGCATAACAATTCTTTCATTGTTTGCTGTTGGTAAAATCGATAGTCGAAGGTCAACAACTTTTCCATCAATTTTGAAATTTATTGCTCCGTCTTGAGGAAGTCTTCTTTCAGCAATATCTAGTTTGCCCATTATCTTAAATCTTGTAACAACTGCACCATAGTTATCATGTAAAAATTTTCTATACTGCTCTTGTTCTTGAAGCATTCCATCCAAACGATATCTTACTCTAGATGAAAACCTATATGGTTCTATGTGAATATCACTGACGCCTGATTTAATTGCATCTGCAACAACTGCAGTACTAAACTTAATAACTTCAGATTCATTTTCAATTGCTTCTATATCTTCTTCTGGTGCTTTTTCTAGAACTTCTCCTGCTTCACCTAAATCAGAATCAAAAGTTTTTGTCTTTTCTTTATTTTCTTCTCTAATTGTTGCCGCTGTAACTTCGCCACTTTCGCTAGTTAATTTTTCTATAAATTCTGAAATTTGAGTTATTTTAGCACCATGCAATTCAATATTTTTTTTTGTTATTGCTTTAAGGTTTCTCATTAAGCCAAGTTTGGAACTGTCTGGTATAGCTATATGAAGTGTTTTTCCATCTATCTTGAAAGGTGCAACAAAATTTACTTTAATATAATTAGATGGCAGTACTGATTTAATATCATCTGAAATTTCAATTTTAGATAAATCTTCCACTTCAAGATTTTGCTCTTTTACTAAAAGTTGTAAAATCTTATCTTCATCAGTTAGTTTTAAATCAAATACAGCTTCAATTTGTGACTTATTACCTTCGGTACTATTTTTTTTTATACTTATTAAATCTTTGCCAGATATAACGTCATTATCAATTAAGACGTTAATTAAATTAATTTCGCTTTCTCTACTTATTTTTAGCATAACAATTTTAAAGTACTCTCGGTGCTATAAATACCAAAAGTTCAGACATATTATCCACTTTTCCTTTACCTGAAAACATTTTTCCTACAACCGGCAACTTATTAAGACCTGGCACGCTTTCTAGGTTATCTGAGATGTCATTTTTCTTTATCCCACCTATTACAACTATATCACCATCAGCAATAAGCAATTTAGTCTGTATTTCCATTGTATTTATGCTACCTGCTGATCCAACTGGAGAGTCATTATTTACTTGGATATCTAAAAGAACATTTCCATCTCCTATTATATTTGGAGTTACCTGCATTTTTAAAGCTGCGTCTTTAAATGTGACCGGGCTGTCTCCGCTTCCTGGTACTTGTATTTGAATACCTTGAGTTATAGATGCTGACTGATTGTTTAAGGAAAAAAGTTTAGGGTTTGAAATAATTTTTGTTTGTCCTTCTGCTTGTAAAGCTTCTATCTGAACTCTTAATATACCAGCAGGTGTCTTTTTCAATACACCTAAACCTGCGGTAGCTGGTATGGTACCAGAAGCATTAAAATTAAATATTCCATCAGCGCCTGAAGATCCCGCACCTGTGATTGCTGCTGTATCTGCAGTAAAATCTGCACCTTCAGATCCACTTGGACCAGAAGTTATAGTCGGTCCATCTCCTCCCGTACCTGCGGCTCTCAGACTTTTTCTTGTATAAGCTCCACCAAGTTTCGTAGCTAATCTTTTCTCAAAAGTTGATGTTGCCTCAACTATAAAAGCTTCAATCAATACTTGCTTTGTTCTTACGTCAATTTCTCTAATTACTTTATCTACAACATCTAAATCCTTTTCTTTTCCTCTGACAATTACTGATCTTGTGGTGCTTTCTTCAGTCACTTGGATCGGAACAAAGCTTCCTGTTCCAGCCGTCTGTGTAAATAGTTCTAATATTGTAGCTTTAGCTTCGGCTGGAGAGATATAATATAATCTAAAAATTTCTGAAACTATAGGTTCAACAGAGTCTTCTATTTCGATTTTCTTTTTAACAGCAGAGGCTCTTGCTGACTTGTAGCTTTCTTGAGAAGTTAAAGTAGAAGGAGTTGCAACTCTAATAATATTACTTGCAACATCGATATCTGCTGCATAACTTTTAATATCTAAAAGAGCATTAAACGCTTTATCCCACGGAACTTCGACTAACTCAGCTGTTACAGATCCAGCAACATCTTCACCAACTAAAATATTTATATCACCAATTTTAGCCATTAAGTTCATTGCTTCTTTATAATCTAAATTTTGAAACTTAAATGTTACATTTTGTTTTAGAAGATCATAATCGTCAGGTATTAATAGATAGTTTTTTTCTTTAACTGAGGAAATTTTTTTTCTTTTATTTAACTTTATAACATCACCTTCAACAGGAGTTGGTCCCATATCAACAGTTTGATCTATTTCTTTTTTTCCTAATTCTTTTACATCAGTTTTTATTAAAGGAGTGTTATGCTTATATTTTTTTCCAAATTTGAATTTATCTTTTTGATTGGTTTGACAACCTGATAAGGCGATAATTGAGATAAATAAAATTAATATTGTTTTGTTAATTAATTTATTCATTTTTTATCTTGCCCTCTCAACAATCTGGTTTTTAAAATTTATTACTAAATATGAGTCCTCATCTCTTTCAAATACGGCCTCATTATTATTAAGTGCAACTAACTTTACTCCTGGACTTAATTCTTCAAAAAGTTTTAATGTGAGTGTGTCTCCACCAGCGTTTATAAGTGTTGCAAAGCTATCTGCTTCACTAGCTACAACTCCTACCAATTTGTAATTGTACAAGCTCTCACCTGCTTTAGGCTCGCTACTAGTTTGATCGTTTTCTAATAATTTAACTTCTGTTCTGCCGCTTATTGATGAATCGCCTACAAAAGGATCGTTCAGCGGTAATGGTTCCTCTGCACTTTTTAATGCTTGTTCTTTTTTAACTTCTTGATTAATTTTTTTAGCTTTCTCAATAATGTTTTGCTCTTTATCGTGGTTATCAGACATAGAGTGGCTAACCAATAATAATAAAATTACTATCGATGAAATTAATGTTTTAAAAAAAGTCATCAGCCAACCCCACTATCGTTAAAGTTCCACTTACTTTTATCGTCCCGGTTGAATCCCCTTTTACCACTTTGATTGACTCTTTGTCAAAGTTTAACATTTTTTTAGATAGAGACAGAGCTCTTTTAAACTTAATATAGCCAATAAAATTACCTGTAATCTCAAAATCTACTGGGATTGTGTAGTAAGCCACATTTTCTTTTTTAATTGCACCTTTTTTCTTTGCTTTTTTCTTCTTTTTTTTGCCTTTAGATACTTTGGCAAGTGCAGCTGATTTGGTAACCTGCTTTATCTCTTTTTTTTCAATTTTCGAAATAACTAAATCATTTTCTCCAGCAAATAAACTTAAAGTGTTATACAAGCCTTCCACCTCAGCTTTTGAATGGAATAAAGTTGAGTACTGATCATATCTTGGTTTAAGTTTTTTAATTTTTCTTTGTTTTGATTTTATTTGTTGAACAAATTCAACAGTTTCCTGTTTTTTCTTGTTCATGTCATCTAATTGGATTTTTTTCTTATTAACTATTGGATTTAAAACTGCATAGTAAATGATTAAGAAAAATATTACAGCTCCTACCGCAATACCTATTTTAGTTAAAGTTTTTTTATCTGCTAACTTTAAAATTTTTTCTTTTATATCTTCGACTTTTAAATTTTTTAAATCAATATTTAAGTCCATAATTAGCCTCTTTTAATTTTTACAAAAACTCTAAATCCTTTCATTGTTGCTCCTCCTACAGTTGATCTTGGAAGTTTCATTGATGACAAGGATGCTTGTTCTATCAATTTTTGTTTTCCTAAATTTTCAATAAATTTTAAAATGTCTTGGTCAGTAGCCGCGATACCCTGAATAGTGATATTAAATTTCCCGTTGTATTCAACAGAGTCAAATCTTACCCTTTTTGGTACACTAGAAGCAACTTGTGCAAGAACTCTATATGTAAGTTCCTTGTTTGATTTTAAAGTTCTACTCAACTTTAATGTGGTCTCAATTAGCTTTAACTCTTTATCAATTTCCTTAACTTCTTTTCCTTTCTCAACATGAATTTTTTTTACCTTTTCATAATCAGATAATTGCTTGTTATATGAATAAATTTGCCAAAATGATAAAGAAAATAAAATTAAGTATAGCCCTGCAACAGTTGCAGCTACGCCCTTGAAGGCGAAACCAGAAATTGCCTTCATCTTCTTTTGTTTGAACATGCTTTGTCTATTTGGCAATAAGTTGATATTTTTTACTGCAGTAACAAATTTATAGTAACCGAATACATCTAATTTTCTAAATGCAAGACCAATAGCTGTTGTAAGATATGATCTATTTGGTAGATTTACTTTTTCTTCGAATTGCTTTGGAACATTTAAACCCTCGATCGGGTCAAAAAGATTAAAACCAACATTCATTAAATGGCGTCTAAAAAAAGATAAATACTCTTCTACGTTTTCAATATCGGATACAACTTTAATATTTCTAATTCTTTTTTCGTATTTAGTCTCAAAATCTTGAATTGCCTGTTTAACTTGTGTTACATACCTTCTAACAAGTCCCTCTTTCTCTTCGACATCTTGTGAGGATAGAATAATTTTTCTGTCTAATCCTCTTAAAAATATATCAGTAATAATTGGGTTATTATCGTACAATATCATTAAATAATTTTCATCTAAACCAAACTCTAATACAGCAGTTAAATTTGCATCCTCAGTTTTATTTGAAATTTGGTTAATTTGATCTACTGCAGATTTCAATGCAAAACATTTTACATCAATGATCACTGGATTTAATCCAGCATTTTTAATAATTGTTGTATAACTATTAATGTCTGCTAATTTTGAAGCAACGAACAATATATCCATTGTATTTGCTTTTTCATTTTTATTTATTACTTGATGAAAAATAGAATAGTCGTCAAGATTATCAGTTAATTGAACTAAGTTTTCCCACAATGAATTTGTTTCGATAGCTTTCTGTAATTCTTCTTCTTTCATAAGTGGGGCGGTTACAACTCTTATTATCGCGCTTGTAACTGGTATTGACAAAGCCGCATTAGGAGTAGAAATTTTATATTTTTGAAGGACTAATTTAAGTTCTTCTGTAAATTTATCAGCGTTTTCTAAAACTGTACTTTCATCTGAAATTTCTATTTTGTGAGTATGAAATTTATCTAAAACCCATTGATTAGCTTTGTTACTTGAAATTTGAGCAAGTCTAATTTCTTTATTAGATAGTTCTACACCTAGTATTTCTTCACCTTGTACGGAAGATTTTCCAAGTTTAGATTTAAAAAAACCTTCAAGTTTAGATTTTAAATTATTTTTTGAGCCTGCTGAAAGTTTTGGTGTTTTAATTCCTGATATATTTGGTTTTTTAATTTTAATATCTTTTAATTTTCCAAATATATTTGTTAGTTTACTTTTCACTTGATCCGTTTTTGAAACTTCAGAGCTTTCTGTTGTTTGAGCTTGAGTTGCTTGATCTGAAGTTTTATTTTCTGTGTTTTGGTTTGCAGCTACACTCTCGGGTACTGAAGCGGTAGGCGCAGGTTGTTCATTAATATTTGGTTTATTTTCCTCAACACTTGTTTGATTTTCAATATTTTCTGCTTGAACACTTTGTTTTTTTAATCTTTCGCTCTCAGCAATAACGTCATCGTACCATTTTTCAAGAATTGGTATTGCTTCATCCAAATTCGTCGTACCTGAAGAAGAAATTTTTTGTTTTCCGTCAATATAAAGTCTACCTACCCAATTTTTTGATTTTAATTCGCCTTTATACTTATCTTGCCTTACATAAATATGTAATCTTCCATCTTTTTTATGTATTACTTGGTGGCCAGAACCAGAATCTTGGTCGTTTGTGCTGCTCTCAACTCTTAATTCTTGATTTTGGTCAACTTTTTGATCTTTGCTCTCATTTCCCTCAGAAGTTGTCTCATTATTTGAACTCTCCTCAGGTTTTGTGCTATCATTTGAATCAATTTTTGGTTGATTCTCATCATTTGACTGAGAACTTTCCTCGTTAACTATTTTTTTTTCGTCGTCTTGATCGTTCATATCATTTTAAATATATTTTCTCTAACACAAATTTACGAATCTCTAACACAAATATCATTGTAAGTCTAACACATAACTATAAGTTGCATGACCAAAATGGGCTATTTATGCAAAAATCCAATTAAATCAACACTTTTTAATTAAAAAAAAATTTTAAGCCAAATTCATGAAATTGGGGTAAATTTACAAATCTCTAACACAATTTTTAAAAACTCTAACA
Organism: uncultured Pelagibacteraceae bacterium; assembly: GCA_902585665.1. GTDB lineage: Bacteria > Pseudomonadota > Alphaproteobacteria > Pelagibacterales > Pelagibacteraceae > Pelagibacter. The sequence continues at coordinate 106,702 of CACIEO010000001.1, read as the reverse complement.
CAAGTCAAATTTTCAAATTGTGTTAGAGAATATTTAATTTTTAAATTTTCAAAAAAATCAATAAAATCAACGATAATTAGAATTATTAAATAATTAACTTTTTTTGTGTTAGAGTAGTACCTTTTTGTGTTAGAGATATTTTTTTATAAAAAATTTTTTATTTTAGAGCTCAAAATTTTCACAAAAGATGCAAAATTTGACAAATAAATTTTTTTTCTACCTTAAATTGTACAATTTTTAGAAAAATTTTTAAAAATAATGCACTTTTAAATTGTTTTTTTTTAAATTTTTTTAAATTTAAGAATTAATTATGAAATAAATCAAATTTTAATTATTCAAGAGGGTTTCCTCTTATATCTGTATTTAATTCTTGGTAGACCATTACAGTTATTGTTCTAAAGTTATCTATCATTCTCTCTAAATTAAAATCTAGATTAACTTTATTGCAATTTAATTCTTTAAAGTAAAAATTTCTTGATTGATATAACGAAGGATCTATTTCATTAGTAATTATATTTAATATATTTGATTTTTTTTCTATTGCAAAGTTATATCTGCAGACATTACTTGAGGCCCAATACAAAATAGTTGTAAGAATTATCCCAAATATAATCATTATCTTGCTTATACCAATCATTTACCATCGACAACCACAATTGTTAAATCATCTTTCTGTATCCGACCAGATTTAATTATATCTTCAATAATTTTATTTAATCTTTCGTTGTTTGGAACTTCTTGATACTTCTTTATATAATTTTGGAAACCTTGAGACTCTAACATTTTTCCTTCTGCATCTTTAATCTCCGTAATACCATCAGTAAAAATGTACATTGAGCTATTAGAAAAATTAATTTTTGTTTCTTTAAATTTAAATTTTGGTGCAATACCAAGTGGTGGACCTGCTTCTTCAAAATTAGAAAAGTTTCCGTTCTTAGAATAAATTAACGGAGGTTCGTGTCCTGCGTTTGCTAAAGTTAATTCTTTTTTATTGCTATCATAAATTCCTATCAACATTGTAACAAACATTCCTCTTGAAGTAGTCTCACATATTTCAGAATTTAAAATATTTAAAAGTTCTGCTGCAGAAAAATTTGTTTTACTTAAACATCTATAAAGACTTGAAGCCTTTGACATTAACAAAGATGATTTAATTCCTTTACCTGAAACATCTGCAACACCAAATCCAAAAACTCCGTCTGAAATCTCTGCGAAATTATAAAAATCTCCTGAAACTACTTTTGCAGGAATATTTATTCCAGCGATTGGAAAATTTTCTTTTTTGTTTTGAGATAATAAAGTTTTTTGTATTTCACCAACAATTTCTATTTCTTTTTGCATTCTATTCTTTTCAACTAAATCTTTTGCCATCTTTGCATTTCTAATTGCTAAAGCAGCTGGTCCAGATAAAGTTTCTAAAAGTTTTCTATCATTTTCTTCAAAAAGTTTATTGCCAGTTTTTTTATTTAAACAATGTATAACACCAATGCATTCCCCTGAAACAATTAATGGTGAACATAAAACAGAATATGTAGTAAAATTTGTTTTGTTGTCTAAATCAAAATAAAACTCTGCAATTTCTCTTACATCTTTTCTTACATCTCCAACTCTAATACATTTTTTTATAACTGCTGCTTTTCCCATTACACCTTGAGTAATTGGTATTTCAAAATCTTCTAAGTAAGCTTGATGTTTGGATGCAATACACTGAAATGTTTGGCTTTTGTCATCAATAAGAAAAATGTTTGCTGCTTGCGCATTAATTCTTTTAATAATTACTTCTAATGAATTCTGTAATGTTTCTTTCAAATCAAGAGACTTTGCAAACTCCTGGTTCATTTGAGTTACAATAGCCAAATCTTTGCTACTAGTATCCTCTACCTCATTTTTCAATTCTTTTTTCTTACCAAAAAACATGTTTTTAATTGGCAATCTATTACTTTTTTGATAATTTTCCACCATGGAAGTAATCATTTATTCACCTAACTTTTACCTTCATTTACAAGATGCACTTGTTTTAATTCATTATGTTTTTGATAGTATATTAGAAATTACAGCCCAAATCAAACTATAGACCGTGTTATCAATTACAGCATTCATTTTGGGAGCTCTGTGGGGTAGCTTCTGTAATGTATGTATTTATAGGCTACCATTGGATCAGGACGTTATTACTGGAAGGTCTAAGTGTTTAAAATGTAAAAAGCAAATTAATTGGTATGACAATATTCCATTCTTTTCATTTATGATTCTTAAAGGAAAATGTAGATTATGTAATTCTGTAATAAGCTTTCAGTATTTTTTAGTTGAAGCAATTTGCGCTTTTTCTTTTCTTTTTGTTTTTTTGTTATTTGGCTTAACGACTACAACTTTGTTATTTTTTATACTTATTATATCTTTTATTATTATTTTTTTTATAGATTTAAAACATTTTATCATTCCCAACCAAATAACATATAGCTTAATGGCTATAGGATTTATTAAATCATTTGACCCTAATTTAAATCAATCTATCTTTCCGGATTATATTCACTCTCTTATTGGTGGTGTGTTTGGATATTCTATAATTTGGTTATTAATATATTTATATAAAAGAATCAAAAATAAAGACGGTATGGGTTTAGGTGATGCAAAACTTTTGTCTGCTCTAGGGTTTTGGTTTGGTTGGATTTCAATCCCATTCATTTTAATTTTCTCATCTTTAACAGCTTTAGGATTTTCTTTGCCAAGTTTAATTAGAAAATCAAAAAATTTAAGTACTGAAATTCCTTTTGGTCCGCACTTAGTAATTGGGTGTATTCTTTATTTATTACTTATTGACTTTATATTTTTGTTCTTGGTTTGATTGAGAAAATTATATTTTAATTATTATAATTAATTTATAGTTATTAATAACTACTGTCTCTCCAACCGCCTCTATTTGAAATTATATCTCCAGGTAAGGCTGGAACTCTATAAAGTGTAGAAGAGTCTTCACTTGGACCTGCAACGTTAGCGTAGAGATTGGTTCCAAACACAACAAGTTCGGATAACACACCTTCATTAATATAAGCACAAGCATTATTTTCTGTTCCAATGGTAACTGTATCTTGAGAACCAGTACTTGATGCCGTGTTATTATCAACATTAGTTTCAATTGAAGCGTTGGTTTGTAGTCCTTGAGATTTGTTCGTACCACATTCGTCATCTGTAACACATATGTAGGCATTACCTTGATTACATTTATTTTGACCAATAGGTGGTTGGTAAACTGGAAAATATACCTTACCACTAAATAAAGTTGGTGGTGCAGATGCTTTTCTATATTGTCTTGGTGTTATAAATGATCCACCTTCATCTCTATCTAATGCTATGTACCAAGCTTTCTTGTTTCGTGTAGGACATTTATCACCAAACACATCCCCAGTAACATTATTACAAATAACTGCATCCTCTAAACTATCTGCTTGTTCAGCATTTTGGTTCGCTTTAATTACAAAACCATCTTCAGATCCTTTTGGAACTTTTGTGTGAGGTGCACCGGAATTTCGTGCATTATGATTGAACAATGGAAAATCTTCATCTTTAACTCCATATAAAATATTATCTAATCCTGGCTCCTGACCACCTAAGTCTGTAAAATTACCGGTAGAACCAAATAACCAGAACTGATTGTCAGTGAAACCTATACCAGCATCCATTGAGAAATAGCTATACCTTGCATTATCTGTACTAGCATTTAGTTTGAATAATGTTGTTTGATCAAATAAATCTGCATCATTTTCTTGTGAACTTGTAAGGTTTATTTTTGTAATCTTTCCTTCAAGATCATTTACATAAACCATTGCTCCTCTCCAAGGAATATTAAACGCTGTATCTGGTGTAATAACTAAAGGCGTTGAAGGTATTGAGTTATTTATATCACTTCCACCTGGTGTAGGCTCTACATTATCACCCACTGTAATGCCAGCTGGATCGGTATCAACTATACTTATAGGTCCTCCATTTTCTTCTGCGCCAAAAATTGAACCAGGGTTATCTCTATCTTCTAAATTTACTAAGAAAAGAGCAGAACCTGCGCATGGATCATTCTTACTTAAACCACCCCCCATCACTGCCACATAGGTATCGTTTTTTACATCATCTCTTTTTGTTTTAGATACTGAAGGAATTCTAAATATTCTCGGTGATGACCAAGTTTCACCTAACTGCGTATAATCATAAATTGGATCTATTCCAGTTGCACCTCTGCATGCTGTTGAGATACTAAATTGATTAGATTCAGTCGGTTCAGCATCAGACACATTTATATTAATTACTTTTTCTTCGTTAAATGTAACTTGCAAACTACCATCTTTCATCATTGCGCTTGCAATTGGTATAGACTTTGCCACTCCATCTTTTATTTCTGTAGCTGTTAAAACTCCATCTGGTATGCTATCTCCATCGTCGTAATCGAGAACTATACCATCGAAATTAAAAGTTGTTCCTCTGAAACAAGATGCTGTTCCATTAACAGCAAAATCATCACTATCATCACATGGTGCTATTGCATCTTGTCGTTCAGTAACTTCAGGATTAGCGTCTGTTTGATTTCCCTCATCCTCTTCTCTTGCAGCATTATAGTTTTCTTGTGCCACAATACCCTCTTGAGATTGCAACATAGATGCAAAACCAGAGTTGTAAGTTTTTTGTGTGATATTACCCTCATGGTCAGCAATTAAAATTCTTTTATTGATATTATCATTGTAAATTGAAAACATATGAATTGGACCCTTAGATCCACTTATTTCTGGATGGGTAACATCTAATACAGAGAAACCAGCTCCTCCTCGTCCATATGGGATGAATAATATAGTATGCCAACTTTTTTTAGTTTCAATAACTCCCGAAGGTGAAATTCCTTTTATGAAAACGTCATGTATCACTGGTGAGCCGTCTACACCAAATATTGGATTGGAACCACCAGCATTACCGTTTACTTTACCATTATAATTTTTATTTATCACTTGAGGTAATAGTCCTGCAACAAAAGGTGGTATAAAACCCCAAAGTTCTTCTCCAGTTTTTGCGTCTAAAGCATGAAGTATACCTGAATTTGCTCCAGCATAGATTACACTTTTTCTTGACTCATTATTTATTGCAAAGCTTTGATAATTATTTTTGCCTCTCCAATAGGCTTCTTTATTTTCACTATCAAATTTAACATTTGCATCTGGTTTTCCAACTTCTACCAATTGTGAATGGTAAACATCTCCCATGACGCTATCTCTTTTTTCATTAATATTACAATCTCCATCATAATCAAAATAATCTGTACCGCTCATGAAATTAATTAGTCCAATTATATCATCTGAATTTCCATTAGAACCTAAATTACAGCCTGTTGCACCATCGTGATAATCTTTTACAGTATAGTTTAAAGATTCAAATAGATTTCCAATCGCACTTGAGTTTTCAGTTGTGAAATTATCCCAATCTCCTATGTATGGAACAGTTGGCATTGCAGTCCAAAGATTTCTTCTATCATCATTGCCTGCTGATGCTGATTGATTTCGAATCGTTACTGCTGCATTCCAATTTCCCTCAACGTTCATTTCATGAGTAACTGTGCCGTCCTTATCTAATTTTTTTCTTAATATTTTTCCTCTCCATTCTGCAAATTGCTCATAACCAAATTGTGCTTGATACAATGATCCACCTTCTTGAATAGTTGCGGTAATTGATGGAGCTGTAAACGCTAACTTGTCAGCAATAATTTGCCTAATTTTACTTGTCAGTTCACTTTTTAAATCTTCAGGTGTATTTGCTACAATGACGTCTTCACATTCATCTGAACTATCGTCGCCACAAGAACCAGCATTAGCTAACCTCTCAAATGCTCTCATTGAGGTTCCTCTTATATTTCCGCCGTATGCTACAAATAATGTCTTAATACCCTGTCGTCTCAATGCTGCGATACGAGCTTGTGCTGGACCTGTATTTCTCATAGCACCGTCTCCAACGACAATCACATAATTTAACTGACATTCAGACGTCGCATCAAAAACTAATCCACCTGCACTAGCATCATTAAAATATTTCTGTGCCATTTGTGAAAAGGCATTAGCATCTGTACCCCACGCAAGCCCCAATGGTCTAAGAACATTCATTATCCTGCCCGCGCCTCTTGAGCTTACTCCAACATTTATACAAGAGTCACTATTACATAGTTGGCTTCTACCCTCTGGGTGAGAACCATTCCAGCCACGGTAGTAAACACACCCATCATTTCTATGACAATGCCTACCGCCTCTTCTACTATTTTTTCCTCGACCACTTTCGCCTGCATTCCAGTGTCCAAATCCAAAATGAGCTCCAGTTGTTAAAGTTGTGTCATTTACAATTGCGTCAATAGCTTGCTTTACTCCGGTCCATCTATTTATTCTTGGGCCTCCCATACTTTCTAACCAAGCAGAATCTCTGGCGGCATTAGTAAAGTCGTCCTCGTTAAATTCATCAATAAATCCAAAATCGGTTGATGTCAGTATTCTGTTATTTGCAGAGTCAACCTCCAATCCCCAAACCTGTGAAAAATTAACACTATCTGCATCTATAGTAGTTGAGCCTGAATCTGGAGTATTTTTATTGTAACTTCTTATACCTTTTCCAATACTCGACACCACAGTACATCCTGTATCTGAAACTTGTAACTTTTGGATTGCAAAATTGATGCCTGAGCCAACATATATAATATTACTATCACCTGGAGAAACAGCTATTGAAGTTACATTTACTAATTGAGTATCTAAGTCTGGATTGTTAGTCCTTGTACAATACCTTTGTCTGCTCTGATTTAACGTAAACGCATTTCCAGTTCTTGTAAGTGCATGACCATGTAAATCACCATTTCCTAAGTACAGCATGGTACCTTCATTATTTACAGACATTCGAGAAAAACTATTTATTAAGTTACTCCAAGCTCCTCTAGCAAATCTTTGTGTCTCACACATAAGTGTTTGTAAATTACAAGACGCGAAAGATCCGTTTCTTCTACTTGCATTACTTACGCCTAAAGCAAATATATAAGGAACGCCATTTATAGTTTTAACATCAAAACCTCTAACGGTTCCAATTTCTGGAAGATCCAATACCATTCTACAATTTCTACCTGTTTCATCAAAAGCAAATATTAAATGAAATGTTCTTCTTACTATTGTATTAAAAAAAATTAAATTTTCATTATTTAAAACATTAGTAGTCAATCCTCTAACAGATTTAGCATTTCTATTCCTAGAGACGTTTGTATTCATTCTTTGATTGGTGCCAGTTGCACCGTTATTAAATAAAACTTGCCTACATGTACCTGCAAATCTAATCGCACCTCTAGAACCAAAAGATCGATCTCTTTCATAAGCTTGAACGTCAGCATCATTATTATATGTATATCTAACTACTCCTTGACCTCTTGCTTGAGTAACTATAATTCTTCCAGCTGAGTCATATACAGCGTTTGGTATACTATCCAAACCATCATTACCAATCCAGGCAGACATACTCGCTGAGCTGTCGACCAAAAATAAAATATTGGCTGCTACATCTCCCTCCCCGGCTCCTGGTGGAACTGGTTTTGAATTTGAGCTTGTTTGCAAATTAAAAAAAATAAATATTACAAACAATAATTTTAAAATTTTATTCATTTTATAAATTTGCATCTAAAATTTGTTCACCAACGACGTAGTTGCTTAATTGATTATTTGTTATCTCCAAAAGTTCGTGTATTTGTTCTTGATGTTCATATTTACTATATATTATTAACAAATTTCCAAGACTTAAATCTTTTAAGCCAGCTCTGTCGTTTTTTAAATCTTCACCAATAGAACCAATAAAACTGTTTGTAAAATCATAAATTTCATTTTTAATATTAGGGTCCCAAGATAAAACATTAATCCCAGCGATTTGGGAGTTGTAAACAATCACTTCTAAATCAGCATTTTCTAAATTTGAGTCCTCACAATAATCTTTGGCAGGTACAGTATATCTAACGGAGAAATCATCCCCATATGTAGATGAATCAAATGTTTCAAGAAAATCAAATTTCTCTTTAGCAACATTAACTGAAGTTCCTATATCAACATTTAATATAGAGCATGCATATGCTTTTGATTGTGTAATTAAAACTAGAAACAAAAGTATGATTAAATTTTTCATTATAAGGATTTTAGTAAAATTTACTCAATATTCAACACTCTTAAGTGATGAATTTAAGCTTTTAATAATTATTTCATTTGGTTACTCAGTATGCCAATATAACTATAGTCTCTAGCGGAACTAGAATTTGTGGCTTATCGACAGTTCCTAGGATACCACATCCATATAACCTGTAAGCTGCACCTCTTCTTTGAATATTGGTAGCACTTTTTTTAAGACTTGTGCCGCTACCAGAATAAGTTTCTGCCCCAATATAAGTTGAAATATACTCATATCTATAAGTCTGTAGCTTGTCTCGTTCTCTTTGAATATCTTCGGGACTTCCTAAAGTTGCACCTAATAGATCATTTTCAATAATAGGTCCAATCAGCTGATAAAAACTTTGATCTCTTACATACTCAACAACCCTAAATGTGGAACCATCACTACTATCAATATTTTTAAAACTTTTTACACAAGGTGTGCTGTCGCTTCCAGTTGTACCTGGAAGTGCAACTTCTTGGTTTCCTGGAACATTTCTTGCACTATAATCTCTAAATCCATTATCTCTATTTATCGGACCTATCATTTGATCCATTAAACTTTTTTGAGCTTCAAGCAAAGCACTTTCAGCTACATAAAAAGCTTGTTGATATTCATCACTACTATTATTGCTCGAATGATCTGAGGAAGCAGTAATTACTAACGCTCCACCCATTAAAGACATAGCTAATAGTAAAACTAAAGATAATACTAAAGCAAATCCTTTATTATTTTTTTTAATCATTGAAATGCTTGCCCTATATTTCTTGTGTTTACTGTTACAATTACAGAGTCTCTCAAATATTTATCTAATTTATCATCAGTTGGCGTGAAATTTCTTTGCAAACCATAAATTTTTCTTGCGACCCTATTGCTTGGATTGCTTGGATCTATTTGTTTGTCATCTTTATAAAATTCATTCTTTGACCTGAAAGTAAGTCTCATATCAACTGTTCTAATATCAAATAATCTATCTCTAAGGTTTAAGTTTTCTGGTGCAGGGAAATTTTTAGCCGGGTCGGTTATTATTCTGCCATTTTCATCAAATGGTATAAATTCCATATCCACCACATGATCTCTTACTAAAGCTTCATAACATTCTGGGCAATCATCATCCCAAAATCCCATAACTAGGTCTTCTTCACGACCTGGCCAATTACATATTCCTAACTCATAAGCTGCTTCCCTTGGCTGTACCCAACTTTGTACTTTTTTATAAACTCCATATCTTTTGTCACCATCTTTATCTATTTGAGCTGCATAGTATGAAATTTTAAATATTTTATATGGTTGAAACTGATCTTGTTCTGTAAGTAAACTAAAATCTTCATAAATTATTTCAATACTATCACAACATGTATCAAATGGATTATGAAGACTTGGAACATCTTTCGCTACATTTTTTCTGATAACTAAAGGCGCATGACTATTCACTTCATCTCCATCAAAGCCAGTATTAAATGAAATATAATTTCTTTCGGTTAGTCGAAGGCCATCAGCAACACATGTAGCATTTAATGGATTGTTTAAAAATTCTTGAGCTGCATGTTCTCCCGCATAATATCTAAAACCTGCCATTCTTATATCTCTCATAATCATTGTAACTAGATCTCTACTAGATCCACTAATTTTTGCTTTATCACTAACCTGTTTGTATGCTCCACTAACAACATTATAAGATGTATACATTGCTGCAACCATCACAGATGTAATTATTATTGAAATTAATATTTCAATAAGAGTAAGACCTTTATTATTTTTATTTTTTTTAATCATGGTTTTAATCTAAAATCAGACTGGAAATATAAATATTTTCTTTTTTGACCATTGTTCAAAGTCATTTGAGCTCTACCTACATACATGATTTCATCTCTTTGATTTTTGTTTTCGATACATCCTGGTGAAGATGTATTATTACAAAGCTTAAAAATTTCAAAAGCTCTTATTTCTCTTCCACTGCTTGAGCAATCCATATAATCTCTATTAGCGACTAAAGCATTCCATTTTTCAGTTTTATTCTCCGCCGGATCGTTATCTGAAGTTGAATTTTTATAAATATCTCCTGCAGTGTCAGCTTTGACTAAATCTTTGGCTCCTTGTGTTCCGCATGCTGAACTGAATTGTCTGGCATCATCAACTGCTAAAATATCTGTAAAATTTTCACTAGTCGAATTATCTCTAAGTGAAAGCGAGTCCTCTACAAACATATTAACAAAAAAAGTAGCTTTAGTTCTTTCCCCAGACGTTTTTACAGAATTGATTGAATACTGAGTTATTTGTAAAACAGCCACAAATCCAATACCAACAATTACCATTGAAATTAGTGCTTCTATTATTGAAACCCCTAAATTACTTTTGTTATTTTTTTTCATAAAATTTACTTCCATTCTGATAAATCTTCAGTATCTCTCCTATTCCATTTAAATGTATCTATTTCTCCAAACCTTGTCCACCTTACTGCTCCTACATATTTACACCCACCTCCATCCCATGCATCGGGTTGTGGAATAACTTTTTCATCAGGTTCATCATCAATGTAAGTAATAGTGCACTCTGTGTTTTCCCCTTTATTTAATAGTAAATATATATAATTCTCTGGTTGCTCACCTGTAGCTATTGCTCCCGTTCCATAATAAAATTTTCCGTTCCTTGACAAACACAAAGAGGCTTCACCTATAAAGTTGAATACTACATCGCTTCTTGAAATCTCAAATATATTTGCTTTTAATTCATCTCTATCAGTGTCTTCACTGGTCCAAAATTCATCGTCCAAAGGTGTCACTGAACACCTATTATCACTTGAAGTATTCCAATTAGCACTCGTGTCATTCATTATGGTTGTAAAATTATCCATTGTCACACCTTTAGTTTTAATTGAAATTCCATCTTCATTATCACTCTCAAATATTAACTGAACATAAGCAAAAGTTCCTCTTTCAGTTGTGGCGTGTATATTTCTTAACAAGGATGCAACTTCTTCAGAAGCATTAGATATTATCCTTTTGTTATTCCATTTAGCAAAGTTAGGAATACCAACTCCAGCAAGAGCACCAACTATTGCTAACACAACAATTATTTCTAATAATGAAAAACCTTTATTCTTCTTTTCCTGCTCCTGCATCTATCTTTCCTGCTTTTACTAATTCCTCTAAAGACTTGTTCATAGTAATCATTCCATCTTTTACTGCAGTTTGCATGATGCTTGGAATTTGATGTATCTTTGCTTCTCTAATTAAGTTTTGAATTGGTGGAGTACACTTCATCACTTCAAAGGCACCACATCTACCTTGTCCATCTTTAGTTTTTAGAAGTCTTTGAGTTACAACCATTTTTAGTGAAGTTGAAATTTGCGCTCTGATTTGTGCTTGTTGCTCTGGTGGAAATACGTCGATAATTCTATTTATTGTACTTGGTGCGCCGCTAGTATGAAGAGTTCCAAATACAAGGTGACCTGTTTCAGCTGCAGTCAATGCTAATGAGACTGTCTCCAAATCTCTCATCTCACCAACCAATATTACATCTGGATCTTCTCGTAATGCTGCTTTTAATGCAGTTGCAAATGTTTGCGTTTGTTTGCCTACTTCTCTATGCGAGACAATACTTTTTAAATCTTTGTGGATAAATTCTACTGGATCCTCAACTGTAATAATATTTGATGTTCTTGTTTTATTTATTTCGTTAACAATTGCAGCAAGCGTAGTTGATTTACCAGAGCCAGTTGGTCCAGTTACTAAAACGAGACCTTTGTGCATATCAATTATATCATATAAGACTGGAGGCAGATCAAATTGTTCCATAGAAGGTATAACACTTTCTACTCTTCTTAGAACTGCTGCTGGACCATGAATAGTTTTGTAAAAATTTGCTCTAAATCTTAATCCACTTAAAGTTACAGATGAATCTAACTCATGAGTGTCTTGAAATCTTTTCATCTCAATCTCGTTACAATTTGTTGATATTAAATCTTGAAGGTCTTGAGCTTTAACTATCACTTCAGGTATTTTATGAATCTCACCTGTTTGTCTATAAGCTAGTGGCCATCCACTTCTAATATGAAAGTCAGAAATTTTTTTATTATTTTTTGCTAAATCTTCTAATTTTTCAAACATAACTATTTATATAATAGCTATATTGAAATAAATTTTAAACTGTAGAATTGGCTCAAAATAGTCTACAAAATTGTGATTTTTCGCAAAAATTAATGAAATTTAAAGAAAAAATATACTGATTAAATGTTTATTGTAAAAAAACTTTTTGATTTAGTGAAGATTCTTTTTGTAACATTCATTTTTTCTTTAGTAATTGATTTTTTCTTTGGTGCAAAAATTCTTAGTTACTTTGATTCTTTTTTTGCAAAATCACAATTTTATGAAAGATTAATTAGAATAGATCATCCAACCTATCATCATACATTGAGGGAAAATGTTCAATACACTAATAACGTAAATTTTGAGGATACATATGAACTTTGTACAAATAATCATGGTTTTAAATCTAAGTGTAATCAAATTGATAACAAAAATTATGATTTTGCTTTTATAGGAGACTCATTTACGGAAGGAACCCCGATCGAGTATGAAGATAGTTTTGTTGGAATTTTTACTGAAAAAACAGGATACAAAACTGCAAACCTCGGAATAGTTTCATATTCACCCAAAATATACTTATCTAAAGTAAATTATCTTCTTCAAGAAGGTTTCAAATTTGATCATGTAATTGTCTTTATTGATATAAGTGATTTTTATGATGATACAAATTTTTACTCAATTGATCAAAATTTGAAAGTTACAGAGAAATATTCAGAAAAGAAAAATTTAAAACGTAGAAAATTTTTGAGAAATAATTTTCCATTAACAAATTTTTACATGTTTGTTTTAAAAAAATATAAATTTAGAACTAAATATAAAGAAAAATTAGACATTAATGAAAGTCCTATTTTCACAGATAAAGTAAACCTAAAAGCAAAATGGACATATTCAAATGAAAATAAAATTGAAGGATATGATTTAGGAATTAGGGAAGGAAACCAAATTATGGTAGATCAAATGGAGAAGTTGTATGAAATTCTTTCCCAACAAAGTATAAAATTAAGTTTAGCAGTTTATCCATGGCCGCATCAGTTAGAAAACGACGTAATAAATTCGAAACACGTAAAAATATGGCAGGAATTCTGCAAAAATAAATGCGAAAATTTTATAAATTATTTTCCAATTTTCTTCGATGAAATGAATAATTCCTCATACCTAGAAACTTATAAAAAATACTATTTTAAAAATGATCCACATTTTAATAAAGTTGGACATAAAGTCTTAGCAAAAAAATTAATAGAAATTTTTAAATAGAACTTAATTTAATAAAAAAGATAATAAATAACCCAAACAATCAAAGAATATTCAAAAAAAGTTTTTGACATAATCAATTGTTTTTCAGTAAATTTTGAAGCCAAAAATTTACCTAAAAATTTAAATCCTAAATGAACCAAGATAATTGAAAAAACAACGCCAATTACAATAAATTTTATTGAAAAATTTTTATATCCAAAATAAATTGCAGCAATCAAAGTTAGCCAGGAAACATTAGATATAAATACTTTAAAAATTAGACCAGCTTTTTTACTGAAAATAGATTGTGTCTTAATTAAAGAATAGGACCAAATTACTCCTACCAAAAAACTAGCATATTTAAAAATCATTAAATTGTTTAATAAAAATTATTTTATTGTAATTGTAACAATAGGTTCATCAGGTTCAAACATACAAAAATTTGTACCTACCTCAGAGGCTGTAACAGCCTTGGATGTACCAAAAGAAATATCTATTATAGGTGCAATTAATGCTACTGTATAAGGAGATGTGAGTTTATAGACCATAACATGGTCGTCTGAAGTACTTCCATCCGCATGTTGAGATTGAAAAGTTGAGACAACTCCTTGTTGATAAGTTATATCATTTGCAGCTGAGACAGCTGAGCATGCTGCATTAGTACAAGTTTTCATTTGATCATTTTTTAAATACAATTCAGCTTCTGCTGCGGTTCCTCCATCTGCTACGATGGGTGTTCTATCGTATTTTTCGTTACCACTTAAAGAGCCACCAGGATAAGCTGATCCAGATAGTGCAGCAGTAGTTGTGCATTTATCATCTACACCTGCTACTGTTAAGTCAGCTTGTATTGTAAATTTTCTATCAATAGTAACTCTCATATGTGTATATGTTACTCCAAGAGGTAAAAGTGCAGTGTCCCCGTAAGATGCAGCAGATGATCCCGCTGAGGCTGATGCTATGTCTACTGTTTTGTCTGTATTACCAATTACAATTGCATTTTCACAACTCGTGACACTTGTACTCGCTGTACAAAGTTCAACTTTTTTCATTGTAACTTTATATACATCTGCAGCACCTGTAGTACTCGCAGAATATGAGTAACTTACAAAAATTATAAGAAAAAGTTTTGCAAATATTAAAATTTTTAATGATCTGTTCATTAATCTGTTCTTGATATTGTTGATGTTCCTTTAAATTCTACTACAATTTTGTTGTTTCGTTTAACTTTCGTTAACATTTCTCCACTCATGTCCTTTTCTTCCTTCCATGGTGAAGCGCTTATGAATCCATCTTGAAGCGAAGGTTTTGATCTAGGGGGATATACAAGAATAAATTTTGCATACCACTCATCCTCTAATCCAGCTTTATCCTTATCGTCATATGCTAACTCAAAATTTAAATTTGGGTTTAAAAGAAGCTCTGATCCTAGCTTTGTACCTTTGATATCGTCTCTTTCTCTTCCATACCATTTATAAGAGTTAACAAACACATCCGCCCAATGCATATAAGGAACTTGTGAAGCTAAATTTATATCATATCCATCTAAAGCCTTCTCTTCGTCAATTCCGTCACCAACGTTTAAATAATAATTGGCACCAAAATCTAATACTGCATTTCTTGCCTCTAATCCTAAACTTGTTCTTGAATTTCCATAGCTATCGTAATCCCAAAAAATATTATAGCCTGTCATCATAGTATTATCTTCGCTTAACATTCTTTGTCCAAGACCAAGATTTCCTACGGTTCGCTCAGTATTATTCTTTTCAGTATTAAATAAAGAAAATTGTGTAAAAAGATTACCACTATCAGTTTTATCAATTTCTCTAACCCCAAGAATACTATAATCTGGTTTGTGGTTTTCTCTTAGATCAAAACTTACTTCTGTAGTGCCTTCGCCAGGTATTAAATCACTTATTATATTTGAAATTTTGTTTGTTAAATCATCTGCATAAGATGATGAAAATATGAAAAATGATAAGATTACTGGGATAATTTTTCTCATAATATATTTTTAAAACATCTTATATGAAATGTATATAAATTAATTACTAATTTTTAGGTTTAAAAATTAGACATATGCCGTTGTTACAATATCTTTTTCCTGTTGGTTTTGGCCCATCATCAAAAATATGACCATGATGTCCGCCACAATTTCTACAATGATATTCTGTTCTTGGATAACCTAATAAATGATCCACTTTTGTTTCAAAAACGTCTGGTAAAGATTCGAAAAAAGAAGGCCAACCTGATCCACTTTCATATTTAGTAGAAGATTCAAATAATTTTATACCACAGCCTGCACAGTGATAACTTCCTTTCCTTTTTTCAGAATTTAATTCGCTTGAACCAGGGGGCTCTGTGCCCTCCTCTAGCAAAACTATTTTTTCTTCAGCTGTAAGTTTAGATTTATCAATTTTAGACATTTTATTTTTTCTTATTCGATAAAAATAAACCAATTATAACTAAAATTGAACCAATTGTATGAAAATATCTAAATTGCTCATCAAAAAAAAACATGGCCATAAATGTACTAAACAAAGGTATTAATGACAAAAAAATTCCAGATCTGTTAGGTCCAATGATTGAGACAGCTCCTGCCCAGCAATAATAAGATCCAATACTTGGAAATAAAGCCAAATAAATTAAACAATATATAAATGTTTTATCAATAGCTGCAGCATTACCTTGAAAATATTCATAACTAAATTGAGGTAATAAAAAAATTAATCCACATGAACAAACAATATGTACAAAACTTAAAAGTGATATCTTTAGTTTTAATTTTTTTAAAAAAGAGGAGTAAAGCCCCCAACATATCACAGCTCCTATCATCCATATATCACCTATATTAAAATCTAAATTTAATAAAATATTTAAATTAAATTTAGTAATTATTACTAAAATTCCTAAAACTGAAATTAAAAGTCCAAGTAATTGATAAAGGTTTGTTTTTTCTATTTTGAATATAAAGCAAGATAAAATGATTGCTGCAGGAATAGCAGTATTAAATAAAGATGCATTTATTACTTGCGTATATTGTAGTGAAACATATACGAATGAATTAAATAAACCCACACTTGTAAGTCCAAGAAAAAGTAGTAAGGGTAAATTGTTAAGAATTTCTTTTTTTTTGTTCAGTATTTCTTTGTAAGTAAAAGGTAACAGTATGAACCAAACAGTTATCCATCTGAAAAAAACCAGAGAGAAGGGAGAAATGCTCTCAACAAAAGCAAATTTTCCTACAATGAAGTTTCCGGCCCAAAAGATTGATGCTAGAACCAGCATCACGTAAGCTTTTATATTAAGGCTCACTAGCTGAACCTTAGAGAGCTATAAGGATCTAATTCCAAATTTGTCTTTTCTTCAGAAATCATTTTAGAAATTATCTTCCCTGATATTGCTCCTAAAGTCCAACCTAAATGGTGATGACCAAAAGAATAAAATACATTTTTATAATTCTTTGATGGTCCAATTACTGGTAAAAAATCTGGCAGTGTTGGTCTGAAACCCAACCATTCATCTTCATGATCCGGCAGACCATCTAGCATAAATTTAGCATTTTCAACTAAGTTTTTAATCCTACTTTTTGAAGGCCCATTTTTTAAACCTCCAAACTCTACAGTTCCAACAACTCTCAATCCTTGTTCCATTGGTGTCATCCCAAAACCTCTATTAGAAAATACAACAGGTCGAGATATTAAATGCTCACAATCTTTGAAGTGAATGTGATAACCTCTTTCCGTATCGAGTGGAACTTTTTCAAATAAATCATTTGTAAATTTTTTTGACAATGCACCACATGCTATTACAATTTTATCAAATACAAACCTTTGACTTTCTGTTCTTAAAACGGGTTTTTCCTCATCAAAATTAATATCTTTAATTTGATATTTAAAAAATTTTCCTCCTTTTTGTGAAAACAAGTCAAACAATTTTAAAAGCAATCTTCTTGGATTGTTTGTATGTTTGGCATAGGAATAAAATACACCGCCATCGTATATTGGTTTTATATTTGGTTCTAAATCATGAATTTCTTTTGGGTTAAGTAATTGTTGTTTAACCCCAAGTTCATCTCTAATATTTATTTCAAGCTCTCTACTTGATAAATTTTTATTACTCCAGATATACATAATTCCATTACTTACAACTAGATTTTCAGTGTCAATCTCATCAAATAATTCTTCGTAAGCTGGTAAGGATAAATCTAATATCTGATGCATATACTTAGCTGTATGCATCATTTTTTTTTGTGTACAATTTCTAATGAACTTTAAGAACCATGGAATCATTTTAGGAACGTAATTCCATTTAAGCGCAAGCGGTCCAGTTGAACTTAATAGCATAGCAGGAACATCGGTCAGGATATCAGGTCTATTAAGTGGAACTGAAGCGTAAGGTGAAAAATGACCAGCATTTCCATAAGAGGCTAAACTTCCTGGCTCCTCTTTATCAAAGATCACTACTTCAAACCCTTTTTTCTGAAGGAAAAGAGCGTTGCATATGCCTTGTATGCCAGCACCAATTATACCTACACGTTTATTATTCATATTATAAATATATATTATTATTAATATAAATTTATCGCGACAAATTATTCAACAGAGTTTATCAATTAATTATTTGTTTATGATAGATTTTTGTACTCATCACAATACTTAGTCCTATCATAGTTGCAAGCATTGAAGATCCACCATAAGACATGATAGGCAAAGGAGAACCAACTATAGGTAGCAAACCTAAAACCATAGACATATTTACGGCTACATAAATAAATATTGCAGAGCCAAATCCAAAACAAAACAATCTTCCAAAATAACTTCTTGAGATAGATCCAATTTTAATAATTCTATAAATAAGAATTGCATATAATATTAATAAAAATACCGATCCAATAAATCCATGTTCCTCAGAAAAAAGTGTAAATATAAAGTCTGTATGTTTTTCTGGAAGAAACTCTAAATAACTTTGGGTGCCTTGTAAAAAACCTTTACCTGTAAATCCTCCAGATCCAACTGCTATTTTGGATTGTATTATTTGGTAACCCGCTCCAAGAGGATCTCGATCAGGGTTGAAAAAACTTAAAATTCTTAATTTTTGGTAAGGTTTTAAAAAGGATATTACAAATGGAAAAGAGACTAACAATACTAAGGCACTGTAAACGAAGTATCTAATATTTAAACCTGCCAACCATAGTACAATCAATCCACTTGCTGCAATTAATATAGACGTACCAAGGTCTGGTTGACTCACCACTAAAACTATTGGCATTACCAAAATTGCTAAAGATAATATTATATTTTTAAAACTACTTACATTTGTAATCTGTTCTCTATGAAAATATCTGGCAAAACAAACTATAATTGCAACTTTCATTAATTCGGATGGTTGCAAATTAATAAAATATAAATTCACCCATCTTTGAGATCCAGACGCGGTTATACCATACAAGGATGCCCAAACTAAAAATCCCAGGACAATTATGTAAAATAGATATGCTGTTGAGTGCCAAAATCTTAAATTTAAAAAGGACAGAAATAACATCATCACAAAAAAAACTACAAACCTAACTAGATGACTTTTAGTGTGATATAGTAGTTCTCCGCCATCTGTCGAAAACATTGAAATATTGCTAATTAATCCTAATAAAAGTACAGAAAACACAAGCACAAAATCAAAAGATCTTAATTTTTGAAAAAATGTTAATTGTTCTGAGTATGATGATTGTTGAAACATTTATATATTTACTAAATTTCTCCGTCTAATTTTTTCTCTTTCGTCATGTCTATCTATAACTTTTTTAATTACTTGTTTAGCTAACGGTGCAGCTGCTTTACTTCCTGATCCACCATGCTCAACAAAAACACTTATTGAATACCTTGGGTTTTTATAAGGACCAAACGCAACAAACCAAGCATGATCTCTATCATCATAAGGTATTTGGGATGTCTCAAGATCTAATTCCCTTTGTTCTTCCGTTATTTTCTTAACCTGCGCAGTTCCCGTTTTTCCTGCAAATTGATATTTTGGATCCTCGATCCTTGATTTGTATGAAGTTCCATTCCATTGATTTGTAGATGCAAACATTGCTTCCAAAACAAATTTGACATTTTCCTGATTTCTGAAAAGTTTTTTATAATCTTTTTCTCCTGGATTAAAAAATTCTTCAGCTGTCCTGATTATGGATGAATCATATTTTTCTTCAGTAATAAGATTTTGTGCCATCTTATACTTAATTTTTTCAAGACTTTCTTGATTTTTATTAGAAACGAGTGTTGGATAAATTTTAAAACCACCATTTGCTAATTGAGCAGTCATTAAACATAACTGAAGAGGAGTTGTTTGAACATAACCTTGTCCAATTCCAGTTATTAAAGTTTCCCCTAACACCCAACCCTGACCAAGATTTGCTTTTTTCCAACTTGTAGATGGAAATAATCCTCCTTTTTCCTCTTTATATAAATTATCAAAAACTTTATTACCAAGACCAAATCTAGAAGCTGTTACTTTAAGCCTATCGACTCCAAGCCTTCTGGACATTTCATAAAAATAAGTATCACAAGATTGAATAATTGCACCTCTAAGATCTACAACTCCATGTCCTTTTTTTTTCCAACAATGATATGTTTGGCCATACATTTCCATCTTTCCTGTGCACCTGACCTTGAAGTTCGGTGATATAACATTATTTTCAAGAGCTGATAAAGCTACAATTGGTTTTATAGTGGATCCGGGTGAATATAGTCCCGAAATAGTTTTATTAATTAATGGTTTGTCAGGATTATCTCTAATTTCATCCCAATCTTTATAACTTATTCCATATAAAAATAAGTTTGGATCAAACGAAGGAGAAGAATGCATCGCAATAACTTCACCAGAATAAATATCCATTACGCTAATAGATCCAGCTTTATTAGCCAGCAAATCATTACATAATTTTTGAACTTCAGTATCTAGAGTAAGTTTAATTTCTTTTCCTTTATCTCCTTTTTGGAAATTGACTTGTTTTATTCTTTTTCCGAATGCATTAACTTCATATCTTTGAACACCATTAGTACCTATTAAATCGTTTTCAAAAGATTTTTCTAAACCTGTTTTTCCAACTCTTAGTCCAGGAACATGTTTATTTTTTATGTTTTCATTATTTAATAAATCATTTTCACTAGCTTGAGCAACATATCCCAAAACATGAGTATAATTTTCCTTAAAAGGGTAGCTTCTTGCAACAGATAGAACAGGTTTGGCTCCAGATAGTTCATGTAAATAAAAATTTACTTTGGAAAATTGATCCCAGGTTAGATTCTCTGAAATAATAAGTGTTTCCCAGGGCTTTTGTTGATTTTTTTTCTTAATGATTTTTGCAAATTCATTGTTTGATAAAGGAAGAATATTTTTTAATCTAATCATCAAATATTTAAAGTTTTCAACCTGTTCTGGAATGACATGTAATTGATAAACTTCTATATTGCCGGCAATTGTTTTATCAAAATAATCTTTAAACTCTCCTCGAACTGGTGGCAGCCTCCATTCTCGAAGCCTATTTTTATCTGATAGAGTTAAATATTTTTTGTTGTCACTTATTTGAAGAGTAAATAATCTTGCTAATATTCCTGTAAATACAATTCCTTTTGCTAAAGATAGAATAAAAACTCTTCTATTTATGGTATTAAATTTTCGTACATTTGAATCATCACCACTAAACATTCTGGCCTCCAAAGATTACTTTTTGATAATAATCAAATAATCCACTAAAAATAATATAAAATAAAAAAGTGAAAAGTATGTTAACTAATATACTGTAATATTCTAATTCTACTTCAAATAACAAAGCAACAATTAAATAGATTAGAGAATTTACAACTAAAATAGCAAGACCAAAGAAAAACCAGTCTTTAATAGCGCTTGGCCTTAACGTTATATTTCTAAGATAAGAAGAAAAAACACAGATAAGTAAGTAAGCAAGAGAGCTGACACCTATAGGTAAACCAGTTACAACATCATTTAACAAACCGCTTAAAAATATTAATCCATAACCCAAACTTCCAGATCTCTTTAAGCTCCAATAATAAATTAAAATAAAAGGAAAATTGAATGAAAAGTACTTTAAATTTAGATAATTAAAATCAAATTCATTCAAAACTGAAACTATTAAAAGGATAATTGGGCCTTTTTCTAAGAATTTTTTAAAATTACTAAATTTGCTTATCTCTCCCATTATTCAGTTTCCTTTTTAAAAGAAATTATTTTTACGTATCTAAGCTGAGAAAAATCAGAAAAAAAACTTACTACCGTTTTTAAATTTGATGGATCCATAGCAATTTTTCCTATTGGAATTCCAGATTTAAATAAACCACCCGCCCCAGATGTAAATACAACGGCATCCTTTTCAATTAGATCTTGTTGTCTGGTGTATTGGATGACACCTTCGTCGCCACCCGTACCTGATAAAATAGATTGGATATCATTTGGCATAATATCAACTGGAACTTTACTATTTAAATCGGATAAAAGTAAAACTCTTGATGTGGTAAAAGAAACCTCAACAACTTTTCCTATTAAGTAGCTCTTATCCATCACGGCCATTCCTAACTCAACTCCATCCTTGCTACCTCTATTAATAATTACAGATCTTAAAAATGGACTTTTTTTGTCAATTAGGACTTTACCAATTATCTCCGATGTTAGAAAAGTAGTTTCATCTATTGTAGATCTAAGTCTTTTATTTTCCTCTAAAATATATTCTGAATTATAGTTTTTAGATAATTCAAAATTCAATTTTTCTTTTAATTCTTTATTTTCTTCATAAACACTAAAATGATTTTTAGTTGCAACATAAGCTCCCTTAATAAAATTTTCAGGAGCTGATACTATAAAACTTGATCTGTAAGCTACTTCTCTAAGAGAAATTTTTAGATAATCAATTGGCTTCAAATTAAACTTTTCGGAGAGAATTATAATAAATGTTAAAAATATTAAAGCTAATAACGAAAATTTTTGTTTGTTCTCTTTTTTTAAAAAAGCGGAACGAATAGCAATTACAAAGTCATCTCTGCCAGCTTGCATTTCTTCAAATTAATACTCCGATAACATTGAATTAAAAGTTTCCTCTTGATCTAAGGCTTTTCCTGTTCCAACTGCTACACAAGCTAAAGGATCATCAGCAATATGAACTGGCAGACCAGTTTCTTTAGAAAATCTTTTATCTATATTTTTTAATAAAGCTCCTCCGCCTGTAAGAGTTAATCCCATATCAACTAAATCAGCTGATAACTCGGGTGGTGTATTTTCTAAAGCATCCTTTATTCCATTAATCATTTCTCTTAAAATTGGATTAAGAGCTTCGACTGTATCTTCCTCGGTAATATTTACTTCTTTAGGTGTACCCGATCTTAAGTCTCTTCCTTTTACAGCAAAAGTATTATTGTTTGTTGCAATGGCAGTACCAACTTCTTTTTTTATTTTTTCAGCAGTACTATCTCCAATCATTAAATTATATTCTTTTCGCATATAACTTATTAATGCATGATCCATTGCATCACCTGCAACTCTTAAAGAGTTTGAGTATACCACTCCACCTAATGACATAACTGCAATTTCCGTGGTTCCTCCTCCAATATCAATTACCATGGAGCCGGTAGCTTCTGATATTGGTAAATTTGCACCGATTGCTGCTGCAATTGGTTCTTCAATAAGTTGAACTCTTCTGGCTCCTGCGGCAAGCGCACTGTCTTGAATTGCTTTTCTTTCTACTGGCGTAGAACCAGTAGGAACACAAATTAAAATTCTTGGATTTGCAAATGAACTTCTTTTATGTACTTTTTTTATAAAATGTTTAATCATTTCTTCTGTAACTATAAAATCAGCGATTACGCCGTCTCTTAAAGGTCTAATTGCTTGAATATTACCTGGTGTTCTGCCTAGCATAGTTTTTGCTTCATCACCTACAGCTAAAACCGATTTTTTTCCTTTGTTATCTACTACTGCAACTACTGATGGTTCGTTTAAAACTACACCCTGGCCTTTTAGAACTACTAGTGTGTTAGCTGTTCCCAAATCTATGGCCATGTCTTGGCTCCACATAGATGTTACTTTGTCCAATATTCCCATCTTTTACACTCCTCCTTTTACTTTTTGGTGTTCTATATTTTGAGAAAGCGATTTTTTTTCTCGTTTTATTAACATTTTATTTAAAGCATTCAAGTACGCATTTGCGGAAGCAACAAGAGTATCTGTATCAGCAGACTGACCAACTGTAGTTCTATCATTTTCCTCTATTTTTACACTTACTGTTGCTTGTGCATCTGTACCCTCAGTAACGGCATGCACTTGGTAAAGAGATAATTTTACATCATGTGGATATAATTCCTTTATGCACTTAAAAATAGCATCAACTGGTCCATCTCCAGTTTGTGTAGTTTTTTTAATCTCTCCAAATACATCTAATGTCATTTCTGCTCTTTGGGGTTCACCTGTGCCAGCAAAGACTTTTAGCGATTTTAAATTTATTGCATTGATTTTATTATCAATTATTAAACTGTCATCAACTAACGCGACTATATCTTCATCATAAATGTGTTTTTTCTTATCTGCTAAAATTTTAAACTTTCCAAAAGCTGCTTGTATCACATCGTCCGTCACATCAGTATAACCAAGATCGTTAAGTTTATCTTTAAACGCATGTCTACCTGAGTGCTTACCCATAACTAAGGATGTTTTTTTAACTCCAACGCTTTCAGGCGTCATAATTTCATAAGTTTCTCTATTTTTAAGCATCCCATCTTGATGTATCCCAGACTCGTGCGCAAATGCATTTTTTCCGACAATCGCTTTATTAAATTGAACTGGAAATCCTGTTGCATTAGAAACTATTTTTGATGCTTTACTTATTAATTCAGTTTTAATTCCTGTTTCATATGGCATTAAATCATTTCTAGTTTTAATAGCCATAACAATTTCTTCTAAAGCAGCGTTTCCAGCTCTTTCACCTATTCCATTAATTGTACACTCTATTTGTCTTACCCCTGCAGACAAACCTGCTAAAGCATTTGCTACTGCTAATCCAAGATCATTGTGACAGTGAGCAGAAATAACAGCTTTGTCGATATTTGGTACATTATTCTTAATATGTGTAATGGTTCTAGCAAATTCCTCAGGTATTGAATATCCAACAGTATCTGGAATATTAATGGTTTTTGCACCACATTTAATTGCAAGCTCAATTGTTTTGCACATGAAGTCTAGATTTGTTCTTGTGCCGTCTTCACAAGACCACTCAACGTCATCAGTGAATTTTCTTGCATAAGTCACACTTTCTTTAATAGCATCTATCACTTGGTCGTCAGTCATATTTAATTTATGTTTCATATGAACAGGGCTGGTAGAAATAAATGTATGTATTCTAAATCTTTTTGCGTGTTTTAAAGACTCATTACAAGCATCAATATCCTTTTTCATTGCTCTTGCTAAACCACAAGGAATTGAATTTTTAATACCTTTGCTTATTGCTGAAACAGCTTCAAAATCTCCAGGTGAAGAAATTGGAAAGCCAGCTTCAATTATGTCAATTCCCATTTCATCAAATACTCTTGAGATTTGAATTTTTTCTTCAACGCTCATTGATGCGCCTGGAGATTGCTCACCATCACGCATTGTAGTATCAAAAATAAATACTTTTTCTTTATCACTCATATTTTATAAAAATTAATTCGTGAATAATACAACCTCTCGTATAGATTGCAAAATAAAAGAATTATTCCAACCCAATTTGGAACAATAATTAGTTTTTATCGCTATCTACTAATTTCTTCTTAGTTATCCAAGGCATCATAGCCCTAAGGTCAGCCCCAACTTTCTCAATTGGATGTTCTGCAAGTTTGGCTCTTGTTTGTAAAAAGTTTTTTTGACCATTTTTACATTCATTCATCCATTCTCTTGTAAAATCACCAGATTGAATTTTAGTTAAAACTTCTTTCATTCTTTTCTTAGTTTCTTCTTTATTAATGATTTTTGGACCCGATGTGTATTCACCATATTCAGCAGTGTTTGAAATTGAATAATTCATATTTGCAATCCCACCTTCATATATAAGATCAACTATTAATTTTACTTCATGCACTGTTTCAAAATAAGCCATCTCCGGTTCGTAGCCTGCCTCTACTAAAGTTTCATAGCCGTTCTTAATAAGTTCAACTAGACCTCCGCATAAAACTGTTTGTTCTCCGAACAAATCTGTTTCAACTTCATCCTTAAATGTAGTTTCAATTATTCCAGATCTACCACCTCCTATAGCAGACGCATATGACATCGCAATATCTCTCGCTTTTCCCGACCCATTTTGATGAACTGCGAATAAACACGGAACACCTCCACCTTTTTCGAATTCACTTCTAACTAAGTGACCAGGACCTTTCGGAGCGACCATAAATACATCTAAATCTTTTCTCGCTTTAATTAAATCATAATGAATATTTAAACCGTGAGCAAAAGCAATGGAGGTTCCTTCTTTAACTCTTTGTTCAATGTGGTTTTTATAAATTGTCGCCTGAAGTTCATCTGGTGTTAATATCATTACGACATCAGCCCACTCTGCAGCATCTGATAAATTCATTACTTTTAATCCTTTAGACTCAGCTTTTGCTTTACTCGATGACCCATCTCTTAATGCAACAACTACCTCTTTTACACCGCTGTCTTTTAAATTTAAGGCATGCGCATGTCCTTGGCTTCCATAACCAAAAATTGCAATTTTTTTATCCATTATTAAATTTTTATTTGTGTCTTTTTCATAAAACATTTTCATAATATCTCCTTTGTTATTTAAATACTTCTGCCCCTCTGGTCATAGCGACGGCTCCTGTTCTTGATATACTTACCAAACCAAGTTTTTTTAAATTTTTTGACATTGTATCGATTTCTCTTCTTAAAGCTGTTACTTGAACTACGTAAGATTTGTTCGTTTTATCCAATAATACAGCATTGTACTTTTTACAAGCCTTTAAAGCCTTATTTCTTTTAGAAATATTTCCAACCAACTTAAATAGAGCCATTTCTTTAAAAATAACATTTTTATCCTCTCTTTTAAAATCTGCAACTTTATGAACAGGGACAAGTTTTTTTAATTGTAGCTTTATTTGTTCAATTACTTGTGGTGTTCCAGTTGTTACTATTGTTATTCTTGAAATATTTAATTTTGCATCAACTTCAGCAACTGCTAATGACTCAATATTATAACCTCTTCCTGAAAATAATCCTACAACTCTTGCCAATACTCCAGCCTCATTGTCTACCCAAACAACTATAATATGTTTATCGAACTTACCTTTTTTACCAGGGGTGCTGTAAGCTGATCTACTCATTGTTAAACTAAAGTTTTACCTTTTCCAGTTATTTTGTTTTGCTCTTGATCTTTAGGGCCTAGTAACATTTGATTGTGTGGCTTACCAGAAGGTATCATTGGGAAACAGTTTTCTTGTTTATCTACTAAACAGTCAAAGATGACTGGCCTGTCGGTATTTAACATCTCTATAATTTTATCGTCTAATTCGCTCGGATTAGTAGCTCTTATTCCTACACACCCATAAGCCTCAGCTAATTTAACAAAGTCAGGTAATGCTGCAGTATAACTTTCGGAGTAATTTTTGTCATGCAACAATTCCTGCCACTGTCTTACCATTCCCATATATTCATTATTTAAAATAAATATTTTAATTGGAAGGTTATATTGCACAGCTGTTGACATTTCTTGCATTGTCATAAGCACTGATGCTTCACCAGCTATATCAATTACTAATTTTTTTGGATGAGCAATTTGAACACCAACTGCAGCAGGCAAACCATATCCCATGGTTCCAAGTCCACCAGAGGTCATCCATCTATTGGGTTTATCAAATTTATAATGTTGAGCTGCCCACATTTGGTGTTGGCCTACCTCAGTAGTAATGTAAGTATCCTTATTTTTTGTTAGTTCATACAGTCTTTGGACTGCGTACTGAGGTTTAATAGTTTCAGTACTATTAACATAATCTAAAGATTTTTTTTCTCTCCATTTTTGTATTGTTTCCCACCATTTAGAAATTTTTTGCTTATTAGAATTTGCAAAATTCGGTTTAGTTTTTTTTATAGTTTTTATAGTAGATGAAATAACATCTTGGACATCACCAACAATTGGTAAATCGACTTTAACATTTTTATTAATTGATGATGGATCAATATCGATATGAACTTTTTTAGACTTCGGAGAGAATTCATCAATTTTTCCAGTTATACGATCATCAAATCTTGCCCCAATATTAATCATTAGATCGCAATCATGCATAGCATTGTTTGCTTCGTATGTTCCGTGCATCCCAAGCATGCCTAAAAAAGAATTATCATCTCCGGGGAATGATCCTAATCCTTGCAAAGTTGAAGTAATAGGAAACCCTGTTGCTTGAACTAACTCTCTTAGCAACATGCTAGCTTTAGGTCCGGAGTTAATTACTCCACCACCTGTGTAAAAAATTGGTTTATTAGACTTTGACATTAGTCTAATCAACTCATCAATATCTTTTTGATTAAATCTCTTATGATGTTTACCATTTAGTTTTTTATCTTTTTTTGGTTTTGTATAAGTAGCTTTTTGAAATTGGATATCCTTTGGAATATCAACTAGTACAGGTCCTGGTCTTCCAGTTGTTGCTACTTCAAAAGCTTCATGAATGATTTTAGATAAATCTTTAATATCTTTTACCAACCAGTTATGTTTTGTACATGGTCTTGTTATACCGGTCGTGTCACATTCTTGGAAAGCATCAGTTCCAATTAAATGAGTTGGAACTTGTCCAGAAATACAAACTAAAGGTATAGAATCCATATAAGCATCCGTGAGCGCAGTAACCACATTGGTAGCACCTGGGCCTGAAGTTACTAAAACTACACCAGGTTTACCTGATGATCTTGCGTATCCTTCTGCAGCATGACCTGCACCTTGCTCATGTCTTACTAAAATATGTTTTATTGATGAATGATTTTTTAGCTCATCATAAATTGGTAATACAGCGCCACCAGGATAACCAAAAATAAATTCTACATTTTGATCTTCCAAGCATTTAAATACGATTTCAGCGCCAGTTGATAATTTTGCCATTTAACCAATCTAGCTGAAGTTGTGCTTATTGGTCAAGTTTAAGAGAGGATATTTTGATTTTTTTTAAGAACGAGCCAAGCATTTTATAATCAACTTTTTCCCAATCGATCATTTGATTTCTTGCCCATGTTCTTTGTCTTTTCGCATATTGTCTTGTTTTTATGGAAATTTGCTCTTTGGTAGTATCAATATTTTGCTCTCCATCCAAAAATTTACATATTTCGGATATGCCTATTACTTTATTTGATGTCTTGTCTTTCCTTATTTTAAGATGTCTAAATTTTTTCACTTCATTAACTGCACCTAATGAGATCATTTTGTTCACCCTTGTATTTATCCTTTTAATTAAATCATCTCTTGGACAATCAATATAAATTTTTAAAAAATCATTTTCATCAAAGTTTTTTCTCGTTTTTTCAAACCATTTATATAAAGAAATCTTCGTATATTTCTTCACCTCGTATGCTCTCAAAGATCTATGCGCATCATTTGGACTTATTTTTGATATAACTAATGGATCCAATTTTATTAAATTATTATAAAATTTCTTTTGACCAATTTTTCTATGGTTATTTCTAATTTTATTTCTAAATTTTTTTGGGATCGAAGGAATTTTTACTAAACCATTAATAATAGCTCTAAAATATAATCCTGTACCACCAACTAAAATTGGTATTTTGTTTTTGTTGTGTATCTGTTTAATTAATTTAATTGTCTTTTTTAACCAATCTCCGGTAGAAAAATTTTTTTTTACACTATAAAAACCATACAAATAATGCTTAATATTTTTGGTTTCTTTTACTTTTGGACGAGCATTTAGAATTTTTATTTCTCTATAAATCTGCATGCTATCGGTGTTAATAATTTCTCCATCTACTTTTTTCGCAAGTTTTATTGCAAAATTTGATTTTCCCGATGCAGTTGGTCCAGCAATTAAAATTATTTTGGACTTTTTGTCCATATCCTAGTCTAGTTTGACGCCGATATAACTCTTTTGATTTTGATTATTGTAAATTACGATAACAATAGATTTATTTTTTGCCATCACGGCGGACTTCATAATATTATCAAGGTCTCCAGGTGTTTTAATTTTTCTTTTTTGTGCCTCTATTATTATATTATTTATCGCTAAATTTGCTAATGGACTATCATTATCTATTTTTGTAATTACAACCCCGGTAGTATTTGATGGTAATCCTCTGTTGCTTATATCTTCCTTCTTTAATGGCCTGACCTCAATTTTAAGATTTTCAATTCTAGAAGATTTTACTAGTTTTGGTTTTGTTTCTTTAAAATCTTCAGATGTTTCTAATCTACCTAACGTAATTTTTTTATTAATTAGTTTCTTATTTCTCCATATTTTAACATTTACAATTTTTCCAACTTTTGTTTGGGCTACTATCATCGGAAGTTCTTTCATTTCGTTAATTTTTTTTCCATCGAATTCTAAAATTATATCACCTGCTTTAACACCACCTTTATCTGATGGGCTACCATCTGAAACACTTGATACTAGTGCTCCTCTTGGCTTTCCTAATTGTTCGGCTTCTGCAATTTCTTTCGTAACTTGTTGAATTCTTACTCCTAGCCAACCTCTTTTTGTTTCTCCAAATTCGATTAATTGATCAATAACTAATTCAGCACTATTTGATGGAATTGCAAATCCAATTCCTATTGAACCTGACTGTCCTAATATTGCTGTATTAATTCCAATTACGTTTCCGTCCATATCAAACAATGGTCCCCCAGAATTACCTTGATTGATTGAAGCATCAGTTTGAATATAGTCTTCGTATCTAGTGAGACCTATACTTCTGTTTCTTGCAGATATAATTCCAGCCGTAACAGTGCCTCCTAAACCGAAAGGATTACCTATTGCTATAACCCAATCCCCTATTCTTGCTTTATCTGAGTTTCCAAATTTTACTGGAGTAAATCTATCGTCAGAATCAATTTGTAATACAGCAATATCTGATAATGGATCTGAACCAATTATTTTAGCATTATATTCTTTATCATCGTTAAATCTAACTAAAATATCTTCTGCACCTTTTATTACGTGATTGTTTGTAATAACAAGACCTTTTTCATCAATTATGAAACCTGATCCAAGAGCGCTCGCTTTTCTTTCTTGTGGAGTTCCAAATTCTTTAAACATATCCTCAAAAGGTGACCCTGGAGGAAATTCAAAAGGAAAAGGATTTGATCTCGATACAACTGTTTGAGTTGTTGAAATATTTACAACAGATGGCATTAGCTTTTCTGCTAAATCTGCGAATGAATTAGGCACATTTTGAGCTTTAACACTGAAAGTAAAGCCAAAAGTTATAATAAAAATTAATGCTATTTTAAAAAATCTATTTTTCATCTTATGTTTTAAAGTACCATACAATTATAAATCCGATAATTGCAAAAGTTAGACCTGAAAATCTTATCTGGGATATTTTCAACATGTCTATTTTTTTTAGCATATTTTTCATTTTTGATGGAAATATGGCATATAAAATGCCTTCAATAAATAAGAATAGACCAAAAGCAATGATCAATTCATTCATGAAATAATTATGGAGTTGCTTTAGATTTTACGTTTCCAAAAAATTTAAAAAATTCACTGTCTGGGGATAATACTAAAGAAGTTTCTCCACCTATAAGAGCTTTTTCATATGCTTGCATTGCTCTGTAGAAAGCAAAGAATTCTGGATCTTGACCAAAGGCATCAGCAAAAATTTTGTTTCTTTGACCATCGCCTTCACCCTTCATAATTTCAGATTTTTTTTGTGCATCTGCTAATATTACTGTAACTTCTTTATCAGCCGTTGAGGTGATAGTTACTGCCATTTCAGCACCTTTCGCTCTAAATTCTTTTGCTTCTCTATTTCTCTCAGTTTGCATTCTTGCAAAAATAGCATCACTGTTTGCTTGTGGGAGATCTGCTCTTTTAATTCTAACATCAATAATCTTTATGCCAAATTTTTCAGCTTCATTATTAACTCCTTCTTGAATTAATGCCATCTGTTTTGTTCTATCCTCAGATAATAAAGTTTGAAGTCTTTGAGTACCTAGTACACTTCTAATTCTAGAGTTTATAATCGTTGATAATCTAGATCTTGCTACTCTCTCGTTTCCAACTGAAATATAAAATTTTAGAGGATCAATTATTTGAAATCTTGCAAATGCATCTACAATTAGTCTTTTTTGATCTGATGCAATTACTTCCTCTGGTGGAGCATCCAGATTTAATATTCTTTTATCAAGAAAAACTACGTTCTGGATAAAAGGAAGTTTGAAGTTTAAACCAGGTTTTGTAAGAATTCTTTTTGGGTCACCAAATTGTAGAACTATTGCTTGATTTACCTCTTTTACAATAAATATAGAAAAGAAAGCTGTTGCAGCAATTACAGCAATTATTGGTAAAATTATTTTTTTCATATTAATTTGTCGCCTTTTTTAATTCTGGAAGTGGTAGATATGGAACTACACCAGATCCGGCTTCCTTATCAATTATTACTTTATCGATGTCCGCTAAAACTTTCTCCATTGTTTCTAAATACATTCTTTCTTGTGTTACTTGTTTTGCATTTTTATATTCGTTAAATATTGCTAAAAATCTACTTGCTTCACCTTCAGCTTTAGCAACAACTTCTTTTTTATATGCTTCTGCTGCTTGTAATATTTTTGCTGCTTCTCCTCGTGCTCTCGGTATAACATCGTTCGCATATGCCTCAGCTTCATTTTTAGATCTTTCCATGTCAGCTCTTGCTGCTTGAACATCTCTAAATGCGTCTATAACCTGGTCAGGTGGGTCTGCTTTTTGTGTTTGAACTTGTGTAACCTGAATTCCACTTGTGTACTCGTCTAAAATAGATTGAATAATTTCTTGAGTATCAGTTTCAATTTTTGATCTACCCTCGGTTAATATAGGTTGAATATTACTTCTTGCTATAACCTCTCTCATTGCTGTTTCAGCCGCTGCCTTCACAGTTCCTTCTGGATCTTGAATTTTAAATAAAAAGTTTCCTGCATCTTTAATTACCCAAAATACTGAAAAATCTATATTAACAATGTTCTCATCACCAGTTAACATGAGACTTTCCTCTGGTACATCCGCTACAGCTGAAGAGGTAAATCCACTGTCTCTTTCTGACCTAAAGCCAATATCAATTCTGTTTACTTTCGTTACTTTCGGTGTAAGTACACTTTCAACAGGAAAAGGAATGTGATAATTTAAACCCGGTTGAGTAGTTTTAACAAATTTTCCAAACCTTAAGACCACACCCTGTTCATCTGGTAGAACTCTATATAAACCACTTAAAGACCAAATAACTAATAAAATAATAAGACCAAAAATTATTGGCTTACCACCTTTAGCTGCACCACCAGGCATGAATTTGTTTATTTTATCTTGAATATTTCTAATGATTTCATCAATGTCAGGAGGAGTTGGACCCTTTCTTCCTGAACCATTTCCGCCTCCCGGAGGACTTCCCCAGGGACTACCACCTCTGCCTCTAAAATCATCTACCATGACACTCTATATAGTGTCTTTAAGATGAAAAACAAGATAAGTATAAGGGATAAATAGTACTAATTGAAGCAATGGAGCAAATAAAACCAAAGAAAAAGTTTGTTAAGAACCCTATTCTAGGCACTAAATTCACTATAGCAATATCAAGTGCTAAGGGTGGAGTTGGGAAATCAACATTTGCAACAAATTTAGCATTAGCCCTAAAAAAAACTGGTTGTAAAGTTGGTTTGCTTGATGCTGACATTTATGGGCCGTCTCTTCCGAAACTATTTTCAATTTCCGGCAAACCTGAAACTGATGGAAAAAATTTAATTCCAGTTAAAAAATACGATATTCAATGTATGTCTATTGGATTTCTTACTGAGGAGCAAACACCAATGATTTGGCGTGGACCAATGGTCACTAGTGCAATTAAAACTTTTACTCAAAAAGTGAGCTGGAAAAATTTAGACTTTATAATAGTTGATATGCCCCCAGGAACCGGAGATACCCAATTGACATTTACACAAGAAATTAAGTTAGATGGAGTAATTATTATTTCTACGCCTCAAGAAATAGCATTACAAGATGTAAGAAGAGGTATTAGGATGTTTGATAAGTTAGGCACTGAAATTATTGGTTTAATAGATAATATGAGTTTTTTTAAAGGTGATGATGGGAAAAAATATAATTTATTTGGTAGTGGTGGAGTGAAAAAAACAGCAGAGGACTTTAATAAAGAATTTTTGGGAGAGATACCAGTATTTCCAGAAGTTGGAGAATTTGGTGACCAGGGAAAACCAATAGTTGAAGCAAAACCCGAACATGAGGCCTCAAAAATATATTTAAATTTAGCTGAAAAGATAAAAAATAAATTTTTAACCGACTAAAAACATTTTTTTAAAGTATCATTTAAAATATATCCCAAAACTATATCACCTATATAATTTTTAGCTGACTGGGTAATGTGAACAGAATCTATAAAATTACTCTCATCAAGGCTACTTGAAATATCTATTAAAATTTCCCTCTCTTTAAAAAAATTTTTTGTTTGTTTTATTGTTTTTTTTGAGAATTCGTCTGAACGATTTAATGAAATTGGTTGATAAAATGCTAAGAAACTAGGTTTTTTACATAAGTTACTTTCAATAAAATTATTTGTTAAATTTTTTGATTTAATTAAAGTTTTTTCATAATTTTTTAATAAATTATTTATCCATTCATCGCTTTTATAATTAATATTCTTTTTAATTTTAGAAAGACCCGATAGTTTTCCAGTTTGCTTTTCATATTCTGCATAAATTGAGGAATATTTAAGAAGTATATATTTAAACTTATCTAATTCATCTCGTATCCAATAATTAAACGGGTATCCAGGTCTTGGGTCATATAAATATGTCTGGAGAGTTTCATTGAAACCTCCATAAAATATCACTAAGTCAAACCTTAATTCAGAATATTTAAGTAATCTATGTAAGTGCTGATTATGATTTGAGGAAACGGAAGAAAAATTAAAAGTTTGTACTTTTATATTTTTTTCTCTAAGTTTTTGCTCAATCAATTTTGCAATTGTAGGATCACCGTTATAACCGGTTGATCCACCAAAGAAAGCAATTTGGAATGTATCGCGATCAATATTTTTGAATTCATCACCTCTGAAACCTAAAGAATTATGATCTTTATAATTAGGTTTTCCAGAAAACATATCATACGGGGTTGGAGATCTTTCAAATTTTTCTTCACTTACACTTGATGGAAAACCGTGTCCAAATAATTTAAATACGTAAAAATCTAAAAATATAAATACAATTATCGAAGACAAGAAATAAATTGAGAAAGTTTTTAGTCTATTTAAAAAAACTAACTTTTTTATAACATGATATAGATAATAGTTAAAAAAACAGATAAAGATAATTGCTATCGATATAAGTAATATTACGTTTTTCATTAATCAAGCTCAAATTGATTTTTATAATCTTTTTTTAAATTTGAATCTTGATCCTTTTTATCTAAAAAAAAATTTCCAATTACAAGCTTATCTAGCTCGGTTCCCATGAAACAATTAAATGCATCTTTTGGCGTATTTACAATTGGTTCACCTCTAACGTTAAATGAAGTGTTTATAAGCACAGAACAGTTTGTTTTTTCCTTAAACTTTTTTATTAATGAATAATATTTAGGATTAGTATCTTTATGCACAGTTTGTATTCTCGCAGAATAATCAACGTGGGTCACTGCAGGAATATCTGACCTTTTTATATTAAGTTTTTCTATTCCAAATAATTTTTTCTCCTCTTCACTCATAGTAATTTTTTTATCTTTTAAAATTTCTGCTACAAATAACATATATGGACTATCCACATTCATATTAAACCATTTATCTACGTCCTCTCGAAGAACTGAGGGAGCAAAAGGTCTAAAGCTTTCTCTGAATTTTACCTTTAAATTTAAATTTTTTTGCATTGTAGGAGATCTAGGGTCTCCTAAAATAGATCTTCCACCTAAAGCTCTTGGACCAAACTCCATTCTTCCCTGGAACCAACCTACAGCATCACCATTTTTTAAAGACTCGGAGGTTTTTTCAATGATTTCTTTTTCATTTAAGATTTGAAATTTAGCATTTAAATTATTTAACTCCTTTTCAATTTCATCATCACTATAGCTAGGACCAAGATAAGAACCTTGCATATCATCTTTATATTCGGCTCTTTTCTGTTTGAACTCTAAATGCCATAAAGCTAAAGCAGCACCTAAAGATCCTCCAGCATCTCCAGCTGCTGGTTGAACCCAAATGTTCTCAAATATTTTTTTCTCCAAAATTTTTCCATTTGCAACACAATTTAAAGCAACTCCACCTGCTAAACATAAATTTTTTATATTAAATTCTTTCTTCAAAGAGACTGCCATAGAAACCATCACTTCTTCAGTTACATTTTGTATAGATGAAGCTATATTCATATGAAATTGAGTTAATTTTTCTTTTTTACTATCTCTTGGGCCTTGGCCAAATAATTTATGAAATTTTTCATTTGTCATTTTTAAACCAGTTGCATAATCAAAATAATCTTGCGATAGCTTAAATGATCCATCACTTTTTATATCAATTAGTTTATCTTTAATTAAATTAGCATACTTAGGTTCTCCATATGGAGCCAAACCCATAAGTTTGTATTCACCACTATTAACTTTAAATCCACAATAAAAAGTAAAAGCTGAATACAAAAGACCTAAAGAATGAGGAAAATGAATTTCTTTTTTTATTGATAAATCACTTTCATTTCCAACTGCAACAGTTGTAGTAGCCCATTCTCCTACCCCATCAGCAGTTAAAACTATAGCATCTTTATATGGAGATGGAAAGAAGGCGCTAGCAGCATGACTTAAATGATGTTCTGAAAAGTATATTTTTTTTTCGTCATTAAAACTTTTATCATGTTCTTTTAATAGTTTAAGAAGTAAATTTTTTTGAAATAATTTTTCTCTTAACCACGCTGGCATAGACTTAGTAAATTGTTTAAAACCTCGAGGTGCGAATGCAACATAAGTTTCTAAAAGTCTCTCAAATTTTAAAAAAGGTTTTTCATAAAAAACTATATAATCAATTTGAGACAATTTTAATTCCGAGAACTTAAGTACATATTCAACAGCATTGAAGGGATAACTAGAGTCGTGTTTTTTTCTTGTGAAGCGTTCCTCTTGGGCTGCTGCTAAAATTTTCCCATCTATCAATATAGCTGCTGCACTATCATGATAGAATGCAGAAATTCCAAGTATAGAAACCACAGTTTAAAAAATTGTATAAATAAAAGGTGCTACAGCTGAGCCCTGGCTTAAAATAATTAGTCCACCAAAAAGCGCTAGAACAAGAATTATTGGCAATAGCCAAAATTTTTTTCTTACTTTGAGGAAATTCCAAAATTCAATTAAAAAACTCATAAAATTAGAACTGATTTTTTAAATTATTATTTGAATTATCTTTCTCTAACCAATAGGTATTATTTTTATTTCTTTTTAATCCCAATATATCTTTGCCTAGAGCTTTCATGATTAATCCGGTTGGGGTCACTACAAGGAAAAAAACAATTCCCATAACTACTGGTGCGATAATACTGCCCAAAATTAATCCAAACTTAAACCATGCCTTATTTAATGGAGATAAGAATTTTGACTTTATTAAACCCAAAATCAAAAATATTAAAGAAATTATCATAGACCATATTCTAATCTCATTTTGATTTAATATTGGCCATATAGCAATAATCAAAAAAACGATTGAAAATACAATTCCAAAATTTCTATTTGATGGAAGTTTTATTTTCTCTTGCATTTTTTATTCTACTATTTTTTTCTTCAAGTCAAAAGCACTCATTAACTCGTTCCATTCCCTTTTTGATAATCCTGACTCCTCAAGGTTTGTGTCTTTTCCTTCAAGCAATTGTCTAATTACAAATTTACCTTTTGACGAAACTTCTGTTCCACCTACTCTATAATCCATGAACGCTTCATAAGTTATAGGAACCCATTTTTTAAGAGTATCTAACATAACATCGGCGTAAGCTCTTATTTCATATTGTGCATGACTATCCGCTCTTAATCTTAAAAAGTTCATTAAATTAAGTAAATCTGTTTTCCAATACCATTGTGTATATGTATTTAAAGTTAAGTTCATTCTTGCAAGTTCTCTAGCCAAACCTGATTTTTTCTCATCAATTACCGATCCATCATATCTTTCATTTAACATTGTCTCGTAATTATCATACGTTCTTTCTGCATCAGTTTTTAATAATTTTAAAACTTCTTTTGCTTGCTCTCCGCTAATTATTTCACCTCTCCCTTGTCTGTTATTTTTTGACTGTGCAGCTAAGTTTTCTTGTGAAGGTAAGTAAAATTCTTTATCGAGAATAGAATATCTTGCTGAATATTCATTTACATTTGCGGTCCTGTGTCTTATCCATTGTCTTGCAATAAAAATTGGAAGTTTAATGTGATATTTAATTTCACACATTTCAAAAGGTGTACTATGCCAATGTCTCATTAAATATTTAATTAACCCTGAGTCTGTTGAAACTTTTTTTGTACCCTTGCCATAAGAAACCCGTGCAGCCTGCACAATAGAGGTATCGTCTCCCATGTAATCGATCACTCTAACAAAACCATGATCAAGAATTGGTATTGCATCAAATAATATTTTTTCTAACTCTGGTGCAATGACCCTTTTAGTTTTATTCTCTTGAGACTTTAGATCTTTTATTTCCTGTTGCTGTGCTTTTGTTAATTTCATTAAATTTTTTGAATATTAATTAATTATTATATTAAAGAAGTTTGTTTTCCAGCTAGTCTTTTTTTCTATCTGTCCACAATAATTATCAAAAAACTTTTGATCTAAATTACTGAATGTGCTCAATACTTTATCAGGATATTTAGTTAGGGGGATAAAAGAGTTTAAATTATGATTATTTATATAATTTTCAGAATTTTTCCAATTTTCAATTTTACAAATTCCATAGATTCTATTTTCACGAGTAAATTGTAGTTTATAATAGTTTTTAAGCAAATAAAATTCTAGGATCGATGCAATAAATAAAGCTATAAAAAATGATGATGAGATATATTTATTTTTTAGATAACTTAAGCAAGTAATTATAGCTATTAATAACAGTGGATAGATATAAATATTATATCCTAAAGAATCCCTAACACTAAATGATAAATTCAATACTGCAATTCCTAAAAAAGGAATAAATATTATAGCTAAATTTTTATTGTTTCCTTTTTTTAAAACTAAAAATAAAAACAAAATTGCTAAAATCAAAACATTAGAAAATCTGAAGAAGTCTAAAATTCCAATTTTAGTACTTAAAATTTGTATTGTAAGACTTTCGTTTGGAAAAAGTTTACTGCGGGAAAAAAGAATTTCTTTGATGCTTTGAAGAATATTTAAAAAATTTAATTCATTTGTTGCTTCAGGATTATAAGTACCCCAGCCATAATATGACATTTTATGAATTGGGTTTAATATGGAAAATAATATTTTATCGTTAAAGGATATTAATTTAATTAAGTCAAGAGAGTAAATGAATAATAAACAAAAAATAAAGCCATATATAATTATACCAAAAGGTCTAATAAAAGTTTTTAATTTCATATTATTTTTCTTAGATAAATAATATGAAACCAGAAAATATAATAAAATACATGTTGTGTATGCTAAAGGATCTATTAAGTGAGGTATAGAAATTTTATATCTAAAAATTAAAGATTGCTCAGTAAGTAACCAAAAAGCATAATAAAATTCAAACCCTATATATCCCAAAAAAAGTAACACCAATACAGTTGATAAAAATATAAAATATTTATTTTTTTTTAAAATCTGATTATTTGAGTCTTTATAATTGTAATAGGGGAATAAAAAGGGCAATATTAAAAGTAAGATAAATATTAAGAAAATTACTTGAACTTTCGCTAAAATAGCCAGACATAAAAAAAATCCAGAAAAAAAACACGAAATATAACTTTTTTTATATTTTACAAATAGGATGAGTAGATAAAAACTCAAAAGAGAGAGAATGGCTGATAGAATTTCACTTCTTATTAAAAAAAGTAGTTCATAAACACTATGAAAAGTAAGAAGTAAAAGAATGCCGGCATAGCATAAATTTTTTTTGATATTTAATTCGTTTAAAATTTTAAATAATAAAAAAGAATAAACAAAAAGATATATAGAATTTAAAAATCTGGCAATTGAGAAAAGGGTTTGAAAATTTTGGTCTATGTTATTTGAATTGATTATTTCATTTAAAGTAAAATTGTTAAAAAAAAATGATAAAATTTTGTAAATACCACCTAAAATGAAAAAAGTGCTAAATGCAGGATGATCAATGTATTCTTGTTCAAAACCTGAGTAAATAAGTAATGAGTTATAAATTAAAAAAATATCCTGATCTATTATAGCACTCCAATGATTATCAGACGCTTGAAATGCACTAATGAAAAAAAAATAAAGAAGGATAAATAGAAAAAAAATATGTTCTTTTCTCAAATTACTCATAAATAATTATATATTATAAATTAACAATGATAATAGTTTAAATATAAAGTTTATACTGTATGAAAAAAATTGGAATAGTGATCCCAACATTTAATGAAGATAAAAATATAATTAATCTTATTAAACAAATAAAGAAAAGATTAAATTGTCTTATTTTAATAGTAGATGATTCAACAAACCAAAATACAAAAAAATTATTTAGTAAAAATAAATTTAAGAATGTTAAATATTATCACAGAGGAAAAAAACTAGGCAGAGGGTCAGCTGTAATTTTTGGATTTAGAAAATTATTAAAAATTAAAAAAGATGTTAATTGTTTAATCGAGATGGATGCAGATATGTCACATAGTCCCGGGGAATTAAAAAGAAATATTGCCTATTTTTACAAAAATTCTTTCGGATTACTGATTGGAAGTAGATATTTACCAAAAAGTAAAATTTTAAACTGGCCCCTTTCCAGAAGAATACTCTCAAAACTTTCAAACAGATTAGCAAAATTTTTACTAGAGGCTCCAGTTAATGATTATACTAATGGATATAGATTTTATTCAAAAGAGGCAGCTATAACGATAATAAAAAAATGCAAAAATACTGGAGGGGGGTTTATTATTTTATCAGAAATTATATTAATATTATGGAAAAATGGTTTTAAAATTGGAGAAATTAGATCTATTTTTAAAAATAGGATTAGAGGTGAAAGTTCTGTAAATTTTAAGCTAGTAATAGAATCTTTTCTAGGATTAATTAAATTGTATATAATTAGAAAATCTTTTTAAGTTTAGTTTTCTTACTTTAAAATCTGTTTTTTTTAATTTTGAAATATCTGCAACTAAACAAGTTGGTTTATTGTAACCAAAAGAAACTTTTTTGTTCTTTTTTTTTGCAAAAAAAGTTGCAAGATCTCGAAGATCAGTTTTTATACCACTACCAATATTTATAATCCCTAATGTTTTTTTTCTCCAAAGATGACCTATAATCCTTGATATTTGATCAGTGGTCAAAAAGTCTCTTCTGTGATTGTAATTTTTCAAATAAATTGATTTTTTTTTGTTATTAATTTTTTTTAATAAACTAGATAAAAAAAAATCTTTATTCTTGTTATCTAAAATACTGAATATTCTACCAATACAAAACTTGATATTAGACCGACCTAATTTTCTTATTATGTAATTTTCAGCCAGCAATTTCGTTTTGCCATATTTAGATGAGGGTTTGACTTTCAATTTTTCTTTAATTTTATAATTTTTGTGAGGATACACGTGTGACGTTGATGAAAAAAAAAACCAAGAGATTTTTTTATTATATTTAATTATTGCGTCGACTAAATATTTTGTTCCAAAATAATTGATATTAATAGCATCTTTATATTTTTTATTTACTACAGAAATAGGGACTAAAGCTGCGAAATGAATTAATAAATCAAACTCATTACTTTTTATCCATCTTTCAACCTGCGCTTTTTTTCTAATATCACCTTTAAATTTTATAAAACGAAAAGTTTTATTTATTTTTAAAAATGTTTTTCCTAAGTTACCATCAAAACCTGTAATTCCACATCTTATCATTTTAAATTTTTAATAATTTTTCAGTTAAAAATTTAAGAGTATTAACTGAAATTTCTTTTGTAGGTAAACCTATAAAAAACCCTCTATCTTCAATATCTTGTGAATTTTTAAATTTTTCATTTTTTTTATTAAACCCATAAAGCTTTGCTGAAGGCTGGTTTAAAAAGTTACCACTTAAAATCGGCCTAGTTTCAACTCCACTAAAGTTTAGATAATTTAAATATTTTTGCTTATTTTTTAGATATTTGTTATTTATTAATATTGGAAAACCAAACCAACTTGGATTTAAATTATTATTTGGTTCAAAGAAAGTAAATTGATTTTTCCAATGATTTGAATTTTTTAGTGCATTTATTAAAAGCTTTCTATTTTTAGCTCTAACCTTTATCATTTTATTTAATCTTTTGAGCTGGCTCAATCCTATGGCTGCTGTTAAATCTAATGGTCTTAAATTAAAACCTGAATTTATAAAATTAAAATTATTTTTGTGATTTTTTGCTAAACCTCGATCCCAACCATGGGCTCTCATACTATGAATTAATTCATAATCCTCTTTGCTTTTACAAACAATCATACCTCCTTCTCCAGAAGTAATTTGATGTGAATAGTAAAATGAATACGTTCCAAAATCTCCAAATGTACCAAGGAATTTTGATTTATATTTGGAACCTAATGCCTCGCACGTATCTTCAATTAAAAAAAGACTATTTTTTTTTGCAAACTTTTGAATCTCTAAAATATTGGAACAATTACCTAAAATATGTAAGTTAACAATTGCCTTAATATTTTTCTCTTTTTTAATTAGTTTATCATCTAAACAGAATGTTTTTATATCAACATCCAAAAATTTAGGTTTCAGACCCGCTTGAACGAAAGGCCAGAGAGATGTAGACCAACATAAAGCTGGTATAACAAAAGTGTCACCAGATTTTAATCTATTTTTCTTTTTTGGATTTAATAGAGCGAAAGACGACAAGAGATTTGCAGATGAGCCAGAATTAACCATTAGTGCATATTTAGATCCAACATACTTTGCAAATGTTTTTTCAAATTTTTTTGTAATGCTAGACATAGTAATTTTCTTACTCAACAGAACTTCTGCTCCAGAATAAATATCCTCATTGGTAAAGCCTTTTTCTAATAAAGGATAATTAGTGAATTTATCGAAATTATCTGATTTGCTTAATTTATTTATAATTTTCTCTAGAAATTTTTTGTCTTTATTTGAGAGCATGATTTTAAAATATAAATTACTTGTTATTAAAAATATTAATTAT
This sequence comes from uncultured Pelagibacteraceae bacterium, assembly GCA_902585665.1. Classification (GTDB taxonomy): domain Bacteria; phylum Pseudomonadota; class Alphaproteobacteria; order Pelagibacterales; family Pelagibacteraceae; genus Pelagibacter. Next base: position 63,676 of record CACIEO010000001.1, on the reverse strand, counting down.
TATATTAAAAATGTTGGGTTTCCAACTATGACGATAAACGAATTTCGTAATAAACATTGCGGACGTGGGGGCAGTACCCACCACCTCCACCATATTTAATAAATTGGGGGTGAATTAGGATCGACGGGTGTCTAAAAGCTTTTCTTTCGTCCGGGATTGTTCCACCGTGACGGGCAATTTTATAATTGCAAATAATAAATTTGCACTTGCAGCTTAATTAATTTTTTAATTAAGTTACGGGGTTTGGGGCACCTGGCAACAGAACGCCCCTTAAAATAAATAATTTTATCATTAAAAATAATAGAATTTAGTTATCTTTTTATAAAGTATGAGATCCAAGGTTCAAATTCAAATTTTTTTAATTCTATATTTTTATTTTTAAAAAATTCTTTAAATGCTAAAGTTTCTCCAACAAATTTTTCATTTCCGATTTCATCAAAAACCACAACTCCCCCTGATGGTATTAACTCATAAAAATTATTTAATGCTACCAATGTGGGTTTATATAAATCAAAATCTAAATATAACAATTTAATTATCAAACTTTTATTTTCGGATTTATATTTTGGAATCGTTTTTACAGCATCACCTTTGATTAGTTCAACTCTTGGAATATGTTTTATTAAATCGTTTAATTGATTTAATTCTATAACTTTTTTTAGATGATTAAAATCTGTATCTGAGAAATCTTGTTTTTTATTTTTTTTATTATCTTTTTTTTTATCTATGCTTCTGAAACCTTCAAATGTATCAAATCCAATTACTTTATCATTAAATGATGTAGGTTCATTACACAAAAGTAGATGATAGAAGAGTAGTAAATTGTTTCCTTTATGCACTCCACATTCAACAATAGAACCTTTTACATTTTTTACTAATTCATAAATTTTTATTCTTGCTAGACTAGCAGCAAAACTTTGTCTGGTAGATAAAAAAAAAGGATTATCAAAATAATTTTGATAGTTTTTTTGGAAAAGTTCTAATCTTTCTTTATAAAATTTTTCCTCATTTTTTGACCAGTTCGATAAAGATATTTTTTTCATTTATTTTCTTTAACATTAATTATTATTTACTTCAATGAAGTCTCTAAACAAGCTTTCTTGAAAATAATATAAATCTCAATTAACTCTCTCAAAAAAGTCTTATATTGTGATATTATTCAAAATTGAGAGCAAAAAAATCGTAACTGCTAAAAATTCATCTTATAAAAATAAAGTTATAAGTATTTGCAAATTTACCTTTATAAAAGTCATCATTACGTTTTTTATGTAAAATTTTAAATTCGTATTCTTTCATTAGATTAAAAACATTTTCACTTTGTTTTTTGAAATTTTCATTTATTTCAATTAATAAACTTTTGATTTTTTTATCTTTTAAAAACTTATTTCCACCAGCCAAAATTAAATGTTCAATACCATCAACGTCAATTTTTATATAATCAGGAATATCTAATATTGAATTTTCAATAAAATAATTCATAGTTGTTCCAAACAAAGTATATTTCATATTAGCTTTAAACTCTTTACCCTCTGAGTCAATTGAATCCCCAAATGAATTTAATGCGCCACCTTCCATAAAATTACTTTCATTCATTAGCTGAAACTTATTTTGTTTATCTGTGAGGGGAATTGGTACCACTTTTATATTATTTTCTAAATTATTTATTGATATGTTTCTTGTAAGTACTCTTAAATTTGAGCTAGAGGGTTCAAATGCAATTGTTGTAGAATTTATATTCTTTAAAGAGTTGTAAATTGAATATAAGCCAATATTTGCCCCAATGTCCCAAAAAATTAAATTTTCTTTGTTTTCAAAACCATCTATCCACTCGATTGTTTCTGGTTCTTTTGTAAGACATGTATTTACTCTCCACTCAAGAAGTTGATTTGGAACGAAAAATTTAACCTCTTTATTTAATATATGTACAGACTTATATGACTTTTGCTGAATAAAATCTTTAAACCAAACCAGAAAACTTTTCTTTGTTAAAATTCTTAGTATCTTATCTAACAATTCAATAATGTTAAAAAATAGAAAAGAAATTTTTTTTATCATCGTAAATAATAAAGAATTATAGTCTAATACCACATGAATATAAGAAAATATAGAGCATCGTATTAAGCTGACATCAAAGAAAACAGCTAAATGTTTAGAACAAAATATAATTTTGGGAAAAGTTTTAAAAATCAAATATTTTTTTAAATTATAAAGCGTGATATTCTTACTCTTTGAAATTTGGATATTTAATAATACTTCTAAATTATAATGCTAATTTAAAAAACATTATTATGAAATTGCTTTAACAATGTTAATGTCTTTAATAAGCTATGAAAATTAAAATAAATCAGAAAGCTCCAAACTTTAAATTACCCTCAACTGATGGCTCTATATTTGAATTAAATACCTTAAAAAAAAAAAATATAGTATTATATTTTTATCCGAAGGATGATACCCCTGGATGTACTCTCGAGTCACAAGATTTTAGCAAACTTAATAATATGATTTTAAAAAATAACGCAGTTATTTATGGAATTTCTGCAGATTCAATTCAAAGCCATTTAAAATTTAAAAAAAAATATAAAATAAAATTTCAACTTTTGTCAGATATTAATAAAAAGGTAATAAAAAAATATGGTGTTTGGGGGAAAAAAATTTTTATGGGGAAAAATTACATGGGTATAATTAGGACAACATTCTTAATTGATTCAAATCGCAAAGTTCTCAAAATCTGGAAAAATGTAAGAGTTAAAGACCACGCAAAAGATGTGTATTCAGAGATAAAAAAAATAGTATAAATCAAATCTTTGGTATAAAAATAACTAGGAAGCAAATGAAATTATTAACTTATTTTTATAAGAGATCAGCTTTTTTTTTTAAAAAAAAAATTAATATAGACCTAGAAAAATTGAATTTTAAAGGTTTGGATGAATTATTTACATATTATGGAACTGATAAAGCTAAAAAAGTAAAAAATCCTTACAGCAAAAATTCGGATCTTTTTATAGGACATGGGTACTCAAAATTTTACGAAAAACATTTAGAATTTTTAAAAAATAGTAATTTTAATTTATTAGAAATTGGTACTTGGTTTGGCGCATCTACTGCATCGTTTTGTAAATATTTTTCAAATGCAAAGATATTCGGATTAGATAAAAATTTTAAGTTTAAATATAAATCTAAAAATATAATATTTATTCAATGTGATATAAGAACGAAAAATGGTTTAGAAAAACTTAAAAATCAGATCAATGGAAAAAAATTTAAAGTTATAATTGACGATGGATCTCATATTCTTACTCATATGATAAAAAATATTTTATTTTTTATAAATTATATTAAGCAGGGTGGATATTTTGTAATTGAGGATTTTAATTTACCTAAAAATTATGATCACTTAAACGATGCTGGTAATGAAGAAATTTTTATGGATGAAATATTTAAAAATATCAAAAAAAAGAAATATTTTAAATCAAAAATTCTATCAAAAGATATGCAGAAATATTTATTTGAACTCATAGAAAAAATTTATATTTACAAAGGAAAGAATAAAGACTCAGACATTGCTTTTTTGAAAATTAAATAATTATTTTAAAAATTTTTTTAAGTCTGGTTTAAAATAATTTGGTCCCTTCATCACTTTTCCTTTATTATTGTAAATTGGCTTTCCTTCTGCTGATAGTTTACTCATATTTGATTTTTGGACCTCATCAAAACATTTGTCTAAGTTTATGCCAAATGCATGACCAGCACCATAAGTAACGTATAATATATCTGTTAAAGCATCCGCTACCTCTTTTAGGTCATTTGTTTGAATTGCATGCTTAAATTCTTTCAATTCCTCATCAATAAGATCGACTCTAAGTTTGTTAATTTTGACATTACTTAAACCTGGCTTGGATTTTACCTCTTGACCAAAAGTTTTCATAAACAAACCAACTTTTTCGAAATTTGTCATAACCCTCCTCTTTGATTCTTTAACAACTTAATGTATAAGATTATGACCTCAAACCAAAGATTATGAAAACAAGAAAAGAATATGATAGCATAGGAAATATAAGGGTTCCTGTGGATAAATATTGGGGAGCTTCAACAGAAAGATCAATTAAATTTTTTAATATTGGAAATATTGTAGTTAATTTTATAATAATTAAATCAATAGCAATTATCAAAAAATCAGCTGCTATAGTCCATCTTAAAGATAAAAAAATTGAAAAGAAAATTGCAGCTGCAATTATAAAGGCCTCAAATGAGGTGATTTCAGGGAAATTAAATGACAACTTCCCTCTTAAGGTCTGGCAAACAGGGTCTGGAACACAAACTAATATGAATGTTAATGAGGTTATCTCTAATAGAGCAATTGAAATTCTAAAAGGGAAAAAGGGTACTAAAAAGCCAGTTCATCCCAATGACCACGTGAATAAATCGCAGTCTACAAATGATGTATTCCCAACTGCTATTCATATTGCTGTTGCGTCAAAGACAATTAATAAACTAATTCCAAGTCTGGAATTGTTAAACAAAAGTTTGAAAAATAAAGTAAAAGAATTTAATGAAATTATTAAAATTGGTAGAACCCATCTTCAGGATGCTACTCCAATTTCACTCGGACAAGAATTTTCAGGCTATCAATCACAACTTGAAGATTCAATTAAAAGAATCAAGTTATCTCTAAACGAAATTTTTTTTCTTGCCCAAGGTGGCACAGCAGTTGGAACTGGAATAAATACATCAAAAAATTTTGACAAAAAAATTGTAAAAGAAATATCAAAATTGACAAAGTTACCTTTTAAGGTAACAAAAAATAAATTTTCTGCACTAGCTTCGCACGATCCTATAGTAAATTTTTCTGGATCTTTAAATACTGCAGCAGTTTGTCTGATGAAAATTGCGAATGATATAAGATTTCTTGGTTCTGGACCTAGGGCTGGATATTCAGAATTAATATTACCAGAAAATGAAGCTGGTTCATCTATAATGCCAGGTAAAGTAAACCCAACGCAATGTGAAGCTATAACCATGGTTTGTACAAAAGTTATTGGTAATCATACAGGAATTACGGTAGCTGGATCTCATGGACATTTTCAGTTGAATGTATTTAAACCACTAATTGCTCACAATATTATTCAATCTATAGATTTGTTGGCTGATAGCTCAAAAAATTTTTCAAATTTTTGTGTTAAAAATATTAAAGCCAACAAAAAAAAAATTAAAGATCTATTAGATAATTCTTTAATGCTAGTGACAGCTCTTACTCCAAAAATTGGTTATGATAATGCTGCAGAAATTGCGAAAAAAGCTTTAAAAAATAATACATCTTTAAAAGAAGAAGCTCTAAAATCAGGTCTTATTAGAGAAAAAGAATACGATAGGCTTGTTGATCCCAAAAAAATGATTTACCCTTCATCTAAATAAGCAATTAAAACTTTTTTCATATAATTTTTAAAAAGAATAGAGTTTGATAAGCTAAAGTTCGTTTTGTAATTATCTTCAACAATATTATCTACATCTTGGGACTGAATTACTTTATTGTTTTCAATAAAAGATATCTTATCAATAGAAAATGTTGAGTTAGATAAATTAAATACAAAATTAAACTTTATTTTTTTAAATTTTCTTTTTAATTTTAAACTTTTTTTTACTGGGAATGTTCTATAAAATTGGTTAATATCATATATGTCAAGTTCAAAAGAACCAAGTAAATACATTTTTTCATTTTCATTTAGGAAAGAAGTTTCACTTAGATATAATTTTGAAAATTCTTTGTTATTAATAAAAGAATTATCGAAATTGAAACTACCCTCTTCAAAAATTATATTGAATTCTCCATTTTTAAATATTTTACTTTTATAAATCTTATCAGTTTTAATTTTAATCTTGCCATTTAAATTATCATTTAAAAGTAAATTAGATAGAAGTAATTCATTCAAAAAAATTGTATTTTTAAAAAAAAATTCTAAATCAATATCTTTTGCATTCATATTTATAATAAAATTAAATGGTGATAATTCAATTAATCCCTCAAAGCTAATTGGTGTATTTTTAATAAATGATTTTTTTGAATCAATTTTTATAACATCTTTTTCTATTTTATATTGGACTTTGAAATTGTTGGATAAAATATTTAAATTATTTTCAAAAATGTAATTACCATTTAAGAATTTTCCTCGATTTATAAAATCAATGTCAATTTTACTTGCTTTAAAAGTTGAGGATGTATTTTTATTATCTAAATTTTTAATCCACTCGAATTTAATTGGTATTTTAAAAATATTTCCATTTGTTTTTAAAACTTTATTATTTTCCTTTAAATCTTTAAAAAAAATCAAATCGTTAATAGAATATATAAAAACTATATTATTATCTTTATCATTAAAAAAAAATTTACTTTTTTTAATTGAAATTTTTTTTTCTGAAAATGGATTTGCCAGTAAGTTTTTAATTAAATCAATATTTTGTCTTTTAACAAAAAAATTTGCGTTTGACATAACCACTTTTTTTACAATCAAACTATCTCTATTGAATAAATTTTTTTGGTTAATAAAAACTCTTAAATTTTTTATTTCTGCTATTTCGCTAGATACGTCATCCTTATCATAGAAAATTTTTGTATCTTTAATAAAAAAGTGAGGAGATGGTAAAATTCTATAAGTTATATTGCTAGATAAGCTTAAATTTAAACCTGTTTCATCCGATAAACCCTCATAAAGGGCTTTTTGGACTCTTCCAGTATCGTATAAACTTGGTATTGATAAATATAGTAAGTATAAAAAAAAAAATGCGGATATACCAAATATCCCTGTCTTTAATTTATGTTTAAAATAAAAATTTATTTTTTTCATTAAATTAATTTGATTTATAATGATAATTTGTAAATGATAAACTTTGAATTTTTAAAAAACCTAAATCCAGCACAAAAAGAGGCTGTAATTAACACTGAAGGGCCTGTTTTAGTTGTAGCTGGAGCGGGTTCCGGTAAAACCAAGGTTCTCACCTCTAGAATTGCTTATATAATAAAAAATAAAAAGGCTTTTCCAAATCAAATTTTATCAGTCACTTTTACAAACAAAGCAGCTAAGGAAATGCACTTCAGAGTTAGTGAGATACTAAAATCTGAAGCCGTAGGACTATCTTGGCTCGGTACATTTCACTCAATTTGTGCAAAAATTTTAAGAAAACATGCAAAGGCTGCAGGTTTAAACTCAAATTTTACAATTTTAGACACTGATGATCAAATCAGGCTTATTAAAAATATATGTAAATCAGAAAATATCGACTCTAAAAAGCTTTCTCCAAGGTTTATATTGGCAATAATCGACAAATGGAAAAACAAAGGCTGGTTTCCTGATGAGGTTATTTTAAATAAAAAAGATATCTTCGAAAAAACTATTCTCCCTGTTTATTTAATTTACCAAAAGAAATTAATTGATTTAAATTGCTGTGATTTCGGTGATCTTATTTTACATTGCGTTAAAATCTTAGAAAAAAATAAAGATATTTGCGAAATCTACACAAAAAACTTTAAGTATATACTTGTAGATGAGTATCAAGATACAAATTACATTCAAAGTAGATGGCTTAACATACTTGCAAAATCAAATAAAAATATTTGTTGTGTTGGTGATGATGATCAATCTATTTATAGTTGGAGGGGAGCAGAAATAAAAAATTTTCTTGAGTTCGATCAGATTTATGAAAATACAAAAGTAATCAGACTTGAAGAAAATTATAGATCGACTCAAAATATTCTTTCTGTTGCATCAGAATTAATTTCAAATAATAAAAAAAGAGTTGGTAAAACTCTAAAAACTAGTTCAGACGACGGTGACTTAATAAAACTGAATTGTTATAGAAATGGAAAAGAGGAAGCGGTCGGATTAAGTGACGAGATTGAAAAAAACCTTAAAAAAAATTTTTCACTTAATCAAATTACAATTCTAGTAAGAGCAATATTTCAGACTAGAGAATTTGAGGAAAGATTTTTAAAGATTGGATTACCATATAGAATAATAGGTGGCACGAAATTTTATGAAAGAGCAGAGATTAAAGATTGCATCGCTTACCTCAGATTAGTTTATCAAGAAAAAGATGACTTAGCATTTGAAAGAATTATCAATAATCCTAAAAGATCAATAGGTGAAAGTACTGTAAAATTAATACATGATTTCTCAAAAAAAAATTCTCTTTCCCTCGTATCTTCGTCAAAAAAACTTATTGAAATTAACGGAATAAAACCAAAAGCAAAAGTTGGTTTAAGTAACTTTTTAAATTTTTTAACTAAATGGAGTAATGATTATAAATTTAAGAATACTCATCATGTAAAACTTTTACAAATAATATTGGATGAGTCGGGATATTCTTCAATGCTTAAAAATAAAAAAGATATTGAAAATGAAAACAGATTAGAAAATATTAAAGAACTTCTCGGTGCTATGAAAGAATTTGATAATTTAGAAAGTTTTTTAGAACATGTTTCTTTGGCTACATCAATTGACCAAGACTGGGATGGTCAAAAAATTAATTTGATGACTATGCATGCCTCTAAAGGATTAGAATTTGATGTAGTTTTTTTACCTGGGTGGGAAGAAGGTTTATTTCCACATCAAAAATCTATGGAGGAAAAGGGGGACAAGGGCCTAGAAGAAGAAAGAAGGCTTGCTTATGTCGGTATTACTAGAGCAAAGAAGATAGCATATATCTCATTTTCAATGAACAGATTTTACCAAGGAGATTGGATTGATAGTATGGCATCAAGGTTTATAGAGGAGTTGCCTGAAAAGTTTATTGAAAAAAATGCTTTCACAGATAATAACGAAAATCATGCAGAAGATTTTGAATTTAATCAAGATTTTGAGGTTGAAGAGGGTACAAGAAGCCCCGGTTGGCTGAGATATCAAAAAAGAATTAAATGAGAAAAGAAAATTTTAAAAAACTTCATTTATTAATGAAAATTTATAAATTAGATGGATATATTATTCCAAAAAACGATTCTTTTTTTACTGAGCAAGTGAAATACGATAGATTAAAGCTTGTCTCAGGTTTTAGTGGTTCAGCTGGAATAGCGGTAATTTTAAAAAAAGATAATTATTTATTTGTTGATAGTAGATACTCAATTCAGGCAAAAATTGAATCAGGTGATAATTTTAAAATTTTAAATATTCACGAAAAGTTACCAAAAAATTATTTTAAAAATATTATTTTAGGATTTGATCCTAAACTATTCACTTATTATCAATTAGAATATTTTTTTGGTAAAAAAATAGATTTAAAACCTTTAAAGAACAATTTAGTTGACCAAATTTTTAAAATAAACAAAGTAAAAGACAAGCCTTTTTATTCAATTCCACATTCCGCAGCAGGAATAAATCATAAAAAAAAGATTAAATTAATATCTAATTACTTAAAAAATAAGAAGGCAGATTTCTTATTTATAAGTGCGCCTGAAAACGTAGCTTGGTTATTAAATATCAGGGGATCGGATACCCCTTTTTCACCTCTGCCAAATTGTAATCTTATATTAAGTAAAACCAAAAAAATGTATTTAATAACTGATAAGTATAAAATTAAAAGTTTAATTAAAGAAAAGAAGATATCAATTAAACAATTTATTAATAAAGATAAATTTAAACATTTAATAAATGACTTGAACGGACAAAAATTTATTGTTGATAACAAAACATTGTCTGTTTTTAATGAGGATTTAATTAGATCAAAATTTTTGATAATTGATAGAAATGATCCTTGCTATATTTTGAAATCAAAAAAAAACCCAGTTGAAATAAAAAATATGATGCAAAGCCATATTTCTGATGGGGTTGCTTTAACAAAGTTTATAATTTGGATAAAAAATTTAAAAAATATAAAATTAACGGAAATAGAAGCGGAGAAAAAATTAGAGTATTTTAGAAAAAAAAATAATAATTATTTATATCCAAGTTTTAATACAATTGCAGGAACGGGATCAAATGGTGCAATCGTTCATTATCGCGCTACAAAAAAAACAAATAAAGTTATCAAAAAAAAAGATCTATTTCTTTGTGACTCAGGGGGACAATATAAATACGGCACAACAGATGTTACAAGAACACTCTGTTTTGACAAACAACCAAAAAAAATAAAGAATATATTCACTTTAATCTTAAAAGGACACATTGCTGTAGCGACTAGTAATTTAGCAATACAAAACACAGGTAGAAAATTAGATATACAAGCGAGAAAGTTTCTTAAAAAATCAAATCTTGATTATGGACATGGCACCGGACATGGAGTCGGCTATTTTTTAAATGTTCATGAGGGGCCGCAGTCAATTTCAAAGTTTAATCGTGTTAAGTTTGAAGAAGGTATGATTTTGAGTAATGAACCAGGGTATTATAAAGAAGGTAAATTTGGTATCAGAATTGAGAACTTAGTTTATGTTAAAAGATTAAATAATAAGTTATTTTTTGAAAACTTAACTTTGGCTCCAATAGATAAAGATCTAATTAATTACAAATTACTAAATCAAAAAGAAAAGGATTATCTATTTAAGTATCATCTATTAATTTATTCTAAAATTTCTAAATTTTTGAATGAAAATGAAAAAAAATGGTTGGTTAAGAATCTTTAATATCAAGCATTTTTGTAAATTCATGTTGTGAAATTACTTTTATATTTAAGCTTTCTGCATCTTTAATTTTCCTGTTTGTTGGTTTATCGCCAACAATTAAAAAATCTAGTTTTTTACTTACATTGCTTACTATTTTTCCAGAATTTTTTTCAACTAAAGACTTCGCTTCCGCTCTACTTATGCCAATTAGTTTTCCTGTAAACATAAAGGTTTTTTCTTTCAAAATTCCATTTTTTGATATTTCTGGTTCTGGAATTATGCTTAAATTTTTTTGTAGCTCATTTAACACAACTAAGTTTTTATTATTAGAGAAAAACTTTTGTATAGATTTTATTTGAGTATCCCCGATTCCATCAATATTAGATAGTTCATTAAATCGAGTACTTTTTCCAAGATTTAAAAAATTTTCTATTTTTTTTAGTGTTTTGGATAATAATTTAGCGTTCTCTTGACCAATGTGTCTTATACCAATTGAATAAATAAATTTACTAAGAGAAATTTTTCTCTTTTTATCAATAGAATATTTTAGATTTGCTACAGATAAGTTTCCCCAACCATCTAATTGGGAAATCTTGTCATAATTTAAATTAAATATATCATGAGGATATCTAATTAATTTCAAGTCCCAAAAGCTTTCAATAATTTTTTTTCCTAATCCATCGATGTTTAATGCCTCTTTAGAAACAAAATGTTTAATTTTTTCTATAGCCATTTTTTCACAAGTATACCCGTCATTAATACATCTTCTTACTGCATCAAATCTTTTAGTAATTTGATTAAATTCTTTTACAGTTGATGATCCACATGACGGACAATTTTTTGGAAAGTTGAATTTTTTTGAATTTTTATTTCTTTTTTTAAGGTCTACTGAAATTACTCTAGGTATTACGTCTCCTGCCCTTTCTACAGTGACAGTATCACCTATCCTAATATCTTTTCTCTGAATTTCATCCTCGTTATGTAAGGTGGCATTTGATACTAAAACACCTCCAATATTTACTGGTTTAATTTTTGCTACAGGAGTCATGGCCCCAGTTCTACCTACCTGAATATCAATTTTTAATATTTCGGATATTGATTTATTTGATGAAAACTTATGTGCAATTGCCCATCTAGGCGCATTCGCAACGAAACCTAATCTCTTTTGAAGAATAAAATCGTTTATTTTGTAAACTATACCATCAATATCAAATTCAATTTCCTTTCTTATCTGTTCTAGTTTAAGATGATTTTCTACTAAATTATCGACACCTCTTATTAATTTATTAAATTTATTCACTTTAAAGCCCCAATTTTTTAGATTTTTTAGAAATTCAAACTGACTTGTAACATTCAGATTTTTAGAATGACCGAAAGTGTATGCAATAAAATTTAGTGGAATCTCTTTTGTTTTTTTTGGATCTTTCTGTCTTAGAGAGCCTGAGGCTGCATTTCTAGGATTCGCAAACTTATCACTTAATCTCTCAAAGTCTTTGTTTTTAATAAAAACTTCGCCTCTGATATCAATTTCATCCGGTATATTTTTACCTTTTAAAATTTTAGGAATATCATTAATTGTTTTTAAATTTTCAGTTATATCCTCACCCTCTATACCATCACCTCTTGAAAGGCCCTGAATAAATTTACCATTTTTATAAAATAAAGATGCTGAAATTCCATCTATTTTCGGCTCAGTACTATACTCAAGGTCACTATTATTTTTTAAACTAAGAAAATTAGAAATTTTTTTCTCAAAGTTTTCTAAATCCTCTCTATTAAAAGCATTATTCAGAGATAACATAGGTACCTTATGCTTTACTTTATTAAAATTTTTTGAAGGTTTAAATCCTACAGCACTAGACAAAAATTCATTATTTATTTCAGTAGGATATTTTTCCTCTGTTTCTTTTATTTCTTTTTTTATATTATCATATGTAGCATCATCAACTATTGGTTTACTAAGATCATAATATGCCTCATTATATTTTTTAATTAATTTAATTTTTTTTAGGTATTTTTTTTTTAGATCTTTAAGATTTCTAGACTTCATTTAAGTAATCTTTTAAACTTTTGAAATACAGATTTTTTTTCTTTTTTAATTTCAAATGATGAAATGTATTCTTTATTGAATATCTTATAAGATTGTTCATACCATTCACTTGATTGATAGTTATAACCTAATAAATTTGCATATTTAGCGGATTCTTCAATCAGCCCGATTTTGTAATGTGTTTCCACAAGTCTATGCAGTGCTTCTTCAACATAGATTGTAGTTTCATAATTCTCTAAAACATTTTTAAATCTATTAATAGCAGCACCCCATTTTTTTTTTTTAATATAATATTTTCCCAAATACATTTCCTTTGATGCTAATACATCGTTTATAAGATTTATTTTGTACTGTGAATCAAGTGCAAAATCAGTATCTGGATAATTTTTTAAAATAAATTCGAATCTTTTTTTAGATAAAATAAGAGGTTCTAAGTCTTTTTTTTCATCTATGATATTTTCATAATAACACATTGCATATAAAAAATGCGCATAATCAATATTTTTATGTTTTGGGTATTTTTTAAAAAACCTATCCAATTCCCCTAATGCATCATCATAATAATTTTGGGAATAATAAGCGTAGGCCGAAAGTAAAACTGATTTAGGTGCCCACTCTGATTGTGGATATAATAATTCTGCCTCATTAAATTTTTTTGCAGCATAAATTATATCTCCTTTTTCAAGCTCTTCGTAACCTTCCTTGTAAGCATCTATCATTTGCAATTCAAGATTTTCATCTTCTAAAATTGAAATCTTTTCGTTTTTTGATGAACAGGCAATTATAAAAATAAAAATTAAAAAAAATAAAATTTTAAATGGAATTTTCATTTACTTTTTTTAACAGATAAATTGAAAAACTTAAATTTAATTTAAGCTATGGATTTTAATGCTTTTCTATTAATATATGAATGTGGGATAGTCTTTTCTTTTAGCTCAAAAATAGTAAAATTTTTATTATCGCTAAAAACTTTTCTTATAACCTCGTTTGTTAATTTATGACCTCCTTGTGAAGAAGTGACCTTTCCAATTATTTTGTAGCCCGATAAATATAAATCCCCGATGCAATCCAAGATTTTATGATTCACAAATTCTTTTTTATTTCTCAATTTTTCATTGTTTAAAATTTCTGTGTCTTTAACAACTATTGCATTGTCCAACGATCCACCTTTAGCAAGATTCATTTTTTTTAATTTTTCGATATCTTCGTATAAGCAAAAAGTTCTTGAACTCAAGATATCTTTTAAGTCGTCTTCATAAACACTTACATAATTTCTTTGAGTACCAATTAATTCATTATTAAATTTAATTTCAAAATCTATTTCTAATGATGTTTTTGAGGGCTCTATAGAAATAAATTTATTACCATCATTGACTGTTACTTTATTTAAAATCTTAATTAATTTTATTGGTGCATCGCTTTGTTTAAGACCCACAGCTTCAATTGATTCAACAAAGTTTTTAGAAGATCCATCCATGATCGGTACCTCATCTTGATCAATTTCAACAACTGCATTGTCAACGCCCAACCCGTAGAACGCAGCCATCAAATGTTCTACTGTAGATACACAGACCCCTGCTTCATTGATTAGGGTAGTACACAACGTTGCATTTTTTACATTATAAAAATTTGCTGGAATAATATTATTTTCCTTTAAATCAACCCTTTTAAAGTTTATGCCGGTGTTTGGTGCGGAAGGTAAAATTTTCATTTTTGCGATCTTACCTTTATGTAATGTTACACCTTCAAATATTAATATTTTGTTTATTGTCTTTTGAGTTAATAACGCCATGGAAATCTTATAATTGAGAAGTCACCACCTTAAAAAACAACAAATATTACGATAAAATTCAATTACGAGAAAATGTGAAAAAGCTTTTCAAAAAAGCCTATTTTCTTTATTTTTTTGGGAATAACACCAATTTCATTAAGGTTTGATCCTTTTATAATGTTTAAACCAGCTTTAGAAAGATTATCAAACTCAGTAACAATTAATGTCTTTGCATAATTTGTACAGATAACTTTATTTATAAACATTTGATGTTCACTAAAAAGTCTCTCCAATTCATTTAATAATTTTTTTGGTATGTGTATAAAACTTAAATCAATTATAAAGTTTTTACATTTATTTCCGATGGGAATAATGTTGTACTCTTCCGAATCCACAATGCATTTTTTTACTAAAATATGAATAAATTTTTTATCTGGATTGTTGGTTAATAACTGCTGTCTTAAATCTTGAATTAGATATTCTATATTTTTTTTATCAATAATTTTGTTTTCAAAATTTTTTTTTATTGATAAATCTATGTTGTAGGAATTTTCTTGCTCAACCATCAAATTAATTTTACTAACTGATGCATCTAAATGTTTTTCGATTTCAAGTATAAGTTTTTTTAAAATATTATTTATTTTATCAATTATTAAAAAATTTGAATATTGATATTTGTCAAATTTAAAATCTTTTGTTAGTAAAATATCTTCACTATTTGTATCAATAATAAAGACATTTAGTTTAAAGTTTTTTATGTCTATGTTAAAAAAAATTTCAAATTTACTCATTTTTTAAAATAATTTTTCCTAAAATTCTGAAGTCAATAACCTGTTTTCCTGTTTTTATTGATTGCAAAAAATCATATGTTTTATTTATATATTTTAAATCTATATATATTGGAAATTTTAAAATTTTATTATCATTTAAAATAATATTAATACGTTTAGTAGGGAAAAAAATTATCTCCTTTATATCTTCTAGCTTATATAAGGATTTATCCAAAAGATTTAAAACCACAATCGCATCGTCTATATCTAATTCTCCTTTAAGAATTGGTATAGAATTGTATTCTATATTATCTTCAAACACTTTTCCGTTGTCACCAAGATAAGTAAAAGTTATTTGATTATCTATTATTGCAATTGGCGATGATTTCGTAATTAAAACTTCTAGGGTATCAGGATAGATTTTTTTAATTTCAATAGATTTTAAATGAGTATATTTATTCAAAAAGTTTTTTAGGTTTGAATTATTTAATCTAAAAATATTTTGATTTAATAAGTTGTAGACTTCCTCAAAAACAAGTTCATTTGGAACAACTTTTATATTTTTTATTTTAAAAATTTCTTTAATAAATGAGTTATATTTTAAATTTAATGGGGTTGATAACAGTATTAAAAAAAAAATATAAAAATATATTTTTTTTTTTTTATCTATTAATTGAGGCATCCCTTAAAATCCATTCAATCAACTCAATAAAATTAATGCCCACGTTAGCAGCTATTTCTGGTACTAAAGATAGTTTAGTCATACCAGGTTGCGTGTTTAATTCTAATAAATAAAATTTATTCTTATAAAATTTAAAATCTGATCTTGTGACACCCCTACATCTAAGTAATTTATGTGCTTTAAATGCTGTACTTAAAACTATTTTCATATTTTTTTGCGATATTTTAACTGGAATTAAATGTTCAGTTTTTGCTCGATGATCATATTTCGCATTGTAATCATAAAATTTTCTTTTTGGTTTTAACTCTATAGCACCAAGTTTTTTTTTTCCTAAAATAGCTACTTGAATTTCCCTTCCCCCAATATATTGTTCTATTAGTATTTCTTTATATTTTTTTAATTTTAAAAGGTTTTTAATTATATTTTTTTTTGTACATATAAAAACATCTACGCTAGAACCTTCGTTAATAGGTTTAATTACTACTGGGAATTTTAATTTTCTTTCAATTTTTTTTTTTATTTTTTTTTTGTCTGTATCATAATAGTTATATTTTAAATATTTTGGTGTAAGAATTTTATTTTTCTTAAAAATTTCTTTTGAAGTAACTTTGTCCATCGCAAGTGCTGAAGAAAGAACGCCAGAATGAGTATATTTTATTTTTAAGCTCTCCAATATTGATTGAATATATCCATCTTCTCCAAATCTACCATGTAAAGCATTAAATATAATATCTGGTCGAAATTTTTTTACATTATTTATAAAATTTTTGTCAAAATCACATTGGAAAACCTTGTATTTTTTTTTTAAAATTTTTTTAACTTGTTTTGCTGTATTAAGACTAATTTTTCTCTCTTTTGATAATCCACCACCTAAAATCAAAATTTTTTTTTTCATTTAGTCAACAATTTCGATTTCGGGTTCTAAACTTACACCAGTTTTAGACTTGACGTTTTTTTGAATGTATTCAACTAGATTTTTCATATCTTTAAATTTTGCATTGCCCTTATTAACTAAAAAATTATAATGTTTACTCGAAATCGCAGCATCTCCGAAAGAAATATCTAATGGCACTGACCTTTGAATTAGCTCCCATACTTTTTTATCTGTTTGCTCTAAAGGATTTTTAAATGTACTTCCTCCGGTTTTAATTTTCGATGGTTGAGAAGATTCCTTTTTTTTTTTTAAAAATTTAACTTCTTTTTCAATTTCTTGTTTTTTTCTATTATAGCCTTTAAAAGAAGCGCTTAAAAAAATAAGGTTTTTTTCTAAACTACTCTTTCTATAACTTAATTTAATTTTAGAGGATGGGATTGTTCTTATATTTCCCTCCCTATCGATAACTTGTATTGATACTAAAATATCCTTAAACTCTCTTCCATAACATCCAGAATTAATTTTTAAACCCCCTCCAATAGTTCCTGGTATGCAAGATAAAAATTCAAATCCACCAATCTCATTTTCTAAAGCAAAATCAGAAAGTTTTTTATCAGTCACTGCTGCCCCAGCAACAATTACATCATTAGGTAATAATGAAATGTTTGAAAAATTTTTTCCTAATTTTATTACTGCTCCATCATATAAATTATCACTTAATAAAATATTTGATCCAGCACCCAATACTAAGATATTTTTTTCTGAATGGAATTCTTTCAAGAAAAGAGTGAGGTCATTTAAGTTTTCACATTTAAAAAAAACTTTTGCCTTACCACCTATATTAAACCAGTTTAAGTTTTTAAGATTATAATTTAATTGAATTTTACTTGATATTTTTTCTGAAAATTTTTTTATTTTTTGTTCTAGCATCTTTGCAATATAACAAAAAATTATTAATGTATAAAACTATAGATTTTTAGTTATATCCTCTGTCATTTTTTTAGCATCAGCGAATAACATTAGAGTATTTTCCCTATAAAATAAATCATTGTCAATTCCAGCGTATCCTGGTGATAAACTTCGTTTTACAAATAATACAGACTTCGATTTTTCAACATCTAATATTGGCATTCCATATATAGGACTCTGTGGATCAGTTTTTGCTACTGGGTTAGTAACATCGTTAGCTCCTATTACATATGCAACATCACAATTAGCAAAGTCATTATTTATATCTTCAAGCTCAAAAACTTCGTCATAAGGAACATTAGCTTCGGCTAACAAAACGTTCATGTGTCCAGGCATTCTTCCTGCTACAGGATGTATTGCGTAAGAAACTTTAACGCCACTTTTTTTTAACGAGTCAACCATCTCTCTCAAAGCATGCTGAGCTTGTGCTACAGCCATACCATATCCAGGTACAATAATTACTGATGATGCATTCTTCATTAAAAATGCAGCGTCATCTGCATTACCACTTTTTACTGGTTTCTGATCCTTAGAAGTTGTCTTTGATGAACTTTCGGTTGCACCCCAACCACCCAATATAACATTAAAGAAAGATCTATTCATTCCTTTGCACATTATATATGATAAAATTGCTCCGGATGATCCAACTAACGCACCTGTAATTATAAGAGCAGTGTTTTCTAAAGTAAAACCTATACCTGCGGCCGCCCAGCCAGAGTAAGAATTAAGCATAGAAATTACTACTGGCATATCAGCACCACCTATTGGAATAATTAATAAAACACCAACAAGAAAAGATAAAACGATTATAGACCAAAATAAATATTCATTTTGTGTTCTGCAAAGATAAATCACTAATCCAATAATTATTAATCCAAGTGCAAGATTTATAAAGTGTTGACCCAAAAATGTTATTGGTGATCCAGACATTAAACCTCTTAATTTTAAAAAGGCAATTATTGAACCTGTGAAAGTTATAGCACCTATCGCTCCTCCTAATGACATTTCAATCAAACTTGCAATTTTTATATTATTAGGAGTACCTAAATTAAAAACCTCAGGATTTAAAAATGCAGATATAGCAACAAATACAGCTGCAAGGCCTACTAAACTGTGAAAACCCGCAACCAATTCTGGCATTGCTGTCATTGGTATTTTAAATGCAATAAACGCTCCTATTGAACCACCTAAAACTAGCAAAATTAATAATAGAATAAATCCTGTAGAAAAGTTGCCTGCTGAAATTACTGTTACTCCAATGGCGATAGCCATTCCTACAATACCAAAAAAATTTCCTTGTCTTGATGTCTCTGGAGAAGACAAACCACGTAATGCAAGTATAAATAAAACACCTGAAATTAAATAAAAAACGGCTAATAAATTTGGAGACATTTTTATTTACCTTTCTTTTTCTTTTTATACATCGCTAACATTCTATGAGTAACCAGAAAACCTCCAAAAATGTTTACAGCTGCCAATATAATAGCTAAATATCCAAAAATATTTGCTGTATCAAAAATATTTCTATTATCACCTGCCAGTGCAGCAATTATGGCTCCAACTATTATCACGGATGAAATTGCGTTTGTAACAGACATTAGTGGAGTATGTAGAGATGGCGTAACGCTCCATACTACATAGTAACCAACAAAAATGGCTAAAACAAAAATACTTAATCTAAAAATAAAGGGATCAATTTCCATATATTATTTAACAAGTGTCTTACTTATAATCTCATCTTCCATATTTATATTTATTTTTTTATTTTTATTATCATAAAGATTTAAAACAAAATTATATAAGTTTTTTGCATATAAATTTGAAGCAGATACTGGTAATTTATTCAATATCGTACTTTCTCCGACTATAATTACTCCGTTATTTTCAACTATTTCATCTGCTTTTGTAAAAGCTGCATTTCCACCTTGCGATGCGGCCAAATCAAAAATTACTGATCCAGGTTGCATATTATTAATCATACTTTCATTTAATATTTTAGGTGCCTTTTTTCCTGGAATAAGAGCTGTGCAAATAACAATATCAATTTTTTTAAGCGTTTCAGCTAAAAGTTCCTCTTGCTTTTTTTTAAAATCCTCACTTGCTTCTTTTGCGTACCCACCTTCGGTTTCTAAATTTTCAGACCCCTCAACTATTAAAAATTTACCTCCTAAACTCTCAACTTGTTCTTTTGATGCTAATCTTACATCTGTAGCAAAAACAATAGCGCCCATTCTTTTTGCTGTTGCAATCGCCTGCAAACCAGCAACTCCAGCACCAACAACTAGAACTTTAGATGCAGGCACTGTACCTGCTGCTGTCATCATCATTGGTATAGCTTTCTTAAACAAAGCAAAAGAGTCAATAACTGCTTTATATCCAGCAAGGTTTGCCTGAGAAGACAATATATCCATAGATTGTGCTCTTGTAATTCTTGGTAATAATTCTAGAGAGAAAATTGTCGATTTCATTTTTATACTATCAATTATTTCTTTGTTATTATTTACATCAAAGTTTCCAATTAAAATGTTTTTTTCCTTGAAATTTATAAAATTATCTTTGCTAGGCAAACTTACTTGTAAAAGGATGTCTGATTTTTTAATAATATCCTCTTTTTTTTCAATTTTACAACCTTCTTTAATAAAATCACTATCATTTATTCCAAGATGATCTCCTAAATTATTTTCAATAATTACTTCAAAACCTGAAGATATATATTTTTTAGAAATTTCTGGAGTAATTGATATTCTTTTTTCTTTAACTTTATTTTCTGAGATTGATCCAATTATCATAAAAAAATCCCAGTTACTTTTGTCTAGCTTTGTACTTTGGATTTTTTTTATTAATTATATAAATTCTTCCTCTTCGTCTGACTAATTTAGAGTTTTGATCTCTTTTTTTTAAGGATTTTAAGGAACTTTTTACTTTCATAATTAATAGCCTGGCAACGTCCTACTCTTCCATGTCTTAAGACAAAGTACCATCGGCGCAGAAGGGCTTGACTACCGAGTTCGGAATGGGATCGGGTATAACACCTTCGCAATAATCACCAGGCAGGTGATTTATAATAAAATTTTTTCAAAATGCAATTAATATTTGATTAATTATTAGCTACAAAATGGCTTATGTAATCTTTCAGCTCTTTTTTACCGAAATATCTATATACTTTATTCGAGAGATTCATATTCGTCAAAGCAGATGCATACCTTTCTCCAGCTCTAGGAGGAAGAAACTTAATTTTTTTTTGGAATAATTTGGCCACCTGTAAAATAGTATAACTTTTTCTGTGAGATATACTATAATGTCTTCTCAAATTTTTTTTCCAAGCTAGATAACAAATTTCAATTGTATCATCTATATGTGTAAAACGTCTCGATTGAGTACCAGGTTTGACAACAGGCAAGGGGGTTTTTTTTTTAAAATTTTCCTCAAATATTCCAATTACAGTTGCCATACTTCCTTTTGAAATTTGCATTGGTCCATATACATTATAAAAATAAATTACTTCGTAATTGAAATTAAACCATTTTTTTAAATTTTCTAGTAATTCTAAATTTTTTGCTTTTGTAAAAGCATAAGGTGATAAATTTTTATCTTTTCCCTTATTACCCAATGATGCTGACGTTGCGCTATAAATCAATTTTATTTTGTTAGTTAAACAAAAATTAAATACTGCATTACTACCAATTGAATTTGAATCTATACATTTATCCATCCTTATAAAACTTTGGTAAATTCTAGCAAATTCTCCGAAATGAAATAAAACTAAGATTTCCTTAGGGTTCTTTAAAATTTGGAAAATATTTTTTGTATTAGATTTTATATACTTTACTCTTTTATTACTTATATGATTTTTCTTTATACCAGAACTATAATCATCGATTGATATAATTTTATTTTTTGTTTTTTTCAAAAGATGTTTAATTAAATTTGATCCAACAAATCCCGCTCCACCAGTAACTACAATTGTACTTTTCATTTAATTTTATTTTTCAAAAAGGCTTCATAAGTAAAATCAAATCCTTTGCTTAAAGATGTTTTAGCTTTCCATCCATATTTTTTTGCAATTGAAATATCTAAAAGTTTTCTAAAAACTCCATCTGGTTTAGATAAGTTGAATTTTAATTTAACATCCAAATTTAATTTATTTATAATGAATTTTGCGTAGTCCTTAATGCGCATATCTTTCCCTGAACCAATATTAATTAGAGTTTCTTTTGTTTTTTTATTCATAAAAAAAATACAAGCATCAGCAACGTCATCTACATATATCAATTCTCTAAATGATTTTCCTGTACCCCAAACCTCTAAATATTTTTTATTTTTAATTTTACATTCGTGAGCCTTTTTTATAAGTGCTGGGAAAAAGTGGGAATTCAAACTATCATAGTTATCATTTGGTCCGTAAACATTTGATGGCATTAAACATATATAATTAGTTTTATATTGATTGTTATATGCTTCACACATTTTTACACCTGCAATTTTAGCAGTTGCATATGATGTATTTGTTTCTTCTA
Organism: uncultured Pelagibacteraceae bacterium; assembly: GCA_902585665.1. Taxonomy (GTDB): domain Bacteria; phylum Pseudomonadota; class Alphaproteobacteria; order Pelagibacterales; family Pelagibacteraceae; genus Pelagibacter. The sequence goes on along the minus strand of CACIEO010000001.1, from coordinate 41,461 downwards.
ATTTTCCATCCAGTAAGTAGCTTTCCTTAATGGGTTGTTTGGAAAATTTAGGATAAATACAACTTGATCCCAAAAATATAATTTTTTTAACTTTATTCTTAAAGCTTCCATGAATTAAATTATTTTGAATTTGAAGGTTTTGGTAAATGAAGTCAGCACCATGAGTAGTATTATGAAGTATCCCACCTACCCTAGCTGCAGCAATAATTACAATATCCGGTTTTTTTTTTTTTAAAAATTTAAAAACTTTATTTTGATCCAACAAATTTAATTTTTTTTTATCAGCTATAATAATGTTATTATATTTATCTTTTAACAATTTTCTTAATACTGCAGAGCCTACTAAACCTTTGTGACCAGCTAAAAAAATTTTACTATTTTTCACTTGACTTAAATATTATTAATATTTTTGCATCTCGTTAGAAATCATGTCTGTTATCAATTTTTTTAAATTGGATTTTGGTTTCCAATTAAGTTTTTTTCTTGCTTTTTTTGCATCTCCTAACAAGTTGTTTACCTCTAATGGTCTGTAGTATGTTTTATTACATGCAACAATTAAATTATTATCCTCATCAACGGCTTTTTCGTTTATACCTTTGCCTCTCCAACGAATTTTTAATTTTAATTCTTTAGATACAAGGTTAACAAAATTTTTTACTGTTGTTTGATTACCTGTCGCAATAACAAAATCTTCTGGTTTCTTTTGTTGTAACATTAACCACATAGCCTCAACAAAATCTTTAGCATGACCCCAATCCCTTTTTGAGTATAAATTACCCAAGAATAATGTTTTTTGTTTTTTTAATTTAATTTTACATAATGCTTGTACAATTTTTTGAGTAACAAATGTTTCTCCTCTTCTTGGACTTTCATGATTAAATAAAATTCCATTGCAGGCAAACATGTTATATGCCTCTCTATAATTGATTGTTATCCAATGTGCATAAAGTTTGGCGACTCCATAGGGGCTTGCAGGATGAAATGATGTTTTTTCATTTTGGGGAACTTTTTCATTTAAACCATACAATTCAGAAGTGCCTGCTTGATAAAATTTTGTTTTTTTTTCTAATTTATTAAATCTTATGGCTTCTAGTATTCTTAAAGCTCCAAGAGCATCTGCATTGGCGGTATATTCCGGAGATTCAAAAGATACTTGCACATGTGACTGTGCAGCTAAATTATAAATTTCATTGGGCTTAATTTCGTTAATAAGTCTTGTTACTGATAATGAGTCTGTAATATCTCCATAATGCAAAATAAAGGTTCTTTTTTTTAGATGAGGTTCTTGATAAATATGATCTACTCTTTCTGTGTTTATAGTAGAGGATCTTCTTTTAACACCATGAACAATATATTTTTTTTTAAGAAGAAATTCCGCCAAGTAGGAACCATCTTGTCCAGTAATACCAAAAATTAAAGCTTTTTTTCGCATTTATTTTAATTAATTTTTCTATTAAAAAAATATTTAACAATTTCACAAAGTATAAGCAATCCATCTTTTAAAGGATTTACTTTTTTTTTACCTCCAATCCTTGGTCTTTCATAAGATGGGAGGCAACAATATTGCAAATTTGAAAACTTTGCTTTAATTGGAAGCTCAACACATATTCTAAAGTCACCACACTTCAAATTAAGTTTTTTTGTTGATGATGTTTTAGCTAAAATATACGTATATAAAATATCAGTTATATTAAGATTGTAAAAAAAATTTCCTAAAAACGTAAAAAAATAGTTACCCACTAAAGTAATTAGATCATCATCGTCACTTCCTCCACCAGGTTTTTGATACCTTGATCCAAATATGAGATCTCTATTTTGACACTCTAATAGCATTTCACTCAGATATTTAGGATCCATTGAACCATCAGCATTAATTATACAAAAAAACTTAGTATTAATATGATTAATACCTTCGATTATTGCATTTCCATAACCATTATTATTTTGCTCTAAAATTTCAATATTATCAAAATCTTTAATTGCGTTTTTTGTTTCAACATCTTCTTTTTGTAAAACAATTAATTTTTTACACTCTAAGTTATCTATTTCTTTAAGAAACTTAGGTAATGACTCGACTTCTTTTTTTGTAGGTATTAATAATGTTAAATCTTTCATATCAATATAATTTTGTCTTATAGATAAATTTATGACACATGATAGAAAACATTTTACTTTTAAACGTGTTTATTTTAATTAATATTATTAATATATGGCATTAGTAAGTGTAATTATACCTTATTATAAAAAGATAAATCAAATTAGTAAAACTTTGAATTCAGTTTTGGCCCAAACTTTTCAAGATTTTGAAATAATATTGATTTATGATGACACTAATATTCATGATTTAGTCTACATCAAAGAAAGCTTCAGTAAAAATTCAAAGATAAAAATAGTGCAAAATAAAAAAAATTATGGAGCTGGAATATCAAGAAATATAGGTATCAAACATTCATCTGGTAGCATTATAGCTTTTTTAGATGCCGATGATGTTTGGTATTCTGATAAGTTGGAGAAGCAAGTCAAATTCATGAGGGAAAACAAATACGATTTTTCATTTACAAACTATTTTAAAAAAATTTCGAATAAAAAATCTATTCATGTTCAAAGTAAAAAAAGAAAAATTTCATATAAAGACTTGTTGCATGATAATGAGATTGGATTATCAACCGTGATGTTAAATAAACATATTATTAAAAACGAATTATTTCCTTCTTTGAAAACTAAAGAAGATTATGTTGCTTGGTTAAAACTGAGTAAAGAAAATTATATTGCATACAATTTAAATGAATTTCTTGGTGAATGGAACTTTTCAGCTAATTCTCTTTCTTCAAATTTAATACAAAAAGTATTGGATGGATTTAGAGTATATTATATTTACTTAAACTTTAATTTTTTAAAATCTTTGTTTTTTTTATTGAGGTTAAGTATTAATTCTATGAGTAGAAAATTTTAATAATTTTTTTTTTTAAAAAAATAAAACATAGAGATATAAAAAAAAATATTAGTAAGTAAAATTAAAATCAAAACTTCTGAGTTATAAATAAAATTTACTGAAATCAAAATAGAAAATAAATTATATAAATTAATACCAAACGAAACAATAAAATGTTCAGTAAGCTTATTTTTTATTTTTAATTTTTTTGAAATAAACTTGAAAAATAATTGATGAAGATGCTCTGTATCAGGTTTGTACGTTTCTTTTTTTTTTAAAAATCTTCTTATCATTGAAAATAATAACTCAAAACATGGGTACCATAATAATACAATTATAAAATAAGGTGAAATAGCTGGGTTAGCATTAGAAAACTCAATTAAGAAAAATCCTGTAAATAATGATAATAAATAAGAACCAGAGTCACCTAAATATAAATAACCTGACAAATTGAAAATTAACAAAGTAAAAAGAACAATTACCATATAATTTATTAGTTGAATTTCAAAAACAAATTCTGAAAAATATAATATTATCACTAAGTATATAATTAAGTGATATTTAATTGCTAAACCATTCAAGCCATCTATAAAATTTACACCATTTATTAATATTGTAATACAGAATGTTACAAAAAGGATATTTACGAAATTGTTTTGTAATAATTGATCAAAGAAAACGATTTTTGTTGAGATTATCTGAGTTTTTAAAAGATAAATAAAAAAAGCAATTAAAATAATTTGTAAAAAAAATCTAGTGCTTACGCTGTGAATTTTTCTCAGGTCTGAAAATAATCCTATAGAAAAGACTGAAATCAAAAATAATAAAAATGAGTAATTTTCCGAAATAAATATGAAATAATAACTAAAAAAAAAAATTAAGAGTATTCCTCCAATTGAGTAACTTTTTAATGTTGATGAATATTTTTTATGTTTCTCAATTTTATTATCAACTAGTAAATTGTATTGTTTGCAAATACCTACTATAACTAAAGAAAAAGCAAAATAAATAATTAGGAAATTTGCAATCATTGAAGACAAAATAAAAACATATTTTTAAGTTATTCAATTATATATATATTAAATAATCCAATTTATGAAAATAAATTTAAAAAATCAAAAAGTCCCACTCAAAATCAAACAACCAAAATATTTGGATAACAGAGGATATTTTCAAGAGATATTCTTAAATAAAAAATTCAATTTAAAAATTAAATTTACAGCTGTAGCAAAATCAAAAAAAAATGTAATTAGAGGTTTACACTTTCAAAAAAAAAATCAACAGACTAAGCTTATTCATGTAACGGAAGGGAAAATTCTTGATATTGTAATAAATTTGAAAAAGAATTCAAAATATTTTGGAAAAGTTTCAAGATTTATTTTAAATGAGGGAGATATTTTGTTTGTTCCAAAATTTTATGCCCATGGTTATGAATGTTTAACCAAAAAATGTACAATATTTTATCATCTCGAAAAATACAGAGATTCAATGAACGAAAGTGGTATAAGTTTTAAAGATAAAAAAATTTTTAATGCATGGAAAACAAGAAAACCAATTTTATCTAAAAGGGACAAAGCTTTAATTACCTTTGAGGATTTTAAAAAAAAACATAAATCACTTTGATGAAACAAGTAAAATTTACTGACTTATACAAATTAATTCATAATAAATCAGCAATTTTGAAAAGAGTAAACTTTCTAATCAAAAAATCTCAATTTATTGGAGGTAAAGAAGTTCTTAATTTTGAAAATAATTTTAGCAAATATGTAAATTCTAAATATTGCGTCTCAGTAGCAAATGGAACAGACGCTTTAGAAATTGCACTAGCGTCTCTAAATTTAAAAAAAGGTTCAGAAATAATTTTACCGGTAAATACTTGGATATCAACAGCAGAATCAATTGTTACAAACGGATGCAGAGTAGTTTTCTGCGATGTCAATCTAGATGATTATTCAATATGTTTAAAAGACCTGAAAAAAAAATTATCAAATAAAACGAAAGCAATAATTGTTGTTCATCTTTACGGTAATCCAACAAATATTTTACAAATAAAAAAAATAATAAATGAAAGAAATATAAAAATAATTGAAGATTGTGCACAAGCACATGGTACTAGACTATTAGGTAAACACGTTGGTACAATTGGTGACGTTGGAACATTCAGTTTTTTTCCGGGTAAAAATTTAGGAGGATTTGGTGATGGTGGCGCTATTGTAACAAATTCTAATAAAATTTATAAATATTGTTTGAGAGCAAGAAACCATGGAGCTTTAATAAAATATGATCATATTTTTTCTGGAAGAAACTCAAGATTAGATACGATCAATGCTGCAGTTTTGAATATAAAGCTAAAAAATTATAATAAAGTTGTTAAAAGAAGAAATGAATTAGCTAAAATTTATTTTAAAGGTTTGAAAAAAATAAAAAATATTGAGTTATTTAAATTGAATAAAAAAAACACTCATTCATTTCATCAATTTGTAATTAGAACTAAAAAAAGAGACCAACTTATCTCTTTTTTAAAAAAAAATAAGATTCAGACCATGGTGCATTATCCATACATGTTAAATGAATTAAAATTTTTTAATGGAAAAAACGTAAAAAAAGCAAAAGATCTTGGAAAAAAAATATTGAGTTTACCTATATCGGAAGAACACACTGATAATCAAATCAAATATATTGTACAAAAAATAAATTCATATTTTAGAAAGATTTATTAAATGAGAAAAATTTTAATAACAGGCTCAAATAGTAAATTTTGTAAGCTATTAAAAGAAAAATATTATGGTAAAAATATAATTTATACCTCAAAAAAACAATTTAATATTCTTAGCTCCTCTTCTATGGAAAAAACAATTAGAAAAATTAAACCAAAAATTCTAATCCACATTGCTGGTTTATCTAGACCAATGGAATTTCACGAAAAAAACATTAGGGAAAGTATTGACAAAAATATCATTGGGACTTGCAATGTTGTTAAGGTTTGTCAAAAGTATAAAATAAAGCTTGTATATTTTTCTACAAATTATGTTTATCAGGGGACAAAAGGAAATTATAAGGAAACTGATCCAGTTTTACCCGTAAATAATTATGCATGGTCAAAGCTCGGAGGTGAATGTGCAGTTCAAATGTATAAAAATTCATTAATCCTAAGACTGTGTATTACTGAAAAACCATTTATACATAAATTAGCTTTTAAAGATGCAATTTCAAGTTTCTTATTTGTTGATGACTTAATCCCAAATTTTAAAAAAATAATAAAAAAAAAAGGAATAATAAATATTGGTGGAGAAAGAAATACTATCTATAAATTTGCTAAAAAATCTAACCCAAAAGTTAAACCGGTCCTTATTGGAAAAAAAAAGTTTCCAAAAAATTCATCAATGAATATTAACAAATTTAAAAATATATTAAAATAACGATAAATTAATTTATTAGTATTTTTTTTTCTCGTAAATATATTCAAAAGTCTTTCTAAAATTCATTCTAATTTTAAAAGCTAAATTAAAATTATTATTTTTAAGAAGACCATTGATATCTGAAAAATTATAATCCTTTATGATCATTTGGTCATAATGGTGTTCAATATATATAAAATCAATTCTCTCTAAGTGTTTTTTACTCAAACCCTTTAAAATTTTATACTCATAACCTTCGGTATCTATTTTTAAAATTACTTGATTTTTTAAAATGAAATTATCTATAAATGATGATAATGTTTTTATCTCAACATCTTTTTGGATAATTTCTTGTTTTTTAGAAAAATAATTAATAATTTTATTTTTTTTTTTGTAATATTTACTTGATTTATTTAAATTATTTATTGTTGAGGATGAGCTTTCATTCATTATATTTAATGGTTTAATTTCATTTTTATCCCCAAGAGCGAAATTGAAGCAATTAATGTCTTTCTTAAGTTTATTAATGTTATTTAATAATTTATCGTAAATATTTTTATTTGGTTCAAAAGCATATATATTTTCGATATTTAAAAATTTAACGAAATATTTGATTGTCTCACCTTTATGAGCCCCAACATCAATTAAAGTAATATTTCCAGATGTATTTTTTTTAAAATATTTAATTATTTTAATTTTATTTTTATGATCAACCAGGGTTAAAAAAAAACTTAAAATTTTAAGATATAATTCATTTATCATTTTACATATTTAAGAATATTAATATTAAAAAATCTTTCTATTTTTACCTCACTACCTTTAAAACATGGTGTTTTATTTACCCAACAACTATTATTTCCAGGATTATAAATCGTTATATTCTTATCTTTATAGACTATCTTATTTTCAGTTTTTTTTACTTTAAAGTACGGTTTAGCTAAAAAGGGATATTTATATACAGAAACTTCTTTTGTAATTCTTAAAAAATTTCTTACATTATAAATACCTAAAATTAAAATTATTAAAAAAACCGATATCAGTTTTACTTTATTAAAAGGGTTTAAAAATTTAGCTAATATTGTTGAACTTAAAAGTATTATCGGAAAAGCAATTAATATATATCCACCATAACGCATCGCTGGATGTTTTAAAAACCATTCTAATAGAAAAATTGATATAAGGAAATATATAAGGAAAAATTTTTGAACATCCCTCTTTTTTTTTTTGCTAAAAAAAAGCATAATAAATATTGCACACATGAATAAAACACCGAATAAGGTATCTGAAACTTTATTAAAAAAATGTCTCTCGATCCAGTTTGAAACCCAGTTAAAGTTTTTTATATATTCATCCTTTGCAAGTTCATGGCTATAATTTGGACCGCCCCCTGATTTAGACCACCATTCATAATGTACCTTCATTTGAGATACCTCTTGTTTATTTATTGACCACGAAAAATTATCAAAACAAAGTCTAGTTTCTGGATAAATTAAACAACCAGTGTTGAAGAAGTTTATTGAAATATTTAATAAGAATGCGATTGAGAAATAAATTAAAATTAAAACTTTATCAAAACCAATATAATTTTTTATAAAATTCTTTTTAATCAAAATAAAAGGTAAAAATATTAAATAAATATAATATAGAGCTTTCATGCTTGCTGCTAATAAAATTAAGATTAGTATTAAATTAGCAGTATCATTCAATTTAAAATTATTTTTTTCAAAATAATTAAAAATTATGAAATTTATTAAAATTAGAAGTAAAATTATTTGAGAGGATCTATCTGTTCCATGTTCGCCAATTCTATAAAAAAATATAGTTACAAACGCGAAAGACAAAAAATATAAATAAAATAGAAAATTAATATTTTTATTTTTTAAAAATTTTATTATTTGATCAAGACAAATAAAATTGAAAAATAAAAAAATAAAAAAAGGACCAGAGTGAAATAAGTAATATTTTATATATGGTAAATATAATATTGAATGAAAATAAAAAAGTGATGAATGAGTTCTAAAACCATGTCCAAGTCTTCCAAGACCAAAGAGATACTTGTTTTCCGATAGTGTAAGCGAATATGTTAAATGATAATAAGAAAAATCATCGTGATTTTTAAAAATGTAGATTCCAATAATAAGGATTAAAAACAAAACTAAGGTTTTTTTTAAATTTTGTGATTGGACTAAAAAATCTTTCTTCAAAAAAAATAATAAAGCTCCAATCCCTATAATATGAATTAATACGTTGTGGATATATCCATGTTTAAAAAAAAAAGATGACAATATGGATAAATTTGCGAGGGAAAAGAAACCTATAAGACCTATATAGCCATAATTAAGACTTAAAAGTTTTGGACAAACTAATCTACAGAATATTAGTCCATGTCCTAAGATTGATGATAAGACTATTATTATTGTGGAAATAAAAATTAAATGATCCATTAAAGATATTTATTTAAATGTATTAATATATGTTTGAAAAAAAATGAAAAGATATCTCTTCGATAATTTTAACTTATTTACATTTTTTTCAATTATTATTTTATATATTTCGTTATTAATTGGTTTTTATTACAACGAAAATTCAACTGGTGGAGCTTTTACAGACTATTATGGTCATAAACAAATATCTATAAGTTTTGCAAATGACTTTTTAAATACTTTTTTAAACTTTGATAAAACTCAAACTCGACATTCTCCAGTAATAATAATTTTATTCTCTTTTTTTGAGAAATTTCAAGTTAATGATTTTCTTATAAGATTAATTAATCTTCATATATGCTTAGTCTTGCCAGTTATATTTTATAAGTGTCTTAAAATTAAATTTAATGATATCGATAAAAAATATTTAATTTTACTCTCCGGACTAATATTTTTATCTCCAACTTTTAGATCTTTATCTATTTGGCCAGATAGTAGAATATGGGGACTTCTTTTTTTTTGCTTGAGCATTCATTATTTTCTACTTTATAAAAATGATAAAAATATTAGATATTGTGTTTATGTTGTATTTTTTTACTCAATTTCCTCTTATTTTAGTCCTAACTTTTCAGTTTTTTCAATTTATTTTCTATTCTATTTTTTTAAAGATTTAAATTTAAAAGAGGTAGTTAGTCTTTTAATTCTGAATCTAGTCTTATCTATTCCTGCTTTTTATTACATATTTATTTTAGATATTAATTTTATGTTTTCTGCCACTGGTGCACCAGGTGGAGCTGAGGATGCAGATAATAATATTTTTAACAAAATTTTAATTATTTCATCAATTATTATTTTTTATATGATTCCCTTTTTAATCTCAAAATCAATTAATATAAATTTTAAAAAAATTAATATAGTAAATTTTATTTTTTTATTGATTTTATTTTCCATCTCTACATATTTTTACAACTATAAATTTGAATATACCGGTGGTGGCATTTTTTTTAAATTATCAAATTTTTTATTTGATAATAATTTATTTTTTTTTATTGTTGTATTAATTTCTCTAATTTTAAATTATTTAATTTTTTCAGCTTCAATAAATAACCTTTTAATAATTCTCTTATTAATACTTACTATTTACCATAAATACTACGATCCGTTTTTACTAATATTGTTTTTAACTTTATTTAAATTAGATTTTTTAAAGAAAAAACTATTTTCACAAAGATCAATTTCTATTTTCTATTTATTCAGTATATTTTTCCTTTTATTAAGTATATCTAAATCCTATGTTTAATTTTAATTCAAAATTCGTTGAAATATGCTCATGAAACAAAAAAAATTAATAATTTTTATGCCATCAATTGAGGGAGGAGGTGTAGAAAAAAATTTTTTTTTAATAGCTAATTATTTAAGCAAAAAATTTAAAGATGTGTCTGTAATTACAACAGATAAATCTATTAAAAGAAAATTAAAAAAAAATGTTAATGTTATTGGACCAAAAGCAAAATTTTGGAAGACCAAATCAAGATATCTTAAATATATAGTATGCTTATATTATTTAGCGGTTTTTGTTTTATTTAAAAAAAAAACTTTAATATTTTCTTTTCAAGCAAATGCGTATGCATCAATAATAGCTAAATTATTTGGAAAAACAATTATCACAAGATCAAATTCATCTTCTGAAGGATGGTCTAAAAATCCAATAAAAACATTTCTTTATAAGATTTTATTGAAGCTACCTGATAAAGTAATTGTAAATAGTAAACAATTTAAAAAAGAACTAGACGGAAAATTTAATATTAAAAGCTATGTAATTTACAATCCTTTAAATATTTCAACTATTTTAGAGCTAAGTAAATCAAAAATTAAATTTAATTTTTATAAAAAAAACTGCTTAAAATTAATAAGTATTGGTAGGTTAGTAAACCAAAAAGATCAATTAACCCTTTTAAAAGCAATAAATATTCTAAATATTAACGAAGCTAGATTATTAATAATTGGAAATGGTACCAATGAAAAAATGCTAAAAAATTACATAGATGAAAATAAATTGAAATCTAAAATTAAAATTATCCCATTTAAGAAAAATCCATATAAATATCTAAAACTTGCTGACATTTTTCTATTATCTTCAAAGTTTGAAGGTTTACCTAACGTGGTTTTAGAAGCACAAACATTAAAAAAATACATAATATCTACTAATTGTCCAACCGGCCCAAAGGAAATATTAATGAATGGAAAAGCGGGTGATCTAGTTAAGATAGGCGATTTTAAAGCTATAGCAAAAAAAATAAAAATTTATATAAAAAATAAAAAAAAATTAAAAATAAAAACTGAGATAGGTTTTAAACAACTTAAAAGATTTAATTATGATTATAATATGAGTAGATATTTCAATTTAATTAAAAAATTTATTTACTTCAAATAATAGTTTTTAGACCATCGAATAGTTTTTTCTAAACCGTAAAAAAAATTCGTATAATTTTTAAAAGAGACTAATTTATTTATTTTTTTGTTACAACCATGTGTTTTAATAACATCTGCTTTTTGTAGTGTTCTTTTTCTGATTTTGGTTTTACCTAAATTTTTTTGTAGCAATTTAATCACGTAGTTAAGATTTATTGGATTATTTGAACATACATTAAAAACTTCGTTATTTGGAATTTTTTTTGTTTTTATCAATTTATATAAAATTTGAACTACATCTCCAACATATGTAAAATCTCTAAAATGATTTCCAAAATTATTTAGAAAGAATGTTTTTTTTTTAAGGTTTGAAAAAATTAGCTTATTAATAAACATATCTGGTCTACCCCATTCACCATAAATTGTGAAAAAACGAATTCCAGTCATATTTATTTTGTAATATTTATTAAAAATTTTAGCTATGTCCTCATTAAATTTTTTTGTTAAACTATATGTGTTATTTGGTTGTAAAATATGATTTTCCTTTAAAGGGAATTTTTTTGAATCTCCATAAACCGAGCTGGATGAAGCATATATCAGTCTTTTAATTTTAAAATTTTTACATGCTTCTAAAACATTATAAAAACCATTAATATTTGAGTCGATATATTTTCTTGGTTCATTTATTGAATATCTAACACCTGCTTGTGCGGCCAGATGAAATACATAGTCGAATTTAAATTTTGAAAAAATAGCATTTATTTTTTTTTGGTTTTGTAAATCAAATTTAAAATTTTCAAATTTTTTATTTTTATTTAATTCTTTAAGTCTATCTTTTTTTAATTTTACTGAGTAATAAGAATTTAAATTATCTATTCCAACAACAAAATTATTTTTTTCTAAAAAGTACTTTGATAAATGAAAACCAATAAACCCACAAGATCCAGTAACTAAAATTTTCATTAAATAAGATATAAATTAATGTATAATAATATCTGATTATATATAATTTACATTAAAATTAATCAAATTAAATCTGATGAATTCAAAAAGTACTCATTCAACATTAAAAAATTTAAAACAAGTTGAACCAATTTTTTTACAAGAAAAATTAGGTAATACTAATAATTTAAATCATAATAAATTTAATAAATTTGGCGGTTTAAGAAAGAGTGGATTATTTAAATCTTCACATCCGGGTAAGCCATTAATTAGTATCATTACAGTGTGTTATAATTCAGAAAAAACAATTGAAAAAACTATTAAAAGTGTGCTTCATCAAACGTATGATAATATTGAGTACATCATAGTAGATGGAAGTTCAAAAGATGATACCCTGAAAATAATTGAGAAGTATGAAAGTTCAATTGATTTGTGGGTATCAGAAAATGATAGTGGTATTTTTAATGCAATAAATAAAGGTCTAAAAATGTGCTCTGGAGATATAATTGGCATCTTGAATTCTGACGATACTTATACAAATGATGCTTTGACACTTGTAAAAAAATATTTTGAAAATTTTGAAAGAGTAGATTTTGTTTTTGGCTCTGTGAAAAAGGATAGATTATTTTCTGGTTTTAAAAGAGAAAAAATTAAATGGAAATTTAATATTTTTCCAGCTCACTCATCGGGTTTTTTTATATCAAAAGATGCTCAAGTAAAAGTTGGATTATATGATGAGAAATTTGAATTACATGCCGATTATGATTTAATTTATAGATTAGTTTGTAAATTAAAAATGAAAAGTATTGCAATGGACAGAAACGATATTACAGGAAAATTTAATATTTATGGAAAATCAAGCAAAGAAAATAAAATTAGATACTACAACGAAGAATTTAAAATACGAAAAAAAAATGAACAAAATATTTTCTTTATAAGTTTACTTTTGATAATTAAAATTACTTATTTTTATCTTTTAAAAATTCCTTTTTTAAAAAAAATATTTTTCTTTTTAAGAAGTAAAATCAATTATTAGTTTTATTTTTGAAGTATTAGGAAATTTGAATTATCTAGAACAGTTGAAAAATTTTCAATTTCATTTAAATTTTTCGTTAATCTTTCATCTTTAAATAAAACAATGATATTAGGCTCCAATTTTGAATCTAGAATAGTTTTATCAAATTTTACGCTTAATCTTTCAATATCTAATTTAGATAAAATTACTTGATTTGTCTGATGAATAGATTTTTTAGATATAAATTTTTTCGTTTCTTCTGGATAATCGTCAACTTTAGATGTTTTAGTCAAAAAATTTGTTTGATATTTTAAATGTCCTAAAAAAAAATAATTATTGGTATTAACTACTCTCCAATCTGTCATTTTATTTTCGTTAAAATAATTAATGAAATCATTTTTATCTAATTTTAAATATTTAAATGAGTTAATTAACTGTGTCTCAATCATATTATCATTTAAAGCAACAAAAAAAACATATGGAAAATAAAAATAATTTCTTTCCGATAATATCCACCAGATTTGTGTATGAATGTCATTGGTTAACAATAAATCATTTTTTTGTGAATTTTTTTTCAAAAATTTTATAACATTTTTAAAATCTGATCTAAATTTTTCGATATTTTTTGCATTAAAATGTTCACCTCCACTAAGTAAATTTACCTTGGAAGTCTTAAAAAAATATATTGAATTAAATGTTAAAAGGGCAAAAAAAGCTAATGATATGATAGACTTAATTATTTTTGTATTTAATGAAAAATTTGAAAATATAAAAATTATTAAATTTATTTTTAATAAAGTCATTGATGTGAGAGCAACAATAAAGGTGAAATTGCTAAAAAAAGTTATCTGGTTCATTAAAATTAGATAAAAAATAGGAGCTAAAATTGACGACAAAAAAAGTAGCCAAAAAAAATCAAGAAACTTTTTTATATTTGAATTAGATTTTATATTTACAAAGTAAAATATAAGATTAGCGGCAAAAATTAAAATAAACTCAAATTTTTTAAGACCATTAATAAGATGTTGTATTAAAAAAAGTTTGGTCTCACTTGTTAAATTATATGTTCCAACACGTGAATAATAATCGTTCTCTATTAAAAAAATTTGAGATAAAAATGGAATACAAAGGATAAATAATACTAAACAACTTTTTAACAAAAAATTTAAATTTTCTTTTTCTATTAATTTTTTTTTGAAATGAATTATTATAATTAAAAAGGTGAGTAATGAACAAACTATAAAAAAGAAAAAGAAACTATTAAAAAGTAATCCCAGAAAAACAAAAGATAATATTAAGTTTTTTTTTTTGGCTTCAGGTTTATTATTTAGGTAAAATTTTAACAAAAAAAGTATAAATCCAAAAAAAAATAAATTTGTTACAAGTGGTCTTGGAAATCTGAGATTATAAAATCCTGCATATAACTGTTTTATGTTTAAACTATAAGGAATTTGAAAATAGTTTAAAATTTCAGCTAAATTTGGAATAGTAAAAAAAAATAGTCCTAAAAAAATACAATTTATATTTGAAAATTTTATTTCTTTGAAAATATGAAAAAAAATTTTTATAAAAATAAAAATGCAAACTAATTCAAGAAGAATAAATCCAGTTAAGTCAAAAATTTTAAAAAAGACTGCGTGAAAGAAACTTACTACAAATGGAAACCCAATTAAATTTAGATCATTAAATATTAAACTATATCCCTCATTAAATTTTAATTTTGATAATTGAACCACAAAAGGATAGTAAGAATAATCACCAGACGGATTAAATATCACTTTTAAACTTAAAGTTTCTGGACCATAAAAATAAAATGATATTGACCACTTTGTTAAAAATAAAACTAAAGAGATTAAGAATATATGAAAATTAATATTTAAGAAAAATTTACTTCTCATTATCGTTTATAAAGATAATATCAATCTGTAACACCTGACCAGTTTTTTTATTCGAGAAACCTCTTTCAACAGACCATACACTAAAACCCATTTTTTTCATTAATTTTATGATATCGGAATAATCTTTTTCTTTTTTGTGAATGGCTTCTATAGATACCTCTAGCATAAACCCTGTTATATTTTTAATTTTTTTTTTTGCTCCCCTAATTATATTTTCCTCATAACCTTGGGTATCTAATTTAATAAATAATTTATTATTATTAAAACTATTTTTATTTAAATAATTATCTAGTGTAGTGATTTTTATTTTTTCTTTTCTTATTTGTTCAGTGTCTGGTTTTAAATTAACAAATTTTTTTTTTATTTTTAGAATTGACGAAGATACATTATTTTTTGAAATATTAATTTCTTTAGTACCCTCAGTTTCTCCAAATCCAATATTTTCCCCTATTATCCAATTATTATAATTTTTAGAATTTTTTTTTAGAATTTGATGAATATTTTTTATAGGTTCAAAACTAATTATTTTATTTTTGTAACCATATTGAATAATATTTTTTGCAAATTGACCTTCATTTGCTCCAATATCAATAACAATGTCAATTTTATAATACTTTAACGTTTGTACAATATAATAATTAAAGTTGTTTGATAAGGTTATCTTATTTATCTGAAGACTAAATAATTTTAAAAGATTATTGATAAAGTATTTACTTATTTGTTTTAACATCAATTAATTTGTATTTCTTATAAATTTATTATGTATATTATTAAAAATATGAATAAAAGAAACTTTTTAAAGATCTCATTATTATCATTACCACTGTTATATATTAAGAATTTATTTTTTTTTCAAAATCATAAAAACAAGCTGATTTTAAAAAAGTATAAATCTAAAGTCTGGTTTTTAAGTGTAAATGATATTTGATAATTTAAAACAAGTTTCTAAAAACAATAATTTAATAATTATTGGAGCTGGTCCTGCGGGTATAACAATTGCATTAGAATTGGAAAAAAAAGGTATACCTTCAATAATTTTTGAAGCGGGTGGTTTAGATCCAAGTGATGCTTCACAAGAATTTTATAGAGGTATTATAAAAGGCGATGACTATCCTGATTTATCAATTTCGAGACTAAGACAATTTGGGGGTACATCAGGTCATTGGGGTGGGAACTGTATTGAGTTAGATGAATATGATTTTGGTAATTGGCCTATAAAAAAAGAAGAATTAAAAAAATATCAAAAAATTTCATATCAAAAGTTAAATATAAAAGGCGATTTCTATAAAACAACTTTCAACCAAGACTTTGATTTATTTAATCTAAATTGGTCAGATGTAAGATATAAAGACAATTATTTAAATAAAATAAAAAATTCAAAAAAAATATCGCTAATTCTTAATTGTCCACTTTTAAACTTTGTAGGAGAAGAGGGTAAGGTAAAAGGGGCGATATTCTCAAATTACGGTAGTAAAAGAGAGATAAATGCTAATTTTTTTGTTTTAGCAACTGGTGGAATTGAAAATTCAAGATTGCTTTTATGGAGTAGAGAAAAAAATACAAGCCTAATAAATAAATCTTTACCAATTGGGAATTATTGGATGGATCACCCCTATCATTCTGTTGCAGATGGAATATTATTTAAAGATAATTTTGAAAATTATCTTAAAAAAAATAATCTTTCTAAACTTATTAATGTTGATTGTAATTACTCTTTTTACTTTTCTCCAAAACATAATACTATTAAAAAAAATAATCTTTTAAATACCTCAGTTAATTTTGGTATTTTTAAAAGTAAAAAGGAAAATAAATTTATTGAACAATTAAGGTGTGTTGCACCTAATTTTTTTAAAAATAAAAATACTGAAAATTACGATATAGGAATAAATTTATTGTCTGAACAGGAAGCTTTATTTGAAAATAAAATTTCATTAGATAATAAAAAAGATAAAAATGAGATACCTATACCAGTTCTTTATTGGAAAAGATCAGATAAAGTTAGAAATTCATCAAGGAAAATAGTTGAATTAATTGGGAATTTTTTAGTAGAAAATAACTTGGGCAGATTAGCAGCGGAAGACTTTCTTTATTCTAAAAAAAATTATAAACATCAAAATGGTTATCATCATATGGGTGGCACAAGGATGGGTACCTCAACAAAAAATTCAGTTGTTGATAAAAATTTAAAAGTCCACGATACCAAAAATTTATTTATTAGTGGAAGCTCTGTATTTGTTTCATCAGGACATGCATACCCAACTTTAACGATTACACAGTTATCACTTAAATTAGCGGACCATTTATATAATTTAATTAATTAGATCTTATATAAATTTATATTTAAAGATTTTCTAAGTTCAGATGATGACTTAATTTTTGAAACATCATGCCAAGAATCTTTGGATTTGATGAAGCCTACTATCTTATTCCTATCAAATTGTGATCTATAAAAAATTGAATGACTTTCATAAAATTTTTTTGACTGTTCGTTATTCATCATATCACCTTTCCAAATATTCAAATTTTCTTTTACACATTTGAAAAAGTTCGTACCAAGATCTCTTTCTTTTGTTTGAAATTCATCAGGAAAATAAATCATTAAACTTACTAACTTATTCTCAGTATCATTATGTGGTGGAATAAAATCACCATTTTTCATTAATGAAAATTCAAATGCTAATCTTACTTCATGGATCCCGATGAAACTTTTCATTTTTCTCATTGCTCTATTTGAGAAATTTGAGTTTGGATTTAATTTAAAATCAATTGATCTTATATTTTTTCTTTCATTTATTGATAATAATCTATTTTTACATAGAGCAAAAATTTCATTTAAAAATTTTTTTGAATTAACTTCATTATAAAACTTACACCATGAATTTGAATTTTTTAAAAAAATATTAAAGTTACTATCTTTATTACTAAAATATTTTTTGTTACCAAGATCGTGCTTTTTATAAAAATATTCCTCCTTTGGAAATTCTTGGCTAAGCCTGTTGTAAAATTCATTATCGAAAAAATTTTTTTTTTCAAAAATACTAAATGGTTTATCTATATCTACGTCCATTTGGTTTAACTGTTGAGGTAATTTAAACATATTATTTTGATTTGAAAATAAATTTATCGAAAGATTTTGGATTCAAAGGAATTATATTATTTGGAACAATTATTTTAAATTGCTCTTTAGAGTATAATTGATATGGCATCGTAGATGTTGAGGAAAGAAGTTTTTTTTTGTTTTTAATCATATTTTTTTCAAAATTTAACTTTATATTACTATTCAAATTTAATTTATTTTCAAATTTCATTTTAGGATGTAAGTTTACCATAAATTGATAATCTTTATTAAGATTTCTCAATTCATTAATCATGTTATAACTGTCATGTAAACCCAAATAAACTATGAATTGATTACTTGTAGATTTATTTTTTTTGGGCTTATGTGAGACACTGTTACTTTTTTTGTAATAGATTTTTATTTTTTTGAAGTTTTTTTTATAAGCTTCTAAACTAAATCTGTATTTGCAATTAATTTTATTTGGGAAAAAATTTTCAAAACTTACTTTTTTTGATAGATTTTGCCACATTAATCTATCTGAATATATTCCATGTTGATATCCTGTAATAATAGTTTTTGGAGAATTTTTTTTAATTAAATTGCACAAATAATAACCAAAATTATATTCAAAAAGATAATAGTGAAATTGATTAATTTTTTTATATTTAAAAAATGTTTTTAAATCTTTTTCGTAAATGTTTAATTTATTAACGTTATGTATCGAATTAAAAAATAAATTTTGAAATTGAACTGAACAATCAATACCATTTACAATGAATTTATAATTATTGGTTTTTTTAATTAAAGAGTAGTTTCTTATAGATTTAAAAAAATTTTGTATTATCGAATAAAAACTAATTAAGGACTCTGCTGATAATATATTATTTAATTTTCTAATTTTAAATATATCTGAAATATTTTTTAGTAGCGAATTACCTAAATGTGTTTCATCTGTAATCTGAAAATTTAACTTTAAAAAATTTTTTTTAAAAAAATCTTCTTTACCTTTCCTGTAAAACAGTGGAAAGATTGATAAACATATTTCTACAGATGGTTTTATTTTTATTTTATTAATAAATATTTTTGCAAATATAATTAATATTAAGGCCTTCAAATGAAATTTGAATGTACTTAAAAAAAATCCTATAAAATTTTTTTGTGCTTTTTTTCTTGATACAAGCTTAACACTTATGTTTTTGTATTTTATTGATCTATATGTTTCGTAAAAAGTTGTGTCATCTGTTATAATTTCTATGTCACTAATCTTGTTAATTTTGGAAAAATTAATTATTTCAATAATATTAAAAATTTTATTAAATAACTGATTTTTATCGTTTCTTTGATTAAACAATTCGAGTGTAAGTATTTCATTATTATTTTTTTGATTTTTTAAAAATTGGTAAAATTTAAAAAAAGAAATATTTAATTGTGATTTAAATAATTCCAACTTTTTATCTGTAAAAAAGTTTTTTTTTATAATTTTACAGTTTTCTAAATTACAGGAGCCATAAGAAAGTTGAAATATTAATGAATCTTTTATTTTTAAATTAATATCTTTCGATAAATCTAATAAAATAATCTTATTCAATTAATTCTCTTTAGTTATTTTATATATGACATCATTTAACGTACCAAAGTCATTAATTTCTAAAGTTTTTGGCTGACCAACTTTCTTTAATGATATGTATCTTGGATGCTTATTTAAAGTTTTTTTATCTAAGAAAACTCCATTATAAACATGTGAGTGAATTTTTTTTTTTAAATATGATGGAACATTTAAATTGGTTGGTAAACCATATTTAGACAATAATTTCTCAGTCAGCTTGTAAGTTTCATCTGTATTTTTTCCCTTTTGCATCATAATCTCACATAACATGCCTAAGCCTACAGCCTCGCCGTGTCTTAAAAAATCCTTTTTTAACAACTTGTCAGTTGCCATTTCAATTGCATGTGCAAATGTGTGACCAAAATTTAGATGGAGCCTTTTATTTTTTTCTCGAATATCTTTTAAGAAAAATTTAACTTTCGTATGAAGAGTTTCTAATATAATAAAAGCTAAATTTTTGTTGTTCGATCTTTTATATAAATTTTTATCCTTTAAAAGAAATCTGATAATTTTTTTATTACCAATCAAACCACATTTTATAATTTCTGCAAATCCAGCATAATATTCTCTAGATGGAATATCATTTATAATTTTTTCTGAAATATAAACTCTTTTAGGATGATAATAATTTCCCATTGAATTGATTATCCCATTATAATTAATTCCTGTTTTACCTCCGATGCAGCTGTCAACGATAGCCGTCATTGTGGTAGGTATATGAAAATAGGTAGTTCCTCTTAAATAAAGTGAGCTGAGCAAGCCACACATATCACCAACTACCCCTCCCCCACATGAAATAATAATGGAATTTTTGGTAAATTTGTTTTTTATTAATAAATTAAAAAGTTTGAGTAAGTTTTTAATATTTTTGTTTGTCTTTTTTCCCTCAATTTCACTAAAAATTACAATATGACCAGTCAGTTTTAATTTTGACTTAATTTCCAAAATTATTTTTTTTTTTATATTTTTATCGTAAATAAATAATATTTTCTTATCAGAATTTAATTTGTCAATGTCATTGATGATTTTATCATCAATTTCTTTTGCATAAACTACCTTATTTATCTCGTTATCAATTTTATAAGAAATAGTATTACTTGACATATAAGCTATTTATAAAACTTGAAAAATCTATCTTTGTTCATCTGGCTTTTAGCTCTTTTATAATCCTCAGCAACATCAACCGAGAAACTATCACCTTTAAGATTTATTGTTTTTATTTTAAGACCAATTTCTAAAGCTCTCAATAGCTCTATATCCTCCACCTTTTCCAAAGGAGTTGGTTTGGCTTTTGCGAATTTTAATAATGCATCAGGCTTAAATGATATAATTGAAAGATGTTTTAAAAAAAAATTACTTTTTGATTTAGCTTCCATAGGAATTTTTGATCTAGATAAGTACATTACTTCATTTTTTTTATTAGCTACTACTTTTATTAAATTCGGATTATCTGGATATTTTATTTTTAAAGTAGGAAGAATTATATCCACATCATTATTTTTTTTATGAAATTTAATTATTTCATCAATATGATACGGACTTATTAAAGGTTCGTCACCTTGAATATCAATTACAAAATCATATTTATTTGATTGTTTTAAAAATGCTTCAGCAATTCTTTCTGTACCATTAAGATGATAGGGTGATGTTAAAATTGATTTACATTTATATTTTTTGGTTTCCCTTATTATTTTTTTACTATCTGTGCATATCAAAATTTTATTTATAAGCTTTGATAAATTAGCTCTTCTATAAGTATGGACTACTAAGGGTAACCCGCTGATAGGAAGTAGTGCTTTAGCAGGTAACCTTTTGGAGCCCATCCTTGATGGTATTAAACCTAAAACTTTCATAATCAGCTACCTGTCCAACCTCCATCAACATTTATACTGGTACCAGTTATATAATTAGAATAGTCAGAAAGTAAAAAACAAATTAAATGACTTACATCATTTGGTTTGCCCCATTTTCCTTGTGGGATTCTACTCAAAGTCCATTTGTACAAATTCTTTTTTTTTTTAAATTTTTCAAAATAGGAGGTTTCAATAAAACCAGGGTTAATTATATTTGCCCTTATATTAAAAGGCGCCATTTCAGCAGCGAATGACTTTGTTAGCCCTATCAAAGCTGTTTTGGTTGAGGCATATCCAGATAATTCTTTAAATCCGTTGTTTCCTACTATTGATCCAATATTTACGATAGAACCTTTTTTATTTTTTCCCAGGTATTTTGAAAAAAGTTGCATATTTTCAAAAACTGAAAAAAAATTAACATTGAAAACTTCATTGATTTTTTGTTTATTTATTTTTTGGAACTTTAATCTCTGTCTTATTCCAGCATTATTCACCAAACCAGAAATAGTTTTCCTATCTTTTTTTGATTCTTTCAATATTTTTTTAAAAATTTTATTATTAGAAACATCCCCAAAAAAAACTTTACAATTTTTTATATTTTTAAATTTTATACGATCTTTTTTAGATCTTGTAATTCCATAAACAAACCCTTCGTATTTAATTATCTGTTTCAGTGTTTCGAATCCTAACCCCTTACCAGCCCCTGTTACAATTATGGTTTTGTTTTTAAGCATTAGAAAATTATATATTTATTTTTTTTATACTAAACCTTTCGTATTTTTCTGTGACCAAATTAAGATCAAATTTTTTGATTGAGTCTAAAAGATTACTTTTCATATTTTCTAAAATCATCTTATTTTCAGCTATTTCTTGAATTTTAGCTAATAAATCTTCGTCATTATTTACCAAAAAACCATTTTCATTTTGTTTTATTATTTCGTTAGCACCTTTCGTATCAAAACTTAGGATAGGTACCATTGATGCTAACGACTCGATGAATGTTATTCCAAATGACTCGATTCTGGAAACATTTATGTATAGGTCCGAATTCATATAAAACTTAATTAAAGTAGAATTTGGATAATATGTTTCATCAATGTTTTCTACGTGATCATAGATTTTAAAATAATTTAAATTTTCCTTAATAATTTTATATTTCTGTAAATTATGTGTATCCTTACCAATTATTTTCCACTCAAAATCTATTTTACTATCTAAAAGTTTTTGACCAATATTTACAAGTATATCATAACCTTTTTTCTTTGGTGAATATCTTGCTACAGTAATCAAATTTAGTTTTTTTGGATTTTTTTCTTCTCTATAATAATTTTTAAATTTATTTACCTCGACAGAATTTGGAAAATATGACATTTTATTTTCTGGTATATTTAAATTTATTAAATCATTTTTTACTGTATTTGAAATATAAAAAAAATGCTCGATACTTTTTAAAATTTTTTTTAGATTTTCATCGTATTTTTTATCCAGTCTAAAACCATAATTAATTTTTTTATCAATTTGTATATCAGCTCCTTGGAATGTAACTAATATTTTTTGGTCAAGTTGTTTTAAACAATCAATTAGTATTAGACATTTATGATTCAAAAAAATAAAATGCCAAAAATCATAATTATTTTTTTTTATTATTTTTTTTAAATATTTAATCAATAAGAAATTAAGATTTAAATTAAGGTAGTATTTAAAAAAAAAAACTACTGATGTAAGAAATTTACTAAATAATAAAATTTTATATTTATTATTTTTTATGTTGGTTTTATTGAAAATATAACATTCAGTTTCTATTTTATTTTCAACAAGTTTATTACATATATTATGAGCTTGAACTTGTGCCCCACCAGCTTCAGGGAAAAAAGTGCCCACGACAAACGCAATTTTCATAAGATTTAAATCTTTTATTATTTAATGTAATAAATATAAAGTTATAGTATTAATTTTAATAAATCTAAATATTAATATTTTAAAATAAATGTTTGATGCAATAATACCTCTTAGATCAGGATCAAAAGGTATTAAAAATAAAAATCTTATTAAATTTAAAGGAGACTTATTAGTAAATTTTACCTTAAAAAAACTTTTAAAGATTAATGAAATAAGAAGAATATTTGTATTAACAGACTCTAAAAAATATAAAAAGAAAATAATTAAAAATAAAAAAGTAGATCTTAATTATAACAGGCCAAAGAATTTGTCTGGTGATAATTCTAGTGTAAATGCGTTAATAAACGACTTTTTAAAAAAAGAGGGTAAAAAAAGAAAAATTAATGAAATACTTTTGTTTCAAGTTACAACACCTCTTATTTCATTGAAAGAGATAAAGAAGACTATTAAATTTATAAAGAATAAGAAAATTAAATCATTGATCCATGTAAGTGAAATGATTGAACCACCCTATGAATGTATAACTAAAAAAGGATTTGGATGGAGTATTCTGACTAAGAAATTTGTAATAAATAGGCAAAACTATAAAAAATATTATTTTATAACAGGCTCAATGTATTACTTTACAAAAAAATTTTTTTTAAAATTTAAAAAGACCTATAATATAAAATCTTATGCATACGAAGTTGATAAAATTAACTTTGTAGATATAAATACAAATTTTGATTACGAAAATGCAAAACTTTTAATTAATAAAAAAATAAGAAACTAAATTAGACTTTTATGAAAAATTAAATATTAAATCTGTTTCTCATAAATTTTTTTATTTTTTTTTCTTTATTGGATGGTTGTTTTTTTTCTTTACCAAGAATTTCAGAAATTGTCTTAATTGTTGTGCTGATTTCTTTTAAATCCTTTGGGTTAGCAGATAAAACATGATCTGTTCCTTTAAATTTTTTATTCAAAGTAAAATGTTTTTCTATAGTTGTTGCACCAAGTGCCACCGCAACAAATGATGCTGTGGTTCCTATTGTATGGTCCGAATAACCTATCTCATATTTTGGAAATTTTTTTTTTAAAATGTTTATTGCAAGTAAATTAGCATTTTTATATTTTAACGGATATTCACTCACACAATGCATAATAACATTTTGTGTATTTGATAAGTATCTCAAGCTATTTTTAATTTCGTTTAAATTTGCCATTCCAGTTGATAAAAATATTTTATTACATTTTGAATTTAAATATTTCAAAAGATTAATCTCCATCATTTTTGATGAGGCAACTTTAATTGTTTTCAATTTTAATTTTTCACAAAGAAATTCAGCTCTTTCAACACTAAAAGGAGAGCTCAAAAATTTAATTTTATTTTTTTTGCAATTTTTTTTTAGAATAATATGATGTTTATCGCTCAAAGATACTTTTTTAAACCAATCATACTCTGGGTCAGTTTTTTTAATAGACTTTTCATTGTAAGATTGGAATTTTGCATAATCTGCACCATTTTTTTTTGCTTCTATGATTAATTTTTTTGCTAATTCCAAGTCTCCAAGATAATTTTCGCCAATTTCAGCTATTAAAGTTATTTTCTTAGACATAATTATATTTTATATATATAGGTGGATAAAATTATATACAATTATATTTAATGCTCTGTAATAAATATCTTTAATGAAATTTAAAATAAATTTTGACGCTAAAGATAAAACGAAACTCTTTGATTATTGGAACGATATTATAACTAACAACGTTTGGACTGCAGGAAAGTATACTCGCCTATTTGAGGAAAAATGGTCAATTTATAATAATTTAGATTCGGTAAGTTTTTCTAGTTGGTCTGGTGCTGCGGAGGCAGTTCTAAAATTTTTTGATTTGAAAGATGAAGTCATATTGTGTCCATCAAATACATTTCAAGCGACACCAATGATATCAATTAATAATGGTTGTAAAATTAAATTTGTTGATGCTAACAGAGAGGATCTATGTATATCTTTCGATGACCTAAAAGAGAAAATTAAAATTTATTCACCTAAAGCAATTTGGGTAGTTCATATTGGAGGTCATATATCTTTCGAAATAGAAAAAATTGCAAAAATTTGTAAAGAAAATAATATTATACTGATAGAGGACTGTGCTCATTCTGCTGGAGCAAGTTTTAATGGAAAAAAACCAGGGTCTTGGGGTGATGCCGGAATTTACTCATTTTATGCTACAAAATCTATCACAACTGGTGAGGGTGGAATGCTTGTAAGTAAAAATAAAGAATTGATTGAATTTTCAAAATCTTATCAAAATTATGGAAAACCAAATAATAAAATTATAGGTAAAAATTTTAGAATGAACGAATTTAATGCGGCCCTTGGATGTGTGCAAATTGACCGATTAAAGGACATGGTAGAGTGGAAAAATGAAAAAGTTTCAAAAGAAATATCTAAGTTTTCAAATTATTTAAAGTTACCAGAAGGAATGGTCTCTGGTTATTATAAATTTATAGTTTTTGATAAAATAGATTATAGTACTGGAAAAGTTTATGATATAGGTTGTCACAAAATTTTTAAAGAAAACATTGATTTGGTAAATACTGATTGGATAAATAATAATCACTGGTGTGTACCAATTTACTACAAGGATTAAAAATGAAAGTTTTGGTTACAGGTGGATCTGGATTTATAGGAAGCCACATAGTTGAAGAATTATCAAAAGACAAAAAAAATGAAGTATTAATATTTGATATCGTCAAACCTGATATAGACCACAATATAAATGTAAAATATATAGATGGGGATATTTGTTATAAAACATCAATTGATAAGGCAATTGATGGTTGCGAAGAAGTATATGATTGCGCAGGTGTTTTGGGCACACATGAATTAGTTTTTCAAACTGAGAGAGCAATTGATACAAATATTAAAGGCGCTTTCAATGTTGTGCAATCTTGTTTAGACTATAAAGTAAAGAGGATATTTCATCCAACCAAACCTATTTTTAAAAATTATTGGGAAAATACTTACACCATATCGAAAATTACAGCTGAAAATTTTGTAAGGATGTTTAGAGAAGTTTATGGTATGGATATAACTGTGTTGAGATGGATGAATGCATCTGGTCCTAGACAGCATATTTATCCAGTAAGAAAATTTATACCAATTATAATTACTCAAGCTTTACTAAATGAAAATATCGAAATTTATGGTACCGGCAGTCAAACCGTAGATATAATTGATGTTAGAGATATAGCAAATATTGCGATTAGCAGCACAAGAAAAGGAATTGGAAAAGATTTATCAAAAGTTTATGATGTAGGTTCAGGTCATGCAATTAGTTGCAATGAAGTAGCTGAGTATGTTTTAAAAAAAACAAATTCTAAATCTAAAATAAGTCATTTACCTATGAGAATTGGAGAGGCTTTAGATACTAAAATTGCTGCAAAATCACATAATGAGTTATTGCAAAAGATTGATTACAAACTTCAGTTCTCGTTTGAAGATACAATGAATGCTTGCATTGATTATATGAAAGGTCTTGATATCAATTATTTAAAAAAAGCCTATAATTTTTTCAAATAGTGAGAAAGAAAAAGCTTACAATAATTATTTCTTCTTATAATAACTCATTATATTTAAAAAAATGCCTAGAAAGTATATTCAATCAATCCATATCTAAAGATAAATTTAATGTAATTTTAATTGACGATAAATCAACGGATGATTCGTTAAAAATTACTAATAATTTTAAACATAATATAAACTTTAAAATTATTAAAAATAAAAAAAATATTGGATTAGTAAAAAGTTGTAATAAAGCAATTAAATTTTTAAAAACGGATTTTTTTGTGAGAGTTGACTCTGATGATTATGTTTCAAAAGACTTTGTAAAATATATATTACTTAATATTAAAAATGGCTATGACTTTATTTTTACTAATTATATAATTTTAGAAAAAAATAAAATTAAAAAAATAAATATAAAAGATTTCAAATTAAAATATTTAATTTCTTGTTCTGTTGTCCTTAGAACAAAAATAACAAAAAATATTGGTGGCTACAGAAATTATTTATGGGAAGAGTATGATCTTTACTTAAGATATTTTAAAAAGACAAAAAAAATTTTTAAAATAAATAAATACCTTTATTATTACAGATTCCACGGCAAAAATATGACGAAATTAGTTTCCTGGAAAAAAAAGGCTTGGGCTCAAATTTTCAAAAACTATAAAAAAAGTGAAATAAAAAACTTAGAAAAAAAATTCAAATTAAAATAGATTTTTAATTTATTATATTCCTGATATATTTTCTTAATTTAAAATTTTTGAAAAAACTTAATGGATTATATAATTTATCAGAAATTACATATCTATGGTCTAATGAAAAATTTGATACTTTTACTTGTTTCAAAAATATAACAAAGCTGTAGTAACAGACTAGTATTTTATCAATAAAAGATCTTTGTTTTAATCTTAAAATTTTTTTAATTTCATCGCTTATGATCTTATACGTCTTTTCTTTTCTTGGGTAATTGAATGAAGGTATAGAAGTTTGATAAATTTTTGTTTCTACAGATTCGGTAAAATATTGGCTATTATTAACATCGTCTAAGTTCAAAATTTTGTAAAGTTCATCATAAGTATTTGGTTGAAAAGGAAATTCTGAATAAGCTGGCCTATATTGTTCATCTAATAAATCAAATATATGATCCGGTACAAATTTTCTTAAACTATAACTTTGAACGCCAGAAAAATAAGAATCGTAAAGAACTGTACTCCCAAAAGATAGAATTATTTTTTGCTTCAAAATCCACTCGTTAAGAATAATGTCTCTATCTACGTTAAGATTTTTTGTAACTCTTTCGTAACTTTTAATATTTTTAATATGTTCCATAGGGTGGGCCCTAATTGAAAAATTTAAATGTTTGTTGTCATTAATGATTTTATTAATTATCATAAATTGAAACATTTCATTCCATGCAAAATAAATACCCCTTTTTAATTTTTTAATATCAATCTGATAATTATTTTTATTTTTTATTAAATTTGTTGTATAATTGCTTATTACTTGTATTGAATTTTGTATACTTTTGAAATCTGAGCCGAATAAAAACGATTTAAATGATGTGGCTATACCAATAGTTTTTTTAAATTTTTTATTTTTTTTAAATAATTGATTTATATCCTTAAACCAAAGGTCTGAATTTTGGGTTCCAGTAATTACAATCTGAGCTTCATTAAAAAGATTGTGTTTTAAAATTATGTTTTTATAAAATTCTCCAGGCACAAAGATTTTTGTTACATTTTTTTTTAATTTTTCACTGTGAGTTTTATCAGAATCGTTTTTTTTAAGATAAGTTTCCATAAATGATTTTACCGCATCTTCAATTTGTGCAGCATGTTCAACAGGTAAAAAAAAAACTTTAAACTTATATTTCTCTTTAAATTCAAAAATATCTTGAAAATCATGAGTAACTCTTGGAATTATTACCGCTTGAGGTTTGAGAAGTTGAATAGCTGTTCTAAAAATGTTTTTTGATACAACTCTTACAATAAAATCTTTTTTAAGGTAAGACGATAGTAGTTCACTTGAAAATTGTTCTCTATATCTATTATCAGTAATGATAAGAATATCTATCATGTTCAAGAATTCAATTTTATCAATTAATTATTTATATACTTTTAAATTTAAATCATATTTCCTAAAATCAATCAAATATATGTTAATTTGTTTGTAAACCTTATAATCTGGTTATATATATTTTCCAATGAAACCTGATTTCCACACAAAATAACTAATATGAGTAGTAAAAAATTAATATTACAGCTTTTTAGTAAGAAAATAATTCTTTCAAATTATATTAACATTTATAATAAATTCTTATTTAAAAAAAAAAATTTCAAATAATTTAATGATCTTATGAGAAATCCTATATTTAATGAATTGAGAAAATTAAATCTCATTTCCAAAAAAAATCTAAAAATTATAAGCAGTAAAACTAGAGATTCGAAAATTAATGTGATTAAAGACATGAAAACAAAAATAATCTTTTTAGAAAAATTTATTACGAATAATCAATACTATTCTTCTCTTAAATATACCGATGGAAGAAAAATAGTAAAAAACACTCTTTCAAACATATCAGAAATAAATACATCCTACGGTAAAATTACAACTATCTTAATTGATGATAATATTAGAAGAGCAAAACAGTTTCAAAAAATTTTAAAAAATAAAGATATACTTGATTTTGGATGCGGTAGAGGAGAATTTTTAAAAAATGTAAAAAAGTATAAATCTTTAAATGGTATCGAGTTAAGAAAAGATTGCCTTGATTATATTAATAGTAAAATTAAAAGAATTAATATTTCAAATAATTTAAGCTTTTTTGAAAAAAAGTTTGATGTGATAACTATGTTTCATGTTTTAGAGCATATTCCATATCAAGTACAAACATTAAAAAAATTAAGATATAGATTAAAAAAAAATGGTAAAATTATTATAGAAGTTCCACATGCTGAAGATTTTTTAATTTTACAGGATGAGTTAAAGGAGTTTAAGGATTTTTCTTTTTGGAGTGAGCATCTAATTTTACATACTTATAAATCACTCAAAAAAGTATTAATTAAATCTGGATTTAAAAAAATTAAAATAGAATTTTATCAAAGATACAACTTTTCAAATCATCTAGGTTGGTTTTTAAAAAGAAAACCTAATGGACATAATTTATATAAAAAAATTGTTAGTGAGAAGCTTAATAAATCCTACACTGAAAATTTAATTAAATTGGGTCAAACAGACACACTTATAGCCATCGCTGAATAATTTATAAGATATTTTTTTTAATTTGATTATATTAATTTAATGTTTATATTTTTAATATGCTTAATAAGTTAAGATATAATTTTTTAAATAAAAGAAATCTCACATTTTATTATTACAATTTTTACCATAAATTTTTATGTGATAAAAAGCCAAAAAATCTTTTTGAAAATGGTTATATTAAATTAGAAAAAAAATTTCCTTTAGAAATCTTAAATTTAAAAAAATATCTTAATTATGAAAATTACAATTTTGTTTCAAATGGGAAAAAAATTGACTTAGAGAACCTAAAAAAAATATACAGCTTCTTAAACAATGAAGGCGTTATATCTATAATAAAAAGTTATTTAGGAAAAAATATTTATTGCTACGATAATAGCGTTAAGACTTTAGGAGTCTTAAAAAGCACAGATAAATCATGGCAACCACATCATGATTCTAAAGGAAGAAGACTAAAAATTTATATTTGGTTAAGTGAGAAAAATTCAAGTACTCACCCATTATTTTATTTAAAAAAAACACATAAGAACATAATAAACTGGAAAAATTACGATGAAACAAGATTTCCTAATATTAAACCTGAAAAATTCGATAAAATTTATGGAGAAAAAGGAAGCATAATAATTTTTGATACACACGGTATTCACTCTCATTTTAAAAAAACAAGTGTCCCAAGATCTGTTATAGAATTGACGTTTGAAGCTGTTGGTTTTTTTAATAGATTAAATAAAACTAATTTAAATAAAGAAATAGATAGACTTAGTTTGATTAAATTAGAAAGTTTGATTTAGTATGAAGAATATCATTTTTTTTTGTATTATTTATAAAAATATTAATTTTTTCCAAATAAAAATAACCAATAATTTAATTCAAGACTAAATATCCATCCTTTTTTTTTCTTGGATCAAATTTTTTTAAAGATTGATATAATACCTTGGATGAAATAACTTTATTTCTTTTTTCTCTCTTTTTTATTAAAACTGCATTTTTGAAAAAAAAAATTAAATCAATGTTTTTGTAATTACTTAATCTTTTTAAAAATTTTTTTTTTAGCATCTCTGAATTTGGAGCGTGCGATATTTGTTTAAAAAATTCAACTAGGTTTCCTTTTCCTAGGTCTGGATTACCGCCCCAACTTTTATAATATGAAGTTAGCATATCCTCTATAATATAAACCCCGCCATTTGATAAATACTTAAAAAGAACTTCAAAACTTCTTTTTTGATGTCTGGTAAAATGACTTCCATCATCAATTATTAAATCAAAACTTTTGTAAATTTTTCCCAACTTATTTAGTTGATTTTTATTATTTTGATCTAGAATCACAGTTTTTAGATTCGATCTATCCAAAAAACTTTTGTCCATGATGTCAGCACCAATAATTTTACCTTTCCTGTAAAAATACATTAATGCTTGTAATGATTTTCCACCTGAGTATTTTGCAGAATGTCCTCCGATACCAATTTCAAGGATAGTTGGTCTTTTACTTTCAATTAGTTCCGGTAAGATGTTATACATTTTTATATATTTAATCCCCTTATCTGAGCCTGCAATATTCATATAATCTGACAATTTTTTTTTTTTTATTGAAATTATGTTATACAGAATAAAATATAGACTTCTTAATCTAAAAACTATTTCAAAATTTAATTTTCTATTTCTATCGAAAACTTTTAAAAATTTAAGTATTTTAATTACAAATTGTTTGATTATTTCTGTCAAATTAGAATCCTTATTATAAAATTTTTAAAAACCATTTTTATTCTATATTTTTTTTAAGTTTTTTGCCATTTTTTTAACTTAATTTAAGTGGAACTTAATTTATATATAGCTTAAACAAAATATTGCAATATGAATATCAATACGATCAAGAGCATAATTTCTAATTTTTTAACAGTTTTAAATTTTGTTGAAAAAAAAAATAAACTTAGATACTTAATTTTACAGATACACATTCTTATTAGTTCTGTTCTAGAATCAATTTCCATATTTACAATAATTCCAATCATGGAGTCATTGAATAATAGTTCAAACAGTGCTTTTCTTAAATTTTTAGAAAACTATATCAATATAAAATATTTAAATCCTACTTTTTTAATTTTATGTTTTTGTCTTTTTCTTATTTTAAGTAACGTTTATTTAATAATAATAAAAAAAAAAATTATTGATTTTAGTTATGTTGTAATGTTAGATATCCAAAAAAAACTTTTCAAAAAAGTTATTCGTAATAAATACGAATTTTTTATTAAAAATGACATAGCTTTTTTTAATAATATAATTTTACATGAAGCTCAAAGGATTAAAGGTGGTTTTATAGAAAGCTCACTTTTCATACTTTCACAAATATTCTTGGTTTTATTCATATTTATTGGTTTAATGATTTATGATTACAAAATAACACTATTTATAATTACAATTTTATTTTTATTCTATCTTTTTTATCTTTTTCTGGTCAGCGAAAGACTTCTTAAGGCCTCTCAGCTTAATACAAAATATAAAAAAGATACAATTCAATATTTAAATGATATTTTTGGAGTAATTAAAACATTAATATTTAAAAAAAATAAGTCAAAATTCTATGAAAAATTAGAAAATATTTTAAAACAAAATTATAAAGCCAATAAATTTCAACAATTAATAAACACTATAATTAAAAATTCATTTGAAATTTATTTTTTAGCAATAATAATTTCAATTATTTATTTTTCTGAAAGAGAGTTGGAGCTGAATGGCCTTCTTTCCTACGGTGTTTTCGCTTTTGCAGCTTATAAAATTATTCCATCATTTCATTTAATATATACCAACTTGATATCTTTTATAGGCTCTTCAAACCCTCTAAAGGTTGTAAAAGATGAACTTATTAATCAGAACTTATACCCTGAAATAATAGAAAATAATTTACAAATTGATAGTTTGAAAATTAAAAATGTGTCTTTTGCTTATAACAAAAATAAAAATATTTTAAAAAATATAAATTATGATTTTAGGAATAATAAAATTATTGGAATTTGCGGTAAATCAGGATCTGGAAAAACCACATTCATTGATTTAATAAGTGGTTTAATAATACCGACACAGGGAGATATTTTAATTAATGGCGGAAAAAACAAAGATTTTAATGAAATATTAATATCCAATTCATCATATTGCTCCCAAAAAACCATATTAATCGATGATACAATTGAAAATAATATCTGTTTAGATGCAGAAAATCATATTGACCAAGATTTGCTCTCGATGGCAATAAAAGTAGCAGAACTAGAAGGATTTATAGAAGGACTTGAAAAGGGATTAAAAACTATAATAGGTGAAGAAGGGATAAGAGTTAGCGGTGGAGAAGCTCAAAGAATAAATATTGCGAGGACAATTTATTTAAACAGAAAGTTCGTTTTTTTGGATGAGTCACTTAACAATATAGATATGATTACCTCAAAGAAAATTCTTAATAATTTAGAGAATTTGAACAAATCAAAAACAATTGTTTTCATAACTCATGACTTAAGATTATTGTCTGATTTTGAGGAAATTTTGATATTTAATGATGGAAAACTAATCGAAAATGGAAGTTATTCAAAATTACTAAAAACATCAAAACTATTTTCAGAACTTTTGGATAGTCCAAAGTGAGGACTTATATAACTTCCAAACTATACAAAAATGAAATCTATTGTTTAGTGTGTAAATAAAATGAATTACAAAATAAAAAAAATTGATCATATTAATTTGGAAATATTTAGATCTCTTGACAAGTTGAATATAAAAGTATCCAAAAATAATGGGAAAATAAATATAATTTCAATCATGATAATTGAAATTCAGAGATACTTATCATCATCTATAATATCTCTTTATGATAAACAACCAAGTTTTTTTAATGAAATGGACTTTCCTCATATTAATAAAAACTATTTATTTAAAAACATTAAGATTAAAAAATTTAACATTAAATCAAAAAATTCACTGTTTAAATTAAAATATGATATTTTGTCGTTAATTAATAAAAAAATTGATTTTGAAGTTTTTAATGTAAATGTTCAGAATCATGTATATAAAAATCTTATCAATAATAACTCTTTTAATTATTCAAAACAATATCGTCAAAAAATATTTATAAATAAATTTTTTGAGCAGAAGAAATGTTTAATAGAATTTTTAAATAATTTTAAATCATTTCATAATATAAAAAATAAACATTTTGTAAGCAATTTTATAAATTATTTAGAGAAATTTTTTTCAAGAAAGGAAAAATTTATTTGCAAGTCAGATATTTTATTAGTGGGATCTAACATGACAATCGAAAATAGAATTATGTCTGCGAATTATTTAAAATTAAAAAAAAAAGTAATATCCTTTAATCATGCAAATTATTCACCGTTAATATATGACAATCCATGGAATGAAGCAGGCGAGTTTGCTTTTTGTGATAACTACGTTAATTATGGAAAATTAACTTTTAGAAAGAAGTATCTGAAAAGTAATTATTTTCATCCTAAAGTTTTAAATTATTCTTTACCACTAGTTTCATTTAAAAAAAAAGGTAAGAAAAAAAAGTTAAATAGATTTATTCTCTATTTTACAGAAGCCTTACATGGTACAAGAAGAAACGGGCCATTTAGAGATATAAATGACACTGATTATTTAAACTTTCAAAGTAAATTACTCGCCCAAAATGAAAATCTTTTAATTAAGAGACACCCTAAAGAAAGAAGATATTTAAGAAAAGAGCCTTTATTAAAATTTAAGGATAAGATTATTTACGATATTAAAGAAAATAATGAGAATTATTACAATTATATAATAGTTGATAGAATTTCACAAAAATTTTTTGAGAGTATAATTTTAAAAAATCCTATTTTGTATTTAGATATGAATGTCAGAAATTTACGTCAGGAAATCAAAACGCTTATTAAAAGAAATATATTTGTTAACAAAGTAAATATTTATAATCCAAAGAAAATAATTTTAAATTAAGAAAATATATCAGGATTATAAAAATATTTATAAAAACTATTATAAAATTCTATCTATATGTAGTTTGGGTAAAAATAAAAATGTAAATTCAATAAATAATATGATTAAAAAAGTAAATGAAAAAAATAAATAAGAACGTAAAAAAATTATTTCATACACCAAGAGGAATCAATTCAGATGGTAACATTCAAACATTGAATTTTTTAAAAAAAAAAATCAATGGCTTAAATATTAAATATTTTAAGAAAAGAAAAGTTTTTGATTGGGTGGTACCAAAAAGATGGAATCTTATAGATGGCTATATTTCAGATATAAACACTAATGAGAAAATAATAGACTGTCAAAAAAATCTTCTACATGTTGTTCAAAATTCAGAAAATATCAGTAAAATTATATCTAGAAAAAAGTTATTTAAACATCTGTATTTTCAAAAAAATAAACCAAATTCTGTTCCTTACGTTACTTCCTATTATAAAAAAAGATGGGGTTTTTGTATTAAATATAATGATATTAAAAAGTTTAAAAAAAAAAATTATTTTGTAAAAATAAAATCTACAAATAAAAATAGTCCTATGCCTTATGGAGAAATTTTTATTAAAGGTAAGTCAAAAAAAACTATTTTTTTAACAACCTATATATGCCATCCCAATCTAGCTAACGATAATTTGTCAGGGATTATGATGCTTTCTGATTTGGTGAGTTACTTAAACTTAGAAAATAAAAAAAAGCGATTAAACTTTTCTTATTGTATTATATTTATATCTGAGACAATTGGATCAATGTTGTATATTCAAAAAAACTTTTTAAAGATTAAAAAAAACTTTTTAGCTGGATATGTTTTAACTTGCCTAGCAAATGGCAAGAAACTTAATATTCTCTCTAAATATAAAGAAAATTTAACATATAATTTGTTAATAAAATTTTTGAAAGTTTTTAATATTAGATACAATATAAGAAATTGGTCTGCTAGAGGTTCTGATGAAAGACAATTTAATTCTCCAAATATAGATCTACCCTTCATTTGTATTACTAAAAAAAAATTTGGAGAGTATAAAGAATATCATAGTTCCTTAGATAATTTAGATTATTTTAATATTCAGGATTATGATCATTCTTTTATAATCTTAAAAAAATTTCTAAAATTTTTAGATAGTCAGGAAATTTACATCTCAAAAATAAAAGGTGAGCCATTTTTATCAAAAAGAGGTTTATTTACTAATTTATCGACATCATTTAAAAAATTAAAAAATCAAGACTTGATTTTAAATATTTTTGATTTTTGTGACGGTAAAAATTCATTATTAGATATATCAACAAAAGTAAATGCATCGCTAAAGATAACCAAAAAAATAATAAAATTGCTCAATAAAGAAAAATTAATTAAAAAATTATAATGTATGAATAATGAATCGATAAATCATATATTGTTTTATTGTGGTAATTTTAAAAGAGACGAAAAGTTACTTTTAATTTACGATAATATATCAAAAGATATTTTTTATAAATTTAAAAAATTTCTAGACAAACAAGATATTAAATATGACTCAAGTATAACCAAAAATTCCAAAACTCATGGCAAAAATCTCGGTAAAATTATAGAAAAGAAAATGATCAGAAGTGACTTAATTTTATGTCTAACTAAAAACTCATTTGCTCATAGCAGAGAGAGATTAAAATCGGAAAAAAAAGGAATAAGATTTTTAAGTCTTGTAAATTTCTCATCCAAAAAGCTTAAGTTAAACTCGTTAATTGCTCCATTTAAGAATTACTCAAAAAAAGCAAAAAAACTAAAAAAAATTCTTGATAAAGGAAAAACCGTGGAAGTAATATCTTTAAATGGTGTGAGATTAATTGCAGATATCAATAAAAGAAAGTCAAACTTTTGTCCTGGATTTGTTAATAATAATATACTTTTAGGATCTCCGCCTGATGTGGAAACTAATATTTCTCCAATTGAGCATAAATCAAATGGTGAAATAATTGTAGATGGATCCATCTCTACTAACAATATTGGAAAATTAAAGTCAAAAATAATATTAAAAATTAAAAATGGATGTATTGAGAAATTTTATACTTCTAATAAATCTTTAAGTAAAAAATTTAATAATATATTTTATAAATATAGCAACAAGAGAAAAGTACTAGCTGAGATAGGATTTGGGTTTAACAAGAAAAGTGAAATTACAGGCCACATGCTTTGTGATGAAGGTGCATATGGATGCGTTCACTTTGGTTTTGGTTCAAACTACACTGTTGGAGGAAAAAATAAGATTGATTTTCATATTGATATGATTTTAAAAAAACCGACTGTTTTAATCGATAACAAAATAATACTGAAAAATAATATTTACAAAATTAAATGATTAATTTTTTGAAAAAATTCAATAATAAAAATTATATATTAAACAAAGAAAATCTAAAAAAAATATACTACAATGATCTTTTGAAAAATATATATAAACAAATCAATTTTTTTAAAGCTTATAATATTAAAAGTGGAGATACTGTTGCAAGCTTCATACCTAATTCAATCGAAAATATTGTTCTTTTTGTTGCTTGTGGTTTATATGGAATTAAGTTCTTGCCAATTGATTGTAACACTCCAGAAAAGAAACTAAATGAATTAATTAAAAAATTAGGGGTAAAAAAACTCTTTATAGATAAAAATAATAAGCTTTTAAATGAAAAATTTAATATTCCTATTGAGTGTAATACTGAATTCGCATGGTTAAATTCTTATAGATCAAATAAAATAAAATTAAAAAACAATGGAAAATTAATACTATTCACGAGTGGTACCACTGGTAATAATAAGTTAATTCAGATCGATTTTAGAAAACTAGTTGAGTCAAGTTCTGACTTTGTGAAATTTTACAAATTAAAAAATCAAACTTTTTTAAATATTTTTCAAACCTCTTATCTTGGAGGTATTTTTAACTCATTTTTAATACCTGTTATGGCTTCAAGTAACATAATTTTTTTCAGTTTTTTTAGCTCTGTTGATATTTTTAATTTTTGGAAGCATATTAAAAATTACAATATATCCACAGTATGGTTTACCCCACCACTTATTAAATCCTTAATTGAACTAACAGATAATAAATCAATTAAAAAATTTAGATGTAAATTAAATTTTGCTTTTTGTGGAACTGCCTATTTAGACAAAAAAATTAAGAAAAAATTCAATAATTACTTTGGCACTAATATTTTAGAAAATTATGGGCTATCGGAAACAACATTTGTATCATTAGAGGAAAAGCGTTCCAAAAATACCTATAAAAAAGGTTTTGTTGGAACAATTTTGAAAAAAGTAAATATTAAACTCATTGATGTAGATAAAAAAAATAATAAGGAAATTATTTTAAAGTCTAAGTATATTTTTGATGGATATTTAAATTTAAATGGGAATCTTTCTATTCAAAATAATACTTATTTTAAAACGGGTGATGTAGGTAAAACTATTAAAATAAATAAAAAAAATTTTCTTTTTATATTTGGAAGAAAAAATGAAATTATAAAAAAAAAGGGTAATTTAATAAATTTAAATTTGATTGAGGAGTTATTTCAAACTAATAAGCTAGTAGATGATGCTAAAGCCGTTTCAATTTTAGATAAATCAAACTTTGAGGACTATAATATATTTATTAAATTAAAAAAAAAACAAAATAAAATAAGATCATTAAATCAAATAAATAATTGGGCTATATTGAATCTTAATAGAAATTTATTTCCCAAAGAAATAATTATTAAGTCAAGATTTCCCAAAACAAGAAGTGGTAAGGTAAAAATCTTTAAACTATGAAAATATCCAAACATGTAAAAGAGTTAGATGAGGCTTTGTCTATTTATATAAATCAAATTGTGTATGATTTAAAAAGATCAAATAGAGATGTGATAACTCTATCGCTAGGTGAAGCATTTTTTAATTTGCCCACATTAAGTATGGAAAATGTTGATATTGATAAATCTTATCATTATTCAGACTCTCAAGGTTTACCAAGTTTAAGGAGGAAAATTTCAAAATACTACAATTCAAATTATAAAAGTTCTGTTAATTTTGATAAAAATTTACTTATCTCTGCGGGCTCAAAAATTATAATTTTTATGTGTATAAATCTTTTAACAAATCCTAATGATGAGGTCATTATCGTTGAGCCTTCATGGTTAAGCTATAAAGAGCAAATTAAACTTGCTAAGGGAAAAATTGTTGGCGTCCCCATAAATGAAAAAGTCTCGAATTATAAGAAATATGTGACAACAAACACAAAACTAATGATTATATGTAATCCTAACAATCCTGCAGGAACAATATATTCTAAAAAGGATTTAGAAATAATTTTCAATCTTGCGAAAAAAAATAATTTTGCAATCATATGTGATGAGGCGTATTCTGAATTTACAAATAAAAATAAATTTTTTTCATTAGCAAGAATTGATAAAAACCTTAAGAACTCCTTGATAGTAAACTCACTGTCAAAAAATTTTGGTATATCAGGTTGGAGGATAGGATATGTGATAGCAAATGAAAAATTTATAAAAAAATTAACCATATTGAATCAACATTTAATAACATGTGCTCCAACTATATTAAGTCAGTACTTGTCAATTAATTTTGATAAATTTGTTGATATTTCAAAAAAACAAATAAACGAATTACTAAAAAAAAGAAAAAAAATAATTACATACTTAAAAAGAAAAAAAATTGATTATGTATCAGGCATTTCAACTTTTTATATTTTTATTAAAATAAACAATTTTACCAATCCAATATTTGATTTTGCAATGTACTTATTGCTTAAATACAATATTAGTGTTGTTCCAGGTATATCATATGGGGAGTCGACTGAAAAATACTTAAGAATCTCTATAGGGACTGAGAATATAAACAAAATTATGAAAGCAATAGATATAATTTATAAAATTAAGAAAGACAAAAAAGTCGACTATAAATTTATAAAAAAAAGAATTAAAGAAATGGGTATATTTAAGTTTGATGGGAAAATCAAAACTAAACTTTTTTAATAAAGAAATTTTTAAATTTAATTTTTTTAAAAACTAAACTTTTCATCTTTTTTATTTCCATATAAGTAATTATGCCTAAGCCAAGTTTTTTTTGTTTTGCTAATCTATTTTTAATTGCATAATCATGAAATTTGTCAAACCTCGCCTCCTCTTTTTTATAATTTTTCAAACAATAGAAAACTATTATTTTTCTTTTAACTTTTTTATTATGTT
Source organism: uncultured Pelagibacteraceae bacterium (assembly GCA_902585665.1). Lineage (GTDB taxonomy): Bacteria > Pseudomonadota > Alphaproteobacteria > Pelagibacterales > Pelagibacteraceae > Pelagibacter. The sequence goes on along the minus strand of CACIEO010000001.1, from coordinate 1,013 downwards.
CTATTTTAACTTTAAATTTTTTATCAAATCTATAGTCTGCTCCTGCGAGTTTTTCAAAATAATGAACATGTGTAGAGGCGCATGTGTCATTAAAATTTACAATTTTTCCATTTAATTTATAAAATTTTTCAAAAAAAGAATTTTTTCCAAAACATTCATGATTAGAAATATCTTTAATTTCAGTTAAATATTCAGAATATTTGCCAAATGCATAGACTGAGAAGATCGGATCCCCTGATCTTTTTCCTTTTTTTTTTGACATTAAATAATTAGAAAAAATACCACAAACAGAAGGGGTTTTTCTTCTATTATATTTTGTCTCAATTGAATAAGAAAATGTAGGTACAACAAGTGTTCCTTTATTTCCTATAACATCAAATATAGATTTAAAAAAAACCTCACAAACATTTTTTTTGGATCGGAGTTTTCCAAAGAAAGCTAGATTTGAGTGTATAAAAATTAAATCATTTTTTTTTACACCAAGCTTAACTAGTGTATTTTTAATATCGGATGCTGTATAATTATAATTTCGGTTATTTTTCAAGTTTTAATAACTCTCTTATAGTTTGCTTTTTCTTATTCTGAATAAATGAGATATCTGTTTTAATTTTTAACTTTTTCTCTAAAAAAATAATCAACTCTACTCCCTCAAATGAATCTATAATTTTTGATTCAAATATATTTATATTCATATCACTTTTTTTAAGTTTTCTTTTAAGTTTTTTTTCAAACCATTTCTGAATAATTTTATCTTTCATATCAATAATTTAAAAATTCTAATAACATTCCAGACGGGAATCTTGCAAAGAAAATTTTATTTTGTTTAAGTAATTTTACTTTAAATACCTTTGTTGTTTTAATATTATTTCTTCTCAATTTATTATGTGTTAAAAAAATATTATCTACAAAAAAACTTATTATATTTAATCCTGTTGAGTCTAAAAAAGTTTTTTTGATCGATTTATTTTTACCTTCACACAATCTTATAATTTTTCCTGCTTTGTTTTGAGTCG